>NZ_BCXA01000015.1 GCF_001894865.1 Rhodococcus maanshanensis NBRC 100610 | reverse complement strand
CAGTTCAAAACGGACGGACCCCCTCGTCCGGCCTCAGCGTCCCGGACGCGCGTGTGTCAGGTGGGACACCGATCCGTTCGCCGGCCACTTCTTCAGGCCGACGCGGTCGGGCGTGACCCGCTTCTTCACGAACCGGTCCTCGAGTTCCGGGTCGGCGGTGCCCGTGAACCGCCACAGCGCGGTGTCGGTGGTGCGCGAGACCATCGCCCACGACTCGGCGCGGTACACGGACCGAACGATGTTGTCCGCGAACACGATCACCGGAATCCCGGCCGATTCGCGTACCGCGGTACCGGCCGCCCACGACTGCCGCGCCATCGCGTAGATCTCGTCCGGCGTCGCGCCCCGCTTGGCTGCGCCCTTCACCTCGACCAGGAAGCACGGCGTGGGCAGGTCGGGTACCGGTTCCGCCTCATACTGCAGCACCAGGTCGTCGACAGGCACGGCCCTGAGGTCGGATGCGCCGCCGGCGAGGTTGGTGAGGCCGGGGGTCTCGGTCTCCGGCTCGATCAGGCCGAGCACGCCGACGAGCGCCCCGCCGATGCCCTCCGCGGTCCGATCGTCGTCGGCGGACGCGACCCGATGCGCCGCGATGTAGTGCTCCACCTCGTGGCCGGAGTCGTAGATGTCGCGGATGCGCGTGGTGGTCGCGGCCGTGACCTCGGCGAGGTCCGATTCCTGGCCCTCGAGCAACCGGAGGCTCTCGGTTTCCTCCAGCGCCGCCCAGACATGGCCGAACACGCGGTTGCCGCGACCACTCCCCACGTAGAAGACCGATCGATTGCGTGGATCCAGCAGCGCGTACACGTACACCCCGAGTTGCTCGGTCACCCTCGCGGGCAACGGCTTCGGCGCGGGGCGGGTCTGGTGGACCGCCGTCACGATCAGACGTAGCGCGGCGAGCCGCAAGGCCACCGGGACACCATGGCCTGCACCGTCGATCCGATCGAACAGCGCCGCCGATGCCGCGTGAACCGAGGTGAACGTCCGGCCCACATGTCGCCCGAGGGCCGAGGCCACATCGGCGAACTGCTCCAGCCGCACCCGCGGATCCGCGGATGCGTCGGCCAGGTCGTTGGATGCGAGGAAGGTCTGGACCTCGGGCGAGTGGAGCCAGCGGGTGTTGATGTCGATAGGAACTGTCCAGACGGTAGCCATCCCCCGACTCTAGTGAAGGTCGCCGGGGAGGTAGCCGGTCCCTATGAGCCCACCCGGATCCACTCCTCGAGATGCGGCGATTCGGTACCGATCGTGGTGCCGTCGCCGTGACCGGTGTGCACCTTCGTCTCCGCAGGCAGTGCGAACAGCTTGTCGCGGATCGAGCCGATGATCGTCGGGAAGTCGGAGTACGAGCGCCCGGTCGCCCCCGGCCCGCCGGAGAACAGGGTGTCGCCGGTGAACAACTCCCCCGCCTCCGGCAGGTACAGGCACGTCGAGCCCGGGGAGTGTCCCGGCGTATGGATGGCCTGGATGTCGGTGCCCGCCACCGCGATCCGCTGCCCGTCCTCGAGCGATCCGTGCCGCACACCCGGATGCGTCATCTCCCAGAGCACGTCGTCGGCCGGGTTCAGCAGGATCGGCGCGTCCAGACGCTCCGACAGCTCCGGGGCCACCGTCACGTGGTCGTTGTGGCCGTGCGTGCAGACGATCGCGACGACCTTCCTGCCTGCGACCGCGTCGATGATCGGCTGTGCGGTGTGCGCGGCATCGACGATGACCACCTCGGAGTCGTCACCGATCAGCCAGATGTTGTTGTCGACGTCCCAGGTGCCGCCGTCGAGGCTGAAGGTGCCGGACGTGACGACCCGATCCACCCGCACGCCGCTCACAGCACGACCACCGAACGCAGCACCTCGCCGCGGTGCATGGACTCGAACGCCTGCTCCACCTCGTCGAGTGCGATCCGCTCGGTGACGAACTTCTCCAGCGGCAGCCGGCCCTGCTGGTACAGGTCCACGAGCATCGGGAAGTCGCGTTCGGGCAGGCAGTCGCCATACCAGGACGACTTCAGCGATCCGCCGCGAGAGAAGAAGTCCACCAGCGGCATCTCCAGCGTCATGTCCGGGGTCGGCACGCCCACCAGGACCACGGTGCCTGCCAGGTCGCGCGCGTAGAACGCCTGCTTCCAGGTCTCCGGCCGCCCGACCGCGTCCACCACCACATCGGCGCCGAAGCCCCCGGTCAGCTCCTGCACGGCCTCGACCACGTCGTCGACCTCGGCGGCGTTGATGGTGTGGGTGGCACCGAGCTCGACGGCCCACTCCAGCTTGCGGGGGTCGCGGTCGATCGCGATGATCGTGCCCGCGCCCGCCAGCCGCGAGCCCATGACGGCGGCGTCGCCGACTCCGCCGCAGCCGATGACCGCGACCGAATCGCCGCGCCCGACGTTGCCGGTGTTCATGGCCGCGCCCATGCCAGCCATGACGCCGCAGCCGAGCAGGCCCACCACCGCGGGATCCGCGGTCGGGTCCACCTTCGTGCACTGGCCGGCGTGCACCAGGGTCTTGTCCGCGAACGCACCGATGCCCAGGGCGGGAGTGAGCTCGGTGCCGTCCTCGAGGGTCATCTTCTGCGTCGCGTTGAAGGTGTCGAAACAGTACTGGGGGCGTCCGCGCTTACAGGCGCGGCACTGACCGCAGACGGCCCGCCAGTTCAGCACCACGAAATCGCCGACCGCGACCGAGTCGACGCCCGCGCCGACGCTCTCGACGATGCCGGCCGCCTCGTGGCCGAGCAGGAACGGGTACTCGTCGTTGATGCCGCCGTCGCGGTAGGTGAGGTCGGTGTGGCAGACGCCGCAGGTGGCGACGGCGACGACCACCTCGCCCGGCCCCGGATCGGGGATGGTGATCGTCGCGATCTCGACCGGCGCTCCCTTCGAGCGGGCGATGACACCCCGAACCTGCTGCGACATGGCGTTGTCTCCTTCGAACTCGTGTGGATTCATGGCGGTACGAGCGCCGGGGTCGACGGTAACCCAACCGCCGTTCGCCGTGCTCGGACCGCGTCGAACGGACATAGTTGGCGGGGACCGATGAGTTTTCCGATCGGCGTCGGTCTAACTCTTCGACGACCTCGGAAGCCGAGGACGCAGCGACGCGTACACCCGATGACAGGAGCAGACAATGTCCCGAATGCTTTTCGTGAACCTGGCCGTGAAGAACATCGAGGCGACCCGGAAGTTCTTCGACGGGCTCGGCTTCGGGTTCAACGAGACCTTCAGCGACGAGAACACCGCCTCGATGCTCGTCAACGACATGACCACCGTGATGATGCTGACCGAGGCCAAGTTCAAGGAGTTCATCGCCGACGACATCTGTGACACGTCGACCTCGCGTGAGGCCCTGCTGTGCTTCTCGGCCGAGAGCCGCGAGGAGGTGGACTCGCTGGTCGAGACCGCCATCGCGGCGGGCGGTTCGGCGTGGATGGAGCCGCAGGATCACGGGTTCATGTACGGCCGCGCGTTCCGCGACCTGGACGGGCACGTCTGGGAGGTCATGTGGATGGACCCCGCCGCCATCGGGTGACAGCGGCTACGCCACCTGTGCGCGTGTTTCACCCCACGTGGGACGAAACACGCGCACAGTTGTCTGCATGGCCGAAGCGATCGACGAGCAGTTCGTCGAGACCGTCGCGGCGATGGCGGGCCCGACCTCCCGGCGCCCGCCCGCCCCGACGGAACCCGTCCGCGAGGGTTCGATGCTCACCGTGGCCCGCTGCCTGGAGCTCTTCGATGCCCAACTGGGCAGCAGACACCTCGATCTCGCGGCCCGCGTGCTGCGGGCCGGTGGGACGGGTTTCTACACGATCGGTTCGTCCGGTCACGAGGGCAACGCGGCCGTGGCCGGCGCTCTGCGGCCGACCGACCCGGCGTTGTTGCACTACCGGTCCGGTGGCTTCTTCCTCGAACGCGCGCGACAGGTGGGTGGCGGCGATCCCCTGCGGGACGTGCTGCTCGGGGTGGTCGCGGCCGCCGCCGACCCGATCTCCGGCGGGCGGCACAAGGTGTTCGGGCGCCATGACCTCGCGGTGATCCCGCAGACCTCGACCATCGCCTCGCACCTGCCGCGCGCGCTCGGTGTCGCGTTCGCGATCGGGAGGGCCCGCAGGCTGGGTGTCGATGCGCCCTGGCCCGCGGACGCCGTGGCCGTGTGCAGCTTCGGGGACGCCTCCGCCAATCACTCGACGGCGGTCGGTGCGATCAACGCGGCGGCGTTGGGCGCGTACGAGGGGATGCCGCTGCCACTGCTGCTGGTCTGTGAGGACAACGGCATCGGCGTCAGCGTGCCGACCCCCGGTGGCTGGATCGAGTCCGCGTACTCGGGGCGGGCGGGGCTCGAGTACTTCGCCGCGGACGGCTGCGACCTCGCCGCCGCCGCCGACGCGGCAACGCGGGCCGCGCACTGGGTGCGCGAGCGCAGGCGCCCCGCGTTCCTGCACTTGCGCACGGTCCGGCTGATGGGTCACGCGGGCTCGGACGTCGAATCGGCCTACCGATCTCCCGCGGTGATCGCAGCCGAACAGCGCAGGGACCCGCTGCTCGGCACGGCCCGGCTGCTCGTCGAGTCGGGCGCCCTGACGCCGGCCGAGGTGCTCGCCCGGTACCAGCGCAAGCGTGACGAGGTGCTTGCAGTCGCCCGCGAGGTCGCCCTGCTCCCCCGGCTGACGACGACCGCCGAAGTCATGGCGCCGCTGCGCGGGCCGGACCCCGAGCGGGTGGTCGCCGAGGTCGACGTCAACGCCGGGATGCGATGTCGAGCAAAGGTTTTCGATGGCACACTGCCCGAGCAGGCGGGCCTTTTCACCCTCGCGCAGGCGATCAACCGTGCCCTGCTCGACGTTCTCGCCGCCCACCCCGAGGCGATGGTCTTCGGTGAGGACGTCGCCCGCAAGGGTGGGGTCTACGGTGTCACCCGAGGGCTCGCGAACCGGGTGGGTGCCGCCCGGGTCTTCGACACGCCGCTCGACGAACAGACCGTGCTCGGGCTCGCGCTCGGCTCGGGCGTTTCCGGGCTGTTGCCCATTCCCGAGATTCAGTACCTCGCCTACCTGCACAACGCGGAGGACCAGATCCGAGGTGAGGCAACGACATTGGGATTCTTCTCGGTAGGACGCTACCGCAACCCGATGGTGGTGCGGGTTGCGGGCTACGGCTACCAGAAGGGTTTCGGGGGGCACTTCCACAACGACGACGCGGTCGCCGTGCTGCGTGACATCCCCGGCCTGGTGGTGGCCTCCCCCGCCCGGCCCGAGGACGCCGCCGCCATGCTCCGCACCTGCGTCGCCGCCGCGAAAACCCAAGGCGCGGTGTGTGTCTTCCTCGAGCCGATCGCGCTGTACCACGAGCGTGACCTGCACGTGCCGGGGGACGAGGGCTGGCTCGCGCCGTACGCGGGGCCGGACCGCTGGGCCGCGACGCACGTACCGATCGGGAGTGGGCGCACCCACGGGGACGGAACGGACCTGACCATCGTGACCTTCGGGAACGGACTTCGGATGAGCCTGCGGGTCGCCCGGCGGCTGCGTGCGCGTGGTCTCGACGCGCGGGTGTTCGACCTCCGCTGGCTGGCGCCGCTGCCGGTGGCGGACCTGATCCGCGAGGCGCGTCTGACCGGGCGGGTGCTGGTGGTCGACGAGACCCGCAGATCCGGCGGCGTCTCGGAGGGGGTGATCGCGGCGCTCGTCGACGCGGGTTTCGAGGGCCGGATCGCGCGGGTCACGAGCGAGGACAGTTTCGTGCCGCTCGGCGAG
This sequence comes from Rhodococcus maanshanensis NBRC 100610, assembly GCF_001894865.1. Lineage (GTDB taxonomy): Bacteria > Actinomycetota > Actinomycetes > Mycobacteriales > Mycobacteriaceae > Rhodococcus_G > Rhodococcus_G maanshanensis. Next base: position 93,043 of record NZ_BCXA01000015.1, on the reverse strand, counting down.
GCGGCGCGCCTGGTGCTGGTCTCCGAGGAGCAGATCGAGCAGGCGGCGGTCGGGCTGGTCGGCCGTCGCCGGTGACGGTCAGGGCCGGTCGAGCTCCATCGCGACCGCCCGCACGGGCGCGCCGTCGCCGCCCGCCAGCTTCAGCGGCAGGACGCTGATCAGCGGGTCGGGGAAGTCGACGAGCTCGAGGTTGCAGAGGTTCTCGGCGATCACGCCGCCGGCGTCGGCGATCAGGTGGTGCGCCGGATAGTCCGTGTCCTCGTCGCCGGACGGGTCGATGCTCGGCGCGTCGAGGCAGAACACCCGCACCCCGCGCTCGAGCAGCAGCACGCAGGCGTCGGCGCCGAGGAACGGGTGACCGTAGTAGGCGTCGGTGCCGTAGTGCCGGTCCCACCCCGTGTGGATCAGCGCGATGTCGCCGGGCCGCACCGATTCGGCGGGCCCGGCGACCATCGCCGGGGTGATCGACTGCCGGGGCGCCAGTCCGCGCACGTCGATGACGATGCCGCGGCCCACGAAGAGAGACAGGTCCATTCGGTCGATCGGGGTGTCGCCGTCCCGCAGGTGCGCCGGCGCGTCGACATGGGTGCCGGACTGGGATCCCATCTCCACGCGCAGGACGTTGTAGCCGTCGCGGGCCACGGTGCAGTGCGGGGTCAGTCTCGGTACCGGGTCGCCGGGGTACACCGGCATGCCGGTGTCGATCGGATGTGTCAGGTCCACGATCCTGCGCACCATGCTCATCGGCCTCACCTCCATCGGGTGTCGACCAGTATCACCCGCGCAGCGGGTACTCGAAGCCGGGCACGATCCGCCCTGCCGCCGCCGCGGCCACCAGCACGATCGCCACCGCGGGTATCAGGGTGTGCGGGAGGTAGCCGAGTCCCGGGTCGGTGAGCCCGATTCCACCTGCGCACAACGCCGCAGGGATGTGCGGTGCCCGCAGGATGGCCATCAGCGCGACCGTCGCGACGACCGAGACCGCGACGGCAGTCTCCGACGGGCCGAGGACCGCGGTGATGGGCAGGGCCGTCGCCGCGGCGGCCGGGTAGGCCCGCAGGATCGCTCCCGGTCTCGCCGGTGGCCCGGAGGGGGCGAGGGCGATCAGGGCGGCCGATGCCACGAACGGCAGCGCGAAGACCGCGAGGCCGAGCAGGTGTCCGGCCGTGGCCAGGGACGCGATGATGATCAGCGCCGCCGCGGCCGCGCTGAGGGCCGAGACGGTGGTGCCCCGGCGGGCGATCGTGGCGGAGGCGCTGGTGAGCACGGACATGGGGGCTCCTTCTGGCAAGCGTTGCGGGATCAGAGGTTTCGACGGAGGAAGTCCCGGATCAGGTCGGCGATCTCCTGTCCGTGGGTCTCCAGTGCGAAGTGGCCGGCGTCGAGCAGGTGGATCTCCGCGTCGGGGAGATCGGTCGCGAACGCCTCGGCGCCCGCGGGGCCGAAGATCTCGTCGCCGCGGCCCCAGGCCACCAACGTCGGCGGACGGTGGGTCCGGAAGTACTCCTGGAACGCGGGGTACCCGTCGAGGTTGAACTGGTAGTCCCAGAACAGCTGGAGTTGAATCTCCTTGTTGCCCGGTCGGTCCAGGCCCGCCTGGTCCGTCAGCCAGGTCTCGGGCGCGATCCGGTCCAGCCGGTCGGCTGGGACGCCGTGGGTGTACTGCCATCGCGTCGCGTCGAGCTCGAGCAGTTCGCGGACCGCGGGCTCGTGTTCCGCGCGGTTCTGCGCGTGCGCGAACAGCACGTCCCAGAAGGGGGTGAACCCCTCCCGGTAGGCATTGCCGCTCTGGGTGATCAGCGCGGTGATGCGGTCCGGGTGCTTGGCGGCGATCCGCAACCCGATCGGTGCGCCGTAGTCCTGGATGTAGAGCGCGAAGCGGTCGATGCCGAGCCGGTCGAGGAGCTGGTCGGTGATCTCGGCGAGGCGGTCGAAGCTGTAGTCGAACTCGTCGACCGTTGGCATCGCGGAGCGGCCGAAGCCGATGTGGTCGGGCGCGATCACGTGGAACTCGTCCGCGAGCTCGGCGATCAGGTTCCGGAACATGTGCGAGCTGCTCGGAAACCCGTGCAGGAGAACGAGAGTCGGGCTGTCCGGGTGGCCGGACTCCCGGTAGAAGACCTCGAGCCCATCGATCGTCGCGGTGCGGTGGCGGGTGTCAAAGCTGGACATGGCTGCTCCTGACGTTCGTGGGAGAACGATCGTTCTCTGTCTGACGTGTACAGTAGAGAACGATGGTTCTCCGCGCAAGTGTCGAGGTGAGAGATGGATCCGGATACCGCAGACGCCCAGCTGCTCGACGCGGCCGAGGCGCTGTTCAACGAGCGCGGCGTGCAGGCCGTCGGGATGGACGAGATCCGCTCGCGCTCCGGGGTCTCGCTCAAGCGCCTATATCGGCTGTATCCGGCCAAGGACCGGCTGGTGGAGGCGGTGCTGCACAGGCGCGACCTCGCCGTGCGGGAGGAGCTGGCCCGTTTCCTCGACCCGATCGACGACCCGCGCGACCGGATCCTCGCTGTGTTCGACTACCTGGACGACTGGTTTCGGCGGGAGGACTTCCGGGGCTGCACGTTCATCAACACCTTCGGTGAGCTGGGCGGCGGTAACCAGGCCGTCGCCGACATCGCGAAGGCGAACAAGGCGGCACTGCTCGGGTGTCTGCGCGAGCTCGTCTCCGCCGCGGGCCTGGCGGCGCCGCTGGCCGACCAGCTCGCGATCCTCGCGAACGGGGCGATGGCGACCGCGGCGATCGCCGGCTCACCCCTGCCCGCCCGGCAGGCAAGGGATGCCGCCCGCGTGCTGCTCGACGCGGCGCGCTGACGACCGAACGGGGCATCACCCCCGCCGGCGGACCCGCCGGTCGATCACCCGCGCGGCCGCGATCGGGTCCCACACCCCCGGGCGGGCACGAACGAGGGGATAGCAGGCGAGACCGAGGAATGCGGCGGTGAGGTGGCCGATGTCGGTGAAGGTGACGCCACCGAGCAGCGGTACCGCGTAGAAGACGAGCACGCCGGCCAGGTAGGCGTAGCGCCATGGCGCGGCGATCCGATACGTCAGCACCGCTACCACCCCCGCGAGGGCATAGCTGACCCCGTAGTCGAGGGTGTCGACCGCGGACTCAGGGGCGCGACCGTGCTGGATCGCCCAATACAGGACGCCCTCGCTGACGTAGGTGGCTCCGACGTGCGCGATCACGACGACGCCGAGCCACCGCAGCGTGCCGAGCCAGCGTTCGGCGGGCACATGGAAGACGTTGTAGACGACGAAGTAGGTGATCCAGCTGCCGCCGGCGAGCCAGAAGGCGCTGGTGATCAGTACCCGTACCGGATCCTCGGCCAGGTGGTGCAGGTTGGTCGACCGATCGCCGAGCACGTCGGTCAGCAGGTCGGGCGCGAGGTGGCGGCCCACCACGGACGTCACGAGCAGGATCGCCAGCCAGACGAACGTGCCCGGCGCTCTCCGTACGTAGGCCCACGCGGCCCTCGGGGCCGAGGTGAGGCGCCGAACCCTCGTGGCCGACCCGCCGCCCATGCCGCCGCTGACGTCAGCGACCTGGCGGACGGTAGCTCGCAGGCCGCTTGGCCGCGTCGTCGATCTGTTCGGGGGTCAGCAGGGTGACGGTCACTGTACGGGCCGCGCCGCTCGCCGCGGTGCGGATGCTCAGCGCCGCCGCGGCGACCTCGTCGGGCACCTCCCCGATGACGTAGAGATCGTGGCCGCCGAAGGCGAAATAGCAGCTCTCGACGGTCCCACCGACGCTCTCGACCGCCTGCACGATCGCGTCGCGGCGTCCCGATCCGCCTTCGGCGAGGAGGCCGTTGGCGCCATCCTGGGTGTAGCCGACCTGCCACAGATATTTGGGCATGATCATGTCCCTCGGCTCGGTTTCTGGTGCATCCATCGTCCTCCTCTCGTCCTGCGACCGGTGCGGTATCGGGGAAACCGCAGCGGATCTACGCTCTGCTCATGGCGGAAGTCCGTATCGGGATCTCCGGATGGACGTATCCCGGATGGCGGGGGGATTTCTATCCCGCCGGTCTCGTGCACCGGCGGGAGTTGGCGTACGCCGCGGCCAGGATGGCGTCGATCGAGATCAACGGATCCTTCTATGCTCTCCAGACCCCGGAGTCCTTCGCCCGGTGGCGGGACGAGACCCCCGACGGCTTCGTGTTCGCGGTCAAGGGTGGCCGCTTCATCACGCACATGAAACGCCTGCGCGACGTGGATACCGCTCTGGCCAATTTCTTCGCATCCGGCCCGCTCGCGCTGCACGCCAAGCTCGGCCCGATCCTGTGGCAGCTGCCGCCCACGCTCGCGTTCGACCCCGACCGCGTCGCCGGCTTTCTCGCCGCGCTGCCACGGACCACGACCGACGCCGCTGAGCTCGCCGCGCGCCACGACGACAAGGTGCCCGAGGACAGTGCGCTCACCGTCGCCGATGCGCCACGCCCGGTCCGGCACGCCCTCGAGGCGCGCCACGTCAGCTTCGGCGACCCGGAGGCGGTGGCGCTGATCGAGCAGAACGATGTGGCCCTCGTGGTCTCGGACTCGGCGGGCCGATATCCGATGTTCGACAGGAGCACAAGTGATTTCACGTATGTACGGCTGCACGGCGATACCGAGCTCTATGCGAGCGGCTACAGCGATCGTGCCCTCGACGGGTGGGCGACGAGGATCGGCGGTTGGCGTGCAGACGGTCTCGACGTGTTCGTCTACTTCGACAACGACGAGCACGGCCGCGCGCCGTTCGACGCAATCGCGCTACGACACAGGCTGGGCCCGGGCTGACGGCTCGGACACCGGCTCCCCGGTGGGGCCGATCTCCGCTCAGTCGTCGGGCAGCGCGACGCCCGAGGTGGCCACCCGCTCGGCAACCGCCTCGGGGAAGACGTTCCGGAACAGGTAGGGGTCCTTGCCGATCACCCACCCGGGAGCGAGCCGCGTGGCATACCGCTCGAAGTAGCCGAGCTGCTTGCCGAACAGGACCAGCTCCTCCGGGCTGGCGACTCCCCACTGCTTGCCGAGCTGGACCAGGGCCATGATGAGCGCGCCCAGATTCAGTTCGGCCAGGTCGTTGGTGAACACCGGGGCCAGGACGGCGGCGACCTGCATGCCGATCTCGGCGTCGCCCGCCTCGACCTCCGCGGTGTAGCCGAGGTCCCGGATGCCGCGCGCCACTCGGGCGAAATCGCCGTCGATGAGGTTGGCGTAGAACATGTCCCGCAGGATCGACCGCCATACCTCCGGCAGCTCACCGACGATGCCGAAGTCGAGGAAGGCGATGCGTCCGTCGTCGAGCGCCCACAGGTTCCCCGCGTGCACGTCGCCGTGGAACGGGCCGTGGACGGTGATCGACTCGATCCAGGCCTTGACGCCGCGCCGGATCAGCATCGTGGTGTCGTGGTCGGCGTCGGGGACGAACCGGTCGAGCGGTACGCCGTGCAGCCGTTCCATGCAGATCACGTGGGGGCCGCAGTAGTCCCAGTACACCTCGGGTGCCGTCACGCCCTTGTTGTCGCCGAATGCCCAGATGGCGTCCCGGAACCGGGTCTGCCTGTCGGCCTCGACGGCGCTGTTGAGCTCCGTCATCGTGGCAGCGTGGAGGTCCCGGATGATGGCCGTCGCGTTCGCGATCCGGAAGAACTCGAAGAGTCGCTCGAGCAGTTTGGCGCCGCCGTACGCGGTGCGCAGGTCGACGAGCATTCGGTGATAGATGCCAGGCCGCTGCACCTTGATCACGGCCTCGCGGCCGTCGGGGAGCACGCAGGCGTGCACCTGCGCGACGGACGCCGCGGCAAGGGGCTCGTCGTCGAAGCTCGCGAAGATCTCATCGACGCGCCCGCCCAGGTCGCCCTCGATCACCTCCCTGGCCTTCCGTGCCGACACCGGCGGCACGTCGTCGAGACAGCGCAGGCAGGCGTTGGCGAGCGGGGCGGGGAACACCCCGGAGGAGGAGGCCATCAGCTGCCCGAGTTTGACGAAGGTCGGGCCGAGCGCCTCGAAGGCGTTGACCACACCCTCCGATGCGGCGTCGGCCCAGGTCTCGCCGCGCCGCAGGAACGGCTTGGTGAGCACCGCGTATCCCGCGCAGGCGATGATCACCACCCCGACCACGAGGGCGCGCCACAGCTGGGCCGGGCCGAACTTGTTGAGGTCGGGCATGTGGACCGACAGCGCGGCCGCGGGCGGTCCCGACGCGTAGGGGCCGACGGGACTCGACTGGTTGGACTGTGACACCGTTCACCTCGATTCGGGTGCAGCCAGCGTAGGGGTGGTGGCGTTTCCAGTCGACACCCGGCCCGGGAGACGTGGAGTTCCCGCACGTCGATGTTAGATTCCGACGGCAACGTGGTTAGCCCGGTGGCGGGTCTGCGGGCCCGAGCAGTGCTCAACGCGGAGGTGCCATTGACACGCAGGCTTGCCGTCGCAGTCGCGGCCGTGGTGATCGGTTCCTGTGCGGTGGTCTACGCGGAGAAACCGGATGCCGTCGCCGCTCCGTTGGGTTCGGACCGGACAGGAGCGCAGGGGAGCGGATCCTGCGCCGCCGATCTGGTTACCACCACGGCGGCGTTGCTGCCGGAGAAACTCGAGATCCCGATCCCGGTCCCGGTGGTCACCGCGGTGCCGTTCCCGGCACCGACGACCACCCCGACCCGGATTCCCGCACAGGCGCTGCCGCAGGACACCTGCGTCGATCCCTGCCCTGACCTGACAGATGCGGGGCCTCCCGAGCCCGACACACTGGCGAAGGCGTTGCGGATCCCCGAGATCGGTCTCAAGTTCCAGCCGTTCCATCTGGGTATTCCGGTGCCAGGGCCGGATCCGGGGCAGCAGGCCGCGCGCCCAGCTCCTGTGTTCCCGCCGACGGAGGCGGCGGCGCACTCGACCCCCCGCCCGACGCCTGCGGTCGGCGCGGTCACCCGGGTCGCGAAGGAGACGGGTGCCGGTTCGATCAACCGCACCGACAAGCGCTGGCAGGTGAACGGCACCGATCTGGGCATCATGTGGGAGAGCGCGCCCGGCGAGGTCGCCGTCGCGTTCGGCGACACGGTCGGCAGGGGATTCCACCCGCCGGGCGGCCAGGGCGGCGACTGGCGCAGCAATGTGCTGGCCTTCAGTAGCGACGAGAACCTCTCGGACGGTATGAGTTTCGACTCCATGGTGCAGGACGGACGGTGTCACGCCGCGGAGCTGCTCGGCAGCCGGAAGCTGGACAACGTGGAGATCACCACCATCCCGACGTCGGGTTTCGCGATCGGCGACCGGCAGTACATGAGCTATATGTCCATCCGCACGTGGAACAGCATCCCCGGCACCTGGTTCACCAATCACGGCGGCATCGCCTACTCTGACGACCACGGTCAGACCTGGGTCAAGGATCCGTATGCGCGGTGGGACAACATATTCGGGCTCTCCAACTTCCAGGTGAGCGCGATGGTCCCGCAGGGCGGGTACGTCTACATGTTCGGCACCCCCAACACCCGGCTCGGGGACCTGGGGTTGGCCCGGGTGCCGGTGGGGGACGTGCTCAACACGTCGGCGTACCAGTACTGGCAGGACGGGGTCTGGACCCCGGTCGGCGGGCAGGCGGCCGCGACGCCGGTGGTGCGCGGCCCGGTGGCCGAGGTCTCGGTCCGATACGACGAGGTCAGGCGGGTCTGGCAGATGGTCTATCTGGACACCGCCAGGACCGCGATCGTCCTGCGCGAGTCCGATTCGCCGCAGGGGCTGTGGTCGGAGCCGGCGCCGCTGGTCAGCGTCACCGAGTACCCCGAGCTGTACGGTGGCTTCATCCACCCCTGGTCGACGGGTGACGACCTGTACTTCACCATCTCGACGTGGTCCGACTACAACGTCTTCCTCATGCGCGCCGAGCTGAACTGAGTCGTCGGATCCCACCCGCCGCCCGGAACTGGCGGGATCGGAATATGGTGCCGCCGGAATGAATTCGAAGGAGCAGAACCGCCCGATGTGGCCCACCGAATGGCCGTCCGCCGCCCGTGAGATCGCCGACGCGACCGACGCCGCCGTCGCCGCGGCACGCGCCACCGAACCCGAGCCCTTCGCCGAGGCGTCCGTCCGGCTCGCCGCCCTCGATCAGGAGCAGGTCACCGTGGTGCACGCGTCGATCGTGCGCGAGCTGCTCGAGGAGCTGCACCCCGACGGCCTGACCGGTGACGACGTGCAGGCCGTGCTGGGGCGCTGCGCCCGGTCCGCCGCGCCGTGGGTGCCCGATCTGGACGTATCGGTGCTCGTCGTTGTGCTCACCGGTGCGCTGGGGCTGACCGATCCCGAGGAGGATCCGCGCCCGCTGGCGCGTGCGGATCTGCCCCGGTACGCGGCCCTGGTGATCGCGGACCTGCTCACGGCCGCGGATGCGCCCGGGTCGGGCTACATCCGGCGGGCGATCGGCGAGGTCGCCCGCGCGGAGACCGTGGAGATGCCCTGACCGTCTAGCCGTGCAGCATGTTGGCGGCCGCGATCATCGCCTCGACGGACGACTCGGTCGCGGTGTCCGCGAGGCCGGCCGCCCAATGCCTGCGCCCGCCGTGCTCGCACAGCAGGAAGGTCGCGATGCGGCCGTCTCCGAGCTTCTGCTGGTGGAAGGACAGGATCTCCAGCGGCAGGCCTGCGTCGTAGAGCATCGAGGTGAGCGCCGCGATCGGTCCGGCGGCGGTGGCCTCGGCCTGGTGGATGGTGTCGCCGATGGCGAGGGTGGCCCGGTATTCGGAGCGGCCGGCGCCGAGGGTGTGCGCGGACCACCGGCCGAAGCGGATCGGGCCGCCGGAGGGCGAATAGGTGGCGAGGAACGTGCGCCAGCTCATCCCCGCGGCCTCGGTGCGCAGCGCGCGGGGGAGCGGCATGCCGAAACGCAGCGCGAACGGGTCAGACGCAGTGGTGGCGGTGTGCGAGGCATATGCCTGAAGAGAGTTCATTGAAGCGGTCTTCCTGAATGGAGAGGAAGGACCAACAGATAGCTCGACGACCCGCAGCGAGGGGTCGGTCCGAATCAGACCCCGCTACGGGCGGAATACGAGCTTGATGCGCTTCATGGGCACCGAGGGTAGACGGTCCGCGGCGGGGGTGCAACCGGCTCAGTAGGCGATCGGATCCACCGGTTTCGGCGATGGCTCCGCCGCAGCCGCTCGATGTTTGTTTCCTCTAACGATTTATCAAGTGCGACAGTAATATTCGGATTCATGCGCGGGGAGGGGTGTGCATCCATACGATGGCGCGACACGCGTTCGGGGGCGCGTGCCTCACCTACCGAACGGAGATCCCGCATGTCCCGTCCCATGATGCGCCGCCTCGTATCCGCCGTCGCCGCTTCGGCCCTGCTCGCCAGCGGTGGCCTGGCCCTCGGCACCGGCGCCGCGTCGGCCGCACCCAACCTGTTCGACTTCGGTTCCTCGGCGGGCGGCCCGGCTCAGCTGGACCTCGGTTCCACCGCGAACGGCCAGGAGTTGCCCGCCTCCGCCACGGTGACCAGCGACAACCTCGCGGTGACCAAGGCCGTCGTCGGCAGCAACAAGATCGCGACCACCGGCCAGGTCACCTATCGGACGACCATCGCGGCCACCGGCGGCCCGGACCGGATCGTCAACAAGATCACCGACATCTTCCCGTTCGCCCTCAGCTATGTGGCGGGGACCGCGACCGTCACCTCGTGGCAGGACGGCCAGATGAAGACCGAGGGTGTCGTTCCCGCCCAGGCCGGCGGGCGACTGGCCGTGACCAAGGATGTGGGCTGGGTCGTCTCGGCGACGGGCAACAAGACCGTCACCTTCGAGGTCACCTACCGCGTGCGTACCGACATCTCGTTCGACATCGATGTCTTCGACAGCGGCACCGCCATCGAGGTCAGTGGGCAGGCGGCCCAGGAGTGGCCCGAGATGGGCGTGAAGATCGGGCTGCTCGGACCGAGCGGCTCCTAGTCCGCGTCGAGCGCAATGGTGCCACCCGTGTCCCGGGTGGCACCATTGCGTTTAATGACAAACCCAGCGTGACAACAGTATTCGCATTCCATGTCGAAGTCGGGTGCCGGGCCATCCGTCGCCTTCACCGTCAGCTACCGTGTACCGCTGTTCGCACGGTACGGTGACGCGTTCGACACCGGAGTCGCCCTCGACGTGGCCGGGCATGAGGGCAGCGTGGGGTGGAATCCGATGGGCTTGCGCGTCCACATCGGAGACAGCCCCGGTGGCTCGACGGACCATCAGTAGTGGGCGGACGAACCCTGTTGGGTGATCGCGTGTGAGCCGGTGGGCGCGGCTCAACTCGCTTGACGCGACTCGAGTGTGAACGGGGCCGTCCGGGAATTCCCGGGCGGCCCTCGTTGCTCAGGCCATGTCGTCCTCGTCGCCGGGGGTCACCCGCCGCAACCCGCGATACGCCTCCGCGGGGGTGCGGCGGCCGGCGACCACCGCCTCCACCTCCGCGGCGATCGGCATCTCGACCTCGTAGTCGCGGGCCAGTTCCATGACCGTCGGCGCGGTCTTGACACCCTCGGCGACCTGACCGAGTTCGGCGAGGGTCTGCTCGATCGTGAGCCCGCGGGCAAGCGCCTCGCCGACCCGGCGATTGCGGGAGGCCGGGCTGATGCAGGTCGCGATCAGGTCGCCGACGCCGGTGAGCCCGGCGAACGTGCGCGGGTTGGCCCCCATCGCCTCGCCGAGCCGGGTCATCTCGGCGAGCCCGCGGGCGAGCACCATCGCCCGGGTGTTGTCCCCGACCCCGAGGCCGTCGGCCATGCCCGCGGCGATCGCGACGATGTTCTTGAGGATCCCGCCGAGCTCGCAGCCCAGCACGTCGGTGTTGCGGTACACGCGGAACACCGGCGAGGCGAACAGCGGCTGTAGCGCGGTGGCCACCCGGTCGTCCTGGGTCGCGACCACCGACGCGGCGGCAAGGCCGTCGACGATCTCCCTTGCGATGTTCGGTCCGGCCAGCAGACCGACCGGGTGTCCCGGCAGGCATTCGGCGATCACCTCGGTGGGGCGCTGCCTGGTGCCGGGCTCGAGCCCCTTCGCGAGCGAGAGCACCGGCACCCAGGCGCGAACCCCGTTGGAGATCTCGCTCAGCGTCGAGCGGACCGCGTGCGAGGGCACCCCGACCACCAGGACGTCGGCCGCGTCGGCGGCCTCGGCGATATCCGACGTCGCGCGCAAATCCGAGGGGAGGGCCCGGTCGCCGAGGTAGCGGGAGTTGCGATGCTCGGAATTGATCTCATCGGCGGTATCCGGGTCCCGGGACCACAGCAGCGTCGGGGTATTGCGCGCGGCGAGCCCCGCGACCGTGGTTCCCCACGAGCCCGCCCCAAGCACCACCACCTGTACCGGCCGCGCCATCACCGATCACCCAGTCCGCCATCGACAATTGCGATCATCGATTCAGGTTCCCACCCGCGCCGACGGCGCGGTGCGAAAATCTTGAAACTCGCTGCCCGCTCAGGGGGCGACGACACCCGCGATCGGGATGCGGCCGCCGACCGCGACGCGGAAGTCGACCATGGCGCGCTGCAGATGGTCCGGCGAGGTCACCACGACGGCGCTGGTGGCGCGGCGCTGAGCGAGGATCGCGTTGGTGTTCCGTGCGTTCTCGACCGTGGAGCGCGAGGTGTACTCCTCGGTGATCCGGAAGGCGGGGATGCCGTGCCCGATCAGCCAGTCGCGCATCGCGCGGGACTCGGTGATCCCGTTCTGCGGCACGCCGCCGCTGACGATGATCGGGGACAGCGGGTAGCGGTGGGCGACCTGCAGGGTGGCCTGCATCCGGGACTCGAGCACCGGCCGCATCGTGCCGTTCGGGAACAGCCCCGCGCCAAGTGCCACGATGTTGGTGCCGAAGGGATTCAGGTCGAGGACCACCGGGAACTGGGGGGTGAGGGTCTCGAGCCGGGTGCAGGTGAGGATCGCCTCGCGGAAGGGGGTCTGGCAGCCGCCGACGGTCGAGAGCACGCCGTTGATGAGCGTGGTCGGTGTCACGTCGGCACTCGCCGTCGCGGGCAGGGCAGCGCCCGCCGCAGCGGCGATGGCGGTGGCGGCGAGGATCCTGCGGGCAAGCAGAGACGGCGAACGAAACGACATGGCACTCCTTTACGAGCGAACGGCTCCTCCCCCGCAGGAGGGTGACGATCGGCGTTCATTCTGGACCAGGACGCGTGTCGGCGGTGGGACTTTCGGAAATCTGTGCTCTCCGAGCGCCATTCAAACACGCAACACGTCGGTATGTCGGGACGTACGCCCCCGGCGTTTCAGTCCTTCGCCTTCGCCAGCGCCGACGGCCACCAGATCCGCTTGCCGATGTCGTAGGAGAGGGCGGGCACCAGCACGCTGCGCACGATGATGGTGTCGAGCAGGACGCCGAACGCCACCGCGAACCCGATCTCCGCGAGGAACACCAGCGGGAGAACGCCGAGCACCGCGAATGTCGCGGCGAGAACCACACCCGCGGAGGTGATGACGCCGCCGGTGACGGCCAGGCCGCGCAGCACGCCCGAGCGGGTTCCGTGGGTGAGCGATTCCTCGCGCACCCGGGTCATCAGGAAGATGTTGTAGTCGATGCCGAGCGCGACCAGGAACACGAAGGCGAACAGCGGGAAGGCCTGGTCGGCACCCGCGAAGTGGAACACATGGGTGAAGAAGAACCCGCACACGCCGAGCGTGGCGGCGAACGAGAGCACCACGGTGGCGATCAGGATCAGCGGAGCGAGCAGCGCCCGGAGCAGGACCGCGAGCACCAGGAAGATCACCACCAGCACGATCGGGATGATCAGGTTCCTGTCGTGCACCGAGGCGGTCTGCACGTCGAGGGTGGCCGCGGAGTTCCCGCCCACCAGGGCGTCGGCGCCGGGGACGGCGTGCACCGCGGTGCGCAACCGCTCGATCGTCTCCAGCGCCGCAGGCGAGTCATAGGAATCGGCGAGGGTGGCGGTGACGACGGTGCGGCCGTCGATCGGCTGCACGGTCAACTGCGGCGGCGGGCAGCCGGTCGGTGCGGCCGCGGGTGCGCCTGTGCCCAGGTTCAACCCCGCGACCTTGGCGTAGTCGATCTGCAGGCACACCGAACCCGGTGCCGTCGCCACGCCCTCGACCCCGCTCGCGACGGCGATCACCTGCTCGGCGGCGTCGGCGTTGGTCATGATGATGGCGGGAGCGCCGGTGCCCTGAGGGAACTTGGCGTCGTAGATCGCCTGGCCCTGGGCGGCCTCGGGGTTGTTGGTGAAGTTCTCGGTCGCGGTGAGCCCGTCGGTCTGCAGGCTGCCGATCCCGATGGCGCACAGCGCGATCAACAGCACCGTGGTGCCGATCCACGCCGGCCGGGCCCGGTTGCCGACGGCGGTGGCGATCCGGCCCCACATGCCGCGCGCGGCGAGATCCGCCGCGTGATCGACATGAGGGACGCGCGGCCAGAACACCCACCGGCCCGCGGTGGCAAGCGCAACGGGGAGGAACGTCATCATCACCAGGTAGGTGCAAGCGATGCCGATGGCGGTGACCGGACCGAGGCTCTTGTTCGAGTTCAGTTCGGAGAAGGTCAGGCACAGCAGCCCGAGGATGACGGTCACCGCGGATGCGGTGATCGCGGGGGCCGATTCGCGCCAGGCCCGGATCATCGCGTCGAACCGGTTCGGGTACGCGTGCAGTTCCTCCCGGTACCGCGCGATCAGCAGCAGGGCGTAGTCGGTGCCCGCGCCGAGCACGAGGACCATCAGGATGCCCTGACTCTGGCCGGTCAGCGTCAGGACGTCCTGCTTGGCCAGGAAGTAGATGACCATCGAGGAGAGGCCGAGCGCCAGCATCGCGGACAGCAGCGGGAAGATCCACAGGACGGGGGAGCGGTAGACGACCAGCAGGATCAGGATCACGACGAGGAGGGCCGCGCCCAGCAACGCGCCGTCGAGTCCCTGGAAGGCGTCGATGAACGCGACGAGCAGCCCGCCGGGGCCCGCGGGCAGCACCTCGAGTTCGGCCGCGGCGGCGGATCTGGCCGCCTCCATCACGTGCTGCTCGGTCTCGGCCAGGATGTCGCCCTGGACCTGCGCGCCATCGGACTTGGCCACCAGGGGCACGAACAGGGCCGCGGTGGTGCCGTCGGCCGAGTACTGGACCGGGGCCATCCCGGTCTTGTCGACACCCGGCACCTGGGTCACCGCTGTCGCGGCGTCGGCGATCGATTCCTTGTCCTGCTCGGTCAACGGGCCGTCGCGGTGGAAGACCACGAATCCCGGGATGGTCTCGACCGTGACGAACTCCGCGGATTCGTTGGCGACGATGGTCGATTCGGCGGAGGCGGACAGGTAGCTGGCGTTGTCGTTCTTCTGTACCTCGGCGAGCTTGCTCTGGAACGAGCCGCCGACGCCACCGGCCAGGAAGGCGATCAGCGCGATCGCGACGACGGTGAAGACCGGCCAGCCGCGCCGGGGCTTCCTCGGCGTCACCGTCGAAGGCTCGTCGCTGAGGTCGAGTTCGGCCATCGGTTCTCCTCGGAAATGCCCGTCATCGCAGGTCTCCAACGGGTTCAAGTAGACCACGTGGTGAGCCGGGGATTCCGGGATTCCCGGGACCAGGTACGCGTTTCCCGACACGATGACGGGAACATGTTCTAACTTTGTCCTCGCTCGTGGTGCGCAGGCCGCGCCACCCACCTAGAGAGGGACATGTCGATGGCCGCAGGTCGTTCGGACCAGCAGACGGGGGGCGTCTCGCGCAGAGGCTTCCTGACCGCCGCGGCGGGGGCCGCCGCCCTCGCCGGACTCGGCTGGACGCCCGCGCAGGCGATCCCGTTCGGTGACGTCAGGGCGACCCTGCCCGCCCCGCCCGCCTTCCCCGACGGCATCGCCCTCGCCCAGCAGGGCTACGAGAACTGGGCGCAGGAGATCCGTTTCGACCAGGTCTGGACGTGCACGCCCCGCGATGCGCGGGACGTGGTCCGGCTCGCGAACTGGGCGCACGCCAACGGCTACCGGCTGCGGCCGCGCGGGACCATGCACGGGTGGAGCCCGCTGACCCTGGAGGCAGGCCAGAACGTCGACCGGGTGCTGCTGGTGGACACCATGGCCCGACTGAACGCCGTTCTGGTCGACCCGGCGGGCGCCGCCGAGGGCCGTGCCACGGTCACCGCGGGCGCGGGCGCCACCGTCGAGACCATCCTCACCGAGCTGCAGGCGCACGGGCTCGGCTGGGCCAACGCCCCCGCGATCGGCGGGCTCACCATCGCTGGGGTGCTCGCGATCGACGCGCACGGGGCCACGCTGCCCGCCGATGGTGAATCCGCGCTTCCTGGAGCATCTTTCGGGTCTCTGAGCAACCTGGTGACCGCGATGACCGCGGTGGTCTGGGACGACGTGGCCGGTCGGTACGAACTGCGGGAGTTCAGCAGGGCCGACGCCGCCATCCGGCCGCTGCTCACCCATCTCGGCCGGTCCTTCGTCACCTCGGTGACGTTGCAGGCCGGCCCGAACTACCGGCTCCGCTGCGAGTCCGTCACCGACATCCCGTGGCGTGAGCTGTTCGCGCCTGCGGGGGCGCCCGGCCGGACGTTCGAGAGCTACGTGGCCCGGTCGGGGCGCGTCGAGGCGATCTGGTTCCCCTTCACCGAGACGCCGTGGCTCAAGGTGTGGACGCCAACCCCGGTCAAGCCGCCGCAATCCCGGGAGGTGACCGGTCCCTACAACTACTGGTACTCGGACAACATCCCGCAGGCGGTCACCGATCCGCTCGGGCTCATCACCAGGGGGATCGGCAGCGCCACTCCGCTGTTCGGTCAGGCGCAGTTCGCGACCATCGCCTCCGGGCTCGCCGCCACCGGAACCGCGGACCTGTGGGGTTGGTCCAAGGACGTGCTGTTCTACCTTCGCGCGACGACCCTGCGGATGAACGCGGGTGGTGGTGTGGTGATCACCCGCAGGTCGAACATCGCGCGGGTGATCAACGAGTTCACCGGCTGGCATCACCGGCGCCAGCACGAACTCCAGGCGGCCGGCCGCTTTCCGATCAACGGGCCCTTCGAGGTGCGCCTGTGCGGTCTCGACGACCAGGGCGAGGTGACGGTGGAAAGCGCTGGCCCGCCGACCATCTCGGCGCTGCGTCCGCGTCCCGATCACCCCGAGTGGGACACCGCCATCTGGATGAACGTGGTCGGGGTGCCCGGCACGCCCGGCCAGGCCGCGTACTTCCGCGAGATGGAGCTGTTCATGCGGGAGAACTACAGCGGCGACTACGCCACCT
The DNA here is from genome assembly GCF_001894865.1 of Rhodococcus maanshanensis NBRC 100610. Classification (GTDB taxonomy): domain Bacteria; phylum Actinomycetota; class Actinomycetes; order Mycobacteriales; family Mycobacteriaceae; genus Rhodococcus_G; species Rhodococcus_G maanshanensis. Next base: position 76,811 of record NZ_BCXA01000015.1, on the reverse strand, counting down.
TCCGGCCGGAGTGGGCCAAGGGCTGGGCGTTCACCGACCGGGCCGGGCACTCCGACGGGCCGTCCATAGAGACCGTCATCCCCGGCACCTACCGCGCCGGGGTGCCCGCAGGCGACGACTGGGACACCGCCCGCGCCGCGTACAACGCCAACGACCCGCACCGCATCTTCAGCAACGACTTCCTGGACAGACTGCTGCCATGAGCCGCGGCCGCACGGGCTGATCCCGCGCTAGCGGCCCGACCTGGGCCGGATGTGCTCGAAGATGAGGATCGTCTCGGTCGCCGCGACCTCCGGCCGGGCGGAGAGGTGGTCGAGCACGAAGTCGCGCAGCGCGCCGGTGTCGCGCATCGCGACGTGCAGCAGGTAGTCGTCGGCGCCCGCGATGAAGTAGACGTCGAGCACCTCGGGCGTCGCCGACATCCGCTCCGCGAACTGTGCCATGTGCGGGCGGGCGTCGGCGCGCAGCCGGACCGAGATCATCGCCTCGAGGTCGCGCCCGAGGGCCGCCGGGTCGATGTCGGCATGGAAGCCCCGGATGACGCCCTTCTCGACCAGTGCGCGTACCCGGGCCAGGCAGGTGGACGGCGCGATCCCGGCCATCTCGGCGAGCGCGTTGTTCGGGGTGCGCGCGTCGCGGGTGAGCTGTGCGAGCAGGACGTGATCGATCTCGTCGAGCCTGACCCCCCGAACATCGTTCGGGCGGGCGCCCCGCGAGGGCCCCTGCATCGAAGAATCACTAGCCATGAGCCGATTCTAGAGAATTATCAACACAAATCTGTGCACAGAATCGATGGAAATTCATACTTGACCCAGCGTCGATCACGCTAACCCCCAACCGAACCGCCCCCGAAACCCGAGGAAGTGTCATGAGGATCGGAATCCCCCGCGAGGTCAAGAACCACGAGTACCGGGTCGCCATCACGCCCGCAGGCGTCCACGAACTCGTCTCCCGCGGCCACCAGGTCGTCGTCGAACAGGAGGCCGGTGCCGGGTCCTCCTTCGCCGATGCCGACTACCGCGCGGCAGGCGCGCAGATCCTGTCCGACGCCGACGATGTGTGGGCATCCGCTGAACTGCTCCTGAAGGTGAAAGAGCCTATCGCGGAGGAGTATTCGCGGTTGCGTCAGGACCTGGTGCTGTTCACCTATCTGCACCTGGCGGCGTCGAGGGACTGCACGGACGCGCTGATGGCGGCAAAGACGACCGCGATCGCCTACGAGACCGTGCAGGCCCCCGACGGTTCGCTGCCCCTGCTCGCGCCGATGAGCGAGGTCGCCGGGCGGCTCGCGCCCCAGGCCGGCGCCTACCATCTGATGGCCAGCTCCGGCGGCCGCGGTGTCCTGATGGGCGGCGTGCCAGGGGTGCGCCCGGCCAACGTGGTGATCCTCGGCGGCGGGGTGGCGGGTCAGAACGCGGCGGCGATGGCCGTCGGGATGCACGCCGATGTCACCGTCCTCGACCTGAACGTCGCGCGGCTGCGCGAGCTCGACGACCGGTACCGCGGCCGGCTGCGGACCGTCGTGTCCAACGCCTTCGAGGTGGAGCAGGCGGTGCTCGGTGCCGACCTGGTGATCGGGGCGGTGCTGGTCCCGGGGGCGAGGGCGCCGAAGCTGGTGTCCAACGAACTGGTGTCCCGGATGAGGCCGGGGTCGGTGCTGGTCGACGTGGCGATCGACCAGGGTGGGTGCTTCGAGGACTCGCATCCGACCACTCATGCCGAACCCACCTACCGGGTGCACAACTCGGTCTTCTACTGCGTGGCGAACATGCCGGGTGCGGTGCCCCGCACGTCCACCTTCGGGCTGACCAATGCCACCCTCCCGTACGTCCTCGAGATCGCGGAACTGGGTTGGCGACGGGCCACCGCAGCCGACCGGGCGCTGGCCGCCGGGCTGAGCACTCACGACGGCGAGGTGCTCTCCACCGCCGTCGCGGACGCGCACGGCTATCGCGGCTTCGCCGCCGGTGCGCGCGTCTCACCCCACCTGGGGTAAGACACGCGCACGGTCGCGCACCGCCTACCCTTGGCCGCGACCGGAAGGAGTGCGCAGTGACCGAGGCAATCGTGGTGGAGCGGGACGGGGACATCGTCACGTGGACGCTGAACCGTCCGGAGACCCGCAACGTCATCTCCGAGCCCGACATGATCGAGGCCTTCGAGGCGGCGATCGCGGACGTCAATCGGGACGTGACGGTGCGCGCGGTGGTCTTGACCGCCGCAGGGCCGTCGTTCTCCTCGGGGGGCAACGTCAAGCACATGCGCGACCGCGAGGGCATGTTCGGCGGCTCGCCCGTGGAACTGCGCGGCGGCTACCGGCACGGCATCCAGCGGATCCCACGAGCGCTCTATCACTGCGAGGCGCCGGTGATCGCCGCGGTGAACGGCCCGGCCATCGGGGCGGGCTGTGACCTTGCACTCATGTGCGACATGCGGATCGCGGCGACCACGGCCACGTTCGCGGAGAGCTTCGTCAAGCTCGGCATCATCCCGGGCGACGGCGGTGCCTGGTTCCTGCCGCGCGCGGTCGGACTGGCGCGGGCCGCCGAGATGGCCTTCACCGGCGACGCGATCGACGCCGCGACCGCGCTCGAGTGGGGCCTGGTCTCCCGGGTGGTCGAGCCGGATGAGCTGGTGCCGACCGCCCGTGCGCTGGCCGAACGGGTCGCGGTGAACCCGCCGCAGGCCCTGCGGATGACCAAGAAGCTGCTCCGCGAGGGGCAGCACCAGAGCCTCGAGAGCCTGCTCGAGCTCTCGGCCTCGATGCAGGCGCTGGCGCATCACACGCAGGATCACCAGGAGGCGGTGGCCGCGATGCTCGAGCGCAGGCCGCCTCGGTTCACGGGGGCCTAGCCGGGGCCGGGGGCGGGGTGCCCGCCGCGGACCCGGCGCGGGCCCTTCGCAATGTCGGGGGGCCACCGTAAGGTGTCGGACGTGATCATCGTCAGCACGGACGGCTCCTGCCTTCGCAACCCCGGTGGCGCGATCGGCTGGGCGTGGGTCAACCACCTGGGGCCGAGCCGCTCCGGTGGCGAGCGGTCGGGCACCAACCAAATCGCCGAGCTGCGTGCGCTTTTGGAGGCCATCAAGGCGCATCCGGGTGACGAGCCGATGTTGATCGAGTCCGATTCGCAGTACGCGATCAAGTGCGCCTCCGAGTGGGTGTCCGGCTGGAAGCGCAGGGGCTGGCGTACGGCCTCCGGCGAACCCGTGAAGAACCTGGACCTGGTGCGCTCCATCGACGAGGCGATCGCCGAGCGGACCGGCCCGGTGCGCTTCCGCTGGGTGCGGGGCCACGTCGGCAACCATTACAACGAGGAGGCGGACAAGCTGGCCGGTGAGGCCGCCCGTGCCGTCGCGGCCGGGGCCGCCTCCGCCCCGGTGTCCACCCCGCGGGCGCAGGCGACGACGCACTCCGCGCCGGTGTCGCCGGCGAAGAAGGTCTCACGAGCCAAGTCGGTGGCGGCGCACACCGCCGTCCAGGCAGAGAGGGAGCCGACGCTGTTCGAGGTCTCCGAATCGGACGACTCGCTCACCCTGTTCTGATCACAGGTCGAACAGGCGCACTCCGTTGCCGTGGCACACCGCGCGGACCCACTCCGCCCCGAGGTCGAGCCGAGAAACCGCCTCCAGGGCATGGGCATACGGGTACGGGATGTTCGGGAAATCGCTGCCGAACAGGATCCGCTCCTGTAGGTCGAGCAGACGCGGCAGGTCGGACGGCAGCAGCGGCGCGGCATCGTTGATGAAATCGGTGAACGCCATCGTGGTGTCGAGCAGCACGCGGTCGTGACGCTCGGCGAGCGCCAGGAACTCCGCGTACTCGGGCATGCCCATGTGCGCGATGACCAGCCTCAGCCGGGGGTAACGGGTCAGCAGGTCCGCGATCGGTCCAGGGCCGGTGAAGCGCCCGGGCGCGGGCCCGGAGCCACAGTGGATCACGATCGGGGTGCCCGCGTCCTCTAGCACGCCCCATACGCCGTCGAGCAGCGGATCGTTCGGGGAGTAGTCGCCAACCTGGATGTGCGACTTGAACACCCGGGTTCCGGCCTCGAGCGCTTCGGTGACGTACTCGGCGGCGCCGGGCTCGGGGTAGAAGGTGGAGGTGTGCAGGCAGTCGGGGTTGCGGGCCGCGAACTCGACAGCCCATTCGTTGAGCCAGGCGGCCATGTGCGGCTTGTGCGGATAGATCATCGAGGTGAACGCACGGACCCCGTAGGACCGCAGCCGGTCGAGCCGGACGTCCTCCTCGTGCCGGTAGGCGATCGGCCACTCCATGCCGGTCAGCGGTCCGGCCGAGTCGAAGTACCTCCACACCTTGTCCATCACGTTCTTGGGCATGAAATGCGTGTGCACGTCGATGATTCCGGGCAGGCTCCACTGCTCACGGAACGCTGTCACCGCATCGATGTCGGCCTGCCGGGCTTCGGGTTCGTCGATCACGTGACCCACCCTGTCATGCCCGGTATCGCTTCGGCCAGAGCGGTCGACAAGGTCATGGCCCATCGTTACCGTAGCTGAGGATCGCGGTCCCGCGGTCCTCATCGGAGTGCTCTCGAGGAGAAATTCAAGCATGCTGACCAACGTGATCAACGGGTTCCTGGGTGTCGTCGGCGGAAGCTCGGCCGGCAGCAGCGGTTACGAGATCGCCCCGGGCACACTGCCGTTCGGTAGCTGAACCCAGCGTTGCCGCTGATCGGGTGGACCGGAGCGTCCCACCCGATCAGCTCGGCGCTCAGAATCCGCCGTCGACTCGGACCACGGCGCGCCCGGTATGGTCCCCGGCCCGTATCCGGTCCAGCATCGGGGCGACATCCCGGATCGGCACCTCGTGCGCGATCGAGGACAGGTGTCGCGGTCGCAGATCGCCCGCGAGGCGCGCCCACAGCGCACGGCGCTTGTCGATCGGCAGCTGCACGGAGTCGATGCCGAGCAGCGAGACGCCGCGCAGGATGAACGGCAGCACGGTGGTCGGCAGCGCCGATCCGCCGGTCAGTCCGCTCGCCGCCACCACGCCGCCGTACCTGATGGTGCTGAGCACGTGCGCGAGCGTCCGACCGCCGACGCAGTCGACCGCGGCCGCCCACTCCGCCTTGCCGAGCGGGCGGGGCTTCGCGTCCGGGTCCTCGGGCAGCCGGCCGATCACGGCCGCGGCGCCGAGCGAGGTCAGCAGGTCCGCGGCCTGCGGCTTGCCGGTCGACGCGATCACCTCGAACCCGGCCGCGGCGAGCAGGTCGACGCTCACGCTGCCGACGCCACCGCTGGCACCGGTGACCAGGACCGGCCCGTCGGCCGGGGTGATGCCGCGGTCGAGGATGGCCTGCACGCTCATCGCCGCCGTGAAGCCCGCGGTGCCGATGGTCGCCGCGTCGCGGGGGGAGAGCTCCGAGAGCCGGACCACCCAGTCGGCGGGGACCCGGGCGAGCTCGGCGTAGCCGCCGTGACGGCCGGTGCCGATCTCGTATCCGTGCGCGAGGACCAGGTCGCCGGGCGCGAACGAGTCGTCGTCGGAGGCGACGACCTCGCCTGCGAGGTCGATGCCGGGGACGATCGGGTACTCGCGCACCACCCCGCCCCGTGGCGTCACGGCGAGGGCGTCCTTGTAGTTGACGCTCGAGAAATGCACCTTGATGGTGACCTCGCCCGCCGGCAGGGCGCCGGTGTCGAGGATGTCGGGGGCGAGGGTGATCTCCCCGTCCTGATCGCGTGCGATGAGAGCCGAGAACGTCGTGGTCACCGTGCCGAGCCTAGGGCGTCCGCCACCTCACGGCCAGGTTCTACTTGCGCTCGGCGAGGAATCCCACCGCCTCCGCGACCAGGACCGGTTTGGCCCCGCCCTCGCGCTCGAAGGTCAGTTTGTTCAGGATCTGCGCGCCCCCTGCGATCTCATGGACCGCGACGATGGTGGCGCGCATGCGAAGTCGGGAACCGACCGGAAGCGGCGCGATGAACCTGACCTTGTTGTAGCCGTAGTTGAGTGCGTGCGCGAAGCCGTCGAAGGCGATCAGCTGCCCGGTGAAGAACGGGCCGAGCGAGAGGCTGTAGTTCCCGTGCGCGATGGTGGTGCCGAAGGGCCCGTCTGCAGCCCGCTCGGGGTCGACATGGATCCACTGATGGTCGCCGGTGGCGTCGGCGAAGGCGTCGATACGCTGCTGCGTCACCTCGTGCCAGGCGGTGGGGCCGAGCACGGTGCCGACCAGCGCGGTGAGCTGGGCGAGGGTGCTCGGCCGGACCGGGTCGGCGCTGGAATTCGTCATGTCTGTCGCTCCCCATGCTCCGCGTGGCGTCACGCCTTCCTCTCAGTATGGGCCGCAGCTGGGGAGCAGGCCACGGGCGCCGACGACCCGCGTTGCCGTATAAATACGGCATGTCAGGATCAGTTTCCGGGGACGATCGCGACGACGCGCCGCCGTCGATGGCGCGGTCCGGTCTGCTTCGGGAGCTACCCGCCACCGAGCGCGGGCTGCGGACCCGGGCGGCGCTGATCGCGGCCGCCAGAAAGGTGTTCGAGCGCTCGGGCTACCTCGACACCCGCCTGATCGACATCACCAAGGCGGCCAAGTGCTCGGCCGGGACGTTCTACACCTACTTCGCGAGCAAGGAAGAGATCTTCGCCGCGGTACTCGAGCTGGCGCAAGAGGACATGATGCACCCGGGCATGCCGCACGTGGAGGCCGAGGACGATCCCGCCGCGATCATCGCGGCCAGCAACCGGGCGTACTTCGAGGCATACAAGCGGAACGCGAAGCTGATGGGGCTGCTCGAACAGGTTGCCAGCATCGATCCGGAATTCCGCGTGTTGCGGCAGCAGCGCGCCGACGCCTTCATCCGCCGCAACGCCCGCAGCATCGCGAACCTTCAGCAACGCCGACTCGCGGATCCGGATCTCGATCCGTTGCTGGCATCGTCGGCGCTGTCGGGCATGATCAGCCGCCTCGCGTTCGGGTACTTCGTCACCGGTGGGAGCGACGCGGCGTCCCTCGACGACATCGTCGACACCGCCACCCGCCTGTGGGTGAACGCGCTCCGCATCGCCGCCCGCGGCTGACCCTCACTTCACCCGTTTGGCCAGGTCCTGGCACTGAAATAGTGCCATAGTTGAATCTGAACTCATATTTAAATACGCTGCGGCGATACTCGGATCACGACACTGATCACCGTGAGGGAAGAGGAATTGCTGTGAAGGTTGCGCAGAAGGTCGCCATCGTCACCGGTGGCGGCGGAGGAATCGGTGGCGCGCTCGCTGCACGGCTCGCTGCCGAGGGCGCGAAGATCGTCGTCGCGGACCTCGACGAGGCCGCCGCGCGTTCCGTCGCCGCGAGTGTCAATGCCGAGCATCCCGGTTCCGCGGTCGGCGCGGGCGCGGACGTCTCCGACACGTCAGCGATCCAGCAACTGATCTCCCTCGCGGAGTCCGAATTCGGCCCGGTGGACCTGTATTTCGCCAACGCGGGCATCAGCGGCGCGCCCGGGCTCGAGGCGACCGAGAGCGACTGGGACCTGTCGATCGACGTCAACCTGCGGGCCCACATCCGCGCCGCGCAACTGCTGGTCCCGCAGTGGCTCGACCGGGGCGAGGGCTACTTCGTCAGCACCGCATCGGCCGCGGGCCTGCTGACCCAGATCGGCTCCGCCACCTACTCGGTGACCAAGCACGCAGCGGTGGGCTTCGCCGAGTGGCTCAACGTCACCTATGGCGACCGCGGGATCCGGGTCAGCTGCCTGTGTCCGATGGGGGTGAACACCAAACTGCTCTACGAGGGCGAGGAGTCAGGGGATGTCCGCGGCGTCGCGGCGACACGCGCCGTGACCGCGGCGGGTGAGGTGCTGGAACCCGCGCAGGTCGCCGACGACGTGCTCGCCGCGATGGACGAGGAACGCTTCCTGATCCTCCCGCACGCGGAGGTGCTCGAGATGTACCGCCGCAAGGGGGCCGACTACGACCGGTGGCTACGCGGGATGCGGCGCTTCCAGGCCGGACTGCTGCCGGGCGCCTGATCCGCCCTCCCACGATTCCTCCCTCTCCACCTGTCAGGAGTTCACATGTCCCTGTTCGATGTCTCGGACCGCGCCGAGAAGATCCGGACCGACCTGCTCGAGTTCATGGACTCGCACGTCTACCCGGCGGAAGCCGTCTACGAGGAGCAGATGCGGGCCGCGGGAAACCCCCACTTCCAACCACAGATCATCGAGGAACTCAAAGTCGAGGCGCGAAAGCGGGGACTGTGGAACCTCTTTCATCCGCATCCAGGAACCGGGGCGGGCCTTTCCAACCTGGAGTACGCGCCGCTGGCCGAGATCATGGGGCGCAGTCACCTCGCCTCCGAAGCGTGCAACTGCAACGCGCCCGACACCGGCAACATGGAGGTCTTCGAGATCTTCGGTACCGACGAGCACCGCGAGAAGTACCTGAAGCCACTGCTCGACGGGAAGATTCGGTCCGCCTTCGCGATGACCGAGCCCGAGGTCGCCAGCTCCGACGCCACCAACGTCGAGATGCGGATGGAGCGTGACGGCGACGAGTTCATCCTGAACGGCCGTAAGTGGTTCGCCTCCAACGCAATGCACCAGAACTGCCGGGTTCTGATCGTGATGGGCAAGACCGATCCCTCGGCCGAGATCCATCGCCAGCAGTCGATGCTCGTGGTGCCGATCGATGCGCCTGGTGTCACCGTCGTGCGCAATCTGCCGGTCTTCGGCTACCACGACCGCGAGGGCCACGCGGAGATCACCTTCGAGAACGTGCGGGTTCCGCGGGGGGACGTGCTCAAGGGCGAGGGCGAGGGCTTCGCGATCAGCCAGGCCCGCCTCGGCCCCGGCCGCATCCATCACTGCATGCGGGCGATCGGTATGGCCGAGCGTGCGTTGGAACTGATGTGTACGCGCGCGCAGTCCCGGGTGACGTTCGGTCGCCCGATCGCCGATCGTTCCAATATCCAGGACTGGATCGCCGAGGCGCGCATCGAGATCGAGATGAACCGCCTGCTCACGCTCAAGGCCGCGTATCTGATGGACACGGTGGGCAACAAGGAGGCGCGCACCGAGATAGCCGCGATCAAGGTGGCCGCCCCGCAGATGGCCCTGAAGATCGTCGACCGCGCCATCCAGGTGCACGGCGGGGCGGGCGTCACCGATGACTTCCCGCTGGCGATGGCGTACGCGCACCTGCGGACCCTGCGCCTTGCTGACGGGCCCGACGAGGTACACAAGCGGGCCATCGCGAAGCAGGAACTGCGCAAGTACCGGGCCCACCGGCCCACCGGTGCCTGAGGTGGGGGAGATCGTCGGTCTCGACCCGGCCGCGGTCACGCGGTGGTTCGGCTCGCTGGGCGTGGAGTTCACCGCCCCGCTGAGCTTCGACCGGATCGGGCTGGGCCAGTCGAACCTGACCTTCCTGGTCCGGGATGCGGAGGAGCGCAGGTGGGTTCTGCGACGCCCGCCGTTGGGGCACCTGCTCGCCTCGGCGCACGACGTGGCACGCGAGGCGCGGATCATGGCCGCGCTCGCCGAGACCGAGGTGCCCGTGCCCCGGATCTTCGGGGTCGCACAGGACCCGTCGGTGTCCGAGGTGCCGCTGGTGTTGATGGAGTTCCTCGACGGCCAGGTCGTCGACACCATGCCGATCGTGGAATCGATTGCCCCGCAGCGGCGCAGGGCCATCGGGGTCTCGCTGCCGCGGGCCCTGGCCAAGATCCACGCCGTGGACCTCGAGGCGACCGGCCTGACCGACCTCGCCAGCCACAAGCCGTACGGCCAGCGTCAGCTCAAGCGGTGGTCCGGTCAGTGGGAGGTGTCCAAGACCCGCGAACTGCCCGAGCTCGACGACCTCACCAGGCGGCTGGCCGGGGCGGTCCCGGAGCAGCGCGAGGTCGCACTGGTGCACGGAGACTTCCACCTGCGCAACGTGATCGTCTCGCGCGAGACCGGCGACGTGATCGGGGCGCTGGACTGGGAACTGTCCACGCTCGGTGACCCGCTGGCCGACATGGGCAGCATGCTCGCCTACTGGCCGGAGCCGGGCGAGCACGCGATCGGCGACTTCCCGGCGTCGACGCTGGCGGGCTTCCCCACCCGTGCGGAGCTCGCCGAGATCTATCTCGACGAGACCGGACGGGACGCCGCGGCGTTGAAGTTCTGGCACGTGCTGGGTCTGTGGAAGATCGCGGTCATCGCGGAGGGCGTCAGGCGCCGGGCTATGGAGAACCCGCAGAACAGGGCGGCCGCGGGCACGCCCACCGTCGAACAGATCGACGCGCTCGTCCGCAGGGCCCGCGAGGTCGCGGCGGACGCCGGGATCTGATCGACTCCCATCCATCACCCAATCGACGTAGTTGTCAGGAGAGGCATCATGAAGGCTTGGCGCGTCAACGAACTCGGCGAACCCCGCGACGTACTGAGGCTCGAGGAGATCGCCGACCTCACGCCCGGCCCGGGCCAGCTCATGGTCCGGGTGCTGGCGGCGCCCGCGAACTTCCCCGACGTGCTGCTGTGTCGTGGCGAGTACCAGATCAAGCCGCCGCTGCCCTTCACCCCCGGCGTCGAGCTGTGTGGTGAGGTGGTCGCGGTCGGCGACGGTGTCACCGCGTTTACGGTCGGGGACCGGGTGATCGGCAACCCGAGCCTGCCCGGTGGCGGATTCGCGGAGCTGGCGGTGATGGAGGAGGCGAACACCTTCCCCGCGCCCGCCTCCCTTGACGACGCCGAGGCGTCCGCGCTGAGCATCGGCTACCAGACGGGCTGGTTCGCGCTGCACCGCCGCACCCAGCTGCAGCCGGGCGAGACCCTGCTCGTCCACGCCGCCGCGGGCGGGGTGGGGAGCGCGGCCGTGCAGCTGGGCAAGGCCGCGGGAGCCACGGTGATCGGGGTGGTCGGAGGGCCCGAGAAGGCCGAGTACTGCCGCAGGCTCGGCGCGGACCTCGTGATCGACCGGCACACCGAGGACATCGTGTCCGTGGTCAAGGACTTCACCGGCGGCCGCGGCGCAGACGTGGTGTTCGATCCGGTCGGCGGCGACGCCTACACGAAGTCGACCAAGTGCATCGCCTTCGAGGGCCGGATCATCGTGATCGGGTTCGCGGGTGGCACCATTCCGCAGCCGGCCCTCAACCACGCACTGATCAAGAACTACTCGATCATCGGGCTGCACTGGGGCCTGTACAAGGCGTACAACCAGCAGGCCATCGACGACTGCCACGTCGAGCTGACCCGGCTCGCCGACGAGGGGGCGATCAAGCCGCTGATCAGCGAGCGGCTCTCGCTCGCCGAGGTGGCCGACGGCATCGGCAGGCTCGGCGACGGCACCACCGTGGGACGGATCGTGTTCCAGCCCTGAGACGGAAGGCAGCGACCGATGGCTGACGGTGACCCCGAAGTGAGCGACTCGTTGACGCTGATCCGCGGCGTCAACGAGACCGCCCCGTTCAATCGCTGGGCGGGGTTCGTGGTGAGCGCGGCAGGCGACGGCACGGCCGAGCTCCGGCTGCCATGGCGAGCGGAGCTGGGCAGTACTCCGGATTCCTCCACGCCGCGGTGGTGGCCGGGATGATCGACACGGCTTGCGGTTTCGCGGCGGCCACAGTGGTCGGGCAGGTGCTCGCCGCGCAGTGTTCGGTGAACTTCCTCTCCCCGGCCGTCGGCGACGAGTTCGTCGCGCGGGCTGCGGTGGTGAAGGCGGGCAAGCGGCAGGTGTTCACCACGGCGGAGCTCTGTGCCGTGCGCGACGGGGTCAGCAAGCTTGTCGCAACCGGGACCACACTGCTGGCGATCCCGTCCTGAACTCGCGCCGCCGAGAGCGAGAGAGGGCATCCGGTGGTCGGTCGGGGAAGACGACCACCGGATGCCCTCCGCGGGAGCGGAACTCCGTTGTTACCGCTCGATCCCCAGCTCGCGCAGCCGCTCCCAGTAGAGCTCGACGTTGCCGAGCTTGACTTCCTCGTAGCCGCGGACGACGTCGGGCAGCGCGGCGATCTCGGTGGCGTTGTCGTAGTTGCCCGAGTCCAGTTCGTCCGCCAGTCGCAGCACCGTCGCGGTGTAGTGCGCCAGCAGTTCGCGCTCGACCTTGCGGACATGGGCGTAGCCGAACGGGTCGAGCTTGGTCCCGCGGAGCACCTTGCCCTTGGCCAGCATCTTCAGTGCCACATGTGACTTCGGTCGGAGGCCGATCTTCTTCTTGCGGCCCAGTGCCCGCAGTGCGGGCGGGTGCAGCTTGTAGGTGAGGTTCTCGCCACCGGGGACCTGGGACGCGACGTCCTCGAGGAAGGCGGGATCGACCAGCATCCGCGCGACCTCGTACTCGTCCTTGTACGCGGTGAACTTGAACAGCCCGCGGGCCACGGCCTCGCTGAACTCCATCCGGTCGGTGACCGCGCGCTCCGCGGTCCAGATGGACTGCACGGCGTCGATGTACCGGCGCGCGACCTTCGCGTTCTGGAACTCGACCAGCTCGCCGGCGCGGAGCTCCACCAGCCTGCGGACCTCACCGTCGAAGGTGCTGTCGGCGAGCAGGTGCGCCGGTGCGACGGCGGGGGTGCGCGTGACCCGCGAGGTGACCGCGGCGAACGCATCCGGATCGGCGAGGGCGATCCGACCCCAGCGGAAGGCGTCGATGTTCGCGGCGACCGCGATGCCGTTGATGCCGATGGCCTCCTCGATGGCCTCGGCGGGCAGCCTCAGACCACCGCTCTGGAAGGCCGCGCCGATCAGCAGGAAGTTCGCGGCGGCGGTGTTGCCGAACAACTCCTGCGCGGCGGCGAGCGCGTCGAATGCGGTGAGCGACTTCGATGCCGAGCCGAGGCGGTCGAGCAGCCCCTGCTCGTCCGGGTACCGGACGGACTTGTCGTAGACCATGTCGCCGGTGGGGGTCTGGCTGGTCGAGGCGACCGCGACGGTGGCGGCCGCATTGCCGTAGCCCAGGTTCTTGTTGTCGGTGGCGGTGAGCAGGTCGAAGGCGACGATGCAGTCGGCGCTGCCCGGCGTCAGCCGGTTCGACGGCTCCAGCGCGCCAGGGGAGAAGCGTAGGTGCGAGACCACCGGTCCGGCCTTCTGGCTGAGGCCGATCTGGTCAAGGGACTCGACCTCGTAGCCGGCGCGCAGCGCGGCGGTGGCGAGCACCTGGTTGACCGTGACGATGCCGGTGCCGCCGATGCCCGCGAGGAAGACGTTCTGCGTCGAGGTCAGCTCGCCGAGATCCGGTTCGGCCGCGAGCGGCGGCACGGGGCGCTCGGCCCGGGCGGATTTCTTCTTACCCGGCACCACCTCGACCGTGACGAACGACGGGCAGTCGCCGTCCAGACAGGTGTAGTCGGTGTTGCACGAGGTCTGGTCGATCCGGGTCTTGCGGCCGAACTCGGTGTCCACCGGCTGCACCGACAGGCAGTTGCTCTTGGTGCCGCAGTCGCCGCAACCCTCGCAGACGGCCTCGTTGATGATCACGCGGGTGTTGCGGGTCGGCAGGGTGCCGCGCTTGCGCTGGCGGCGGGCGTCGGCGGCGCAGTGCTGGTCGTAGATCAGCACGGTGACGCCCTCGACCTCGCGCAGCTCCTTCTGCGCCTCGTCGAGGCGGTCGCGGTGCCACAGCTTGGTGCCCTTGGCGAGCTGTCTCTTGTTGTGCCGCTTGGGATCGTCGGCACAGATGATGATCCGCTTGACGCCCTCGGTGGTGAGCTTGTGGGTGAGCTTCGCGACGGACAGCGCACCCTCGGCGTCCTGGGCTCCGGTCATGGCGACGACGTCGTTGTAGAGCAGCTTGTAGGTGATGTTCACGCCCGCCGCGACGCAGGCCTGCACGGCGAGCTGGCCGGAGTGGAAGAAGGTGCCGTCACCGACGTTCTGGAACAGGTGCTTGACGTCGGTGAACGGGGCCTGGCCGATCCACTGGCTGCCCTCGCCGCCCATCTGGGTCAGCCCTGTGACGGCGCTGTCCTCGCGATTGGAGATGGTGACCATGGTGTGGCAGCCGATGCCGCCGCCGCCGATCGAACCCTCGGGCAGTGCCGTGGAGCGGTTGTGCGGGCACCCGCTGCAGAAGTACGGGGTACGGGTGGCCGAGAGCACCTCGAGCGAGAGCTGCGGGGGCAGAGCCTTCTTCAGCTCGACGCGGTTCTTGAGTACCCGACGCAGCGGGCCGAGCAGCCGGCCCGCGGTCAGCTCACCGTCGACGGGCATCAGCGGCCGCCCAGCGGCGTCGCGCTTGCCGAGGATCTGCGGGGTGTGCTCGCTGCCGTAGAGGATCTCGCGGATCTGCGTCTCGATGAAGGCGGTCTTGTCCTCGACCACGATCAGCTGCTCGAGGCCGGCGGCGAACTCCCTGACCTTGTGCGGGCCGAGCGGGGTTGGCATGCCGATGCGCAGTAGCCGGATCCCGGCGGCGTGCAGCGCGGCCTCGTCGACGCCGAGGTCGAGCAGGCCCTGGCGCAGGGAGTCGAAGGTGGTGCCGGTGGCCGCGAAGCCGATCGTCGCGCCGGTGGGGTCGACCTCGATCACATCGAGATCGTTCGCGGCGCCATAGGCGCGCACCACCTCCCAGCGGGGCCCGTACAGGTCGGCCTCGGCGATGACGCTGTCCGTCGGCACCGCCATCGGGCGCTGCTTGTAGACGAACGGTTTACCCTCCCATTCGATCTCGGGGACGGTGATGTCGATGTTCGACACCCTGCCGTCGACCGTCCAGGCACCGTCGGCGACATCCGCGACGACCTTCAGCGCGACCAGACAGCCGGAGGCGCGCGACAGCGCGACGCCGTGCATGCCCATCGTGATCATCTCTTCGGCGTTGCGCGGGAACAACACCGGGATCCCCAGCGCCGCGAGGGACCGCTCGCTGACCGCGGGGACAGTGGAGGACTTGGAGGCGGGGTCGTCGCCGACCAGTAGCAGCACCCCGCCCTTGGGATTCACCCCGTACATGTTCGCGTGCCGCAGAGCATCGGTGGCGCGATCGACTCCGGGGCCCTTGCCGTACCAGACACCGATGACGCCGTCGTGCGTCGCCTGCCCGGCGGGCAGGTCCGCCTGGCTGCCCCAGACGGCGGTGGCGGCGAGCTCCTCGTTGAAGCCGGGCACGAAGGTGATGTCGTGCTCGGCGAGCACCTGCGGCATCCCGTGCAGCATCTTGTCGACGCCGCCGAGCGGGCTGCCCTGGTAGCCGGAGACGAAGGTCGCGACCCGTCGGCCCGCGCGGATGTCGTGCACGTGCTGCTCGACGAGCTGGCGCGCGATCGCCTGGACGCCGGTCAGCAGCACCGGGCCCGACCCGGACCGGTAGCGGTCGTCGAGGTCGTACGGGGCGGGCAGCGTCGCCGTCGGGGTGACGGGACGATCGGCCAGTTCAGTCATCGCGGTCCACCGTTCCTTTGCCGCATCGGGTCACGTTGCGCGCATTAATCGGGCATGGGGTGTAGCAATGATTTGCCCAGGTGGCGGGACCGTCAACACCCACTGAATGAGCTGACGGATATGATCAGTTGTGACCCACGACACTGGAATGAGGTCGACATTGTGATCAGCATCGATCGGCTCGACGCCTCGCTGCTCAAACTGCTCACCGAGGATCCGCGCGCCGGGGTGATGGAGTTGGCCGCCCGACTTGGCGTCGCCAGGAACACCATCGCCTCCCGGATGCGGCGCCTGGAGGAGACCGGGGTGGTCACCGGGTATCGCCCGGAGGTAGACCTGCCCACCCTCGGGCTGCCGGTGCAGGCCTTTGTCGGTGCCGAGCTGGAGCAGGGCCGCATCAACGACGTCATCGAGGACCTGCGCGGGGTCCCCGAGGTGCTGGAGGTGCACACCACGACCGGCCGGGAAGACCTGCTGATCCGCATCGCGGCGCCCTCGCACGAGGAGTTGCTGCACGTGCTCGAGAGCGTCCTCGGTCTCGACGGCGTCGCGCACACCACGACCACGCTCGCGCTGACGACGCCGGTGAAGTACCGGACTCAGCCGCTGGTCGATCACATCACCCGCGAGGCGGGTCACGGGCGGTCGGCCGCGTCCTACCGGGGTGAGGGCGACGAGGGTTCCCGCGGCCGCGAAGAGTCCTAGACTGTTCGAATGGAGCCGCCGGGGGTCCGGTATCTCGATCGTGACGGTCACGCGCTGGCCTACCAGGTCGTCGATGGCGCGCCGCACAACGTCGTGGCGTTCCTCGAAATCGGGATGCATCTCGATCTGATGTGGACAGATCCCCACATCCTCGCGCTCCTCGAGCGAGTCGCCGCCTATGCGCGAACCGTTTACGTACAGCGCAGGGGTTTCGGGCTCTCGGATCAGGTCGACCACGTCCCGACCGTGGAGCAGCAGGCCGACGACATCGCCGCCGTGATGGATGCGGCGGGCATGCGGCGGGCGACGCTGATCGGGTATGTCACCACCTGCGGCCCGCTGGCCCTGCTCGCGGCACGTTCCCCCGCGCGCGTCGCGGGGCTGGTGCTCGTCAACCCCGTCGCCCAGGGGCCGCTGTGCGGCGCAGCAGAGTTACACGGGTGGGAGGCCGCCGAGGCCGAGCACTTCGTGGCCGGTTACCTGGAGGCGTATCGCAACTGGGGCACCGGCCAGACGCTGGAGATGTGGGATCCGGCGCTGATGTCGCCGCACAACCGGCGGCTGATGGCGATGATCGAACGCTGCGCCGCCACCCCGGCGGCCGCCAGCGCCTTTCTCGACTGGGCGTTGCGGCTCGACCTCAGCGAGGTGCTGCGTTCGGTCCAGGCGCCCACCAGGGTGCTCTGCAACCCGGCCAATGCGGCCTCCGAGGGAGCCGTGAGGTACGTCGCCGAGCTCATACCCGGTGCGAGCTTTCACCTGCTGCCGCCGACGCGGCCGGGCGCCTCGATCGGCGAGGGCTCGATACCCATCTTCGACCAGTTTGAGGAGATGGTCACCGGAGCCAGCCATCCCGCCGACGTCGACCGGTTTCTCGGCTCGGTCGTCTTCACCGACATCGTGGGCTCGACCGAGTTGTTGTCCGGGCTCGGGGACGTGAGCTACCGGGAACTCCTGGCCGCGCACGAGCGACAGGTCCGACTGGAGGTTGCGAACTCGGGCGGTCGGGTCGTCAGCCTCATGGGAGACGGCACCTTCAGCGTCTTCGACGGCCCGAGTTCCGCGGTCCGCTGCGCACAGGCGATCTGCGTGTCCGCGGCGGAACTGGGCATCGCGGTTCGCGCCGGTGTACACACAGGGGAGATCGAACACATCGGCACGGACCTGGCCGGGATGACGGTGCACATCGGTGCCCGCGTAGGTGCCGCCGCCGGCCCGGGTGAGGTGCTCGTGTCGAGGACGGTTCGGGATCTGGTCGTCGGATCGGGACTGGTGTTCGAGGATCGTGGTGAGCGTGACCTCAAGGGCGTTCCTGGCCGCTGGGCCCTGTATGCGCTCGCCGACGGCGACCACAGTCCTATTGCTGTTCGCCAGGAAGCGCGAGGGCTCACCCCGATCGACCGCGCCGTACTCCAGGTCGCTCGCCGCGCCCCGCGTCTGGCGCGTGCCGCTGTCAGCATGGCAAACGCCAGGCAGCGACGACGGATGGGACCGGCCGGCGGCGGTTGATCGACCGGACCAATCGGCGGATGACATGTACACCCCGGGTGCCCGTTGCTTGACTGGACCTGTCGGTCTCATCGGAGAACGACAGGACACGGGAGGTGTCTCATGTCAGGTGAGCAGAACATCGAGATCGCGAAGAAGGGGTACGCGGCGTTCGCGGCCGGCGACGCGGAGGCGGCGATGACCGACCTCGCGGACGACCTCGAGTGGATCGTGCCGGGCAACAGCGCGGTCTCCGGCACCTATCACGGCAAGGTCGAGGTCGGCGGGTTGTGGGCGAAGTTGGCCGAGAAGTCCCTGACCACCACGCCCCAGCATTTTCTCGCCGACGAGGAGAGGGTCGTGGTCCTGACCCAGGTGAGTGCGGGCGGGGAGAGCTGGGACTCCGCCGACGTGCTGACCTACCGGGACGGGAAGGTCGTCAAGATCCAGACCGCGGGCGACACGGCCAAGTTCGAGAAGGTGTTCGGCACCCGATAGCCGGGTGGTGGGTCGTGAGGCCGCGCGAGTCCGCCGGCAGTAGGCGACCTATCGTCGGGGGATGACCACCCAGGCCGCACATCCCGATGCGGTGGAGACGACGCTGGTCAGCGCCCGACCGCTGGCGCTGGCCAGCACGCTCGCCCCGCTCGGCCGCGGCCCCTACGACCCCTGTCACCGGACCACCGCCGACGGTGCGCTCTGGCGGACGTCGCTGATGCCGACCGGCGCGGTGACCTATCGGCTGACCCAGGCGGGCGCGACAACGGTGTCCTGCCGGGCCTGGGGTCCCGGCGCGGCGGAGTTCGAGACCACCCTGGCCGACCTGCTCGGTGAGGCCGACGACACCGCCGGCTTCGCGCCCGAGCACCCGAAGGTGGCCGAGGCGCATCGGCGCTTCCCCGGGCTCCGGATCCCCCGCACCGGCCGGGTGTTCGAGGCGTTGGTGCCCGCGATCCTGGAGCAGCGGGTGCACACCGTGGCGGCCCGTGCCTCCTGGCGGCGGCTGGTCACCCGCTACGGCGCACCCGCGCCGGGCCCGGCACCGGACGGAATGCGGGTGCCACCCCCTGCCGAGGTGTGGCGCCGGATCCCGTCGTGGGAGTTCCATCGGGCGGGCGTGGATCCGCGCCGCTCCCGCGCCATCGTCACCGCGGCGGCGGTGGCGAACCGGCTCGAGGAGTCCGCGGCGATGTCGGCTCCGGACGCGGCGGCCCGGCTCCGGGTCGTCCCTGGGATCGGGGAGTGGACGGCGGCGGAGGTCGCCCAGCGGGCCCTCGGCGACGCCGACGCCCTCTCGGTGGGCGACTTCCACCTGTCCGCGATCGTCGGGTGGTCTCTGCTCGGCCGCCCGCTGGACGATGCGGAGATGGTCGAGTACCTCGAATCGGTCCGGCCGCACCGGCATCGGGTGGTCCGGCTGCTCCAGGTCAGCGGCCAGGCGGTCAAGCCCAAGTTCGGGCCGCGCACCCCGATCACCGATCATCGCGGGCGCTGAGTTCGCGGCGAGGGAGGTTCTTTCCCAGGCGACGGGTTCGTCTCGCCGAACCGGCCCGGCCGGGTGCACGATGGTGTTCGATTGACGACGGCGCGCTACCGACGCCACGGCAGTGGGAGGCAATCAATGGGTCAGGTCCAGGATCGGATCGAGCAGTTCGCGGAGGAGATCCGCGCCGAGGGTGTGGAGGGCGACCGGCTCATGCGGCTCACCGACACCTCCGCGAAGCGGCTGCGTGAGTCGGGGGCGATCCGCATGCTGCAGCCGAAGCAGCACGGTGGGCTCGAGGTCCACCCGCGTGAGTTCGCCGAGACGGTCATGAGCATCGCCGCGATGGACGGCGCCGCCGGCTGGGTCACCGGCATCGTCGGCGTCCACCCGTGGGAGCTGGCCTTCGCCGACCCGAAGGTGCAGGAAGAGATCTGGGGCGCGGACCAGGACACCTGGGTGGCGTCACCGTACGCGCCGATGGGCGTCGCCAAGGCCGTCGACGGGGGCTATGTCCTCAACGGTCGCTGGTCGTTCTCCTCGGGCACCGATCACTGCCAGTGGGCGTTCCTCGGCGCCCTGCTCGGCGACGAGAACGGCGCGCCGGTGATGCCGCCGGTACCGCTGCACGTGATCCTGCCGCGGTCGGACTACCAGATCGTCGCCGACTCCTGGGATGTCATCGGACTCCGCGGCACCGGGTCCAAGGACCTGATCGTCAAGGACGCCTTCATCCCGAGCTACCGCACGATGCTGGCCTCGGAGGTGATGGACGGCACCGCGGTGAAGAAGGCGGGCCGCACCGAGACGCTGTACAACATGCCGTTCTCCTGCATGTTCCCGCTCGGCATCACCTCGGCGGTCGTCGGCATCGCCGAGGGCGCGCTGGCCTGCCACATCGCCGCGCAGAAGGACCGCGTCGCGATCACCGGGACCAAGATCAAGGAGGACCCGTACGTCCTCTACGCGATCGGCGAGGCCGCGGCCGAGATCGCCGCGTCCCGCGCCGCCCTGCTCGAGACCGTCGACCGGTTCTGGGACATGACGGAGGCGGGCAAGGAGATCGACTTCGAGGCGCGTGCCATCGGGCGTCGTACCCAGACCGCGGCGGCCTGGCGTGCGGTGCGCGCGGTGGACGAGATCTTCGCGCGCTCGGGCGGAGGCGCGCTGCACTACAAGTTCCCGATGCAGCGCTTCTTCCGGGACGCACACGCCGGCATCGCCCACGCGATCCACGTGCCGGGCTCGATCTTCCACTCCTCGGCACTCACCCAGCTCGGCGGCGAGCCGCAGGGGATCCACCGCGCGATGATCTAGGCGGCTCCGCCGCCCGTGCGCGGTTGACGAGTGCATGGACTCCTCAACCGCGCACGGGCGCGCAGCGCCTCACTCGGCCGCGAGTAGTGCGACCGCCATTCGGATCAGCTCGGGCTCGAGGGAGTCGAGATCCTGTGCCGCCTCCGCCGTTGGCTCGCGCTCCCAGGCCGCGAGGGCCCCGATCACGAACCGTGCCATCAGCGCGACCCTCCTCGGCCGTATCGACTCCGGTAGCTGGGTCAACTCGCCCGCGATGTCCGTGAACAGCCCGTGCACAACCATGACCGCGTCCGTGTGCGGTTGCCGGGCGGCCTCCGCGTCGTCGAGCGCGAAGAAATCGAGCCGGATGCCCGCCAGCCACTGTTCGCTGAAGCGCGCCCAGTAGCTGGGCCGCTGCCTGCGCAGCTCGGCGACGAGCGGGCCGACGTAAGCCTCGACCATCGTGGGCAGCGTGAAGTCGCCGCTCGCCCGCGCCGACGCGATGAAGGCCGCGCGGTCCTCGTTGACCGGCTCGGTGTGGAGCTGCCACACCGCCTCGAGCAGGCCCTCCCACGATCCGAAGTGGTAGGTGACCGCCGAGTTGTTCTTGTGTCCGGCGGCCTTGACGACCTCGCTCGCGCGGACACCATGCAGGCCCCGCTCGGCCACGAGTTGCTCAGCGGCCCTCACCAGAGTGAGACGACTCGTTGACATGGGTGTGCGCGCCACGGTACTAAGAGGCCCTTCTTAAATCACATCTGGGGCGATCTGCTCCACCGCATGCTCGGAGGCCGCCATGCGTCACCCTCGTCCAGCTGTTTCGTTCCGAATGATAGGTGCACTGGCGGTCACCGCCATCGCCGTGACCGGGTGTTCCTCGGGTGGGGGAGAGGATTCCGGTTCGTCGCCGCGCGCAGGCGACGTGCTCTCCTCGGCGCCCCTCGCCAACGCGGCGGTGCTGCCGAGCGCCGCCCGCAGCGAGCTGATCACCTACGCATCGCAGAACGGTGCGGGTGAGCCGATCGTCGTCTCCGGTACGGTGGCGATCCCGTCGGGGACCGCGCCCGACGGCGGCTGGCCGGTGCTCAGTTGGGCCCACGGGACGACCGGTATCGCGGACACCTGCGCACCGTCGGGCGACACGGTCGACGGCGCCGTGCACGACTACGTCGGCATGGTCAGTGCGACCCTCGACCAGTGGGTCGAGAACGGTTACGTGGTGGTCCAGACCGACTACGAGGGCATGGGCACCCCAGGGGATCACACGTATCTGAACGCGACCTCCGAGTCGAATGCAGTGACCGACATCGTCCGGGCAGCAAGGCATCTCGACCCGTCGGTGGGCGACAGGTGGTTTGTCGGCGGGCACAGTCAGGGCGGCGCGGCGGCGATCAGCGCGTCCGATCAGGCGGTGGACCGGGCGCCGGAACTGACCCTGCTCGGCGCGATCGCGGTCGCGCCGGGTAGCGGCCTGAGCCAGACCCCGCAGTACGTCGCGAGCGGCAGCCAGGCGGTGGCCCCGGTGCTGTCCTTCCTGCCGATCACCCTGCTCGGTGCGGCGGCGGCGGACCCGGCGGTGGTGCCGGCGGAGATCGTGACCCCGGCCGCAGAGCCGCTGATGCGGGCCGCCCGCACCGGGTGCATCGCCGACGTTCGAGCGGCCATCGGTGACATCCAGGTGAATTCGGTGATCCGTCCGGGCGCGGACCTCGGGCCGTGGACGGACTACCTCGCCGAGCAGGAGCCCTCGAACGCCGACCCCAAGGTCCCGGTGCTGTTCGCGCAGGGCACCGCGGACGCCCTCGTCACACCTGCCGCCTCGCAGGTCCTGGTGAAGCAGCTGTGCGAGAAGGGCGCCGAGCTCGACTACCGGACCTATGACGGCGCGGACCACCGGGCCGCGGTCGCGGCGTCGCGGTCCGATGCGCAGGAGTTCACCGACGCGCTCCTCGCGGGTGACGAGACCCGGCAGACCTGCTGAGGCCCAAGACAACTGTGCGCGAGTTGTACCCCTACCGGGGTGCAACTCGCGCACAGGCGCGTTCAGCGCAGTTTGATGCTGCCGCCGTCGACCATGAGGGTCTGGCCGGTCATGTAGTCGGCGTCCGCGCTGGCGAGGAACACCGCGACCCGCCCGATGTCCGACTCGGGATCGCCGAACCGGTGCAGCGGGGTCTTGGCGAGGAGCGCGTCCTCGATGCCGGGGTTCGCATCGATGTAGGCCCGGACGCCCTCGGTCATGGCGAGCGGGGAGATGACGTTGACGTTGATGTCGTCGGGGGCCCACTCGTTGGCGGCGACACGGCTGATGGCCCGGATCGCCTCCTTGGCAGCGCCGTACGAGCCCTGCGTCGGCTGGCCCTCGATCCCGGCACCGGAGGCGAAGTTGATCACCGAGCCCTGGTTCGCCTTGAGCTGCGGATGGCAGGCCTTCATCAGCCAGAAGGTCGGGTAGAAGCCGGTGCCAAAGGACAGGTCGAGCATGTCCTTGGTGGTCTCGAGCAGGGGCGCCTGACGGGAGGCGTGGGCGTTGTTGACCAGGACGTCGACCCTGCCGAACACCTCGATCGCGGCCGCGACGATCGCGGCCGCGCTCTCCTCCTCGGAGATGTCGGCATTCAAAAACCTTCCGGCCCCGCCGAGTTCGTTCTCGAGTGCCCTTCCGGCATCGTCATCGATGTCGACGAACAGGATCCGTGCGCCCTCCTTGGTGAACGCCCGGACGATGCCGCGGCCGATGCCACCGGCACCGCCGGTGACGATCGCGACCTTGCCTGCAAGCCTCATGCCGTGCTCCTTCGTGGTGGGCAGATCAGTCGACGGCCAGTGCGGCCTTCTCCAGTTCCGCGACGCTGTACGCGGAGTAGGTCTCGTACTGGCCGCGGCCGGTGAAGTACGACGACAGTTGCTGGTCCAGCTCGTCGACCGTGAATGCGGAACCGCTTGCGTCGAAACGGTTCTCGACCTTGGGGGACGCCATGAGTGCGACCATCTTGCCGTAGACGACGAAGACCTGGCCGGTGATCTCGTGCGAGGCCGGGGAGGCCAGGTAGCTGACCAGGGTGCCGACGCGCTCGGGGGCGAGCGGATCGAGGTCGTCGGCAACGGCGGCCTCGCCGAATGCCTCGGCGGTCATCGCGGTCCTGGCGCGCGGGCAGATCGCGTTGGCGGTGACGCCGTAGCGGGACAGGCCCTGCGCGGTGGACAGCGTCAGCGCGGTGATGCCTGCCTTCGCGGCCGAGTAGTTCGGCTGACCGGCAGCGCCGAAGAGGAACGCCTCGGAGGAGGTGTTGATGACGCGGCCGAAGACCGGGCCTCCCGCGGTCTTGCTGGCCGCGCGCCAGTGCACGGCGGCGGCGTGCGACGTCGCGGCGTGGCCCTTGAGGTGCACGCGGATGACGTCGTCCCAATCGGATTCGGACAGGTTGAAGATCATCTTGTCGCGCAGGATGCCCGCGTTGTTGACGAGGATGTCGAACGAGCCGAAGTTCGAGACGGCCTCCGCGACCAATCGCCCGCCGAGGGACCAGTCGGACACGTCGCCGGTGACGGCGATCGCCTCTCCGCCCGCGGCCTTGATCTCGTCCGCGACGTCGTGCGCGGCCTGACCCATGTCGTTGACGACGACGCGAGCACCGGCCGCGGCGAGGGCGAGGGCCTCCGCGCGTCCGAGTCCGGCGCCCGCGCCTGTGATGACGGCCGTCCGGCCGTCCAAGCTCACTGATTCACCCATCTGGGTCCTCCTTTGGGTCGCATTGCCCACGAAATTGGTATTTCGTTCCAGTCTCGCCTGGAGGGAGGGGGCTCGGGTCGACGGATCCCGGTGACCGAGAGTCGGCCGTGACACCCGTTGCGGACGTGGGGCTTTCGGACCGAGGGCGGGTCTCACTCGACGATCAGGATGCTGTACATCTCGGGGTGATAGACGCAGTGGAACGTGTACGCACCCGGGGTGGTCGGCGCCGTGAAGGTGGCGGACTCGTTGCCGTCGACATGGGTGTCGAACAGCCCCTCGGTGTCGGAGGTGACGGAGTGTTCCGGTCCGGCGCCGTTCCGCACGACGACCTCTTCACCCGCACGCACCGACGGTGGGGTCTTGTAGGTGAAGTCCTCGATGGCGATCACCGGCGCCCCGGACTCGGGCGCGACGGTGGTGCTCGGGTGATGCTCGGATCCGTCGTCGGAGGAGCAGGCGGCCGCGAGTCCGGCCGCGACGGCGAGGGCGGCGAGGCCGGCCCGCCGACGTGCCGCACGCCTGCGGGTGAGGGGGGCGGTGGATCCTGGCATGTCGGGCCTCCGTCGGTCGATGGCGTGACGACGCGCTGAGGAACGTTGCTGGAGTGTGTCCAGCGTATGCCCGGCTCTGTCCTCGCGAAACCGCCGCGCCGTCGCCCGGCGGTCGCGAGGCTAGAGCGTATTTCAGTTCTTGACGCCAGCTGCGAGGATCTCCCGCGCCTCCGCCCGGCCGTCGAGGATTCGGTTGGTGCGCAGCGTGACCTTCCACTCGCCGTCGATGCGGGCGAACTCCCAGCGGTTCGCGGTGATCCGGGCGACCCGGTAGGTCCGGGTTTCCTGGTCGTGCAGGACCAGCTGTGAATGGCAGGTGGCCACCGCGGTGTCGCCGTCGACGTCGATGTGCGGCGGGCCGACGAGGTGGCCGCTGCCGGCGTGGATGTAGGACTGGTGAGGCTTCGACTGCACCATGGCCTCGATCTCGCCGTGCCCGCGCAGGCAACCGGTGTCCACGTCGTAGACGCCGTCCTCGGTCCACATCCCCGCGACCGCCGCGCTCTCGCCGCTGTCGACCGCCGGCCCGTACGCGCTGATGATCCGCATCAGGGCGAGCTGGTCCTCGAGCAGCTGAACCCGGGCGGCGAGGCCGGTCAGCAGGGTTTCGGTGTCGGTCATGGTGGGTCCTCCATGTCGAGTGCTGTGGTTGGGAGATCGGGTCAGGAGAACTCGACGCCGAGCGGCGCCGCGAGCTCTTTGAGCGCCTCGAGTTGCTCGCCGTAGTGGGCGGCGCCGGTGGCGGCGATCGAGGCGCTGGCGATGGTGGCGCCCGCATCGCGTAGCCGGGTCAGCGCCCGGGCCGCCGCGTCGGGCGAGCCGGTCGGGTCGAGGGGGCGGCCCGCGCTCAGCACCACCTCCATGTCGGCGGGTACCGGCGCCTTCGCCAGCAGGTCGGCGAGGTCGGGCAGGCTGAGCCCGAACGGCACCCAGCCGTCGCCGAGCTCGATCGCGCGTCGCAGCGACCGAGCGGTGCGGCCGCCGATCCACAGCGGCACCCGCGGCTGCTGGGCGTGCGGTTCGACGACGACGTCGGCGAAGTCGTAGAACTCGCCGTGGTACTCCGGCCGCGGCCGCGACAGGCAGGCCCGCAGCGCGCGCAGGGCGTCGTCGGCGCGGGGGCCCCTGCCCTCGAACGGGGCGTCGAGCAGGTCGAACTCCTCCCGCAGGCTGCCGACCCCGAGGCCGAGGGTGAGGCGTCCGCCGCTGATCCGGTCGAGGGTGCCGTAGCGCTTGGCGATCTCGAGCGGATGGTGGTAGCCGAGGACGAGCACCTGGGTGACGAGCCGGATGCGACGGGTGCGCGCGGCCAGGAAGCCGAAGGTGGCCAGGGGGTCCCAGTAGGTGCCACCGCGCTCGGCCGCGATCGGCGCCGGGACCGCGACGTGTTCGCTGCATGTGAGGTGGTGGTAGCCGAGCCGGTCGGCCGCCTCGGCGATCGAGGCGACCTCGTCGATGCCTGCGCCGACCTCCCAGTCCGCCCGTACCGCTGGGTGCTGGATCAGCACTGGGGTCACGATCCCGATCTGCATGCCACCTTTCATATCCCAGTGGTCCCGATCGCCGCGGTGCTCTCCCGGTGATCGGGACCGAACGAATTCTCGCGGGGGGCTCCCGCTGGCAGGGACGGCTTGCTACTGTTTCAGAATTCATTTCAGTTTCGGTGATCGGGCGGCCCCCCGATCGGGACCGGAGGAGGACCCATGACGGTCGTCACGGAACATGTCGTGCGCAATGACGCCCGTGAGGCGCCGCCCTCGATGGTCGAACGTATGACCCTGATCCTCGATGCGTTCGACGGGCGGGCGGCGCGGTTGACGTTGGAGGAAGTGGCCTGCCGCGCCCGGCTGCCCCGATCGACGGTGCACCGGATCCTCGATTCGCTGGTGAAGCTGAACTGGGTGGAGCACGCCTCGTTCGGGTACCGGCTGGGTCGCCGTGCGCTCGGGATCGGTGGCGGCGACGGCGGGAACGCGGAGATCCGGGAGGCAGCGGCGCCGCTGCTGCACGAGCTGCACCTGCAGACCGGGATGGTCGTGCATCTGTCGGTCCTGGACGGCAACGAGGCCGTCTATCTCGACAAGGTCGGCGGCCGGCTCGCCTCGTCGATCCCGTCCCGCGTCGGCGGCCGGGTGTCCGCACATTCCACGGCGAGCGGGAAGGCGATGCTCGCCTGGCTCGTCCCCGAACGGGTCGACGCGCTGTTCGGTGGCCCGATGAATCGCTGCACCGACCGGACCATCTCGGATCTCGGTGTTCTGCATCAGGAACTCAACCGGATCAGGCAGCGTCGCGGGCTGGCGTTCGAACGAGGCGAGTCCGCGCGCGGGGTGGCCTGCGTCGGCGTCGGCATCCGCGGGCACGAGGGCCCCGTGGCCGGGCTCTCGCTGTGCGGGGATGCGCGGACGGCGCCGCTGGAGCGGCTCGCACCGCTCGTGGCGGACGCCGCCCGCGAGATCACCCGGACGCTGTTCCCCGAGCTCGGCGGCGGTCGCCGGGCCGCGCGGCCGACGGCGACCCAACAGGCGGAGACGTGGTCCCCCGAGGCGCGCACGCGGTTCCTGGCCGTGCGGGGTGCCGGCTGGATCTAGGGCATGTCTCCCAATCCCCATTTCGGCGCCCCCGGCGTCCAATCGCCGCCCTGCAGCGTTGTCGTCGGCGCCGATACAACCCCGGTATCGGCTTCTCCTCCGCCTTGCCGGACGACGATTGTCTCGCCGGGAGCATCCGAGAGGGATTGGGAGACACGCCCTAGGCGGACCGCCCGCTCGGCGGGTACCCGCGCTCCGTGCGTCCACGTGTCGGCGGGCGTGCCGACTGACCGGTGCGTGAACCCTTCGTAAACGTTGCGAAGCACCCCGGCTCCCGAGTTGAACGATCGTCCATGAATGGGTGTGATTGTCCGGCCGAGCGGCATCGTCGCAGGCAGCAGGCTGCCGACGCATTCGCACGCAGTCCTCCACTTCGATCAGTCGGGAACGAGCATGAGCCGGGTTTCACGTCAAAAAGGGTTTCGGTCCGCGGTAGCCGCGGCGGCGGTGGGCCTGGCGCTGGTGGGTGGACCCCTCTCGCAGTTCGCTCTCGCCGCTCCTGCGCGCGCTGCCGAGACCGTTCGCCAGGACGACCCTGTCTGTGTGGGATCCGATCGGGCGACGATGAGCGCGGTCTTCGACGCGGTCCTGCAGGCCTCGAAACCGATCCTGCCCCAGCCGTACCTCGACAACTACGAGGGCATCCGCGCGGAGGGGTTGGCGCGACTGAGGTCGGTTGGCATCAGCACCCTCAGCGTGTCGAACCCCGCCTCCGCCTACTCCTCGGACGACGAGGCGGGGATCCACAAGTACGGCGATCCGATCACGCAGTACATCGTCACGCAGCTGATGAACGTCAAGGCCGGGCGGGAGGGCGCGGTCATCCGCGCCGAGAACCTCACCCTCGGTCAGGCGATCGAGACGGCGTACGCGGTCATCTACACCACCGCCGTCATCCCGGCGAACATCGTCGCCGGCATGATCCCGTCCATGTTCGCGGTCGGGCCGGTCAGCGCCGGGACGCTCATCAGCCTCCCGCTGAGGCTGGGGGCGAAGGGCTTCACGGCCATCTATGAGGCCGCCAGGGACCAGCTCGAGAAGAGCTGTGTGGTCTGGACGACCAAGGCGGTCGCCGACCGCGCCGGCCAACCGGACCGGGAACTCGACTACGGCTTCCGGGCTCCCGCCTTCGTCGAGGCCGTGGCGAACGAGCTCGACATCGCCGGTCCCGACTGCCTGGCCGTGTCCGGCATGCCGCTCTCACGGGTGCTGTCGCGGACCACGAGCCACCTGACCTCCCTCGAGGTCGATCCCGCCCGCCGGGCGCAGATCGAGGATCAGCGCTCGAGGCTGGAGTGGATCATGCGCAACGCGATGGTGCCCGCCGGCCTCATCCCCGCGCACCCGGACGACTTCTCCTCGATCGAGAAGTTCCTGTCCATGGGCCTCGGATTGGTCCCGAAGGTCGGTGGCGCAGCAACCGACGCCCTGATCGGGCTGGGCCACAATGTCTTTGCCGGGAAGGACTTCAGCAAGCTGGTACCGCTCGGCACGCTCACGGTCGGGGATTCGCTGACCGCCGCCTACTTCTCGTACGCACTGACCAGCCAGGTGATGGAACTCGTCTTCGACGAATCCATGAACGCGATGTCCGCTGCCTGGACCGGGGCCTCCGGGGGCGTCGGCGCGCTCGTCAACCCCTTCGAGTGGATTCCGTCGCCCTTCCCCCTCATCAATGCACCGAACGTCTACGGGCTGGTGACCTACCACCACGTCCTGAACTCGGTCTGCCTCACCTCCGAGGCCGACAAGTAGTCGGGCAGCGAGACCCCCGGTGCCACCGGGGGTCTCGCTCATCGGGATCGGCGGGGCGGGTGGCCTGCGGTTGCGGCAGCGTGCGGAGTCATGACGAGCGAACTCACCCACGAGGGCACCATGCGGGAGGTCTCCACCGACCTCGGCGTGTTGCGCTACCACGAGGCGGGCGACGGACCGCCGCTCCTCCTCCTGCACGGCTCCGGCCCCGGCGTCACCGGGTGGCGCAACTACCGCGGTGTGCTCGGGGATTTCGCGCAGCACTTCCGCTGCCTCGTGCTCGAGTTCCCCGGCTTCGGCGTCAGCGATCCGGGCGACGGGCACCCGATGGCGATGGCGATGGGGTCGGTCGGGACATTCCTCGACGCACTCGGCATCGAGGAGCCGGTGCACATGATCGGCAATTCCATGGGCGGCATCGTCGCGACTAACGTCGCCATCCATGCGCCGGAGCGGGTCAACAAGCTGGTGACCATCGGTGGCGTGGGTAAGAACGTCATGATGCCCAGCCCCGGCGAGGGCATCAAGCTCCTGATGGAGTTCACGGACAATCCCACCAGGGAGGGCCTGATCCGGTGGCTGCACTCGATGGTCTACGACCCGGCGGTCGTCACCGAGGAGCTGATCGAGGAGCGGTGGGCGCTGGCCACGGAGCCGCTGACGCTGGAGATCGCCGCGCGGATGTACAGCAGCAGGGCGTTCGCGGCGAACACCGCCGCCGCCAAGGCCTCCGGCGCGACGCCGTACTGGGCGCAGCTGCACAAGATCTCGGCACCGACGCTGCTCACGTGGGGTCGTGACGATCGGGTCAGCCCGGTGGACATGGCGATGCTCCCGATGCGCGACATTCCGAATGCCGAGCTGCACGTGTTCCCCAATTGCGGTCACTGGACGATGATCGAGGCCAAGCAGGCGTGGACGTCGGCGGTGCTGGCGTTCCTCACCCGTGAGGAGGCGAACCGATGACCGGGGAAGGGTCGATCCGCGAGCACGACTCCGGAGACGAGCAGGATTGGGATGCCACCGTCGACTTCCTGATCGTCGGGAGCGGCGGCGGCGGCATGAGCGCAGGCATCACCGCGGCCGACCTCGGGCTGGACACCCTGATCATCGAGAAGGGCAAGAAGTTCGGCGGCTCGACGGCGATCTCCGGCGGCGGCATCTGGATTCCGAACGCCCCGACACTGACCCGCAGGGACGGGGGCGACGACCCGAACGCCATCCGCCGATACCTGCGCACCCTCACCAAGGGCACGGTGCCCGCGGCCCGGATCGACGCGTACGTGGACGCCGGTCCGAAGCTGATGCAGCTGCTGGACCGCAGTCCGCACATGAAGCTGTACTGGGTGAAGGGTTACTCCGACTACCACCCGGAGGAGGACGGCGGCAGCGCGCTCGGGCGCACCATCGAGTGCAAGCCCTTCGACACCCGAAAGCTGAAGGAGGACGAGCAGTTCCAGCGTCCGAACAGCATGAAGGGCCCGCTGGGCCTGTGGGTGACCTCGAAGGACTACCACGACCTGGCGATGGTCAAGCGCACCTGGGCCGGCCGCAGGGCGTCGATGGTCGCCGCCTGGCGCGTCGCGTCGAACATGGTGCTGCGCCGACACATGTCCACCGGTGGACGCGCCCTGGTGGCGCGCCTGCGGATGGTGCTCAAGGACGCCGGGGTCCCGCTCTGGCTGCGCACCTCGATGACCGAGTTGGTGACCGACGCCGACGGCGTCGTGGTCGGCGTGGTCGCCGATCGTGCGGGTGAGACCGTCCGGATCCGCGCGGGTCGCGGTGTGCTGCTGGCCACCGGCGGCTTCGACCACAACCAGCAGATGCGCGATCAGTACCTGCCCGAGCTCGGACGTGCGAACGTCAGCGCGGGGGCCAGGGAGAACACCGGCGACGGCATCCGGGCCGGTCAGGGGCTCGGCGCTGCCGTCGACCTCATGGACGATGCCTGGTGGATGCCGTCGGTGTTCCACCCGATGGGTGCGGTCATCCCGCTGGTGTCGGAGAGGTGTATCCCGCCGTCGGTGATCGTCAATGCGCAGGGAGAACGCTTCACCAACGAGTCGTCGCCGTACGTGAACTTCGTGCACGACCAGCTCGAGGGCGGTCACGTGCCGGCCTGGTTCGTCATGGACACCAAGGCGAAGAACCGGTACCCGTTCGCGCAGGTGCTGCCGAACATGCCTTTTCCGCAAGGGTTCTACGAATCCGGTGTGGTCCACAAGGCGGACACGCTGCCCGAGCTGGCCGCCGCGATCGGCGTCCCCGCCGGTGCGCTCGTCGCGACCATCGAACGGTTCAACGGCTTCGCCCGCGGCGGCAAGGACGAGGACTTCGGCCGCGGCGACAGCGCCTACGACCGATACTACGGCGATCCCACCATGGCGAACCCCAACATGGACGAGATCGTCAAGGGGCCGTTCTACGCGATCCGCTGCGAGGCGGGCGATCTCGGCACCAAGGGCGGCCTCGTCTGTGATGAGAACAGTCGCGTGCTGCGCGGCGACGGAAGCGCGATCGAGGGCCTCTACGCCACCGGCAACACGACCGCCTCGGTGATGGGAAACGAATACGCGGGCGCGGGCGCCACCATCGGCCCATCGATGGTCTTCGGGTACCTCGCCGCGCGGTATGCCGCCGAACACGAGCTCTCACTGAGCGAGAGCGCACCCGTCGCCTCGACCTGAGGCTGCCACGTTCACTTACAGGAGGCGGCTCGCCGCCAGGCACACAGAGAGGGCCGAGGAAGCCATGGGTCAGGTTCAGGAACGGATCGAGCAGTACGCCGACGAGATCCGCGCGGAGGGCGCCGAGGGCGACAAGCTCATGCGACTGTCGGATACCGCCGCCAAGCGACTGCGCGAGTCCGGCGCGATCCGGATGCTGCAGCCGAAGCAGCACGGTGGCCTCGAGGTGCACCCCCGCGAGTTCGCGGAAACCGTCATGAGCATCGCCGCGATGGACGGCGCGACGGGCTGGGTCACCGGCATCGTCGGCGTCCACCCCTGGGAGCTCGCCTTCGCCGATCCCAGAGTGCAGGACGAGATCTGGGGAACCGACCAGGACACCTGGGTCGCCTCGCCCTACGCGCCGATGGGCGTCGCCACCCCGGTCGACGGCGGCTACATCCTCAACGGCCGCTGGTCGTTCTCCTCCGGCACCGATCACTGCCAGTGGGTGTTCCTCGGCGCCATGCTCGGGGACGCCGACGGCAGGCCGCAGATGCCGCCGGTCTCCCTGCACGTGATCCTGCCGCGGTCCGACTACGAGATCGTCGAGGACTCGTGGGACGTCATCGGCCTGCGCGGGACCGGCTCGAAGGACGTGATCGTCCGGGACGCCTTCATCCCCGGCTACCGCACCCTGCTCGCCTCGGATGTCATGGACGGCACCGCGGTCAAGGCATCGGGACGAACCGAGACCCTCTACAACATGCCGTTCTCGTGCATGTTCCCGCTTGGCATCACCTCCGCGGTGGTCGGCATCGCGGAGGGTGCGCTGGCCTGTCACATCGCGGCCCAGAAGGATCGGACCGCGATCACCGGGCAGAAGATCAAGGACGATCCGTACGTGCTGTACGCCATCGGTGAGGCGGCGGCCGAGATCGCGGCATCGCGTGCGGCGTTGCTCGAGACCGTCGACCGCTTCTGGGACATGACCGAGGCGGGCAAGGAGGTCGACTTCGAGGCACGAGCCATCGGCAGGCGGACCCAGACGGCCGCGGCATGGCGTGCCGTGCGCGCGGTCGACGAGATCTTCGCCCGCTCCGGCGGCAATGCCCTGCACAGGAAGTTCCCGATGCAGCGGTTCTTCCGCGACGCGCACGCGGGCATCGCGCACGCCATCCACGTGCCGGGCTCGATCTTCCACTCGTCGGCCCTAACGCAGCTCGGTGGTGAGCCGCAGGGCATCCACCGTTCGATGATCTGACCGACGTAACAGCAAAGGGATTGGTGGAGAACATGTCTGACATCCGTTCGCTCGGATACCTCAAGGTTCAGTCGCGAGACGTCGATCGCTGGCGTGAACTCGTGGTCGACGGCCTCGGCATGGCCGTCGGCTCCGGCCCCGACGGCGACGGGCTGTACCTGCGGATCGACGAGCGCCGGTCACGCCTACAGGTGCTGCCGGGCGAGGTGGACAGGGTGCTCGCGGTCGGCTGGGAGGTACGCGACCAGTTCGCGCTGCGGGCGGTGCGCGATCAGCTGGAGAAGGCGGGCGTCCCGGTCCGCGAGCTGTCCCAGGAGGAGGCGGACCACCGCGACGTGGAGCGCGCGATCACCTTCGTCGATCCCGCGGGCACCACCGTCGAGGTGTTCTTCGGCCCGGTGCTCGACCACAGCCCGGTGGTCACCCCGCACGGCGGCCGGTTCGTGACCGGGCCCGCGGGCCTCGGCCACGTGGTGCTGCCGACGCCGCACTTCCAGGAGACCTACGACTTCTACACCGAGGTCCTCGGCTTCCTGCCCCGCGGTGCGATCCGGCTCGGCGGACCGGGCGCACCCGGCCCCGCCCGGCGGGTGCGGTTCCTCGGCATCAACCAGCGGCACCACAGCCTGGCGATCTGCCCGGCGCCGCCGTCGGAGGCCCCAGGGATGGTGCACCTGATGATGGAGGTCGACACCCTGGACGCCGTGGGCCAGGCGCTCGACCGGGTCGGCAAGCTCGGCTTCTCGATCTCGTCCACCCTCGGCAGGCACACCAACGACAAGATGGTCTCGTTCTACGTCCGCGCGCCCGGCGGCTGGGACGTCGAGTTCGGCACCGAGGGCATGCTGGTGGACGAGAGCCACTTCACCGCGGAGGAGATCACCGCGGACAGCTACTGGGGTCACGACTGGTCCGGTTCGGAGCCCCTCGCGGCGTTCACCCCCGAGTCGTAGCGTTCGGCGCCCCGGGGGCCGGGCGGGCGCATATCGTGGACTGCCGGGGGCACTCGCGGAGGAGTCCGAGATGACAATTCCATCGTCACTGGGCACGGCGCCCAGGTTCGACGGCCTGCTGGCCGCCTTCGTCAACTGCACGCTGAAACGGTCGCCGGAGGTCAGCAACACGCAGGGGCTGATCGACCGCAGCGTCGGGCTGATGCGTGACGCTGGTGTCGCGGTCGACGAGATCCGCGCGGTCGATCACGACATCGCCACCGGCGTGTACCCCGACATGACCGAACACGGCTGGCCGAGCGACGAGTGGCCGCAGCTGTACGGGCGGATCATCGCCGCCGACATCCTGGTGCTGGCGGGCCCGATCTGGCTCGGCGACAACAGTTCGGTGATGAAGAAGGTCATCGAGCGTCTGTACGGCTGTTCGTCGATCCTCAACGACCGGGGGCAGTACGCCTTCTATGGGCGGGTCGGTGGCTGCCTGCTCACCGGGAACGAGGACGGCGTCAAGCACTGCGCGATGAACATCCTCTACAGCCTCCAGCACCTGGGATATGTGATCCCGCCGCAGGCCGACGCCGGCTGGATCGGCGAGGCGGGTCCGGGACCGTCCTACCTGGACGAGGGGTCGGGCGGGCCGGAGAACGACTTCACCAACCGCAACACCACCTTCATGACCTACAACCTGATGCATGCGGCGGCGATGTTGAAGGAGGCGGGCGGGTTCCCCGCCTACGGGAACCAGCGGTCCGAGTGGGACGCCGGCTGCAGGCCGGACTTCGCGAACCCCGACTACCGCTGAGAACTCCAGGTCGCCGGGATCGCGGAAAACGGCTACACCGGAGCAACTCTCGCCTTGGTCGAGCGGCAACACCTCGGTGCGGCAGCGGCGGGGGACTTGCGCGCGCGCCGCGGCCGAGGTATTCCTGGATACAGCGTCGCGTGTCGATGACGGACTGCGTCAGGCATGGAGGCGTCGAATCCCAAGGGGTTTCCTTGACCATCTCGTTCAACCACACCATCGTCGCCGCGAAAGACAAGCAGCTCTCGGCGTACTTCTTCACCACGCTGTTCGGCCTCCCGGATCCGGTTCCGGCCGGCTTCTTCCTCGCCGTCCAGCTCGACAACGGAGTCACCCTGGACTTCGCCGAACCGCCGCCCCACCTCGACGTGACCCCGCAGCACTACGCGTTCCTGGTCTCGGAGGAGGACTTCGACAGCATCTACGGTCGAATCCTCGAGGGCGGCATGGAGCACTGGGCCGATCCCCGGCAATCGGCGACGGGCATCAACAGGAACGACGGGGGTCGCGGGACCTACTTCCTCGACCCGGCCGGGCACTTTCTCGAGATCATCACCCGGCCATACGGTTCGGGCAGATAGGGTCCGCGAATACGGCGGTGGCCGCACCCCGGGCTCGGGGTGCGGCCACCGCGCCGGACGGGTGAGAACCTAGGTGCGTCCGAGGAGCTTGCGCATGCCGTCGGCGGCGCCCTGGACGATCTTGTCGCGCGGGAACCCGGCACGCTTGACGACCGCCGGATAGTTGCCGCCCGCCACCCAGACGGGGCCGTCGGCGAGGTGCTCGAGACCCTCGCGTGCCACGTCCTCTGGCTCGGCGACCAGCATGCCGGGGATGTCGAAGTTCAGCCCGGCCCTTGCCATGGCGGGGGTGCGGGTGACGCCGAGGACGAGTTCGAGCACGTTCACGCCGAAAGGCTTGAGCTCCAACCACAATCCCTCGGCGAACACCCGGCTGAACGCCTTGGCCGCGGAGTAGATGCTCTGCTGCTCGGCGCCCAGGTATCCGGACATCGAGCCCAGCAGCACGATGCCGCCCCTGCCGCGGGCCTTCATCTTGGCGCCGAAGTGGTGTGTGAGCTGCAGCTGCGAGGTCACGTTCAGGTCGATGACGCCCTGCACCTTCTGCAGGTCGCTCTCGACGAATTCGTGCCCGTACGAGTTGGCCCCCGCGTTGAAGATCAGCAGCCCGACCTCGAGGTCGTCGGTGACCGCGCGGATCCGGTCGAGTGCATCCGGTACGAGCAGGTCCAGCGACAGCGTGCGCACCTGCACACCGACAGCACGCACCTTGTCCGCTGTCTCCTCGAGCGGACCGGGCTTGCGCGCGATCAGGACGAGGTGGATACCGGCGGCGGCGAGTTCGTGTGCGAACGCGGAGCCGACACCCTCGGAACCGCCCGCGATCACCGCCCACGGGCCGTACTGGGACTTGTCGATCATGGTTCTCCTTGAGGGGGTTCAGTTCTCGGCGACGTCGAGTCGCCCGTCGAGTACGGCCCGGTCGATCGATCCCTGCAGCGCCTCGCAGACCTGGACCCGAACCGTACGGGCCCGGGAGGGTTTCCCGTCGCGGAACTCGGCGCAGGAGGACTCGGACTCCGACGTCCATTGGATGGCGGTGTGTTGCCAGCTGGTCTTCTCGACGAGGACCCGGTTGCCGCATCGGTCGCATGCCAACGGCTGCATGGCTAGACCGGCTGGTTCTGGGCCTCGGCGGCCTTCTTGGCCGCGATGTTGGCGTCCACTTCCCTGCGCCACGCCTCGACCGGCTTGGTGGTGTCCATCTCGAACTCGAAGCGGTCCACCATCTCCGGTGTGACGTCGGCGACGTCGACGTAGAACTGCTCGTACCAGCGGCGTAGCTGGTAGACCGGGCCGTCCTCGTCGCACAGGAGCGGATTGTTGATGCGGCTCTTGGATTTCCAGATCGCGACGTCCTGCTCGAATCCGGTGGCGATGAACTTGGTCATCCCGCTCGCGATCGACTCCGCCTCGCCGGCCGGCAGCTGGTCGGTCTTCTTGACCATCACGCCGTACATCAGCACGAACTTGTCGGGGGAGATCGGGAAGTGGCAGTTGATCAGGATCGACTCGACATCGAACGTGTCGTATCGGTAGATCAGCTCGTCGATCATGAAGGACGGGCCGTGGTAGGCGGCGACCGAGTCGCTGCCCAGCAGCTTCGGCCGGGTCGGGTCGTTCGACGGCGGCCGCATGTCCTCGCGGGCGATGCCCTCGAAGTACTGGATCGCGGTGTGGCCCTCGAAGATGTTCTTGAACCGGGTGGGGAAGGAGAAGTGCACGTAGAAGAAGTGCGCCATGTCCACGACGTTGTCCACGATCTCGCGGCAGTTGGTGTCGATGACGATCGAGTGCCAGACCCAGTCGGTCCACTCCTCGCCGGGCTTGCGCATCTGCGGGATCGTGACGTCGGCGGGCGGCGGGTTGCCCTCCGGGTCGTTCCACACGAACAGCAGGCCGTCCTGCTCGAGGGTGGTCCAGGAACGGGTGCGGGCGAGCGGGGGGACCCTCCGGGCGTAGGGGATTCCGGTGCACTTGCCGTTGCCGCCCCACCGCCAGTCGTGGAACGGGCAGGCCACCGCGTCACCCTTGATGCTGCCCTGGCTGAGGTCGCCGCCCATGTGGCGGCAGTACGAGTCGAGGACGTTGAGTTTGCCCGCGCTGTCGCCGAACACCACCAGCTTGGTGCCGAAGGCCTCGATGCCGTGGGGCGTGCCGTCGCGGAAGTCCTTCGCGAGGCCGAGGCAGTGCCATCCGCGCGCGAACCTGGTCGGTGCGGCGCCTGCGTCGATCACGCGAACTTCATCGTCTGCGGACTGCGTGGTGGTCACGGTTCTTCCCATCCCTTCGAGCGAGGCCGCCTGCGTGCGGCGAGACCTACTGGTCACTGCCCCCGACGCTAACGAGCACCGTGGCGGGCAATGGTCCCTGTCTCACTGGCCGGGACCGGCCTGACCAGCAGAATTGGACTTTGCCGACCGGCCAGGGCCTCGGCAGCCGGCGCTCAGACGGATAGCATCGGTCAGATGGACAACGAGGTTCTCGCGGCGGTTCGCGAGTTGCTGCCCGGCATCGCCGAACGGGCGCGCGCCACCGAGGACGCACGCCGGGTCTCGGACGAGACGATCCGGGGGCTCGCCGATGCGGGCGTGTTCCGGATGCTCCAGCCCAAGCGGTACGGCGGGGCGGAGGCCGACCCCGTGCACTTCTACGAGGCGGTCCGGGCGATCTCGGGTGCCTGCGGCTCCACCGGTTGGGTGGCCTCCGTGCTCGGGGTGCACCCCTGGCACCTCGCCCTCTTCGACGACAGGGCCCAGGCCGAGGTCTGGGGCGGCGATCCGGGCGTGCTGGTCTGCTCGTCCTACGCGCCGACAGGAACCCTCACCCCCGTCGAGGGCGGCTACGAACTGTCCGGCGTCTGGCGATACGCCTCCGGATGTGATCACGCGCAGTGGGCGTTGCTCGGGGGTCTGCTGGTCGGCGCCAAGGGCGAGCCGATGGACTTCATCACCCTCCTGGTGCCGCGCACCGACTACCGGATCGAGGAGGTCTGGGACGCCGTCGGCCTGCGGGGGACCGGTAGCCACGAGATCGTGGTGGACAGCGCATTCGTCCCCTCGTACCGGGTGATGAACAACTACGAGGTGTCGAACCTGCGCGGTCCGGGACAGAAGGTGAACCCGGCTCCGCTGTACCGGATTCCGTTCGCGACGATCTTCACCACGGCGATCTCGGCGCCGGTGATCGGTGTGGTCGCGGGCTGCTACGAGAACTACCTGTCTTCGATGAGAGACCGGGTGCGGCTCAGCCTCGGCGGCGGACGATTCGCCGAGGACACGTTCGCGCAGGTGACCGTCGCGAGGGCCTCCTCCGAGATCGATGCCGCGATCCTGCAGATGGACCGCAACGTCCGCGCCCTGCTGGAGGTGGCGGCCGCGGGCAAGGAGATCCCGATGCAGTTGCGGCTGCGGGCCCGTCGCGACCAGGTGCGCGCAACCGAGCGGGCTCTGGAGGCCATCGAGCACCTCTTCAAGACCGCGGGCGGTCAGTCCCTCGATCGGGGCAATCCCATCGAGCGGGCCTGGCGGGACGCGCACGCGGGTGGGGTGCACGTGGCCAACGATGCCGAGCGCGCGCTGGCCCTCTACGGGCGCGGGGCCTTCGGCCTGCCGATCGAGGACAACCTGGTCTGACCCCGCCGCTCGGCGTCGACTAGCCTCCGCTTCGCGTCGGCGGTAGGAATCTGCGCGCGACGTTCTCCTCGGTGGACGCGCCAGGCGACCACTGCGAGATCCACGGGCCGGTGCCCTCGCTCTGGTCGGTCACGCCTGCCTCCAGCCAGGTGTACCGGCCGTCCAGGATGCCGTCGGCGAGCCGGTGGTCCACCTCGTCGGTGTTGTCCCACAGGGCCGCGAACAGCCGATCGACCCGGATCCGGGACTGCTGACAGAACGCGTCGGCCAGCTCGTAGGCCGCGTCGCCCTGGCTCGGGTCCTGAGCGCGCAGCATCTCGGCGCGCACGCAGCTCGCCGACATTGCGAACAGTTCCGCGCCGATGTCCACGACCCGGCCGAGGAACGCCTGGTGCTTCTCCATCCCGGCCTGCCAGCGGGCCATGCCGTAGAAGGTGGACCGGGCCAGCTTGCGGGCATTGCGCTCGACGAAGCGCAGATGCGTTGCATTACAGCCGAATTCGCCGTACGACGTGGGGAGCTGCCCCTTCCCGGAGACCAGGTGCGGCAGCCATTTGGCGTAGAAGCCGCTGGCGCCGAGCGCCGCCTTCGCCTTGTGCTGCAGGTCCGCCTTCGGGTCGGCGAGGTCGCCGGCCGCGGCGAGGTGGGCGTCGACGGCCTCGCGGGCAACCAGTAGCCGCATGATCTCGCTCGATCCCTCGAAGATCCGGTTGATCCGCAGGTCGCGGAGCTGCTGCTCGGCGGGCACCGCCCGCTCTCCCCTTGCGGCCAGCGACTCGGCGGTCTCGTAGCCCCGACCGCCGCGGATCTGGATCAGCTCGTCCGCGATCAGGCAGGCCATCTCGCTCGACCACAGCTTGGCGAGCGCGGCCTCGATCCGGATGTCGTTGCGGCCCTCGTCGGCCATCTGCCCGGACAGCTCCAGCACCGCCTCGAGCGCGAACGTGGTGGCGGCGATGAACGAGAGCTTGGCGGCGACCGCCCCGTGCTTGCCGACCTGTCGGCCCCACTGCACCCGCTCCGCGGACCACTGGCGCGCGATGAGCAGCGACCACTTGCCCGCGCCCGCGCACATCGCGGGGAGGGCGAGCCTGCCGGCGTTGAGGGTGGTCAGCGCGATCTTGAGACCGTCGCCCTCGCGCCCGATCAGATTCGCGGCCGGCACACGCACCTGGTGCAGCCGGGTGACGCCGTTCTCGATCCCGCGCAGGCCCATGAACGCATTGCGTCGCTCGACGGTGATGCCGGGCGAATCCGCCTCGACAACAAACGCTGTGATCCCACCGCGGTGGCCCTCGCTGCGGGGCACCCGCGCCATCACCACGAGCAGCTCGGCGACCACGCCGTTGGTGGTCCACAGCTTGACGCCGTCGAGCACATAGGCGGAGCCGTCCTCGGTCGGGGTCGCGGTGGAGGCCATCCTGGCCGGGTCCGATCCGACGTCGGGCTCGGTGAGCAGGAACGCGGATACCGCGCCCTTCGCGCAGCGGGGCAGGAACTCCCGCTTCTGCTCCGGGGTGCCCGCGAGCTTGAGCGGCTCCGGCACCCCGATGGACTGATGCGCCGACAGGAGCGCGCCGATGCTCGGGTTCACGGAGGCGGCGAGCATCAGGGCCCGGTTGTAGGCGACCTGCGACAGCCCGAGCCCGCCGTACTCCTCGGCGACCTTGAGGCCGAAGCAGCCGAGCTCGGCGAACCCCTTGACGTAGTCGTCGGGGATCCGGGACTCCCTCTCGATCACCGTCCCGTCGAGGGTGTCGCAGTACTTCTCGAGCTCGGCGAGGAACCGGTCGGTCTTGGCCGCCTCCGAGGGCGGCGGCTGGGGGAAGGGGTGCACGAGGTCGAGTCGCAGCCGCCCGAGGAAGAGTTCCTTCGCGAACGAGGGCTTGTCCCACCCGCTCTCCCTGGCTTCCTCGGCGACCGCTCTCGCCTGCTCCTCGGTGACCTGGGCCGCTGCAACCATGATCCGCCTCCCGGAAGGACGTGCCAGTTGTTACTGGCGAGTATCCTCCGGCGGCACCGGTTTGGGAACCCAAAAGAGGCGCTTCGCGCCCGTGCGTGTCCCACTGAGCGGAAGATTGCGGCAGTGGTCCCCGCAGGATGTCAGGATCTATCCTGCGGGGAACCATTGTGGAAAGAAGGCGGGGGAGACATGCCCAGGCTTGCGGAGGCACGCGACGCGGCCGAACCCAGTTCGGTCGAACAACGGGCGCGGTACGGCCGCATCCTGGACGCGGCCGCCGTGTTGGCCTCGGAGAAGGAACTCGAGCGCGTCCAGATGCACGAGGTCGCCAAGTCGGCAGGCGTGGCCATCGGGACCCTCTACCGCTACTTCCCGTCGAAAACCCACCTGTTCGTCGCGGTGATGGTCGACCAGATCGACCAGATGGGCGCCGGTCTGACGCGACGGCCGAAGGGCACCGGCTCGCCCGCGGACGCGGTCTACGAGATCCTGCTGCGTGCGACCAGGGCGCTGCTGCGCAGGCCGATGTTGGCGACGGCGATGATCCAGTCCGCGGCGACCTCCAACGCGGCCACGATTCCCGACGTCGCCAAGATCGACCAGCACTTCGACGCGCAGCTGCTCGACGCCGCGGGGATCGAGGATCCGTCCGTCCGCGACACCACGGTCATCCGGTTGGTCGTGTCGCTGTGGTTCGGGCTGATCCAGTCGAGTCTCAACGGGCGGGCGTCGATCCCCGAGATCGAATCCGATCTGCGTATCGCGTGCGACCTGCTGCTCGCGGACCTCAGCGGCACGATCAAGTAGCCGGCCCCTCGCGATGGGGTGGCTCCGGCTGCGGAACCCCTGCCGCGGCGCCAGGCGGGCTATGATCGGCGGTGTGCCGCACCGATAGTGGCTTCTGTCGATGATCCATCGGATCTTGAACATGGAGTCCCGCATGCCCCACATTCGTCCGTTCCGCCGCTCCGACCGCCAGCAGGTCACCGACCTGGTGAACGCGCACATCTCGGCGGTCGTTCCCGGGTGGGCCGTCTCGACCGCCACCCTGCTCGCCCAGCTCGAGGCCGATCCCGGTCAGTACGTGACCGATCCCTGGGTCCAGACCCGCGAGACCCTGGTGGTCGTGGTGGATTCCAGGGTGGTCGGCGCGGCGCACCTGCGGTGCTATCGGAGTTCCCCCGACGTCGGTCCCGACTACCGCGGCTCGGGTGAGGTCGCCTGGATGGTCTGCTGGCCGAATCATGCGGACGCCGCCGCGTCGCTACTGGGCGCTGCGCTGCGTGTGATCGAATCCTGGGGCGCAAGAAGAGTTTTCGCCGATGGTGACCTCCCAACGCCCGCAACCTTCGGCATACCGGACTGCTGGCCGCACCTCGAGGAGTCGCTGCTCGGAGCGGGGTTCCGGCCCGGCGAGGACGCAGTCGAGGTGTTGTTCGCCGGCGGGATCGACACCATGCCGGTGTCGGATTCTCCTGCATCCGAGCATGTTCGGCGCTCGGTGGGTCAACACGGGGTTCGATTCACGCTCGACGATGGCGCGACCGAGCTGGGCTGCGTCGAGACGATCGACGACTGCACGAGGGGCGGGGCGCTGCTCCGGCTGGCCGGATGGGCGGAGGTGGCCGAACTGGACCTGCCGCCGGGTGAAGCCGCCAGAAGTGCGCTCCTCGGATCCGCCGCGGACTGGCTCCGAACGGGCGGCGTCGCGAACCTGTTCATCGCCCTCGGACGCGAGGACGTCGAGGAGATCGAGTACTTCGGGGGTCTCGGCTGGCGGCGACTGGCGACCGTCCGGCGCGGCTGGGAACGCACCACGCGGCCGTAGGGGTTCCGCTGACCGGGATCGGGGCCGTGGCCATCCGACGTCCTGCCTAGCGTCCGGGGAAACCACCGGCGGCGCGGTGGGAGTCCCCACCGCGCCGCGATCCATTCAGGGAGCAGTCATCATGAGCACAGCCGTCATCGTCGACGCGGTCCGCACGCCGATCGGCCGCCGCCGCGGTCAGCTGGCCGGAGTCCACCCGGCCGTTCTGCTGGGTGCGGCGCAGGCCGCGCTGCTCGAGCGCACCGGCCTGGCGGCCACCGAGGTCGGCCAGCTGGTCGGCGGTGCCGTCACCCAGGCCGGCGAGCAGTCCAACAACGTCACCCGGCAGGCCTGGCTGCACGCAGGCCTGCCGTACACCACGGCCGCCACCACCATCGACTGCGCGTGCA
Source organism: Rhodococcus maanshanensis NBRC 100610 (assembly GCF_001894865.1). Lineage (GTDB taxonomy): Bacteria > Actinomycetota > Actinomycetes > Mycobacteriales > Mycobacteriaceae > Rhodococcus_G > Rhodococcus_G maanshanensis. The sequence continues at coordinate 33,789 of NZ_BCXA01000015.1, read as the reverse complement.
GCTCCTCCCAGCAGGCCGTGCACATGGTCGCCGGCCTGATCGCCTCCGGTCAGATCGACGCAGGCATCGGCTGCGGCGTCGAGGTGATGAGCCGGGTGTTCCTCGGTCAGGCCAACGCGCCCGGCACCGGTAACCCGTACCCGGACGACTGGGCCCTGGACATGGGCGACCAGTTCACCTCCGCCGAGCGGATCGCGGTCCGGCGTGGCATCAAGCGAGGCGACGTCGACGCCTTCGGGCTCGAGTCGCAGCGTCGCGCGGCCCTCGCTTGGGCCGAGGGCCGCTTCGACCGCGAGATCACGCCGGTGGCGGCCCCTGTCGTGGACAAGGAGGGCAGCCCCACGGGCGAGGTCGCGACCGTGACTCGCGACGGCGGCCTGCGCGAGACCACCGCCGAGGGGCTGGCCGGGCTCAGGCCGGTCGTCGAGGGCGGCATCCACACCGCGGGCAATTCCTCCCAGGTCAGCGACGGAGCCGCCGCGGTGTTGCTGATGAGCGAGGAGCGGGCGGCCGCGCTGGGCCTGCGGCCGCGAGCGCGCATCGTCGCCTCCACGATGGTCGGCGCCGACCCGTACTTCCATCTCGACGGCCCGGTCGACTCCACCCGCGCGGTGCTCGAGCGGACCGGGATGTCGCTGGCCGACATCGACCTGGTCGAGATCAACGAGGCCTTCGCCTCCGTGGTGCTGTCCTGGGCGCAGGTGCACAACGCCGACATGTCGAAGGTCAACGTGAACGGCGGCGCGATCGCCCTCGGTCATCCGGTCGGCTCCACCGGCTCGCGGCTGATCACCTCCGCCCTGCACGAACTCGAGCGCGCGGACAAGTCCACCGCGCTGATCACCATGTGCGCGGGCGGCGCACTGTCGACGGCCACCGTCATCGAGCGGATCTAGGCGCCTGCGGCGCCCGTGCGCGGTTGGCGAGTCCTGACACTCACCAACCACGCACGGGCGCGAAGCGCCTCTCTCCCTACTAGTACCGAGGACAATCCATGACCATTGGAATGAGTGACGAGGACCGCGAACTCCGCGATTCCGTGCGCGGCTGGGCGGCCCGGCACGCCACCCCGACCGTGATCCGTGAGGCCGTCGAGGCCAAGAGCGAGAACCGCCCCGCCTTCTGGGGTTCGCTCGCCGAGCTCGGCCTGCTCGGCCTGCACCTGCCCGAGGAGGTCGGCGGCGCCGGCTACGGGCTGCTCGAAACCGCCATCGTCGCAGAGGAACTCGGCCGCGCGATGGTGCCCGGCCCGTTCCTGCCGACCGTGATCGTCTCGGCGGTACTGAACGAGGCGGGTCGAGCGTCCGAGCTCGAGGGTCTGGCCGATGGCAGCCTGTTCGGCGCCGTCTCGCTTCAGCCAGGTGGGCTTCGCCTCACCCGGGGCGGCGGCACGGCCACCCTGTCCGGCACGTCCAGCCATGTCCTCGGTGGCCAGGTCGGCGATCTGTTCCTGCTCGCCGCCACCGACACCACCGGCGACCTCGCGTTCGTCCTCGTCGATCGCGACCGCCTCGAGGTCACCGAACTGCCCAGCCACGATGTGGTGCGCCGCAACGCCGAGGTGACCGTCGACGGCCTCGAACTGGCCGACGGCGATGTGCTGGAGCTGGATTCGCGGCGCGTCCGCGACATCGCCGCGACGCTGTTCGCGGCCGAGGCAGCCGGTCTCGCGGACTGGGCCACCACGACTGCCGCCGACTACGCGCGGGTGCGTCAGCAGTTCGGTCGGGTGATCGGCCAGTTCCAGGGCGTCAAGCACAAGGCCGCCCGCATGCTCGCCCAGGCCGAGCAGGCCCGCGTCACCGCATGGGACGCCGCACGCGCCCTCGGCGGGGACACCGACGCGGCCGAAGCCTCGCTGGCCGCGGCGGTCGCCGCGGCGGTCGCACCCGAGGCGGCGTTCCAAGTCACCAAGGACTGCATCCAGATCCTCGGCGGCATCGGCTACACGTGGGAACACGACGCGCACCTATACCTGCGCCGCGCCCAGTCGCTGCGGATCCTGCTCGGCTCCACCGCATCCTGGCGGCGCCGCGTCGCGCAACTGACCCTGGACGGTGTGCGCCGGGTGCTCAGCGTCGAGCTACCGCCGGAGGCGGAGCAGGTCCGCACGGAGGTCCGCGCCGAACTGACACCCGCCCTCGACCTCGAGGGGAATGCCCGCAAGGCCTATCTCGCCGAGAGGGGCTACACGGCGCCGCACCTGCCCGCGCCGTGGGGCAAGGGCGCCGACGCGGTCACCCAGCTCGTCATCGCGCAGGAACTGCGGGCGACACAGGTCACCCCGCACGACATGATCATCGGCAACTGGGTGATCCCCACCCTCATCGCGCACGGCAGCGACGAGCAGCTGCAGCGTTTCGTGCCACCGTCGCTGCGCGGGGACATCGTGTGGTGTCAGTTGTTCTCCGAACCCGGCGCCGGCTCGGACCTGGCGGGCCTGTCCACCAAGGCCACCAAGGTCGAGGGCGGCTGGAAGCTCAACGGCCAGAAGGTATGGACGTCGATGGCCCGCACCGCGGATTGGGGCATCTGCCTGGCCCGCACCGACGCCGACGTCCCCAAGCACAAGGGCCTGTCCTACTTCCTCATCGACATCCCGGGCAGCGGCCTCGACATCCGACCGCTGCGCGAGATCACCGGCGAGGCGCTGTTCAACGAGGTGTTCTTCGACGACGTCTTCGTCCCGGACGAGTGCCTGGTCGGCGAGCCCGGCGACGGCTGGAAGCTGGCCCGCACCACCCTCGCGAACGAGCGGGTCTCGCTGTCGAACGACTCCTCCCTCGGTTCCGGCGGTGAGGCGCTGCTCGACCTGGCCGCCGAGCTCCCGAGCTGCCTGGACTATGAGCAGCTGACCGTGCTGGGGAAGGTGCTGTGCGACGCGCAGTCCGGTGGCCTGCTCGGGCTGCGCACCACCCTGCGCTCCCTGGCCGGGGGGCAGCCCGGGGCCGAATCGTCCATCGCGAAACTGCTCGGCGTCGAGCACATCCAGCAGGTGTGGGAGGTCGCGATGGACTGGGCAGGCCCACGCGCCCTGCTCGGCGACCAGGGCCGGTCCGCGACGCGGATGTTCCTGAGCTCACAGAATCTGTCCATCGCGGGCGGCACCACCAATGTGCAGCTGAACATCATCGGCGAGCGACTCCTCGGTCTCCCCCGAGACCCCGAGCCCGGAAAGTGACACCGGCCGTCGATTCCAGAAAGCCGTCCACCGATCACGTGATGGGCGGACACGAGACACGACGTCCACGAGCTGGGCGTCGCCAATGCGCAAGGAGGAATTGTGGGTAATCCGGTCATCGTGGATGCTGCGCGATCGCCCTACGGTCGGCGGGGCGGGTGGCTGTCCGGACTGCACGCGGCGGAATTGCTGGCGGCCGTCCAGTCGGGGCTGCTCGAACGCCTGCAGCTGGACCCGACCATCATCGAGCAGGTCATCGGCGGATGTGTGACACAGGCGGGCGAGCAGGCCTCGAACGTCAGCCGCAACGCATGGCTGCACGCGGGCCTGCCCGAGCGCACCGGCGTGACGACGATCGACGCGCAGTGCGGCTCCGGGCAGCAGTCGGTGAACCTGATCGCGGCCCAGATCGCGGCCGGTGTCATCGAGGCAGGCATGGCGTGCGGCGTCGAGGCGATGTCGCGGGTTCCGTTGTTGTCCAACATCTCGGGGGATGTCGGCCATCCAAGGCCGCAGGGATGGACGGTCGACATCCCCGCCCAGTTCCTCGGCGCCGATCGTATTGCGCGGCGCCGCGGCTTCTCCCGGCAGGAGCTGGATGCATTCGGGCTCCGGTCGCAGCAGCGGGCCGCGCTCGCATGGGAGGAGGGCCGGTTCGACCGGCAGATCATCCCGGTCAAGGCGCCCGAAGCCGACGGAGGCGCAGCCACCGTCGTCGCGCGCGACCAGGGGTTGCGGGAGACGTCGATGGAGGCCCTCGCCCGCCTGAAGCCCGTGCTCGACGACGGTCTGCACACCGCGGGTACCTCGTCACAGATCTCGGACGGCGCGGCCGCCGCGGTGCTGATGGACGAGACCGTGGCGCGAGGACTCGGCCTGCGTCCACGGGCCCGAATCGTCAAGCAGTGCTTGATCGGTGCCGAACCCCATTTCCTCCTGGACGGGCCCGTTCAGGCGGTCGAGCTCCTGCTGGCGCGTGCGCGGATGTCTGTGAAGGACATCGACCTGTTCGAGATCAACGAGGCATTCGCGGCGGTCCCGATGTCGATGGCGCGGGTCCACGGCGTCGACGAGGACCGACTCAACGTCAACGGTGGCGCGATCGCACTGGGGCACCCGGTCGGATCGTCCGGGGTACGACTCATCGCGACGGCGATCGATGAGCTGGAACGCCGTGACGGTGAGCGGGCGCTCGTCGCCGTGTGCGCAGGCGGCGCGATGGCGAGCGGGGCAATCATCGAGCGGATATGACGCCCGGTGACACCGAGCACGGGCGGATGAGGGAGAGGACCACTCGCGATGGATGAGGCGAAAGACAGTGCGGCGGAGAGTGAGCCGGACTATCGCTTCACCCTCGCCAACGAGCGGACGTTCCTGGCGTGGATACGCACCGCGCTGTGCCTCCTCGCCGGGGCGGTCGCTGTTCACCAGTTGGTTTCGCCGTTTCGAATGCAGGGCACTCGATCGGCCGTTGTCCTTGCGTGCGTGATCCTTTCGATCATCCTCGCGAGTGGCGCGTACTTCCAGTGGCGTGCTGTGCAACGCGCGATGCGGCGGGATGAGCCGCTGCCGAGCTCCACGTTGGTTCCGATCCTGGCGGTGGGTGCCGGCACCATCGCCGTGCTCACCAGCGCTGCGCTGATCCTCTCGTGACCATGGCACCGGCGCGAGACCCCGGTCTTCAGGTCGAACGCACGTCGCTCGCCTGGCGTCGAACCGCGCTGTCCGCGCTGGCGGCTTCCGCGCTCTTCGTCAACCAGGTCGTGCAGCGGGGATGGAGCGCCGCGGCACTCCCCTGGTTGCTTGCGGCGAGCATAATGCTGGGGCTGGCGGTGATCGGCCACCTGCGGGCACGCCTGCTGCGCGGGGGAAGAACGACCGCCAACGGCCACCCGGTGACGGCGGGCGCGGGTGTGGTCGCGCTTGGGGCCTTGTCGGCGGGCGTGGCCGCCCTGTTGTCCCGATGATGCCCTTGCCCCCGCACAACGAAATCGGGCCCCCGGCCCGGCGAACTGAGTTCGCCAGGCCGGGGGCCCGGTGCTTTCGAGTGGCTAACGCGATGCGGCTCGCACCACCCGGACCAGTTGTTCGGCCGCACGCGCGCAGTCGTTGCGGGTGTAACCGAGCGTGGACACGTCCGCAGGCGTCGGCTCGTAGGACAGCCTGTTTCCGCGACCCTGGACGATGAACGCATCCGGTAGCAGCGGGTGCTCCTCGTCGCACTCGTCCACGACCCGATCTCCACCGGCGGCATCGACGAGCATCTGGAAGAACTCACGGAACGAGAGGTTCTGGTCGCCAACGAGATACGCGGCTCCCGGCTCCGCGTTCTGCAGGGCACCCCAGATCGCCTCCGCCAATGAGCGGACAGACATGTAGTTCGTGCCACCCGCGGGAGCGAAGTCGGGAACGTCGGGCTCGTCACCGGACGCCCACGAGATCATCCGGCGATATCGAGTAGCGGACGCACCGGGGACGGCGCCGATGATCGACGGGGGGTTCAGCGTGCAGACGTTGAACGTCTCGTCGGCGAGGGCGCGGGCACCCTCGTCGGCAGCGCGCCGGGCCGCCACGTACGGGTTGTCCTCGGCCAGGTCGGGGAGAAGGTGGTGGTAGTAGCTTCCGACCTGGACGAAGCGCGGAACGCCTGCCTGCTTGGCGAGCGCCGCGAATCGTGGGACGCCAACGCTCTGCGTCCTCTCCCAGAACGGCCCCTCGTCGACGTCGGGGTCCTTGTGTCGCACGTCCTGACCGGCGGCGAACACGATTCCGTCGAACCCGGCCAATTGCTCGGCGGTGAAGGACGGAACGGTGTAGTCGCCGACCAGTACGGGGAAGCCGGCCACCGGCGATTCATCCGGAATCGCGCCTCGGGCCGCAAGCGTGACGTCGTTGCCCTGGTCACGCAAGTGGAGGGCGGCATGGGCACCGATCATTCCGGTGCCTCCGACTACGAGGATCTTCACAGCAGTGAACCTTTCGAATATGAACCTGGGGAAGGTGGTCCGGCATCTGGGGAATCCGACGGACCGTCAGGGATTGCGGGGGCGGTTGGTCCAACCACCGGTCGCGCGAGGCACCCAGCCGCCGGAGCAGTGGGTGCCGCCGTCGACGTGGAGGGTGCCACCGGTGACGTAACGGGCGAGATCGGAGGCGAGGAACAGGGCGGCGCCTGCCACGTCCTCGGGCTGACCCGGTCCGCCGAGGGGTGACCAGGCGGGCCACAGCGGAAGGTCCTCGGCGGGTACGAGTTCGGCGTAGGGCACCTGGACCGTTTCGATGAGATCCGGGGCGATCGCATTGACCCGGATGCCCCGTGGCCCGACCTCGGCGGCGAGCGAGCGGGTGAACTGCATCAGCGCGGCCTTGTAGGCGGAATAGACGGTGTGGCCGGGGATGGCTCGGTGCGCCTCGACCGTGGTGAGGTTGACGATCGATCCGCCGCCGCGTTCGGTCATTGCAGGAAGCAGGGCATGCGTCAGGCGCAGCACGTGACCGAGGTTCGCCTCGTGCAGTTCGAACCACTGGGCGGGATCGTCTGCGGCGAAGGGCTGCGACGCGCGAAGGAAATGCCCGACGTTGTTGACCAGGACGTCGGGGCGGTGTTCGAGGAGCGCGGGGTGGACGTGCGGTCCACGGACATCGGTTTCGATCGCATCGACAACACCGCCTGCGGCGCGGTCGAAGTCGAGCTCCGAGACCGGGTCGACGTCGGCGACGAGGACGTGCGCGCCGTGGGCGGCGAAGCTGCGCGCGATCGCGGCGCCGATACCGGCGGCGCCGCCGGTGACGACGGCCCGCTTTCCGGCCAGCAATGCACCTGGGAAATAGGCCGCTCGGTGTGACATGGATTCATCTCACACCGAGCGGCTCCCCAGGACGGGAAGAGTCCCGATGAGTGAGAACCTGCATCGGTTCGTGCCCGCGGACGCCCCCGGGTGGTCGCGTTCGGCGCGCTCAGGCAGCGGTGAGGATCAGCGGCCCGTCCGCGGTGACGGCGATGGTGTGCTCGCTGTGCGCAGCGCGGGTGCCGTCGAGGGTGCGCAGCGTCCAGCCGTCCCGGTCGTGCCGATAGTCGTCGGTGCCGCCGCGGATGAGCATCGGCTCGAGCGCGAGCACCAGGCCCGCGCGCAGTTTCATCCCCCGGCCGGGCCGTCCCTCGTTGGGCACATGGGGGTCCTCGTGCATGGCGCGGCCGATGCCGTGGCCGCCGTGATCGGCGAGGACCCCGCGCCCCCTGCTCCTGGCGAAGGCACCGATGGCGTCCGCGATGTCGCCGATCCGGTTCCCGACCCGCGCGGCCTCGATGCCCCGCGCGAGCGCCGCCTCGGTGTCCGCGATCAGGCTCAGGTCCTCGGGGTCCGCCGCGCCGACCACGAAGCTGATCGCCGAATCGCCGCACCACCCGTCGAGGAATGCTCCGCAGTCCAGGCTGACCAGATCGCCGTCGGCGAGCCGGTAGTCCGACGGGATGCCGTGCACGATGGCGTCGTTGACGCTGGCGCACACCACGCCGGGGAACGGCGACGGCGCCCAGGAGGGGTGGTAGCCGAGGAAGGCCGGGGTCGCGCCCGCGTCCCGGATCACCGCCGCGGCGGCCGCGTCCAGCTCGCGCAGGCTCACCCCGACCGCTGCGGTCGCCCGCGCCGCCGCGAGGGCCTGCGCCACCACCCGTCCGGCCACCCGCATCGAGCGCACCTCGTCCTCGGTCTTGATCTCGACCATGCCCACCTCACCTTCGTTAACGAATAACTATACCGGTATTACTATAGGGGCTATGGTGCGCGTGCCGCTGACGGCGGAGGAACTCGAACGGGGTAGGCGGCTCGGCGAACTGCTGCGCGGGGCCCGCGGCGAGGCCAGCATGGTCGAGGTCGCGCTGGACGCCGGCATCTCCGTGGAGACGTTGCGCAAGATCGAGTCGGGACGGATAGCGACGCCGGCGTTCTTCACCGTCGCCGCGATCGCCCAGGTCCTCGGACTGTCGCTGGACCTGGTCGCCGAGGCGCTTGCCGATCCGCCCGCGCGCCGCGAGGCGGCCTCGTAGCCCCGGCACACGCGACGATGCGCGATCTTTCGCAGCCGACGGCGTCCGGCGAGAGCGTGTCACCTAATTGACGTGCAGGATCACACCGACCGTGTCGAGACTCGTCTGGTCGAGGGGGAAGTAGCCCTGCGCCGGGGTGGTGTCGGTGCGGGTGCGGGCGGCGGGGACCGCGGCGGCGGGCATCAGGCCCCAGGTGGCGATCCGTGCCTGGAGGAAGCCCTCGAAGGTGTCCGGCTCGGGCTCTCCGAGCCCGATCGCATCGCTGTGGCCAAGGCTGCCCGCGATGAAGGCGTACCGGTCGCCCAGCAGCGAGCCCACGATGGCGCCTGCACTGGACCACTCGAGGTCCATGTCCGCCATGCGCATGGTGCTCGGGTTCTCCTGCAGGTGGCGGTTGTGCGCGAAGGCCAGTGTCGCTCCCCGCCCCGCCTCGATGCCTCGGATGTCGAGGAGGTTCCGAGCCATCAGCGCATCCCGGGTACCCAGCAGGAGCGATACCCGCGCGCTCTCGTCGATGCGTTGCGCCGCCTGGCGGTGATACCGGAGCAGACCGAGTCCGGCGGTGAGATACGTTTTCGCCCTGAGCCATTCGGCCCTGGAGGTCGTCGCGATCATCTCCGGCGCCCGCGCGTAGAGCATGGTGAGCATGTCGTCGGCAACCGACCGCAGCCGGTCCGCCTCGGCCGTGGCTCCGATGGACACGGCCGAGTCCATGACCGCCTCCGTGCGGCTCCAGCGGTCGTCCTCTCCGCAGAGGCTCGCGATGTCGAGGTCGAGCCCCAGATAGTCGCGGGCGTACTCGAGATGGGTTCTCGGGCTGGGCGCACTGGTGGTCTCCATCGGAGCGTCGAAGCCGTGAAAGCTCAATCGTTCTGCCGGCGAACGGTTCTCGTTGTACTCGCGCATCCAGGCCACCAGCTGCCTGTTGGCCTCCAGGTCTCCGAAACCGTGCGAGAAGCCCTCGCCCATCGCCAGGTCGAGGCTGCCGATGCCCTCCCGAACGAAGTCGTCCACGACGAGCGCGGCAACGCGATCGGTCTCCAGTGCGATCGACCGGAAGCCGCGGTCGACCAGCGCGGCGAACAGCTCGTTGCGGACCCGCGCAGAGGCGGGCTCCAGGTGCGTCGGCTCACCGAGGCCCAACAGGTCACATGATGCGGGTACGAAGTCTCGAATGTCCTGGCTCATGTGTCTCAATCGTATCGTTGAAAGCCCGGTTGAGACTTCTGAGGCGTTGACCGGCCAGATGGTCGGTAGAGTCTCAAACCAATGAGAACCCTGCGCCCATCCGACCTCGCCCGCGAGCACGGCATCTCGACCCAGGCGGTCCGCAACTACGAGCGCGACGGCTTCATCCCGCCCGCCGAGCGCTCACCGAGCGGCTACCGGGTCTACAGCGAGGTACATGCGGCGGCACTGCGCACCTACCTCTCGCTCATCCCCGCGTACGGGTACGCGGCCGGTGGCCGGATCATGAACGCACTACACGAGGGGGACCTCGAGGACCTCCTGGTGATCATCGACCGTGCCCACGGCCAGTCGCTCCGCGATCGGGACACCCTCGAGGCCGTCAGGAGAGCGGCGCACCACCTGACGGCCGAGTCCGATACCGCCACAGACCCATTGGACGATTCCGAAACCCGGACCATCGGCGAGCTCGCGCACCACCTCCGCGTCACCCCCGCGACGCTGCGCAACTGGGAAGACGCAGGCATCCTCGCCCCGGCCCGCGACCCGGGCACCGGATATCGCCGCTACCCCGCGAGTGACGTCCGCGACGCCGAGCTCGCCCATCTCCTCCGGCGCGGGGGCTATCCGCTCGATCACATCGCCACCGTGATCCGCCAGATCGGCAGAGTCGGCGGCACAGACGCATTGGCCGCGGCGCTGGATGACTGGCAACGACGACTCACCGCTCAGGGCCTCGCCATGCTCCACGCTGCCGGTCAGCTCGGCCGCTACAGGGAGGTGTGCGACCGCGGTCGGCCCGGGCGCATCGTTGCATCGGCGGCGTCGACCATCAGCCGGTAGGACCGCCTCGGCGGCATGGTGATGGGAGCGCTGCATGGACCGCTTCGTGGCCGCCCGGTCCCGAGCCCGGCTGACCGCCGACAGGAACCTCACAGGGCCGGTGAGTACGGTGGCCGAGGCCAAGGGCCCGGCAATCCGTCGGCCCGCCGACGGACAGGAACGTGCAATGCCCCAGGCACCGATGCTGGCGGACCCCGCGAGGACCTCGACCGCACCGAGGTCCGCGCGCGCCGTCGTCGGGCGCCTGCGGGGACACCGGGCCGGACCGGACGTGGCGGCCGCGCTCGGGTTCACCGTGCTCGCGGTGGTGGTGCTCGGCCGCCAGTGGCGCTCCCCCACCGTCGGCTACCTGATCGGCAGCGGCCAGGACCAGCGGATGTGGGAATGGTTCTTCGCGGTCGCGGCGCACTCGGTCACCCGGCTGGAGAACCCCCTCGGCACGCTCCTGCAGAACTACCCGGACGGCGTGAACCTGATGGCCAACACGGCCATGTTCGGGGTCAGCATCCCGCTCGCGCCCGTCACGCTGCTGTTCGGCCCGACCGCCACCTGGACGCTGGTGCTGACCGCGGGCCTGGCAGGGACCGCCTTCGCCTGGTACTGGCTGCTGTCCCGGTTCGCGGTGCGGTCGCGGGCAGCGGCGGCCGTCGGCGGCCTGTTCTGCGGGTTCGCCCCCGGGATGATCTCGCACGCCAACGGGCACCCGAACTTCGTTGCGCTGGCGCTGCTGCCGCTGATCCTCGGCTGCGTGATCCGGCTCAGCCGCGGCGCGGGCACCAGGACCGCGATCGCGCTCGGGCTGCTGGTCGCGACGCAGATCCTGCTCGGCGAGGAACCGCTGCTGATCTGCGCCATGTCCTTCGCCGTGTTCACGTTGGCGTACTTCGCCTTTCGGCCGCAGCTCGCCCGCGCCGCGGTGCGGTCCTCGTGGCGGCCGCTGCTGCTGGCGGCGGCGATCGCGCTGGCGATCACCGCGATCCCGTTGTGGTGGCAGTTCTTCGGGCCGCAGAGCTACCGGGTCATCGACCACGGGACGATGGGCAACGACCTCAAGGCGCTGCTGCAGTTCCCGGCGCAATCGCTGGGAGGGCGCACCAACCCCGGACAGGACGTCTCGATCGGCGCGACCGAGGAGAACGCCTACTTCGGCTGGCCCCTGCTGGCCCTCGTCGCCGCGGCGTCGGCCTGGCTGTGGCGGGCGCCGCTCGCGCGGGCGGCGACGGTGACGACGCTCGTGATGGGCGTGCTCTCGCTCGGGTCCGAGCTGACGGTCGGACGGAGCCGGACCGGGATCACGCTGCCGTGGGCGTGGTTCGAGCACGTCCCGCTGCTCGAGTCGGTGCTCGAGACCAGGTTCGCGATGGGCGCGGTCCCCGCGATCGCACTGCTGCTGGCGATGGCGACGGACCGCGCCCTCCGTGAGCGGGCGACGCTGGTGCCCTGGTGTATCTGCCTGGTGCTCGCCCTGCTGCCGCTGACCCCGATGCCGCTGCCTGCGGTCGACCGCAAGCCCGCTCCCGAGTTCTTCAGCGACGGGACCTGGCGCGGGTACGTCGACGACGGCTCCATCGTGACGGTCCCGCTGCCGAGGCCCGAGGATGCGCGCGCGCTGTCCTGGCAGGCCGAGGCCGATTTCGGCTTCCCGCTCGCGGGCGGCTACTTCGTCGGACCGGTCGGCGCCGCCAAGAAGGCCAAGTACGGACCGGATGATCGGCCGACGGCTCTGTTGCTGGCCCAGGCGGACAAGACCGGCGTAGCGCCCGCGATCACCGACGAGCTGCGTGCGCAGGCGGCAACGGACCTGAGGTTCTGGCGGGCCGACGCGGTCGTCCTCCCGCCGGGAAAGAACCGTCAGGTCCTCCGCGAGACGGTCAGCGAGCTGCTCCGTGACAGCGGTCAGGCCGCCGGTGACGTCTGGGTGTGGGATGTGCGCGCCCTCGTCGCCGCGGGACGTTGACCCGGGCTCCGTCCCATACGATCGGACCTTGTGTCCGACGCGCCTGAACCCACGCCAGCCGACCGAACCTCACTGCGCACCGCCCGCCTGATCGCGGTCGTCGCGGGTCTGGCCGGGCTGCTGCTGGCCGTCCTCACCCCGCTGCTGCCGGTCAAGCAGACCACCGCCAGCGTGTCCTGGCCGCAGAACGGCGCCCTGACCAGCGTGTCCGCGCCGCTGGTCAGCTACGAACCGCTCAGCATCAGCGCGCACATCCCCTGCGCGGTGGCGACGCAGCTGCCGCCCGACGGGCAGGTCCTGCTCTCCACCGCCCCGAAGCAGGCGGCGGAAGCCGAGCTCGACGGCCTCACCGTCAAGGTCGCGGGCGACCCCGCGAGCGAGACCGGCCGCGAGGTGCAGGTGATCCTGCGCAACAGCGTGCTGGTCTCGGCACCGCTGGCCGACGCCACGAAATGCTCGGCGATCACCGTGTTCTCGGACGCCCAGCACACCACCGCCACCTTCGCCGGGCTGACCGACGACGCGGGCGAGCCGCTCAGCGTCGACGTCGCGGGCGACCTGCGCCCGCAGATGGTCGGCATCTTCAGCGACCTCGAGGGCTCCGCGCCAGCAGGCCTCGAGGTCCGCGCCGACATCGATTCCCGGTTCTCCTCCAGCCCGACGCTGTTGAAGCTGCTCGCGATCATCGTCGGGACGCTGGCCACGCTGGTCGCGCTGGTCGCGCTGCACCGCCTCGACAGCACCGACGGCCGCGCCGCCCGCCGCTTCCTGCCCCGGCACTGGCTGCGTTTCACCGCCGTCGACGGCCTGGTGATCGGCACCCTCGCGCTGTGGCACTTCATCGGGGCCAACACCTCCGACGACGGCTACCTCCTGAACATGGCCCGGGCCTCGGAGCAGGCCGGCTACATGGCCAACTACTTCCGCTGGTTCGGCGTCCCCGAGGCCCCGTTCGGCTGGTACTACGAGGTGCTGGCCGCGATGGCCAAGATCTCCACGGCCAGCCCCTGGATGCGGCTGCCCGCGCTGATCGCGGGCATCCTCTGCTGGATGGTCATCAGCCGCGAGGTGATCCCCCGCCTCGGCCGGGCGGTGCGCCACAACCGGATCGCGATCTGGACCGGCGGGCTGGTCTTCCTCGCGTTCTGGCTGCCCTACAACAACGGCCTGCGGCCCGAGCCGATCATCGCGCTCGGCGCGCTGCTGACCTGGTGCTCGATCGAACGGGCGATCGCCACCGGCCGACTGCTGCCCGCGGCGGTCGGCGTGCTCATCGCGGCGTTCTCGCTGGCGGCAGGGCCGACCGGCGTGATCGCCGTCGCCGCGCTGATCGTCGGCGCCAGGCCGATCACCGCGATCCTGGTAAACCGGGCCCGGCAGGTGGGGTGGCTGCCGCTGCTCGCGCCGATCGTCGCCGCGGGCACCCTCGTCCTGGCCGTGGTCTTCGCCGACCAGACGCTCGCCACGGTGCTCGAGGCGACCCGGGTCCGCACCCTGGTCGGCCCGAACGTGAAGTGGTTCGACGAATACCACCGCTACGACGCGCTGATGAACGTCTCCCCCGACGGGTCGCTGGCCCGGCGGTTCGGCGTGTTCACGATGATCCTCTGCCTGGTCGTCTGCGCGATGATCATGCTGCGCCGGGGCGGCAAGATCCCGGGCGCCGCCGCAGGGCCGTCGCGCCGCATCCTCGGGATCGTGTTCGGCTCGCTGGTGCTGATGATGTTCACCCCCACCAAGTGGACCCACCACTTCGGTGTGTACGCGGGCCTTGCCGCTTCCATCGCCGCGCTGACCGCGGTCGCGGTCGCCGCGGCAACCCTCCGCTCGCGCCGCAACCGCACGCTGTTCGCGGCGGGCGTGCTGTTCCTGCTCGCGTTGGCCTTCACCGGCTCGAACGGCTGGTGGTACGTCTCCAGCTACGGCGTGCCGTGGTGGGACAAGCCGCCGTCCATCGGCGGCAACGCCTTCTCCACCGCCCTGCTCGGCCTGGCGGTGCTGGCGCTGCTGCTGGCGAGCTGGCAGCACCTGCGGGCCCCGTACCGGCCGGAGGAGCAGGCCGCTCCGCCGCGCGGGCTGCGCGCGCTGCTCGGTTCCCCGCTCACGCTCGCGGCGGCCTTCGTGGTGCTCTTCGAGGTGCTGTCCCTGGCCAAGGCCGCGGTCGCGCAGTATCCGGCGTACTCGGTGGCCCGGTCCAACATCGAGGCGATGGCGGGCGACACCTGCGCGCTGGCCGACGACGTGCTCGTCGAGTCGGACGCGAACGCCGGGATGCTCACCCCGGTGAGCCCCTCGGACAACCCGCTCGGGGCGGACGCGGACGCCGGCTTCACCCCCAACGGGGTGCCCGTCGACCTGACCGCCGACGAGGAGAGCAAGGCCGCGGGCGGCGCGAACACCATCGACAGCGACGCCACCACCACCACGTCCGGCACCGCGTCGGGCACGGGCGGCGGCACCGGCACCACCGGCATCAACGGCAGCTCCGTGGCCCTGCCGTTCGGGCTCGACCCGGCGCGGACCCCGGTCCTCGGCAGCTACCAGACCGGTGAGCAGGCCACCGCGAAGCTCACCTCCGGGTGGTACAGGCTGCCGGATACCGGCTCTGCCGGTACATCGGCTCAGCGGAGCGATGCGGCCCCGATCCTGGTGGTCACCGCCGCGGGCCGGATCCGGTCCGTCGACGCCGACGGTGTCGTCACCTACGGCCAGGACCTGGTCGTCGAGTACGGCGCCCGTGCCGCCGACGGCACGATCGAGGCACGCGGCAGCCTGCTGCCCATCGACATCGGGCCGTCGCCGTCGTGGCGGAACCTCCGGGTCCCGATGGCCGACATCCCGGCCGACGCCACCGCCGTGCGGCTGGTCGCGAACGACCACGACCTCTCCCAGCGGCAGTGGCTGGCCGTCACGCCGCCCCGGGTACCGCAACTGCGGACGCTGAACGAGGTGGTCGGCTCGAGCGCACCGGTGCTGCTGGACTGGTCCGTCGGCCTGTCCTTCCCCTGTCAGCGGCCGTTCGACCACGAGTACGGGGTCGCCGAGGCGCCCGAGTACCGGATCCTGCCGGATCGGGTCGGCGCCGACTCCACGAACGGCTGGCAGGACAGCCTCGGCGGCGGCCCGCTCGGCTGGACCGACCTGCTGCTCGCCGCGCAGACGATGCCCAGCTACCTCGACCGGGACTGGGACCGGGACTGGGGCTCGCTCGAGCGGTTCACGCCACTCGACGAATCCGCGGTGCCCGCACGGGTGGACACCGCGACCGTCACCCGGTCCGGGCTGTGGAGCCCTGGCCCGATCCCGGCGCGATGACGGTGCAGGGGGACGTGCGTGCCCTGCTGTTCGATGTGCAGGGCACCGCGACCGACTTCCGCTCCACGGTCATCGAGTCGGCGGAGCGGATCATCGGCGACCGGGGTGTCGACTGGGGTCCGTTCGTCGACCGGTGGCGGGCGGCCTACTTCGCGGCGCTGACCGGCCTGGTGGCGCATGGGCCGGAGTCGGCGTGGACGTCTGTGCACTCGGTGTACCGGTCGGCGCTCGACGAACTCCTCGCCGAAGACGGACTCGGTTCGCTCGGCGAACCGGAACGTGAGGAGCTGACCCTGTCGTGGCAGCGGCTGCGCCCCTGGCCGGACACGGTCCCTGGGCTGACGCGCCTGCGGTCCCGGTACACCCTCGCGACCCTGTCGAACGCAGACGTCGGGGCGGTGATCGGCATCGCCAAGAGCGGTGGGCTGCCATGGGACGCCGTGTTCGCCGCCGAGATGTTCGGCACCTTCAAGCCCGAGCCGGCCGTCTACCTCGGCGCGGCCCGGTACCTCGGGTTCGAACCCGCCCAGATCATGATGGTCGCCTGCCACAAGTACGACATCGACGCGGCAGCCGAACTCGGATTCCGGACCGCGTTCGTCGCGCGGCCCCTCGAGTTCGGGCCCGGCGCGACGGTAGACGTCGCCTACGAGGACCGCTATGACGTGAACGCTGCCGATTTCCTCGATCTGGCCGACCGCTTGGGCTGCTGACCTGGGGCCGAGGGCTGGGTCACGGGCGCCTCGATCACCGAATACGGAGATTCTCCGTAGCGATGTGAACACCGACGGACCCTCGCCTACCATCGTGAACCGTGCCCGACGTCGTGACAGCCCCTGAACCAGTCATTTCCGCACCGCCCCCGGTCGACTTCAGAGCGAAGTACCGCACCGCGCGGCTGATCGCGGTCGTCACCGGTCTGCTCGGTGCGCTGTTCGCGGTGGCGACGCCGTTCCTGCCGGTCAGCCAGACGACGTCCACCCTGAACTGGCCGCAGGCGGGCGTCACCGCGAGCGTCGACGCGCCGCTGATGGCCCAGGTGCCGATCGATCTGCAGGCGTCGGTTCCGTGTGCACTGGTCCGCGACCTGCCCCCGGAGGGCGGCCTGCTGCTGGCCACGGCCCCGCCGCAGGGCACGGACGCGCCGCTCAACTCGATGTTCATGCGGGTCACCGCCGAGACCGTGGACGTGCTCGACCGCAACGTGGTCGTAGCATCGGCCCCGCGGGCCCGGGTCGAGGCAGGCGGCTGCAGCGCCATCACCTTCAGCTCCGACATCAACAGCACCACCGCCACCTTCGAGGGGCTGTCCATCGACGGCAGCCCGGTGACCGGCACCCTCACCGGAGACCTGCGGCCGCAGGTGGTCGGCGTCTTCACCAGCCTGGACGGCCCCGCGCCCGCCGGACTCTCGTTGACGGCGAACATCGATTCCCGCTTCACCTCCTCGCCCACGCTGATCAAGAGCGTGGCGATGGTGCTCGCGGTCCTGCTGACCATCGCCTCGCTGGTCGCGCTCGGCCGGCTCGACGGCACCGACGGCCGCGGCCACCGCCGCTTCTTCCCGTCGCACTGGTGGCGGTTCAAGGCGGTCGACGGCGCGGTCGTCGGCATCCTCGCGCTCTGGCACTTCATCGGCGCGAACACCGCCGACGACGGCTACCTGCTCACGATGGCCCGGGTGTCGGAGCACGCCGGCTACATGGCCAACTACTTCCGCTGGTTCGGCGTCCCCGAGGCCCCGTTCGGCTGGTACTACGAGGTGCTGGCCGCGATGGCCAAGATCTCCACCGCCAGCCCATGGATGCGCCTGCCCGCGCTGCTCGCGGGCATCCTCTGCTGGATGGTGATCAGCCGCGAGGTGATCCCCCGCCTCGGCAGGGCGGTCCGGCACAGCTCCGCCGCCGTGTGGACCGGCGGGCTGGTGTTCCTCGCATTCTGGATGGCCTACAACAACGGCCTGCGCCCGGAGCCGATCGTGGCCCTCGGCGCGCTGCTGACCTGGTGCTCGGTGGAGCGTGCCATCGCCACCGGCCGGCTGCTGCCCGCCGCGGTCGCGATCTTGATCGCCGCGTTCTCGCTCGGCGCCGCCCCGACCGGCCTGATGTGTGTGGCTGCCCTGCTGGCGGGCGCGCGGCCGATGGTCCGGATCCTGGTCCGCCGGCACCGCGACGTGGGCGCCTGGCCGCTGGTCGCCCCGCTGCTGGCGGCGGGCACGGTGGTGCTCGTCGTGGTGTTCGCGGACCAGACCTTCGCGGGCGTCCGCGAGGCCACAAGGGTGCGCAGCCTGATCGGCCCGAACATGAACTGGTACGAGGAGTTCCTCCGGTACTACTACCTGTTCGTGCAGACGGTCGACGGTTCCGTGGCCCGCCGGTTCGCGTTCCTGGTGATGATCCTCTGCCTGTTCACCACCCTGTTCGTGCTGTTGCGCCGCAAGAAGATCCCGGGTGCGGCGGTCGGCCCGTCCTGGCGCCTGCTCGGCGTGGTGTTCGGAACCATCTTCTTCATGATGTTCAACCCCACCAAGTGGACCCACCACTTCGGTGCGTATGCGGGCATCGCCGGTTCGCTGGCCGCGCTCACCGCGGTGGCGGTCTCCGCCGCCGCGCTGCGCTCGCGCCGCAACCGCACCATGTTCGCGGCGGGACTGCTGCTGGTGCTGGCCTTCTCCTTCTCCGGCATCAACGGCTGGTGGTACGTCTCCAGCTACGGCATCCCGTGGTTCGACAAGACCGTCTCGCTCGGCGGCAGGCAGCTCAACTCGGCGTTGCTCGCGCTGTTCGTCGTCGCCGTGCTGGTCGTCGCCTGGCAGTACTTCCGCGAGGACTTCATCGGCACCGAGGTCAAGGCGTCCACCGAAAAGGGCAGGCGCATCAAGAAGTTCGCGGCGGTGCCGCTGACCGTGGTGGCGGCGCTGATGGTGCTGTTCGAGGTGCTCTCGCTGGCCAAGGGCGCGGTGTCCCAGTACCCGGCGTACTCGCTGGCCCGCTCCAACATCGACGCCGTCACCGGGTCGCCGTGCGGACTGGCCGACGACGTGCTGACCGAGGCGGACCCGAACGCGGGCCGGCTGCAGCCGGTCTTCGACCGGGCCGACCCGCCGGCGAACCCGAACGACCCCCTCGGGGGCAGCAAGCCGACCGGATTCAGCCCGAACGGCGTGCCCACCGACCTGTCCGCGGACTACACCGAGGTCAAGCCCGGCCAGTCGAACACCGACGGCCAGTCGGTCGGCGCGAGCTTCGCCACCGGCGCTGGCGCTGGCACCGAGGGCGGCACCGGGGCCGTCGGCGTCAACGGCAGCAACGTCAAGCTGCCGTACGGGCTGAACCCCGCGACCACGCCGATCCTCGGCAGCTACCAGACCGGGGTCCAGGAGCCGGCCAGCCTCGTCTCCAGCTGGTACGGGCTGCCCGCGCGCAGCGAGCAGTCGCCGCTGGTCGTGATCTCCGCGGCCGGGCGCATCTGGTCGGAGAGCAAGGACGGCGAGGTCACCTACGGTCAGTCGCTGCTGCTCGAGTCCGGGCACCGCGAGGCCGACGGCACGATCACCGCGCTCGGGACCTACCTGCCCAAGGACATCGGCCCCGCGCCGTCCTGGCGGAACCTGCGGATCCCGATCGACGAGCTGCCCGCGGGCACCGATGTGGTCCGGATCGTCGCGAACGACCCGAACCTGACCGGCGATCAGTGGCTCGCGTTCACCCCGCCGCGGGTCCCGCAGTTGCAGTCGCTCAACGACTACATCGGCAGGACCCAGCCGGTGCTGCTCGACTGGGCGGTCGGTCTGCAGTTCCCCTGCCAGCGTCCGTTCGACCACAAGTACGGCGTCGCCGAGGTCCCCGGGTTCCGCATCCTCCCGGACCGTCCGCTCGCGGTCAGCTCCACCGACACCTGGCAGTCCCACGAGAACGGCGGACCGCTCGGCTGGACCGAGATGCTCGCCGAGGCGTCAACGGTTCCGACCTACCTGGTCGACGACTGGGGCCGCGACTGGGGCGCGTTGGAGCGGTACACGCCGTACTTCCCCGAGGCTGAGGCCGCCGTCGTCGACACCGGCGAGGTGCGACGCTCCGGCTTCTGGAGCCCAGGCATGATGCGGGTCTACGAGAAGTAACCACCGGCACCGACGAAGACCGGCTCCCCACACGGGGTGCCGGTCTTCGTCGCATCGGAGGGCCTGCGGCCGCATACTCGGTACATGCCGGACGACGAGATGGGCGATTTCGAGGCCGCACACTTCACCCACGACGGCACGACGCGCGCGATCTACCGTCGCGGCACCGGCCCGGCGGTGATCATCATGGCGGAGATCCCCGGTATCACCCCGAAGGTGCTCGAGTTCGCCCGCCGCGTCGCCGAGATCGGGTGCACGGCAGTGCTTCCGCACCTGTTCGGCGACCCCGGCCGGGATCCGAATCCGGGTACCCACGGAAGGGTCGCGATGGCGGTCAACGCGGTCACCACGATGGTCCCGGTCTGTGTCAGCCGCGAGTTCACGATGCTGGCGACCGGGCGCAGCTCGCCGGTGGTCACGTGGTTGCGGGCGCTGGCGGCCCATGAGCACGACCGGTGCGGCGGACCGGGGGTCGGCGCGGTCGGGATGTGCTTCACCGGCGGCTACGCGCTGGCGATGGCCGTGGACGACGTCCTGGTCGCCCCGGTCCTGTCGCAGCCCTCGCTGCCCCTCGGGGTCTCCGCGCGGCGACGGCGGACCATCGACATCTCGCCCGACGACCTGGCCAGGGTGAAGCAGCGATGCGCGAACGGGCTGACCGTCCTGGGGCTGCGCTTCGCCTCCGACCGGCTCGCACCGGCCGAACGGTTCGACTTCCTCCGCGAACAGCTCGGCGACGCCTTCGTCGCCGTCGAACTCGACGGCGCCACCGCGAACCCGGAGGGGCTGCTCCCACCGCACTCGGTGCTCACCGAGCACCTCATCGACGAGCCCGGTCAGCCCACTCGCGCCGCGCTCGACCAGGTCCTCGACCTGATGCGGACGCGGCTGTTGACGCCGACCGCGGACCCAGGCACCGGACCGGGCGATCCGGGGTGAGCCCCGCGGGCGGCACGATCGCCCCGTGTCAGAACGGGATCAGCGAGTGCTTGCGCGGGTTCTTGGGGAGTTCCTTGTCGCGCAGCAGGGTCAGCGCCTTGCGGATCTCGAGGCGGGTGGTCGACGGCTCGATCACCGCGTCGATGTAGCCGCGCTCCGCCGCGACGTACGGCGTCGCGACGTGCTCGTTGTAGTAGTTGATGAGCTGGCGGCGCACCGCGGGGGCGTTCTCGCCCGCCGCCTCGATCTGCTTGCGCCCGATCACCGCGACCGCGCTCTCCGCGCCCATCACGGCGATCCGAGCGGTCGGCCAGGCGAAGTTCACGTCGGCGCCCAACTGCTTGGAACCCATCACCGCGTATCCGCCGCCGTAGGACTTGCGGACCACGACGGTCACCTTCGGCACGGTGGCCGAGACGTAGGAGAACAGGAACCGGCCGCCGCGCTTGATGACGCCGACCTTCTCCTGCTCGACGCCGGGCAGGAAGCCAGGGGTGTCCACGACCAGCACCAACGGGATGTTGTACGCGTCGCAGACCTGCACGAAGTGCGCGGCCTTGTCGGAGGCGGCCGCGTCCAGCGCGCCGGACAGGCCCATCGGCTGGTTGGCGACGACGCCGACCGGGCGGCCGTCCACCCGGGCGAACCCGGTGATGATGTTCTGTGCGCTCTGGCTGCGGACCTCGTGGAAATCGCCGTCGTCGAAGATCTTGAGCAGCACGTCGTGCATGTCGTAACCGGCGTTGTCGGCGTCCGGCATGAACGAGTCGAGCGACAGGTCGTCCTCGGTGATCTCCGGCTCGAGGCCCGGGTTGACGATCGGGGGCTGCTCGGTGCAGCTGGACGGCATGAAGCTCAGGTACTTGCGGGCCCACTCGAAGGCGGCCTTCTCGTCGGCCGCGACGTGGTGCACGTTGCCGTACTCGGCCTGCTTGCGGGCGCCGCCCAGGTCCTCGAGGCTGACGTCCTCGCCGGTGACGGACTTGATGACGTCCGGACCGGTGACGAACATGTACGACTCTTCGGTGGCGATCACGACGTCGGTGTTGATCGGCGCGTAGACGGCTCCACCGGCGCACTTGCCGAGGATGATCGAGATCTGCGGGCACAGCCCGGACAGCGGCTCGTGCCGCCTGCCCATCTCCGCGTACCAGGCCACCGACGCGACGGCGTCCTGAACGCGCGCGCCCGCGGACTCGTTGATCCCGATGACGGGGCAACCGATCTTGATCGCGAAGTCGAGGATCGCGGAGACCTTCCGGCCGAAGATCTCTCCCGCAGCGCCACCGAAGACGGTCTGGTCGTGCGAGAACACCGCGACAGGACGGCCCTCGACCGTGCCGTGCCCGGTGACGACCCCGTCGCCGTACGGGTTGGCGGGATCGCCCGCCATCCGGGCGAGCTGGCCGACCTCGACGAAGCTGCCCGGATCGAGCAGCATGTCGATGCGCTCACGCGGGGTCGGGAGTCCCTTCTCCGCGCGCCTCGCGATGGCCCTCGGGTTACCAGGGGCCTTCGACAGCTCGAGCTTCTCGCGAAGGTCCGCCAGCTTCTCGGCCGTAGTGGTGCTCACTCAGTTGCTCCGCTTCTCGGCCTCGATGTCGGCCAGCTTCTTGGTCAGGTCCGCCCCCACCTTGGCAATGTACGGCTCGTCCACGATCTGGATGTGATCGCCACCGACGTAGACGATCTCCAGGTTCGAGGCGACCTTCCCCCAGCCGCCGTCGGGCGCGCGCGTCCCGAACGACGGTTCGAGCGCGATCGCGTCGTCGTGATACTTGTCCGCCATGTAGAGGACGACGTCGCCGTCGTACTTGTCCGGGTTCGCGGTCTGCAGTGCCCGGTTGTCCAGCCAGGAGGTGCGCTGGTGCTCGATGATGCCACCGGGAATCTTCGCGCCGCTCATCTTGAGCATGTCCATCAGGATCTTGATCTGGTCGTCGTCGGACTCGGCGGCGGCGAGCTTGTCGTACGGCAGCGGCGCATCGATGTTGTAGGTCTTCTTCGCGAACGCGGCGTACCGCTGCCACCGCTTCTTGATCTCCTCGGGGGTCTCCTCGACCTCTTCGCCCGCCATCACCGTGTCGATGAGGCCGACGACCCGGACGTCCTTGCCCTCCTCGCGCAGCAGCTTCGCCACCGCGTAGGAGAGGACGCCGCCGAGCGACCAGCCGTACAGCACGTACGGCCCGTCGCCCTGGATCTCCTTGATCAGCGGCAGGTACTCGCGGGCGCGCACCTCGATCGGGCCCTCGGTGCGTTCGAAGCCGTACATCGGGGTGCCCTCCGGCAGCCGACGCAGCAGCGGCTCGTAGGCGACGGTCGATCCACCGGCCGGGTGGAACACGAAAACCGGCACGGCGGAGGAACCTTCGGGCCGGGCGCGCAGCGAACGCACGAGACCCTCGATCTTGCCCGCGTCCTCGAGGTGCGGGCGCACCTTCTCGGCGAGCTGCTCGACGGTCTCCGAGTCGAGGACGTCGTCGAAGCTCACCTCGCCGCCCGCGCGCTCGGTCAGGCGAGCGGCCAGCTTCTCGGCGGTGTCGTCGTCGAGCACGGGAAGGATGTTGAAGATGCCCTTCGCGGACTTTCCGGTCACCACCGCCCACGTCGCGAACGTGAGGCGCTCGGCGGCGTCGCGCGGCGGGACGTTGATCTCCCCGTCGGACGACTCCTGCGCGGCCTCGGCGAGAATCTCCTCGGCCTCCGCGACCGGGCTGGTCGTCTCGTCGGCGAGGGCCGAATCGAGTGCGGCGGAAGCCTCCTCGGCCTCCTTCTCGGCGCGCTGCTTCTCGGCGAGCGCCTCGACCTCTTCGCGGTTGTCGATCGCGTAGCGCAGGTACTTCTCCACCTCGCGCAGGCTCGCGTCGCGGACCGCCTGCAGCTGCAGCTGCGGGATGTCGAACTCGTACTCGACGCGGTTCTTGATCCGCACCGCCATCAGCGAATCCAGGCCCAGCTCGATGAGCGGGATCTCGGCGGGCAGGTCCTCGACCGCATAGCCCATCGACTCGGCGACGATCAGCGCCAGCCGGTCCTCGAGGGTCTGGTTGCCGTTGGGATCCCACTTGTCGCCGAAGGATTCGACGACCTCGGGCAGCTCCTCCATCGGCGAGCTGGAGCGCGGCTCGGGCGCGGCAACGACGAGCTCGGGCAGCGGTTCGCCCGCGGTCACCACCGCGTCGAGCAGCAGCGCGAAGCCCGCTGCGGTCTTGGCGTGCACCTGCAGCGACGCCCCGCCCGGATGCGGGTTCAGCGTCGTGGTCAGCGTGCCTGCGGCCGGGACCTCGCCGTGCGCGACGGCCGCGGTCAGCACGACATCCGAGAGCACCTGCGCGGCGGCCTCGGTCGCCAGCGCGTTCAGGTCGGCGACCGCGGCGGCCTCGACCTCCCACACGTGCCTGCCGTCGGGCAGCGAGACGTGCGCACCGGGCACCCGGGCGTTGCCGCCCGAGGAGATGCGGATGTCGAGCCAGTGATCCTTGCGGAGGAACGCGGTCCGCGGCAGGTCCGCGTAGCCGCCGCCGGTGAACAGCGACGGCAGGTCCACCGGGTGGCCGTGCACGTAGAGCTGGGCGAGGGCACTGAGCACGCCCAGCTCCTCGTCCTCCTTGCGCTTGAGGGTCGGGATCAGCTGAGCGTCGTGCAGCCCCGCGTCGAACGCGGTGGCCGCGACCGACATCAGCGTCGCCGGGTTCGGCGCCAGCTCGACGAACGTGGTGTGCCCGGCGTCGACGGCCAGGCGCACCGCATTGGTGAAGTAGACGCTGTGCCGCAGGCCCTTGGTCCAGTACTCGACCTGGTGGATCGGGTCGTGCCCGGCCCGGTAGAAGGTCTCCTTGTCGACCGAGGAGTACAGCCCGGCCGTCAGCTTGTGCGGCTCGATGCCGGCCAGCTCGGCCGCCAGCTCGCCGAGCAGCGGGTCCACCTGCGAGGTGTGGCTGGCGCCCTTGGTCTGCAGCACCCGGCCGAGCTTCTCCTCGGCCTCGGCGCGGGCCACGATGGCCTCCACCTCGGGCTGCGGGCCACCGATGACCGTGTGGGTCGGCGCGGCGTACACGCAGACCTCCAGGTTCGGGAAGTCCCCGAGCACGCCCTCGATCTCGGCGGCGCTGTACTCCACCAGCGCCATCAGGCGGATGTCGTCGCCCTCGAGCGTCGACTCGGCCTCGCCCATCAGCCGGGAGCGGGCGGTGATGACCCGGACCGCGTCCTCGAGCGAGAGCCCACCGGTGACGTACGCGGCGGCCGCCTCACCCATCGAGTGCCCGACCGCGGCCTCCAGGTCGGCGCCGTGGTGGCGGAGCACCGCGGCCAGGCCGATCTGGATGGTGAAGATGCCGACCTGCGCGGTCTCGACGTCGTAGTCGACCGAGTCGTCGAGGAACTTCTCGGCCATCTTGTAGCCGGCCTCGTACTCGATCAGCTCGTCGACCTCGTCGACCGTCTTCCGGAACACGGCGTTGTTCAGGTACAGCTGCTTGGCCATCTTGCGGTGCTGCGAACCGAAGCCCGAGAACACCCAGACCGGGCCGTTGGAGGCGGGCGCGTCCGCGGACAGCACGCCCTGGCCGGGCTTGCCCGCTGCGACCGCGCGCAGGCCGGTGATGGCCTCGGCGCGGGTGCGTGCGAGCACCACCGCACGGGAACGGCCGTGGTTGCGGCGGGCCAGCGTGCGGCCGACGTCCTCGAGCGGGGTCGTGCTGCCGGCCTCGGTCTCCAGCCAGTCGGCCAGGTCGGCGGCGGCGCGGCGGCGGCGCGAGGGCATCGAGGCGGAGACCGCGAGCAGCACCGGCGTCGGCTCTGCCTGGGTCTCGGCCTGCTCGGCGGCCACGGCGGGCTCTACGCCCATCGACTCGGCGGCGTCGGCGAGCACACCCGCTGCCTCCGTCTCGACATCGAGCAGCTCCGCTGCCTGTGTGTCCTTCTGGTCCTCGTCGGGGCCGGAAGTGCTCACGGGCGCCGCAGGCGCCTCGTACTCGCGGACCACGACGTGCGCGTTGGTGCCACCGAAGCCGAAGCCGGAGACACCCGCGACGGCGCGGCCGGTGTACCGCGGCCAGTCGGTGGCCTCGGGGATCACCTGCAGGTGCGCCTTGTCGAAGTCGATGTACGGGTTCGGGCCCGCGTAGTTCAGCGACGGGGGGAGCTTGTCCTCCCGCATCGCGAGCACGACCTTGATCAGGCCCGCGGCGCCCGCGGCGGCCTCGAGGTGCCCGAAGTTGGTCTTCGCGCTGCCGAGCAGCGCCGGCTTGTCGGCCCCGCGGCCGCGGCCGACCACCCGGCCGAGGGCGTCCGCCTCGATCGGGTCGCCGAGGATGGTGCCGGTGCCGTGCGCCTCGATGTAGTCGACACCGGACGGCGCGATGCCCGCGTCGCGGTAGGCGCTGCGCAGCACGGCGGCCTGCGCGTCAGGGTTCGGGGCGACAATGCCATTGGAGCGGCCGTCCTGGTTGACGGCCGAGCCTGCGATCACCGCGAGGATGTCGTCGCCGTCGCGCTCGGCGTCCTCGAGGCGCTTGAGGACGACCAGGCCGCCGCCCTCGGCGCGGACGATGCCGTTCGCGTCGGAGGAAAAGGCCTTGATTCTGCCGTCCTCGGCGAACATTCCGATCTCGTTGAAGCCGAGACTCGCTGCGGGCGCGACGAGCATGTTGACGCCGCCCGCGAGCGCGAGGTCGGACTCACCGGTGCGCAGCGACCGCACGGCCTGGTGCACGGCCACCAGCGAGGACGAGCACGCGGTGTCCATGGCGATTGAGGGGCCGCGGAAGTCGAAGTAGTAGGACACCCGGTTCGCGACGATGGCGGTCGAGGTGCCGGTGAGGGCGTAGGGGTGCGCGTGCACCGGATCGCTGACCGCGAGCAGCTGGTAGTCGTTGGCCGAGCTGCCGATGAACACACCGACCTGCTCGCCCTTGAGCTCGCTGGCCGGGATGCGGGCGTGCTCGAGCGCCTCCCAGGTGAGCTCCAGTGCCAACCGGTGCTGCGGGTCGACGTTGCGGACCTCGAGCGGCGACATCGCGAAGAACTCGGCGTCGAAGCCCTTGACGTCGTCGAGGTAGCCACCCTTGGTGTTGGCCGTCTCGATTGCGGCGGCAATCTGCGGGTCGGCGGCGAACTCTGCCCAGCGGCCCTTCGGCAGCTCGGTGACCGCGTCGCGGCCCTCGATGAGCAGTCGCCACATCTCGTCGGGGGTGTGACCGGTGCCGGGGAACCGGCTGGACAGGCCGACGATCGCGATGTCGTGCGACTGCGACGTGTCCTTGATCGCGTAGTACGCCGCGTCCTCGGGCTCGTCGGGGACCTCCGGCTCGCCCTCGATGATCAGGGTCGCCAGCGCAGCGATCGTGGGGTGCTGGTAGACGACCGTGGCGTTCAGCGTGATGCCGACCAGTTCCTCGATCTCCCCGCTCAGAGCGACGGCGTCCCGGGACGAGAGCCCGAACTCCTCCATCGGACGGTCATCCGAGATCTGATCGACCGGTTGCCCGGTCGCCTCGGCAACCCAGTTGCGCAGCCATTCGCGCAGCTGCGCGACCGTCATCTCTGTCTCAGCCATCAACACACCACGCTACCCGTCAAGAAGAGGTTGTCTTACACGCTATCGGGGAACGCGGTCTGCGTGTAACCACCACGGAGCGTCCCCTCGATGTATGCGGCCTTGCAGGCGCGCCTGGCGATCTTGCCGCTGGAGGTACGCGGGATGGACCCGGCAGGCACCAGCAGCACGTCACGGGCGGTGACGCCGTGCCGGGTGGAGATCGCCGCGCGCACCGCGTCGGCAATCGGGGCCGGATCGGCCTTGCCCGCGCCCGGTGCGCGCTCGCCGACCAGGACGAGCTGCTCGGAGGCGTCGTCGGCGTCGAAGGTCAGGCCGGTGCCCGCCTCGAACACCTCCTTCGGGAGCTGGTTCGCGGGCACCGCGAACGCCGCGACGAAGCCGGGGCGCAGCGCGGCGCTCGCCTCCTGTGCGGTCGCCTCGAGGTCCTGCGGGTAGTGGTTGCGGCCGTCGACGATCACCAGGTCCTTGACGCGGCCGGTGATGTACAGCTCGCCGTCGACGTACACGCCGTAGTCGCCGGTGCGCATCCAGTTCGAGTCCTCGGGCGCGCCCTCGGCGTGGCTGCCGGAGGCGATCTTGGAGGACAACCGGTTGTGGAAGGTCTGCTCGGTCTCCTCGGGGCGGCCCCAGTAGCCCTGGCCCATGTTGTTGCCGTGCAGCCAGATCTCGCCGACGTACTCGTCCTCGACCTCGGCGCCGGTGTCGGCGTCCACGATCGCGGCCCACTGGCTGCGCGAGACGTAGCCGCAGGAGACCTGCGGGATGGCGCCGTCGGCGTCCTTGTCCACCTTGACCATGCGGCCCTCGTTGAGCTGGGCGCGGTCGACGTAGATGACCTTGGCCTCGTCGCTGTGCTTGGTGGACGAGACGAACAGCGTCGCCTCTGCCATGCCGTACGACGGCTTGATCGCGGTCTTCGGCAGCCCGTACGGCCCGAACGCGTCGTTGAACTTGCGCATCGACGAGGTCGTGACCGGCTCGCTGCCGTTGATCAGGCCGATGACGTTGCTCAGGTCGAGGGTCTCGCCGTCCTTCGGCAGCCCGCGGGCCGCGGCGTGCTCGAAGGCGAAGTTCGGCGCCGCGGCGAAGGTGCCCGCGCCGTCGGTGATCGCGGCCAGTTCCTTGATCCAGCGGTACGGGCGCTGCACGAACGCGCGCGGCGACATGATGGTGATGTACTTGCCGCCAAGCGCGGGCAGGATCACCGTGAGCAGGCCCATGTCGTGGAACAGCGGCAGCCAGGTGACGCCGCGGGAGTCGGTGGTCAGCTCGATCGCGTCGACCATCTGCAGCGCGTTGGTGCCGACCGCCCGGTGGGTGATCTCCACGCCTGCGGGCACCCGGGTCGAACCGGAGGTGTACTGCAGGTACGCGATGTCGTCGAGCCCGATCTCGGGGTACACCCAGGTCTCGCCGACGGTGTCCGGGATCGCGTCGACCGCGATGATGCGGGGGCGCTCCGCGGCGGGCAGCGAACGGAAGAGCTGGCGGACACCGGCGGCGGAGGTGGACGCCGTGAGGATCGCCGACGGCTTGCAGTCGCCGAGGACCGCGTGCAGGCGGTCGCCGTGGCCGGGCTCGTCCGGATCGAACAGCGGCACCGCGATGGTGCCCGCGTGCATGGCGGCGAAGAAGGAGATGACGTAGTCCAGGCCCTGGGGCGCCAGGATCGCGACCCGCTGGCCGGGCTCGGTCACCTGCTGGAGGCGGGCGGCGACGGCGCGCAGCCGGTTGCCGAACTGGGTCCAGGTGAGCTCGTGTACCTCACCGTCCCGCTCCCGGGAGTAGTCGATATAGCGGTATGCCAGCTCGTCCGCGTTCTCGCGGGTGTGCTGTTCGACGTGATCGACGAGCGTGCTGCCGGGCATCAGCCTGATGTTGCCGGCGTCGTCGACGTAGTCATCGAAGTTCTTCATACCTTCTCCTCCAAGGCAAGCTCCCGGTGAACGCGACGAACACCGGTGAGCTCCATCCCCTGCAGCCGCCTGGGATCGTGCAAATAGTGACTAGTGGTGACAATGCGTGCAGGTCTCAGATCGGTAACGGCGCGCGCCCCATCCCAAACCAACAGCATGTTACAGACAGCGCCGTTCTCATTCACCCTTGAGCAGGGGTATCACCGGAGCGAATGCCTCCATCTGCGTGGGGAAGATCCCCACGTAGGACATGGAGGTCTGCGCCCGCACGCTGCGGATCTGGTCCGCGATCTCCTCGTAGGAGCCGAATGCGAGGTACGGGGAGTTCAGGATCTGCTCCACCGTGAGTTTGACGTCCACCTCGATGTTCGGCGGGTACCCGTTGTCCAGGGCCGCCAGCGCCATCTCGGCCATGGCCTCCCGATCATCGGTCGGCATGATCGTGGTGATCGTCCAGTTCAGCTCGATGTCGTCGAACCGGTCGCCCGCGGCCTCGCGGATGCGCTCGACCCGCGCGGCGGTCGCCTCCATCGTGATGCCGGACAGCAGCATCTTGCCGTCCTTGTTACTGGGCGGGGCGAGCGAGATGATGTCCGCGTACTTGGCCGCCAGCGCCAGCATCTTCGGGCCACCACCGCCGACCACGATGGGCGGGCGCGGGCCCTGCCGGGGCCGCGGACTGCCCTTGAGCCCGTTGATCTGGTAGTACTCGCCCTGGAAGTTGCACTCCTGGCCGCGCAGCAGCGTGTCGAGGATCTCGAGGGACTCCGCGAGCTTGGCGATGCGAACGCCCGGGCTGTCGTACGTGATGCCGCCCTTGTCGAACTCTTCCTTCATCCAGCCCGCGCCGATGCCGAGCTCGAGCCGTCCGCCGGACAGCACGTCGATCGTCGCCGCGTCCTTGGCGAGCACGGCCGGGTGCCGGAACCCATTGGCCAACACCGCGGTCCCGATCCGGATCTTGTCGGTCGCCACCGCGAGTGCGCCGAGCGCGGCGATCGGACCGACCTGATTGCCGAGGTGGTCGGGAATCATGAAGCTGTCGTAACCGAGTTCCTCGGCCTTCTGGGCCAACTTGACGAATCGGCGGGCGCCACCCTCTTCGGCGTTACCCTCTCCGCCGGCGGCAAACCGGAACTTGCGCGGCGCGGGTGCGTCGGCGGAACTCATCGATCATTTCTCCTGAAACCTGGGCAAAACGGGGGTACTGGACGGCGCGGTACGGCAACGTGGCCGGTGGGCCACTCTATCGGCATCACACCGTTCCCACTATTCGTGAGCGGGTGTCGGTGCGGACCTCACCTTCTCGGCGGCCCAGTTTGTCATCCACTGTGTTGCCGTGGTGCCGTTTTGGTCCACCACGAACGAGTTGTACATGGCATGGACCGGGTTGTTGATGTATTCGCCGATCCGCGCGAGGCTCCCGAGGAAGTTCACCGGGTTGAACGCGTTCGCAGGCGCGTCGCAGATGCCGTCCGACGGCGCGCAGATGTCGACCACCCGATCGCCGAGCGTCCCGAAACCACCCGGCCGGGGACCTGTCATCGTCATTCCCGGCACCTTCAGCCCGCCGAGCGACAGCTCCGCGCCGACACCGGCCACCGGCGCGCCGACGATCTGCGCCGTGCCCGGCTCACGCCTGCCGTCCGCGATCAACCCGACGCCGAGCACCAGGTCCGCGGGCACCGGCCCGGTGCCCGCGCCGATCGCCGAGGCGAGGTCGCCTGCGATGACCGCACCCTGCGAGAAGCCCATCAGCACAAAGGTCGTGAGCGGGCAGTTCGCGTGCATGGCCGACATGGCCTCGCTGGCCCGGGCTGTGCCCTCGCCGCGACTCTTGTTGTACGACATCTGACCGTCCGGCGGCAGCGCCACCGGGTTCGAGAACTGCGCCACGTAGGGGACGGTGTACACCTCCGCGCGCTGGCCGCCGAACTGCGCCTGCAGCGGCCTGCTGATGTTGAGCATCAACGACGCCGGGTTCGCGCCCGGGTTGAAGGGATCGTCGATCGCACTCGACTCCCAGGTGCCAGGGATGGAGACCACCTGGACGTCCGGGCAGCTCGCCGGCTGGGCGCTCGGCCGCTCCGGCTCCGGGCCCGGGCCCGGCGGCGGCGCGGGTACCCGCCCGGCCAGCAGGTACCAGGCCACCAACGCGACGAGCGCGAGGAGCAGCACCACGATGAGCACGATGAGCAGGCGCAGCACACCGCGCCCCGACTTGCGGCCCTTACGTCCGGCGGCATTCATCCGCGACTACTTGCAGTAGTGGGCGTTGGCGGCGTCGATGTACACCTTGGCTGCCTCGGCGGCCTGCTCCGGCGTCATCGTCGCGCCGGTGATGCTGGCCTCCGCACCCGCCATGCCGGTGACATAGGCGGTGACCTCTTCGCTGTTCGCGCCGCTGACCTTGGCGCCACAGATGTAGTTCGCGGTCACGATCGCGATGTCACCGTTGTCGGCGACGGCGATGCCGCCCTTCTTCAGCGCCTCCAGGTAGGCCTTGCCGCGATCGTCGATCGCGGGGGCCTCCGTGGGGCCGGGGAAGCCGCTCGGGACCGCCTCGGGCGTCTCCGGGGGCGCGGTCGCCGCGACGGCAGGGGTGGTGTACGGGGGCACCTCGATCGAGGTCTCGGGTGCGGGCGCGGACTTGGAACCGGTGGTCAGGGTTGGCGTGCTGCTGGCCGTCGAGTCGTCGCTGCCACAACCCGCGAGCAGGCCGCCGGTGACCGCCACGAGCGCGCCGACCGTGAGCGCCCTGGCGAGGGAGTTACGAGTGGAAACAAGCATTGAGTTCAGTCCTCGGATTCGTGATCTGCGGGTGCGGCCCACCCGGCGGGCGACGTGCCGACGGCCACGCGGGTGTCGTTGAACAGGCTACCGACGCGAACGGGCCGGTCGCCGGGTTCACCCGGCCACCGGCCCGTGTGCGAAGGGGGCTAACGGTTGTGGATCTCCGCTTTACCGTTGCGGACCGTGATGTTTCCGCCCTGGAAGTCCTGCTGGATCCCACCCGCGATGTCGCGCTGGTCACCAACCGGGAAGCCCAGCCTGCCGTTCTCGTAGTTCTGGCTCTTCCACGCGTCGAAGATCGGGCCGTTGCGCACCGACCAGGCCCCGCTCAGGGGACTCCAGTAGATGTTGCCGTTCTCGAACTCGTTGAAGCGGCCGTTGTCCTTGACCGGGACCTCGCTGGTCCTCGGGAAGCCGAGCCAGCCACCCTCCCAGCCCAGTTCGCCGTACTTCTTCATGATCAGGCCCTGGACGGCGTGGGTCCCGTTCGGCGGGCTGTGATACATCGCGCCGATCTCGAAGCCCTGGATCGCGCCGTCCTTGCCCGGCGCCTTCACCTCGTCGAGGATCGGGTAGCCGAGCGGACCGCGCTCCCAACCCTGACGTGACCACTCGTCCCTGATCGCGCCGCGGACCGCGTGCGCTCCGGTCTGCGGGGTCCAGTAGATGGAGCCGCGCTCGAAGTGGTTGTAGCGTCCGCGCCCGTCCGGGGTGCCGTTCTCGTCCGTGGTCGGCAGTCCGAGCGGCCCGGCGGGACCGCCGTTGGCCTGGTACGAGCCGCCGATCATGCCGGTCAGCACGTGCGCGCCGGTGCCGGGCGACCAGAAGATCCGGCCGTTGCGGAAGTCCTGCGCCTTGCCACCCGCGACATCGTATTCACCGGTGACACAGCCACTGAGCCACGGGTTCGCGTTCGCGACCGCGGCGATGGAACCGCCGGTGCCGCAGTTCGGAGCGCTGGCGTCGACGCCGAGGGCGTTGGCCACCTGCGGCCAGGCCTGGTGCATCTCGAACTGCCAGTACGGCCAGGAATGCGTGCCGGACGGGCGGTAGTTGACCTGCGCGGGAATGCCGAGCTTGTTCAGCTTGGTGGCAAAGCTCTGCGAGCTGAGCCGGGACAGGATCTCCAGACCCATGCCCGCGTAGTTGGTGGAGACGCCGGGGATCCCGGACGGCTGGTCGTAGGGACCGGTCATGCCGCTGCCGCTGGAGACGTACAGGCTGACGCCCCTGAGCTTCTCGGCGTTGGTGTACGGGTCGTGCGCCGCCCATGCCGGGCTGCCGGGCGGGCCCCACATCTTCGAGACGTTGTAGCCGCCCGCGTCGGTCATCGCGTACTGCAGCGCCTGCGGCATGCCGAGCGAGGTGGTGCTCAGGTAGCCGGAGAACGAGCCGGCAAACTTGAAGAAGCCGGGGTTCCGCTCGGTGAGGAACATCGCCGAGGTGCCGCCCATGGACAGGCCGATGATGCCGCGCGTGGTGGTGGTCCGCAGCCCGTTCTCGAGGACCGGCGGGAGCTCCTTCGTCAGGAAGGTCTCCAGCTTGTAGAACTTGCCGTTGTCCGGCGCGAGCCAGTCGGCGTAGAAGCTCGACTCGCCGCCGACCGGCAGGATCACGTTGACGTTCTTGTCCGCGTAGAAGTTCGCGGCGTCGGTCTCGATCGTCCAGCCGCTCTCGTCGTCGCGCGCGCGCAGACCATCGAGCATGTACAGCGCGGGGAACGATGCGTCGGGACGCGAGTTCCAGTCCTTGGCCAGCAGGACCTGAACCTGGAACGGGGCACCCATCGCGGCGGAGTCGACCCACAGGGCCACGCGCCGATCGGTGATCCACTCGACCTTGGAGACGCCGGGCGGCGCCAGCACCGGCGCGACGGCGCGCGCGGCGGACGGCGCGGCCTGCGGCGCCCTCGGGGCCGCGGCGGG
>NZ_BCXA01000014.1 GCF_001894865.1 Rhodococcus maanshanensis NBRC 100610 | reverse complement strand
CCTCGGGCGTGGTGGTCTGCGCGACCGTCGTGGTCTGCTCCACCGTGGTCCGCGCGGGCGCCTCGGTGGTCGTGGCGACGACATCCTTAGTCGTCGTGACGGGCGCGAGGGTCTCGGCCGCGGGCACCTTCGCCGTCGTGGTCGCCTTCGGCGTCGTCGTCGTGGTCGTGGTGGTGGTGGTCGTGGTCTCGGAGGCCTCGGGCGACGCGAATGCGGTCGCGGTCGCGGTGGTCAGGCCAGCCGCTGTCGGCAGCACGAGCGCGGCCGCGAGCAGTCGCAAGACCCTGCCGCGGGCGCCTGGTGCGGACGCCTTCCCCCCGGGACGCGTTCCCGGATTCCTCAGTGCTGTTCGCATCTGACCGTGACACTCCTTCTGCTGTTTGGCCCCAGTGCTGTGGCGTCGGCCCGGAAGATCCGGACCTCGACCGTCCCCCCGGCCCTTGCCGATGTCGTTCGAACGACACCTACACTCGTGCTCTTTTTACACGCAGGGAGCCGGCGCCAGGGGGTGACGCGCTGTGACGGGTGGTGCAATTGTTACTTCTGCGGGGTAAGGACCCCTTGGTCGCGGCGCTGGTCCGGACCCGAAAACGGCGATGCCGCCCC
The DNA here is from genome assembly GCF_001894865.1 of Rhodococcus maanshanensis NBRC 100610. Lineage (GTDB taxonomy): Bacteria > Actinomycetota > Actinomycetes > Mycobacteriales > Mycobacteriaceae > Rhodococcus_G > Rhodococcus_G maanshanensis. The sequence goes on along the minus strand of NZ_BCXA01000014.1, from coordinate 62,993 downwards.
ACGCTGCCTGATCGGCACGAGGGGCGGCATCATCGGTTTACGCCGCGACCTGGAAGCCGGTCGATCAGGCGTTGAGCGCGGACAGGATCTGCGGCCGCGCATTCCAGAGCTCGTTCTCCCAGTACTTCCACGCGTGGGTGCCCCTGGCCGGGAAGCTGTAGGTGGCCGGGATACCGAGGGTGCCGAGGCGGACCTGGAACGCGCGGGTGTTGGCGAGGGAGAGCGCCTCGAGCGCCATGCCGTTCGCCGTGTTGAAGTAGTCGATCGGCGCGCGCGGGTTGTCATGCGCACCCGGCAGGCCGCTGGCCGCCGAGACGTACATCGACAGGCCCTTGAGCTGCGGGGCGAACACGAACGGGTCGTTACGCAGCCACTGCTTGTTCCACGGCGGGCCCCACATGGCGTCCACGTTGTAGCGGCCGGCATCGAGCATCGCGACGCGGATCGCCTCACGCATGCCCGGCGCGGAGATGTTCAGGTAGCCCGACAGCGAGCCGGCGAACTTGAACTGGTCGCGGTGGTGCGCGGCCAGGGTCAGGGCGGCGGAGCCACCCATCGACAGGCCGAGCACGCCGTTGTTGCTACGCGAGACGCCACGGGTCTCGAGGTAGGCAGGCAGCTCCTTGGTGAGGAAGGTCTCCCACTTGTAGGTGCCCTTCTGCCCGTTGAAGTTCGAGGGCGACATCCAGTCGGTGTAGAAGCTGGACTCGCCACCGACGGGCATCACCAGGGTGACGTTGTCGTTGCGGAACTGGTCGAGCGCGTTCGTCTCGAAGGTCCATGCGTTGCGGTCGTTGCGCGCACGCAGCCCGTCCAGCAGGTACAGCGCGGCGTTGCCACCACGGGCCGCCCACTGGATCTGGACCTTGATCGGGCCCATCGCAGAGGGCACGAAGACCTCTTCGAAACCTCCCGCGGGCGCGCGGTGCGCGACCGGGGCGGCGCCTGCGACGGCGGTGCCGGCAATACCAGCGGCCATCGGCAAGACGAGCGCGGCTGCTGTGAGGCCGAGGGCGCGCTGCTTGAGGCGCTCAGAAAACCCCGGTCTGCCAATACGCATGAATACTGCTCTCTTTCTTCTCTGCGGTGCCCGCCGAAGCGGCCCGACGATCCGGCGGGAAGCCATGCTCTGCCGCCCCCACACATGTGGCAGCGACAGTGGAACTGATCAAGATCACACTGCGCTCGGTGGAGCGTATGTCACACAACGAGCACTGACAAACGGTGCCTCGACTGTGTCCCCGAGGCACACATGACATCTATATCGGCCCGTTACGGGCCATCGTTACACGAATGAGACAAGTTCGCACGACCAAGGAAGCAAGGCCTGCCCGGCACCCGCTCACCTGGGTTCCACCGGCGGAGGCGGCACCAGGTTGCACCGCTGGATCTCGTACGCCGGAACCCGGTCGAAACGGTACTTGGCGTAGTCGAAGGCGCGCTTGATATTGCGGATGAAAAGCGGACGGGTGAGCTCGCCCCGACTCGAGGCCAGCACCTCCTGGGTCTCGGGGCAGGTGAGCGCGACCTTGGCGTCGGCCACCCAGTCCTCGTCCATGTACCAGGGCAGCCACGGATGGATGTCGACCATGCCGGTGTCGGCCACCACCCAGTCCGGGTAGAGGGCCTTGTCGTGGCCGATCCGGCCGTCGTCGAGCCGCTTGGTGTGCGCGGCCAACGGGTAGGCCAGGCCCATCTGGTCGATCACCTTCACGTCGAGGCCGACGTTCATGCTCGTCATGCCCAGGTTGAGGAAGTAGACCGTGTGCCCGGCGCCACCCTCGGGGATCGGCTCGGGCGGCGGCACCACGTCCCAGTAGGTGAAGGCCGCGGCGGGCAGCAGCAGTCCGCCGTCCGGGGTGTTGGCGATCGCCTCGACCATCGCGCGCATGCGCGGGTAGTCCAGGTAGTCCTCGGCCCGGATCGGATGCGCGTGACCGGTGTTGAGGGCGTAGAAGTTCCGCTCGTCGACGATCCCGGACTTGCCGACCACGGTGCCGTTCGGCATGCCCGACGAGTTCGACACCGAGATCGCCCAGATCACGGTGACCAGCCAGGCGCCTGCACCGACCGCGAACAGCGCGGTGGATCGGGTCCGGCCCCAGTCCTCGCGGGCCGGGATACGGACCGGCAGCACGGCGATGGGGAGCATGAAGCAGAACAGCACGGGCAGCAGCACCCGGCCGTGCATGAAGTCGCCGCCGACCCGCAGCGAGTAGATCATCAGCAGCAGCCCGGTGACCAGGATGACCGCGACCACTGCGCCGGGGGTGCGCAGCCGCGACTGCAACCGCGCGACGGCGGAGCCGCCCTCGGTGCCGGAGGCGGCACCCGCACCCGACCAGGGCCGGGTCACCAGGACCGCGACGGCCAGCACGAGCAGCGGCAGCCACAGCCAGTAGGGCCCGACGAGGTTCCACAGATAGGTGAAGCCCTGGCCCCACTTGGCGCCGCCCGCGTCCTTGGCGACCGCCGTGTTGGGATAGGGCAGGCCGTAGTAGCCCATCCGCCAGATCTGGTAGCCGACCGGGACCGCACCCGCGACCGCGACGATCGACGCGCGCAGCCGCCAGGTGCCGGGCGCCAGGAAGATCATCAGCAGGGCGAGGCCGGCGAGGATGACCATCTCGGGCCGGACCAGCGGTCCGAGGCCCGCGACGAAGGCGAGGATCAGCACCGAGGCGGTGGTCGGCGGGCGCAGACTCCAGCGCACCAGCAGCAGCCACAGCAGGGCGATCCAGAAGATGACCAGGCAGGACTCCAGCCCGGAGGTCGCATAGTCGCGGGCGGGCGGCACCGCGATGTAGGCCAGCGCGCCCGCGGGCAGCAGCAGCGTCGCGGCCGACCGGCGGCCCAGGCCGCGCCAGAGGGCACCCGTTCCGAGCATGCCCAGCACGATGGCGCCACCGGAGAGGACGAGCGCGATGCCGAGCACCACGTACTCGAGGCGGGCCTGCGTCAGCCAGCTGAACGCGTACACAAGGTAGGTCCAGATGGTGCTGGTGTTGGCCTCGACCCGCTCCCCCGCGTTGAACACCGGACCGTTGCCGGCGAGCAGGTTGCGGACCGTGCGCAGCACGATGAGCCCGTCATCGGCGATCCAGCGGCGCTCCCAGCCACCCCAGACGAAAAGGGCTGCGGTCAGCGCGATCCCACCGAGGAACACCGAGCGGGGCAGCCATGCGGGCAACCGCATGGCGGAGCCGGCCCGCTCGGTGGTGTCGGTGTTCTCCACGCGGGGCCTGTCAGACGATATAGACAGCGACACCCACCGCTCCAATCCAGGCAATCGCGAGGAATTGGAGCACTCGATCGCCGAGCGCGATCTCTTCCGGCTCCCCCGCCTCGCCACCGTCGACATCGACCGCGTACCGCAGGATCGCGATCGTGAACGGGACCATCGAGATCGCAAACCAGTTGGTGTTGTTGACCTGATCCCGCTCGAAGGCCCACAGTCCGTAGCAGATCACCACCGCGGTCGCCGAGAGCGTCCAGACGAACCGCAGGTAGGTGGCGGTGTAGTACTCGAGCGACTTGCGGATCTTCGCCCCGGTGCGCTCGGCGAGCTGCAGTTCCGCGTAGCGCTTGCCCGCCGCCATGAACAGCGAACCGAACGCCATGATCAGCAGGAACCACTGCGACAGCGGGATCTCGGCGGCCACGCCACCGGCGATCGCCCGCAGCAGGAAGCCGGACGAGACGATGCAGATGTCGAGGACGGCCTGGTGCTTGAGGCCGAAGCAGTAGGCGAGCTGGATGCCGATGTACACCGCCATCACGACGGCGAGCTGCCAGTTCGCGGCGAACGACAGCAGGATCGAACCGCCGAGCAGGACGACGGCCATTCCGTAGGCCATGTTGACCGGCAGCACGCCCGCGGCGATCGGACGGAAGCGCTTGGTCGGGTGCGCCCGGTCGGCCTCGACGTCCATCGCGTCGTTGACCAGGTAGATGCCGGACGCGGCCATGCAGAACACGACGAAGGCCAGCGCCACCGGCAGCAGCACGTCGACCTCGGTCACCGAGCCTGCGGCGAGCGGCGCGGCCAGCACCAGGACGTTCTTCACCCACTGGCGCGGGCGCAGTGCCTTGACGATCCCGGCAGGCAGCGACTTCGGCGGACCGGCGACCTCGGTCGGGTGCTCGCTCATTTCTCTCCAAACTTCCGTTCGGCACGCAGCACCACTGCGGCCGAGGCTGCGCCCAAGGCGGATCCGGCAAGCACATCAGTCGGGTAGTGGACACCCAGCACGAGCCGCGAGAGCAGCATCGGGGGCACCAGCACCGCGGGCAAGGGTAGCCCGGTCAGCCGGCCGAGGAGGACCGCGGCGGCCGTCGTGGACGTGGCGTGGGACGACGGGAAGCTGAGCTTGCTCGGCGTCGACACGTTGACGGCCACGCTCGGGTCGTTCGGCCGGGGACGCCGGACCACCCGCTTGATGACGATGGAGGCCGCGTGCGCGCCGACCGCGCCGACCGCGACGCCTGCCCACTGACGGCGGCGGGGCCGGTCGAGCGCGGCGCCGACGCCCGCGATCGCGACCCAGCCGAGCGCGTGCTCACCGAAGTGCGACATGCCGCGGGCCGCGGCGATGACGCCCGGCTGTGCGCCGATGGTGGACTGGATGGTGCCCAGGATCTTCACCTCGGCGGCGGACTCGGTGGTCCCGGTGCCGTCGAGCAGGGCACCCTCTGGCCTACGCCGGGTAATGAAAGACACTCTCCCACCTCTCCTTGCTGGTCAACGACGGAACCGCGTCGGCGTAGACGCGCTTGAGCTCGGGGAACCGGGTGGCCAGCTCGCGGCGCAGCCGCATGGCCTCCTTCAGCAGGCCCCAGGCCTGACGCGGGTCCCGCTTGCGGTAGACCACGCCGCGGCCGTCCGCGGTGGTGACGGTGACGCCGTCCACCTGGGAGAGCAGGAACCAGCGGGCGTCGAGGGTTGGCACGTTGAGCTGCGGTCGCTCGTGGTGCTGCTCGTGCGCGGGCCGGACGTTGTGCACCAGGCCCTTGCCGAGGCGGACGAGCTTCGCGAGCGGGTTGGTCGGCTCGCCGACCGCCCCGACCTCCGCGCCAGAGGGCAGCGGCAGCGAGGTGGACGACGGCAGCACGACGGCGTCCGGGAAGTCCTCCCGCATCGCCCGGACGTCGCCGAGCGCGGTGGGCAGCAGTTCGAAGATGTGCTCCGGTCCCTGCAGGAAGTCGGCGATGGCCTTGTTCTGGATCGCGACTGTGGAGTACTCGAGGCAGAGCAGGTGCTTGAGGGTGGCCTTGACCGTGTTGACGACGAGGCCCCTGCCGTTGCCCGGCATGTGCAGCGCGGCCACCACCAGGCGGTTGCGCAGGTGGAAGTACGCCTGCCAGTCGATGGCGTCGTCCTTGTCGGACCAGGCCATGTGCCAGATGGCCGCGCCCGGCATCGTCACCGTCGGGTAGCCGGCCTCACGGGCCCGCAGGCCGTACTCGACGTCGTCCCACTTGATGAACAGCGGCAGCGGCTGGCCGATCTCCTCCGCGACCTGACGCGGGATCATGCACATCCACCAGCCGTTGAAGTCGACGTCGATGCGGCGGTGCAGCAGCTTCGAGTTCTCCCGGTCCTTGAGCGGGTACTGCGAGAAGTCGTGGTCGTACTCGACGTTCGGGGCGGCCGACCACATGAAGATGCCGCGGTTGACCACCTCGCCCATCGAGTGCAGGTGGCTGCGCTCCTGCAGGTTCAGCATCTGGCCGCCGACCAGGGTCGGGGACTTGGCGAAGCGGGACAGCGCCAGCGCGCGCAGGATCGAGTCCGGCTCGATCTCGATGTCGTCGTCCATGAACAGGATCTGCTGGCAGTCGGTGGTCTTGAGCGCCTCGTACATGATCCGGCTGTAGCCGCCGGAGCCGCCGAGGTTCGCCTGGTCGTGCATCGCGAGCCGGTCGCCGAGCGCCGCGGCGGCCTCGGTGAAGCCCGGCTCGTCGCGGACCTTGCGGGTGCCCTGGTCCGGGATGATGACGGCCTTGACCACGTCCATCACCAGCGGATCGGAGCCGAGGGCGGTGAGCGCCTTCACACAGTCCGTCGGCCGGTTGAAGGTCGGGATGCCGACCGCGACGCTCGCCACGCCTGGCGCCTCGATCGGGGCGTACCAGCCTGCGCTCTCGAGCACCACCTCGGTGTCGGAGGTGATGTCGAACCAGATCCAGCCGCCGTCCTCGAACGGGGCCAGCTCCACCTCGAACTCAAGCGCGACGTCGCCGTCCTGGAACTCCCTGCCCTCCACGTGGATTCGGGAGGAGTCGGCCTTCGAGCGGTACACATCGACCCGGCCGTGACCGGACAGCTCCAGGCGCAGTACGACGGAGGTCAGGATCGACCAGCGGCGCCAGTAGCTGGCCGGGAAGGCGTTGAAGTAGGTGCAGAACGAGGCCTCGGACTCGGCGCCGATCGACAGCGAGGTCCGCGAGGTCGCGTGTGCGCGCCTGGCGTTGGTGGCCGCCTCCTCCAGGTAGAGGGTGCGCACGTCGAGGGGCTCGCCCGGCCGGGGCAGGATGACCCGCTGCAGCAACGCCTTGCCGAGCGGTTCGACGTCCTCGCTGAAGAGCGTGTCCTGCTCCATCAGGTGCCGGGGGCTCATGCGTCGTTCCCGTTGCCGAGCGGCGCACCGGACTCCAGGTGCGGCCGCAGGGTGTTGTCGAACATGCTGAGCGCGCTCGCGATGGCCATGTGCATGTCCAGGTACTGGTAGGTGCCGAGGCGCCCGCCGAACAACACCTTGTTCTGCGCGGTCTCCGCCTTGGCCCGCGCCCGGTAGGCCTCGAGCTTCTCGCGGTCCTCGGGGGTGTTGATCGGGTAGTACGGCTCGTCCTCGCTCTCCGCGAAGCGGGAGAACTCGCGCATGATGACGGTCTTGTCCGCCGGGTACTCGCGCTCGGGGTGGAAGTGCCGGAACTCGTGGATGCGGGTGAACGGCACGTCCGCATCGTTGTAGTTCATGACCGGGGTGCCCTGGAAGTCACCGGTCGGCAGCACCTCGGTCTCGAAATCGAGGGTGCGCCAGCCCAGTTCGCCCTCGGAGTAGTCGAAGTAGCGATCCAGCGGACCGGTATAGACAACGGGAGCCGACGGGGACTGCTCGCGCAGCTCGTCCCGCACGTCGAACCAGTCGGTGTTCAGCCGGACCTCGATCTTCTCGTCCTTGGCCATGTTCTCGAGCCACGCGGTGTAGCCGTCGACCGGCAGGCCCTCGTAGGCGTCGTTGAAGTAGCGGTTGTCGAAGGTGTAGCGGACCGGCAGCCGGGTGATGTTGCCTGCGGGCAGGTTCTTCGGGTCCGTCTGCCACTGCTTGGCGGTGTAGTCCCGGACGAACGCCTCGTACAGCGGGCGCCCGATCAGGGAGATCGCCTTCTCCTCGAGGTTGGTCGCGTCCTTGCTGTCGATCTCGGCGGACTGCTCGGCGATGAGCGCCCGGGCTTCATCGGGGGTGAAGTACCTGCCGAAGAACTGCGACACCAGGCCAAGGCCCATCGGGAACTGGTAGGACTGCCCCTTGTGCATCGCGAAGACGCGGTGCTGGTAGCCGGTGAACTCGGTGAACCGGGTGACGTAGTCCCAGACCCGCTTGTTCGAGGTGTGGAACAGGTGCGCCCCGTACATGTGCACCTCGATGCCGGTCTCCGGCTCGGCCTCCGAGTAGGCGTTGCCGCCGAGGTGGTGGCGACGGTCCAGCACGAGGACCCGCTTACCCAGCTCGGTCGCCGCACGCTCGGCGATGGTCAGTCCGAAGAAACCCGAACCGACGATGATCAGGTCGTACTGGCCAGAGGTGGCGGGGCCTTGGGTTACAGAGGTCACGGGCAACCAGGGTATCGGACCTGGCGTGGAGGTCCCGGCCAACCCGGGGCTGCCGGGTGGTAGGTCACAGACGATCCGGCGGCCACCTCGCCGGGGTGAACTCCGTCTGCAGCCGGAGTTCACGCCGTCGCCACCTACAGGTTGCGCTGGGCATACACCGTCAACGCGTCCCGGACGAAGGCCGCGCCCCGCGTTCCGCCGTAGTTGGCGGCGAAGCGCTCGTCCGCGACGTACATCTCACCCAGACCCAGGATGTACTCCTTGACCGGAGCGGCGCCGTGCCCTGGCGTGCCGGGGATGCCGCCGAGCCACTCGACGTGGCGACGGGCCAGCTCCTGTGCCCGCTCACCGTCGGGCGCCGAGGCCGACTCCGTGGCGTCGATCCAGTCGGCGTTGAGCTGTGCCAGTGCCGCCTGCCAGGCCCGGCGCTGCTCGCCGGTCTGGCCGCGCCACCAGCGGTCGCCGGACTCGTAGGCCTGCTCGCCCCAGCGTTCGATCACCTCGTCCTTGTGCCGGGTGTGGTCGAAGCCGTCGAAAACTTCCTCTGCCATCAGTTGTTCACCTCCTTCCGTCTTCTGCAATGTCGTCCGCACCGACTCGATCTGCCGTCGCACCCGGCCGAGCTCCTGTTCGAGCAGGGCGAGATGGGTGCGCAGCGCGGCCGCGGTGTCCCGCTCGCCGCCGAGGACCTCGGCGATGGCCGGGAGGCCGAGGCCGAGTTCGCGCAGCAGCAGGATCCGCTGCAGCCGCACGAGGGCGTCCTGGTCGTAGTACCGGTATCCGTTGGCGCCGATCCGGCTCGGTTCCAGCAGCCCCCGCTCGCCGTAGTGACGCAGCGTGCGACTGGTGGTCCCGGCCGCCTTGGCCAGGTCCTGGATCGACCATTCGCCCGCCATCCGGGGTTCCTCTCGTCGTGTCGGTGCGATCCGACAAGACAAGGATGAATGTTGACGCTGCGTCAATGTCAAGGCGCGCCCGGCAGTTGATAGCGTGATCGCCGTGACGGAGCTGGAAGAGCTGGTCCTGACCACCGGCGAACGGGCCAGTGGGGTCCGGGTCGAGAGCGTGATGTTCGGGATGGACTGGACCGGCGAGGAGCAGCCGGGCCTGCTGGCGGCGTTCGTGGCCGGTCGGGTGCGGGCCTTCGGGGCAGAGCCGACGGACGTCGACACCGACGTCGTCTACCGGGCGGCCGAGGCCGACCCGACGCTGCGCCGCGGTGATTTCCCGGTTCGCCAGCTCGATCACCTGTCCGCTGTGCTGGCAGATCTCGGCTGCACGCTCGCGGTGTGGGACAACGGCACCGACACCTACGAGGTCCTGGTCGCGCTGAACGGTGAGGGTGAGCTGACCGGATTGATGCACGAGGGCCTCCCGGTGCGGGCCTGGGGCTCGGAACCCGAGGAGACCCTGGTCAGCCTGAACTGCCCGGGCTGCTCACAGATGCTGGTCTGGGAACTGCCTGCGACCGAGACCCTGGCCGACGAGAGCTGCGATTGTGGAGCAGCGTTGTTCGACGCCACCGGCCGCCCACTACCCGGCGTCACTCTCCACGACTGAGCCGACCCTCGGCACTGGCGCCTACCCGCGCGACCTCTGAACCCGATAGAGCGCCAGTGCGCGGGCGGTGTCGAGGGTGGCCGCGCCCGCGATCGGCAGGAAATGGTCCAGCTGCCAAGCCTGCGTGCCGCGGGCCTGTCGGCTGGTGGTCGCCGCCCACGGTGGGTACACGCGGATCGCCCGCTTCCCGCCCGCACCGTCTCGCGACAGCACGCCCCGATCGGCGAGGACCCGCTTCGGGAAGACGAACTGCCCGAAGCGATCACCGTCGCGGGCGCTGACGACGAACAACTCGACCGCGTCGTCGACGTCGAAGGGCGCGATGGGGCCCTGCGCCGACCTCGTCCACAGGGTGACGAACTGGCCGGCCTTCTTCGGTGTCGTCTTGGCGACCCGAAAGCGGATCGGACGGCCGTCGACAGTGAGCTCGTACGCGCCGTAGGCGGCACCCTCGAGCTCGGGAACCGGCGCCGAGCAGGCGAGCCCACACGGGTCGTACAGCAGCGCCTTCGCTGCCAGCAGGTCGGCGTGGACGGCCCCGGCATCCGACCACGGTTCCGGTTCGACGCTCACGCGCCGAGGATACGGCGGCGCGACTTCGGCGAGCCTTGCATTGCTGGCCGAGTCATCTTGATGCCGATAGCGTTCCGCGTATGAGTTCCGATCCGGATCAGCTCCCGACACCGCATCCGTCGGAGCCGCACGCCCAGGGGTTCTCCGCCAAGCTGAACTGGCTGCGCGCGGGCGTCCTCGGCGCCAACGACGGCATCGTCTCCACCGCCGGTCTTGTCGTGGGCGTCGCCGCGGCGAGCACCGCCCGCGGCCCGATCCTCACCGCTGGCATCGCCGGGTTGGCTGCGGGCGCGGTGTCCATGGCGCTCGGCGAGTACGTCTCGGTCAGCACCCAGCGTGACTCCGAGCGGTCACTGCTGGCCAAGGAACGCCGCGAGCTCGCCGAGCTGCCCGACGCCGAACTCGACGAGCTCGCGTCCCTGTACGAGGCGAAGGGCCTGACCCCCGCGACCGCCCGCACCGTGGCGGAGGAGCTGACCGCGCACGACGCGTTCGCCGCGCACGCCGACGCCGAGCTGGGCATCGACCCCGACGAGCTGACCAATCCGTGGCAGGCGGCGATCTCCTCGGCCATCTCCTTCACCCTCGGCGCCCTGCTGCCGCTGATCGCGATCCTCGTCCCGCCCGCCACCTCGCGCGTGCCGATCACGTTCGTCGCGGTGCTGGTCGCGCTCGCGCTGACCGGCAGCGTCAGCGCCCGGCTCGGCGGGTCACCACGCGGGAAGGCAGTGCTGCGGGTGGTGCTTGGCGGCGCGCTGGCGATGATCGTCACCTACGGCATCGGGCAGATCGTGGACACCGTGCAGATCTGAGCCCGGTCAGACCCGGTGCGCCGGCGCCATCAGCACCGGGATGACGAACTGCTCGATCATCGCCCGCTCGTCGGCGTCATCGGCGCCGGGGACGGTGAGCAGCGAGACGATGACCCGCACCAGCCACCTTGCCCGACTGGAGATCTCGCGGTCGTCGCCGCCCCACGCGTCGGCGAGGAAGCTCGCGCCGAGCACCTCGATCACCTCCGAGGTGCCCGCCAGCTCGGAGGCGATGCCCGCGTCGCCGAGCCCGAACCAGGCGGCCAGCGTCGGCGTCGCCCGCACCTCGCGCACCGAGGCGAGGATGGCCGCGGTGATCCGCTCGCGGGGATCCTCGATGCCGGCCACCAGGCCGGTCACCCGCTCGCCGAGCCGCCGCGCCTCCCGGTGCACGAACGCCAGGTGCAGCGCGCGACGGTTCTCGAAGTAGCGGTAGAGGGTCGCACGCGAGCACCCGGCGGCCTTGGCGACCTCGGCCATCCCGGTCGTCGCGACGCCACGCTCGACGAACAGCTCCGCGGCCGCATCGAGGATGCGCTCCGCCGCGAGATCGGTGCGTTCGTCGCGCAGCCAGGTTCCGGAACTCATGGCCGGAACGGTACGTGCGTCGGCCGCCGGACGTAGTTACCGGCCGCGTACTCGATGCCGTCGACGTCGACCTCGAAGTCGGGGCAGCGGGCCAGCAGTTCCTCGAGCGCGACGCGGGCCTGCATGCGCGCGGCCGCGGCGCCGAGGCAGTGGTGGCTGCCGTGACTGAAGGTCATGATCTGGCGGGGCGCCCGCAGCACGTCGAGCTCCTCGGAGTTCGCGCCGTACGCCCTCGGATCGCGGTTCGCGGACCCGTAGACCAGCAGTGTCTTGCGGCCTGCGGGGATGGTGACGCCCTCGATCGTGACGTCGCGGGTGGTCGTGCGGGCCAGCCCCTGGACCGGCGAGGTGAGGCGGAGCAGCTCGTCCACGGCGTCGGGGATGCGGGACCGATCCTCCAGCAGCAGCGCGCGCTGGTCGCGGTGCTGGGTGAGCAGCGCGGAGGAGCCGCCGAGCATGCCGGTCGTGGTGTCGTTGCCCCCGGTGACCATCGTGAACGCGAAGCCGAGGATGGACAGCACGCCCGCGAAGTCCCCGTCGGCGGCGATGCCGGCGGCGACGAGGTGCGAGATGGTGTCGTCGGCTTCCTTGCCCGCGGCGACGTCGGCCTTGCGCCGTTCGATCAGCCCGCCGAAGTAGCCCATCAGGTCTCCGACCGCGGTCGCCGCCTCGAGCGGGTCACCGTTGGCGTTGGCGGCGACGATCGCCTCGGTCCAGCCGTCGAACTGCCCGCGGTCCTCCTCGGGAACGCCCAGGTAGTGCGCCACCACCATGCTCGGCAGTGGCTTGAACAACTCGGTGACGATGTCGCCGCCGCCCGCCGCGCGCAACCCCTCGATGCGCTCGACGACGAACTCACGGACCGCCGGCTCCACGGCCTCGACCTGACGCGGGGTGAACCCGCGGGCGACGAGGCGGCGGAACTCGGTGTGCGTCGGCGGATCGAGCATCACCAGGGGCGGGTTGTCCCTGAGCCCGATCTTGTCGAGCTCGCCGTAGCTCGTGGTCAGGCCGTCCGCGGAGGAGAACGTCTCGTGGTCGCGGGCGGCCGCGTACACGTCGGCGTGCCGGGTCAGCACCCAGTAGTCGTCGGCGGGCGACTCCTCGGGCACCACGTGGTGGACCGGGTCGTGCTCGCGCAGCGCGGCATACATGCCCCAGGGGTCGCGCCAGGACTCTGCGGAACGCGGAACGTAGGCGGCCTGGCCGGACATAGTCGTTGTCATGTGTCGAGCGTGAGACACATGAGCAACTTTGTCAATCACTGGTCGTCAGACCGGATACCGCGCCAACGCCTCTTCCCCGCCCACGTTCAGGATCATTCGGCGGAGCACCTTCACCGTGGTGACGTAGTCGGCGTCGTCGATACCCGCATGGATTTCTCGGCGCACGCCCGGCAACTGCTCCTTGACCAGGGCATGCGCCCGCCGACCCGGCTCGGCCAGCCGCAGCCGACCCGCGGCATCCCGGGTGAGCAGTCCGCGCTCGACGAGATCGGCGGCGTCGGACTCCGGCTCGTCCTGCGGCAGCAGATAGGAGCTCATGCGGGCGGTGAGTTCGGCAGGTGTCAGACCGGACTCGGCCTCTGCCGCCGAGGCCAGGTCATCCTGGTGCAGATTGCGAATGATCCAGTACTGCGGCTGGGTGAGGCCACGGGCGGCCAACCAACGACGGATGAAGGAGATGACCTCGGTGTGCGCCGCATCGGTCCACTGGCCGATGGGAAGCCGGGCCAGGGTGCCGTCGTCGAGTTCTGTCGTGTGCGTCATGCCGACAGTCTGTGACCTCAACCCATCTTGAGGTCAAGCGGAGTTCATCCGCCCTCGTACGCCCGCCGCAGCTCGTTCACGTCCAGCTTCTTCATCTGCAGCATCGCCTGCATGGCACGCTGCGCCTTCTCGGGGTCACCGGCGACCATCATCTCCTCGAATCCAGGGGGCACGATCTGCCAGGACAGTCCGTACTTGTCCTTGAGCCAGCCGCACTGCACCTCCTGCCCGCCGTCCGAGGTGAGCTTGTCCCAGTACTCGTCGACCTCCTCCTGCGAATCACAGTTGACGAGCAGGGAGATCGCCTCGGTGAAGGTGAACTGCGGGCCGCCGTTGATCGCGTTGAACTGCTGCCCGTTCAGCTCGAAGTCCACGGTCATCACGCTGCCCTCCGGGCCAGGCGCTCCCGCCGGGTAGCGCGAGACCGTCAGGATCTTCGAATTCTTGAAGATCGACACGTAGTACTTCGCGGCGTCCTCGGCCTGATCGTCGAACCAGAGTGAGGGGTTGATCTGCATCGTTGCCTCCCGGGTCGTGGATTTCCACTCTCACATGTTGTGACCCGGGAGCGAGCCGAAACTCATCGTCGACAGCGACACAAGATCCGGATGAGTTCCGCCCGCATCAAGGGCAGAACTCATCCGGATCCGGCGACGTGGGGTCAGCTCCCCAGCCCTGGCAGCTTGGCCGTCAGGACGCTGGCGTCGAGCACCTGCGCACCGGTGGTCTTGGTCCAGACGATGGCGCCGTGCGTGTACATCCGGAACCGGCCTGCCTCGTCGGGCATCGCCAACTCCGGACCGACCGGCGCGCCGAGCACGCCCAGATGCCCACCGAGCTCCGCATACTTGCGCTCGATGTCGGTCGGCTCCACCTTCCCGGTCGGGTCGGCGTTGTCGACGCCAGGCGCAGCCAGCGCGGAGGCAGGCGGCGGCGCCGCTGGACCGACGCCCTCGGTGATGGTGAACCAGTCGGACTTCAGCCCCAGCTTGGTGCGCGCCTCGTCGCCGGTCACCTCCTTGGTGCCGGTCGAGCCTGCCACCCTCATCCCGGTGACCCGCCCGCCGTCGGCGCCGAGGTTGTTGCGCGAGGTGACCTCGATCGAGTGCAGCTCGCCGACCCCGAAGGCATGGGCGATCTCACCCGCGGTCACGGTCTGCGTCCACTTGTGGTTGGGGGATTCGCTGTCCCCGAGGTCCTCGACCGCCCCGAACGCGCCGCCCGCGCTGTACCCGCCGGTCGACGCGGAGAATTCCGCCGAGACCGGCTTGCCCTCCTTCATCAGCACCTTGCCGGTTGTCGAGCGGACGGCTTCGGTGGTCTTGGGATTCTCCTTGGAGGAGCCGCCGTACACCTGGCAGTCCTGCGTGTCGCAGGTCTCGGCGTAGGCGTACCGACTCTCGGCCGCCGCGTAGGACCGGGCCGCGACGGCCTGCGCGCGCAGCGCCTCGGCGCCGCCGGTGTCCGCCCACTCGGCCCTCGACTCCGCGGGCACGACGCCGAGCAGATAGTCCTCCATGCCGACGTGGTTGACGACCCGCGGTGCGTCGCCCTCGAGCGCGACGCCGAGCGAGCCGCGGAACGGCGCGCCGCCACCGCACAGTTTCAGGTGTTCGTTCGCCGGCCGGTCGGGGCCGAGGTCGACGGGGTCGACCCAGGGGTGGGTGGTGGAGTCCTGCCACACCACCTCACCGTCGCAGCCCCTGGTGACGACGACGGTCGCGCCGCCGCCGGGCGCCGCGGTCAGGTGCGCGGCCTCCCCCGGCGCCACGGTCCGGCCCGCCACCCCCATCGGCGAATCCGAGAACACGTCGAGACCCTTGCCGTCCAGGCCCATGAGCCGGACACCGATCGCCTTGTCCCCCAACGCCTCCAGTGTGGTCCCGCCGTAGTAGTAGCCGAGGATGCGTTCGGCGGTCCAGCCCTGCTTGGCGTAGCCGTACGCGCCCCACTGCCCCATCCCCCGGCCGTGACCGTGGCCGTAGCCGGTCAGGGTGTACGGGGCGTCGGCGGCGACCGCCTCGGCGACATCGGGGCCCGACGACCTGGTCGCGACCACCACGCCGATGGTGCCGCCGACCAGGAGTGCGGGCGCCAGCCCCAGGATCGCGGCCCGCATCGCGAACGGCGTCCAGCCGCCCCGCATCGGTCGTCCCACGACGAATTTCTTCTTACGGGTCCTCGCCATACCCTGATCTCCTCATCGACGGAGTTGATCGTCAGCGCGCGACATTCGGAATGACGCGCGGTGGCGCGTACGTGCCGATCTCGAAAGCCTCAAGTTAAGGTTGAGCGTTGGAAAGTTTGTGACTAGTGTGGCAAGAGTGACTAGCGATGGCAACAACCGTCACACCTGTATCACCAGTTGCTGACACCGACACCCGCGAACCACAACTGAGGGAGTCCCCTTGCCGTACCGCCGACCAAAGCCGTCAATCGTTCTCGGCACGGTTGCCGCCTTGGCGATCGCGAGCCCGCTCGCGGTCTGGGGCGTCACCAGCGCCACCGGCGTCCGTACCACCACCACCTCCGCGCCGTCGGCTGTCCCGACGCAGATCGCCGAGGTGGTCCTCGCGCAGGTCCCCGACATCGTGATCCCGCTCAAGGACATCACCGGTCTCGACCTGCCCGACCTCCGGCTCTCCGACCTGAAGAAGATCCCGATCCCGGCCAACCTCCCCACCGAGATCCCGCTGCCGCAGAACCTGCCGCTGCCCCCCGGGATCTCGCTGCCGCCGTCGATCCAGATCCCGCAGCTGACCGCGCCCGCGCCCGGCGACATCGCAGGCGGCGCACCGGCTCCCGCGCCGGCACCGGCTCCCGCGCCTGCACCGGCTCCCGAGGAGCAGTTCGGTACCGCGGTCAAGGAGATCACCCGCGACACCCCGTTCAGCATGATCGCGCTGACCTCGGAGCTCGGCGCCGCCGCCGCCAAGGTTCGCGCCCAGCTGGCCGACGGCTCGTGGGGACCCTGGTTCACCACCGAGAAGATCGACTCCCGCAAGAACGACAAGACCACGGGGGGCAAGACGGGCACCGAACCGGTGTTCGTCGGCGCCACCAAGGCCGTCCAGGTTCTGGTCACCAACGTCGAGAAGGCCGCAGCGGCGCTGCCAGCGTCGGGAACCGCCGACGCTCCGGCGCCCGGTGTCCCTGCCCCGGCGCTGCCGAATCAGCTGGCCCCTGCCGATCCCGCGCAGCTGCCGATGGGCTTCGCGCCCGCCGCGCTGTCGACCCCGCTGCGCGGCCAGGAACCCGCGCCGCAACCCGAGGCACCTCAGCAGGCACCGGCGCCGCAACCGGCCGCCGCGCCGCAGACGAACTCCGTGCAGCAGCTCGCCGAGGCGGTCACGGCCGTGCTCATCGAGCCCGGCACCTCGGCATCGGACAGCACCCTCGGCGACATCGCGACTCCCCTCGGCAGTTCGTCCGGCCCGAAGGTGATCACCCGTGCGCAGTGGGGGGCCGACGAGTCCATCCGCTGCCAGGAGCCGGTGTACGACGACTCCCTCGGCGGTGCGACGGTGCACCACACCGCGGGTAGCAACGACTACTCCAAGTCGGAGTCCGTCGAGATCGTCCGCGCGATCTACGCGTACCACGCCTCCACGCTCGGCTGGTGCGACGTCGGCTACAACGTGCTGGTCGACAGGTACGGCCAGATCTTCGAGGGCCGCGCAGGCGGTCTCGACCGCAACGTCCAGGGCGCACACGCGGGCGGGTTCAACGAGAACACCATGGGCATCGCGATGATGGGCGACTTCTCCACGGTGACCCCGCCGCAGGAGACCGTCAACGCGGTCGGCAAGTTCCTCGGCTGGCGACTCGCCAAGGCGGGCCTGGATCCCAAGGGCCGCACCACGATGTACTCCGAGGGCACCGAATTCACGCCGTACGCCCAGGGCGAGGCCGTTGACCTGCCGATCATCTTCGCGCACCGCGACGTGGGCAACACCAGCTGCCCCGGCGACGCCGGCTATGCCAAGCTCGGCCAGATCCGCGACATCGCGGCGGCGAACCTCGGCGGCGGTTCATCGTCCGGCGTGCTCGCCGCAGCACCGAACAACCCGCCCACCGACAACGCGACCCCGGTGCCCGCCCCGGACGCCGCCGCGGCGGGCACCGGTTCGACGGCCGGCGCCCTCGGCGCACTGGTCGGCGAGCTGCTCCGGCTGACCGACCCCTCCCCCATCGCACAGAAGTGGATCGCGGAGGGCGGCGACACCGGGCGCCTCGGGAACTCGCTGTCCGGCGAGATCCCCGTCAAGGGCGGCAACAAGGTCGTGAAGTTCACCAACGGCGCCATCGCCACCTCCCCGAACGGTGGGGTGTGGACGGTGCTCGGCAAGATCTTCGAGACCTGGCAGACCGCCGGCCTCGACGCCGGTTCGCTCGGCCTGCCGACCAGCGACGAGTACACGGTGCCGGACGGCAAGCGCACCGACTTCGAGGGCGGCTCGCTGATCTTCAACGAGGTCACCGGCATCGTCACCACGATCCTCAAGACCTACAACGACGCCTACGCGAAGGCCTACCAGGAGGGTGCGGCCGCGACCCCCGCCGCCGCGCCCGTCGCCGAGGCGGCACCCGCCCCGGTGGCGCCTCCCGCTCCGCCCGCAGCCGCCGAACCGGCGCCGGCCCCCGCAGGCTGAGCCGCAGGCATCGAACGAGAACATCGGCCCCGCATCGGTTTCCCCGATGCGGGGCCGATCCGTATCCGCGGCCGCGCGCCCATGGTGTGGCTGGCCACACCCCCGAGTCGCCTGGCAACACCCTCGAACGCTCCTCGGGCATCGGGAAACATGGTTCCCATGACAACGACCACGCCCCGCGCACCGGCGCTCCTCGAGTTCCTCCGCGCCCCGATCGCCGCGCAGACCTGGCGGGAGACCGGATACCTGGCGGTGACCGCCGTGCTGGCACTCGCAGGCATCACGTTTCTCTTCCTCGGCACCGTGTTCGGGGGCGTCCTCGTGATCACCCTGATCGGCATCCCCCTGTTGGCCGCGATGATCGTGGGGGCCAGGGGATTCGGCCACGCCTATCGTTCCCTCTCTGCGTGGATGCTCCGCTCGCCGGTGGAGGACCCGCCTTCGTTCTCCCCTCGGCCGGGCGTGCTCGGGTTCATCTGGTCCGGGCTCATCGACCGAACGGGATGGCGCGCGATCGCGTTCATGCTGATCAAGACCCTGCTCGCGGTCGCAGCCGTGTGGGGCGCGCTGCTGTTCGCGGTTGTCTCACTTGGCCTTACGATCTCGCCGCTGCTGTGGTGGCTGATCGACCCCGTGAACTACGACTCGAACGGCGTCGCCCGGCATTCGCTTCTCCAGTTCGGCGACGTGTACCTCGACACCTGGGCGCAGATGCTGCTGCTGTCCGCGACCGGCATCGTCGGTCTGTTCCTGGCGCCATGGCCGATCCGCGGCCTCGCCGCGCTGGACCGGGTGCTGATCCGAGCCCTGCTCGGGCCCTCACCTCGCGATGCCCGCGTCGAGGAACTCGAACGCACCCGCACCGAGGCGGTCGAGGACTCGGCCACGAGGTTGCGCCGGGTGGAACGCGACCTGCACGACGGCACCCAGGCCCGGCTGGTCGCGATGGCGATGACCCTCGGCCGCGCGGAGGACCGCATCGCCGCGGGCGAGGATCCCTCCGACCTGGTGCACAGCGCACACACCGCGGCGAAGGACGCCCTGACCGAGCTGCGGGAGGTGGTGCGCGGCATCCATCCGCCCGCCCTCGACCTGGGCCTTGCGCCCGCACTGCAGACGCTGGCCGCCCGCAGCGCCGTGCCGGTCGACCTGGCGGTGTCGGTGGATCCGCGGCCGACTCCCGGCACCGAGACGATCGCTTACTTCTCCGTCGCCGAACTGCTCACCAACGTCGCGAGGCATTCCGGGGCGACCCGCGCCTGGGTGTCCGCGACGTCCGACCGTGATGGGCTGTCGGTGTCGGTGCGGGACAACGGCATCGGTGGGGCGGTGGTCGGTGCAGGCAGCGGGCTCGCCGGGCTGGCGGCCAGGGCCGGTACCGTGGACGGATCACTGCACGTGGACAGCCCGGCCGGGGGCCCGACCGTGGTGACCCTTTCGCTGCCGGTCGACGGGACACACTGATGCGGATCGTGATCGCCGAGGACAACGCCATCCTCCGGGATGGACTGGCGCAGTTGCTGATCGAACGCGGCCACGAGGTCGTCGCCATCGTGGGTGACGCGACCTCGCTGGGGCCGGCCGTCGCCGAACACCTGCCGGATGTCGCGGTGGTCGACATCCGGATGCCGCCGACTTTCACCGATGAGGGCCTGGTCGAGGCGGTGGCCCTGCGCCGCAGGTTCCCCGACGTCGGGGTGCTGGTGTTCTCACAATGGGTGGAGACACGTTATGCCGCTGAGCTTCTCGCAGGAAGGGCCGCCGGCGTCGGCTACCTGCTCAAGGACCGGGTCGCGGACGTCGGCGAGTTCGTTGACGCGCTGCAGCGGGTGGCGGCGGGCGGAACCGCGCTCGACCCGGAGGTGGTGACCCAGCTGATCGGCTCGAGTCGCAAGGCCAAGGCCCTCGATGCCCTCACCCCCCGCGAGCGCGAAGTACTCGGGCTGATGGCGCAGGGGTTGTCCAACGCCGCCCTTGCCGCCTCGTTGCAGGTGACCGAGCGAGCCGTGGAAAAACACATCGGCAACATCTTCACCAAGCTGGACCTGCCGCCGTCGGACGGCCACCACCGGCGGGTGCTCGCCGTGTTGCGCTACCTCGAATGAGATCGCCCGGGCGCCGGCACCTCTCAGCGCATCAGCCGGACCAGCTGCCCCCACAACCCGTCGAGCGCGGCCGCGTCGTTCCGCAGCTTCGCGAACAACACGGCCCCCTCGAGCTGGGCGAGCATGGCCGCCGCCAGCTCGCCGCTCGAACCGTCCGGGGTGAGGCTGCCGTCCACGACGGCATCGTCGAGCACCGCCGCCACCAGGGCGGCCTGCTCGTCGAAGATCGACTCCAGGTCCGCCCGGATGGTCGCGTCCTGCGTCGACAGCTCGAGTGAGAGGTTGGCGAACAGGCAGCCGTTGATCGCCCCGTCCGCCTGCTCGGCGCGCAGGTCCTGGACCTGCATCGCGAAGAGCGCCTCGAGACGCTCCATGGGAGGCCCCCCGCCGGAGAGCACCGCCACCCATCTGGCGCGCTGGGTCTGCCAGTGTTCCTGGATCACCTCGCGGGTGAGGACCTGCTTGGACTCGAAGTAGTGATAGAAGCTGCCCTTGCGCACGTCGGCCACGGCGCACACCTCGGCGACGCCGACCCCCGCGTATCCACGGTCTCGGATCAGCCCGCAGGCAGCGTCGAGCATGCGTTCACGGGCGTCGCTTGTTCGTCCCACCCGGCCACCATACAACCGGACAACTATGACCGATTGACGTTTAGTTGACCGGTCGTCTAGTTTCGGACTCGGGCCGAATCCGACTCGGCCGGACAAGGAGCGTCATCGCCATGGCCGACTGGACAGACACGCACTTCACCAGGGACTTCGGGGTCACCTACCCGATCGTGCAGGGCCCGTTCGGAGGCGGGATCTCGCGCGTCGAGCTCACCGCCGCCGTCTCCGACGCGGGCGGACTCGGCTCGTTCGGCGCCCACCACCTCCACCCCAGCGAACTCGACGCCACCCTCGCCCAGCTGAGCGCCGCGACCGACCGCCCCTTCGCGGTGAACCTGTGGGTGCCGCTGCCCGGCGAGCCGAGAACCCTCGACCCGCGGACGCACGCCCGCCAGAGCGACGCGCTGGCACCGTGGTTCCGCCGCGCCCGGATCGATGCCCCCGCCTACCGGGCGCCCGCCCCGCCCGACTTCGAGGCCCAGGTCGAGGTCCTCCTCGAGCGGCGGCCGGCGGTGTTCAGCTTCGTCTTCGGGATCCCAGAGCCTGACATCCTCGCCGAGTGCCGCCGCCGCGGTATCCGAACCCTGGGCGCGGCAACACATCTCGACGAGGGATTGGCGCTGCGCGACGCGGGCGTCAATGCCGTCG
The DNA here is from genome assembly GCF_001894865.1 of Rhodococcus maanshanensis NBRC 100610. GTDB lineage: Bacteria > Actinomycetota > Actinomycetes > Mycobacteriales > Mycobacteriaceae > Rhodococcus_G > Rhodococcus_G maanshanensis. Next base: position 41,841 of record NZ_BCXA01000014.1, on the reverse strand, counting down.
TCGCCTCCGGCTACGAGGCGGGCGGGCATCGACCGGCGTTCCTGCGGCCCGCCGAAGACTCCATCGCCACCGGTCCGCTCACCGCCCAGCTGTCCGCCGCCCTCGACATCCCGGTGATCGCGGCCGGCGGTATCGCGGACGGACGCGGCATCGCCTCCGCGCTGATGCTGGGTGCCGACGCCGTTCAGGTCGGAACCGCGTTCCTGGCCACCGACCAGTCCGGCGCCCCTGAGGCGCACAAGCAGATGCTCCGCTCTCCCCGGGCCAGGTACACCGCACTGACCACGGCGTTCTCCGGGCGGCTCGCACGTGGCATCCGCAACGAGTTCCTCGACGAGCACGCCAACGCCGACCTCCCGCCGTACCCGCAGCAGCTGTGGCTCACCGCCCCCATCAAGGCCGCGGCCGCGCACAGCGGCGACGCCGAACTGCTCGCGCTGTGGTCCGGCCAGGGCGCACCGCTGCTGAGCGAAAGACGCGACGCCACGGAGGTTTTCGAGCACCTGGTTGCCGGCACCACCCGCACGCTTCGCTCAGCGGCCTGCCGCTAGCCCCACCAGCGCTCGAGGACGCGCGCCACGCCGTCCGCCGAGTTCGAGGTCGTCACCTCGTCGGCCGCCGTGATCGCGTCGAGGTGCGCGTTCTCCATGGCCACCCCGTGCCGGGCCAGGGTGAGCATCGGCACGTCGTTGGGCATGTCACCGAACGCCACGATGCCGGACACCGGGATGCCCAGCTGCTCGGCGACCACCGTGAGCCCGGATGCCTTGGTGATCCCGGGGGCGGAGACCTCGATCAGGCCGTTGTCGGTCGAATAGGTCAGGTCCGCGCGGTCGCCGATCAGCGGGGCCAGGGCGGCGGCCATCGCGGCGCTGCGGGTGCCTGGCAGCCGGATCAGCAGCTTCACCGCGGGATGGGCCAGCACCTCGTCCCCGGACATCTCGGTGTTGTCCGGGTTCAGCCAGGCGTGCTCGTAACCCGGTGAGCTGACGAACTGCGGGGTGGCCGCGTCGTGCGCGCTGGCCCCGACCCGCTCCGCGGCGAGGCCGCAGCCGGGCAGGGCGGCCATCGCCAGATCGGCCAGCCAGCCCAGCTCGCCGGTGGACAGCGTGACGGCACTGAGCACCCTGTCCGCGTTGCTGTCGTAGACCACCGCGCCGTTCGCACAAACGGCGAGCGGCGCGAACCCGAGTTCGTCGACCACCGGCGCGATCCACCGCGGCGGGCGCCCGGTGGACAGCACGAAGGGCGTCCCGTCGGCCACTGCCGCCTGGACGACGGCCCTGGTCCGGGGGCTGACCTTCTCGTCGTCGTCGATCAGGGTGCCGTCGACGTCGCTCGCGATCAGCAGGGGTTTGGTGTGTCGGTTGTCCTGCACCGAACCCATCATGCCGGAACCACCGACCGCACAGACCGCGGCGGTCACGCGGACGAGACCGGGTCGATCAGGTGCAACGCGTTCCATCGAAAGCGGCTCGACGGCGCCGATACCCCTCACCACGCTGGGCCGATTGCGGTTTCAACGATTCGGTACCTACGCGAACAAGTTCTCCTCTATGGTCCAGGTCACAGAATCTCTTTACTTCTGTGCAACTAACTATTGACTCAGTAAGGAGCACTACATGTCCTTCACGCACGTTCGCCGGGGTGCGGTCCCTTTGGTCGCTGCCGCGGCAATGGCTGCAGGCAGCCTGCTGCTGGCGTCGCCCGCGTCCGCCGCGCCCACCTCGATCGAGTTCAAGGGCGCCTGCCAGGCGAGGGCGATCCTCACCCAGCACATGTCGCAGCCGCTGGGCATGACGATCGACGCCCCGGCCGCCGTGAAGGTCGGCGAGCAGTTCAGCTACCGCCTGCAGCCGACGGTGAGCTCCCTGCCCGACAAGGAGTCCATCGCCACCACCACCGACATCCAGCGCCTCAAGATCGACTGGGAGCTCCCGGCGAACACCGAGTTCGTCGGCGCGACGGTCGTTGCGGGCACCGGCAAGGGCCTGACCGGCGTCGCGCCCTCGGTCATCCGCGTCAACGACGCGGGCGAGCCCGATGCGGCGGGCACTATCCTGCGGCTGTCCGGTGACAACGAGACCGTCGGCAACGGCCCGAAGTCCAGCCTGAACACCCCGGGCGGCATCGCGGTGGAGAAGACGAAGACCGACATGGACGGCAACCCGACCGCCGACGGTTCCACCAAGTTCCAGCTGCCCGCCGTCGAGGTCACCGTCAAGGCCGTCGCCGAGGGCGTGGTCACCCCCACGGTGCGCGTCTCGGGCGACGCCGCGAACTACAACAGCGAGAAGAACTACGACACCTTCCTTGCGCGGGCGTTCGCGCTCGGCTCGAACCAGAACGCTCCGACCTTCTGCACCCCGAAGGACGGCACCCGGCCCGCCAACGACGTGCCGGTGAACGCGGGCGGCCAGGCCCTCGCGACCATCACGGTCGGCGCGGGCGGGCCTGTCGACCCGGGCGGCCCTGACCCGGTCGACCCGGGCGCCGGCTCCGTCGACTTCGGCTCGATCGGGTCCATCTTCGGATCCTGACCTGACAACGGAGGCCGGCTCCCCATCGGGGAGCCGGCCTCTCGTCGTCTGGGCCCGGCGCGGTCAGCCGGCCAGTGCCCGCTCGAGCGAGTCGTCGGGATCCGAGACGACCTTCGGGTTCCGGCTGCTGAGCATGTCCGCGACCGCCTTCGGGCTGGCCAGCCACTCGCGGACGGTGTTCCTGGCCACGGTGATGAAGCGGCAGTCGCAGTCGCCCTTGACGCCGTCGGCATCGATACCGGCATCCCGGCACAGCGCCACCGCCCTGGCGACGTGATTCCCCTGGCTGACGATGAGGGCCTTGCGCACGCCGAAGGTCGTCGCGGCGCGGGCACAGGTGTCGTAGGTGTCCAGGCCGTAGCCGTCGCCGACGATCAGCGTCCGATCGATGCCCTTGGCCACCAGATAGTCGGTCATCGCGGCGATCTCGTCCCCGGATGTGCCGTTCGCGTCGCCGGAGACCAGTACCGCGCGGGCCTTGCCCTCGCGCACCATCTGCGCGCCGACGTCGAGGCGACCGGCGAGGAAGGACATCGGCTTGCCATCCTTGACCTTGGCGCCGAGCACGATCACCACCGGGGCCTCAGGGGCGTCCTCCGGGTCGTACACGTGCCCGGCCGAGGCGACCGCCACCCAGGCCATCGAACCCAGCAGCAGCACGACAGGAACGGCGACGACCGCACCCGCGACGCGCAGCAGCCGACGCCTCATCGCTGCGCCCGACGTGCCGCCTTCGCCTCGGCCTCTTCGGCATCCATCCGGTTGGCCTCCTCGAGCGTGGGGGCGCCGCCGCCGAGGCGCGCGGGCACCCAGTAGGCGCCCGCCGGGTGCTCGTAGCCCTGTTGCAGCTCGTGCAGCATCGACTCCATCGTCGCGTGCAGTTTCGTGGTGAGCTCACTGGCCGGTTCGAAGGGCTGGATCGGCTCGCCGACCGCGATGGAGATCGGAGTGTTGGTGCGCCCCAACCGCTTCGGGTGACCCTTGGTCCAGACCCGCTGAGCGCCCCAGATCACGATCGGGATGATCGGCACGCCGGCCTCGATGGCCATCCGCGCGGCGCCGGACTTGAACTCCTTGAGCTCGAAGCTGCGACTGATCGTCGCCTCCGGGTACACGCCGACCAGTTCCCCGCCGCGCAGGTCGTCGACCGCCGCCCGGTAGGACTCGGCGCCTGCGGCGCGGTCGACCGGGATGTGCCGGAGCGCACGCATGATCGGCCCGGAGATCTTGTTGTCGAAGACCTCCTTCTTCGCCATGAACCGGATGTAGCGCTTCACGGTGCGCACCGGCAACCCGGCGTAGGTGAAGTCCATGTACCCGGTGTGGTTGACGGCGATCACCGCCCCACCCGTGGCCGGGATGTGCTCGTCACCCTTGACGGTGAACTTCAATCCCTCGGCGGCGAACACCACGCGGGCGACGCCGATGATCGTTCTGTAGACGGGTTCCACGTCGGCCAGCGTAGCCCGACTGCCGTGATCCGGCCCACCACGACGAGAGCGGGGCGAACTCCCCACGCCCGGTCGGTCAGTCGACGCAGGGGATGCCGTCGTCCGCCCGCACGGCCCCGCCCTGCGGCCCCGAGGTGGGCACGTCGCCCGCGAAGGCGCGCAGGCCCGCATCCGGCGCCGCGCCCCGCGCGGGCTCGTCACGGTCCGGGAGACCCGGCGCCTGCCTGCCGCCCTGCACGACCGCGGACCGGCCGCCGCCGAACAGTGCCGCGATCTCCGCCCGCAGCCGGTCCGGGTCGACCCGGTTCACGGACTGCCCGTCGATCGTGGCGTATTCCTCGATCGGCAGCGTGAAGAAGTCCAGGTTGCCGGAGGTCAGATTGTCGGCCTGCGAGGCGAAGGACACCGGGTCCATCCCGGAATCGATGACGATGTCCTTCTTGACCACGTCGACCAGCGCCTGCATCTTGCCGATGTTGCCGATCACGCCGCTGCTCTTGAGGTTGGCGATCACCCCGGCGATGAACGCCTGCTGGCGGTGCGTGCGGTCCAGGTCCCCGTTGTCGAGACCGTGCCGCTGGCGCACGAACGCCAGCGCCTGCGCCGGGTCGAGTGACTGCACACCGGCCTTGAAGTGGGCCCCGGAGAAGTCGTCCTGCACGGCATTGTTCAGGCAGACCTTGACGGGACCGACCGCCTGCGCCAGGTGGTAGAAGCCGAGCATGTTCACCTCGGCGAAGTGGTCGATGGGCACCTGCAGCAGGTTCTGCACCGTCGCGAGCGTCGAGCGGCGACCCGCGTCGCGCGCCTGCCGTTCCCGCTCGGCGTCGTCGACACCCGCCTCGGCGAGCCGACTGTCCTCGTCGGCCTTGGCGAGGCCGTAGGCCTCCTTGATCTTGCGCATCCCGTACCCGGGGACGCTCACGTAGTCGTCGCGCGGGATCGCGGCGGCCGTCGCCCGGCTGCCGTCGCCGGGGACGTGCAGCAGGATCAGGGTGTTCGTGTTGTAGCCGCCGACGCCACTGTCCCCCGCGTGCAGCTCGTCGGTGACGAACTGTGCGGGCAGGTCGCTGCCGTCCATCGCCTTGCGGCTGTCCAACCCGATCAACAGGATGTTCGCGTCGCCATGCCGGGATTTCGGGCCGTCCCCCGCGAGCGCGTCGAGCGCGTCCGAGACCTGCAGCCCCGAGGTCAGGTGGGACTGCGCCGCCCAACCGAGGCCGACACCACCGAGCACCATCGCGGACAGCGAGGCCGACAACAGCCGGGCCCGCCCGCCACGTCGTTGCTGCCGTGCACGGTGTCGTCCCGATGGTCGATCCGCCGCTCGCGGGTGACGGACCGGGTGGCGAGAACTGTTCCGGGCATTCACCGCATCCACCGTACGGACGCGCCGCGCGCGATCGCCGACGGAAGGACCTTGGTCCCTTTCCGGAGTGGCCGACGCCACGCGAGGTGCCGCGCAGCCTCTCGGCCGCCTACCCTGGAGCCGTCGTAAACCCCCAGGAGGACTACCAGTGCAGGTCACCAGCGTCGGACACGCCGGATTCCACATCCAGACCAAGGCCGGATCGATCCTGTGCGACCCCTGGGTGAACCCCGCCTACTTCGCATCGTGGTTCCCGTTCCCGGACAACACCGGGCTCGACTGGGACGCCCTCGGCAACTGCGACTACCTCTACGTCTCGCACCTGCACAAGGACCACTTCGACCCGGAGACGCTCAGCAAGCACGTCAACAAGGACGCGACGGTGCTGCTGCCGGATTACCCGGTGCCGGACCTCAAGCGCGAGCTGGAGAAGCTGGGCTTCACCAAGTTCTTCGAGACCCAGGACTCGGTCAAGCACACCGTGACCGGTCCCAAGGGTGACCTGGACGTCATGATCATCGCGCTGCGCGCCCCCGCGGACGGCCCGATCGGCGACTCCGGCCTCGTCGTCGCCGACGGCGAGACCACCTGCTTCAACATGAACGACGCGCGCCCGGTCGACATGGACGTGCTGCACGAGCAGTTCGGCAAGATCGACATCCACCTGCTGCAGTACTCGGGCGCGATCTGGTACCCGATGGTCTACGACATCCCGACCCGCACCAAGGCCAACTTCGGCAAGCAGAAGCGCCAGCGCGGCATGGACCGCTGCCGCAGCTACATCGAGCAGGTCGGGGCCACCTGGGTGGTGCCGTCGGCCGGTCCCCCGGTGTTCCTGGACGAGGAGCTGCGCTACCTCAACGACGATCGCGGCGACGAGGGCAACATCTTCCCGGACCAGATCGTGTTCCTGGAGCAGATGCGCATCCACGGCAACGACGGTGGCCTGCTGATGATCCCGGGCTCGACGGTGGACATCCACGGGTCCGAGGCCGCCCTGTCGCATCCGATCCCGGACGCCGAGGTCGACAAGATCTTCAGCGACAAGGCCGCCTACATCGAGGACATGGCGCAGCGGATGGCGCCGGTCCTCGCGGCGGAGAAGGCGTCGTGGGCGCCGGCCGAGGGCGAGCCGCTGCTCGGACCGCTGCGGGCGAAGTTCGAGCCGATCATGGCCCAGTCCGATCTGATCTGCGACGGCATCGGCTACCCGGTCGGCCTGGTGATGGGCGAGGAGACGGTCGTCCTCGACTTCCCGAACCGCACCGTGCGCGAGCCGATCGAGGGCGAGGGCAAGTACCGGTACGGCTTCCGCATCGCGCCCGAGCTGGTGCGCACGGTCCTGCGCGACGACGAGCCCGACTGGGTGAACACCATCTTCCTGTCCACCCGGTTCCAGGCGTGGCGGGTCGGCGGCTACAACGAGTTCCTCTACACCTTCTTCAAGTGCCTGACGGACGAGCGGATCGCGTACGCCGACGGCTGGTTCTCCGAGGCGCACGACGACTCCGCCTCGATCGAGGTCGGCGGCTACGAGATCCAGCGACGTTGCCCGCACCTCAAGGCGGACCTGTCCAAGTTCGGCGTCGTCGAGGGCACCAACCTCACCTGTAACCTGCACGGCTGGCAGTGGGACCTCGAGACCGGACGCTGCAAGACGTCGAAGGGCCACGAGCTGCGCTCGTCGAAGCTGTAGGCCCGAACTGGAATACCAACATTCGCGGCGAATCAGCGAAGCACGGCGATCTCCGGATCTGCTGGCGGCTGGTCGAGCACCGTGCCCGACCGGTTCCGCAGGAACTTGTCGAACATGGCCGCGACGTACGTGCGGACGAGGACCGTCGAGCGCTGGGCTGCGATGGGCCCGATGTAGCGCGCGGCGGCAGGCTGTACGGCCGCAGGCACCAGCACGGACATGTCGGTGAAGTCGTAGTGCGCTGAATCCCGCATCGTCACTTGCCGTTTCCAGCCTGTGGCGTGTTGCCAGAGCGCGTCGAGCGACGGCCTGGCGTCCCCGACCTCTTCGATCTGCTGGCTCGTCATGACCAGCACGGGACGGTCCACCCCCTCGGTGACGGCGCGTCCGAACTGCTCGTCGACACCGATCTGACCGTCGAGATCGACTGCGGCGTCGATGCGGCGGTCACCGTGCATCGCCTCGACCGCGGTGTACCCACCAGAGGAGTGGCCGACCATCCCGACATGCTCCAGGTCGATCGCGCGATCGAGACCGGCAGGCAGTTCGCGGTGGTCGGCGTCGGGGTTCGCTCCGCCTGCCAACTGGGTGAGTGAGTCGAGGACGAACCGCGTGTCGAGCAGCCTGGCGGCCATGTACTTGTTCCGGATGTCCTTCCCGTAACCCCCCGCGACCGGCGCGGCCGAGGCGACCCTCCCGCCGGGGAATTCCACGGCGGGGGCCTCGTAGGTGTGGTCGATGGTGACCACCACATAGCCTCGACTGGCCAGATCCTCGGCCTGACCGGTCCCGAGCAGGCGCGAGACCCCGCCGCCCGGCGAGTACAGAATCACGGGATGCGCGGAGTCGGTCAGCGCCGGCGTTTCCGTATACGAATTGGTCAGAAGGCCTGGAAATTCGACTCCCAGACGCTTTTCCAGGCCCGGAACGAACTCGGTGGACGCGTAGTGCGCGCGCGGGTGCATGCCGACGTCGGCCGCCGGATAAAACACCGACACCATCAACTCCCGCCGGCGATCGGGCTGAAACGGATCCTGCCGCGACTCATCGACGAGATGCAGCACGGTCGTTCCCACCGAGGATTGACCGGACGGCGGCGGAAGGACGGTCACGCCCACGGGTGCCGCGCCGGAGGCGTCCGCACTCCCGAGCACCAACGCGCAGGCGCACACGGCCGCAATTGCAATCCGACTGATCAACTTGCCCCCCACAGGCGTACGCGTATCCGCAACCGTCGACATGACCCCCGCCGCACCGACCGTAACAGGCAAGATCTCTTCCCGCGCGGAAGTCCGTCCCGAGGCGAACTCGGTCCGGATCGCCTGTCGCGGGCGCTCGCAGGCATGAGATCGACGTCGTGCCTACCGGGATCGCCCGTCGCCGGGAATTTCAACGGCCGCCCCGTCGTTACACAAAGACACGGTTTATTCGAGGCGCGCCATGTCCACGGCCACCACTTCCGGTGGGCGAGCGGGCGATCGCACAGACCGATGGCACCGCCACGTCGCGAGCATGACGAACGCCTGCCGGAAGGCGGGGCGACGACAATCGGCATTGTCGCCGGGAGAACGCTGTGCCCACATCGCGTCGACCCCTCCTTCCCTCGCAGGAAGGACGAGTCAGTGAAACTCGCGATCACCTGGATGTTCGGATTCCTTGCCGCAGGCGCGGTGCTCTTCGGTGGCTACGGTGACGATCGGGCGGGAACGGCGGTGGCCGCACAGGACCCGGTCCCGTGCCCCGAGATCCAGAACAGCAGCTCGCCCTTCGACGACCGGGACATGGACGACGACGACACGTGGCAACAGGACCGGGAGCGAGAGCGGATCGAACGCAACCAGGACCTCCAGGATCGGCGGGATCAAGTGGTGCCGAATCCCTGCGAGCCCCCCGGAATCTTCCAGAGCGCCGCCTGAGACGGAGAACGGACAACAAACCTGAGCCACCGGACGGTTCACACCCAACGGTTCACGGGCATCGGGTTCGGCCTTCCTGCTGACATAGTGAGCGGGTGCCGAACCTGAACTTCTACGCCGTCGACGATGACTGGTCCGCGGTCGTCCAGGCGGTGTTCGACCTGGAACTGTTCCGCGTCTTCGAGTCCGATTCGGAACCCGGTGCCGAGCTGCGGGAGTTCTCGGAGGCCGCCGACGTCCCCGACAGCCGACGGGGTCGGTCCCTGGCATTGTTCGTCGCGGGGTCGGGGCCGGAACCCTTGGCCAGTCGGATCGACCTACTTCCTGGCGCCGGTGGCGGGGCCACCTTCCGATACACCTGCGAAGGCTGGGGATTGATACAGCTCCGGTACGGCGGACCATGGGCCGAGGAGTTGCGCTGGAGCCACACCAATCACAACAGCGCCAAGCGTGCGGCAGCGTGGGCTGAAACGTTGCCCGAGTTGGGTGATCCCGCCGCCTGGGACTGGGCGGCGGTCACGAGGGCCTCGAGCAGGCTCAACCGCGCCATCCGGCGGATGGCGGTCGACAAGATCGGCTCGCGTCCGGTGCTGCCACACGCCGGTGGATTCATCGCGCACAGCGGACTTCGGCACGAATACGGCACCGGCATCCACGCAACACCGGTCCATGGCATGAGCGCCCGGTAGCGGACGGTCCTCGGCGTCGACGGCTATGGCGAGGCCGACGCGGAGGGGGCGGCGATGATCGGACACCTGGGCATCAACGTGCCGGACCTGGGCCGGGCGGTCGCGTACTACGACCAGATCCTGCCGTTGCTGGGGTTCGAGACGTTCTTCGGCGACATCACCCAGCACTCCTACCGTCCCGCCGACGGCAAGCGTGGCACCTACCTGTTCCTGTACCCGGCGGCGGACCCGGCGTCCGGGTATTCGCGGGAGCGCGCCGGGCTGCAGCACCTGGCGTTCGTGGTCCCCACCCGCACCCGGGTTCGCGAGGTCGCCGATGCCGTGGCCGCGCTCGGCAGCGAGATCGTGCACGCCCCACGCGAATTCCCCGAGTACCCGCCGCCGTACTACGCCACCTTCTGGACCGATCCGCACGGATTCCTCCTCGAGGCCGTGTGCCACCACGACCGGGACTGACCCCTCCCCCGGGTCACCGTCTGCGCAGCCCGAACGCGGTCACCGCTGCGGCAACCGCGATCGCGATCACCGGAACCGTCAGGGCCGCACGGTAACTGTCGAGCAGGCCCGACTCCGAGTGGTCGCCACCGAGCGTGATGACCTGCACCGCAGTGACCATCGCGAGCCCGAGCGCCGAACCGAGCTGCCAGGAGGTGTAGAGCAACGCACCGGCCAGGCCCTGCTCGTTTTCGGCGATCCCGTCCGTGCCCGCGATCGTCAGCGGCCCGTACACCAGCGCGAACGCGACACCGATGAGGATCAGCGCGGGCAGCATCGCCGCGTAGGCCGCGTCGGCGCCGATCCACAGGAACGACGCGTACGCCACCCCGGCCACCAACAGCCCGGCGAAGATCACCCGGACGTTCCCGTACCGGTTCACCAGCCGCGGCGTCAGTGTCGGCGCGAGCACCGCGTCGCCCGCAACCGCGAGCATGGCCAGGCCGGTCGCCAGCGCCGACCACCCGCGCAGTTCCTGCAGATAGAGGACGAGGATGAACTGGAATCCGACGAACGAGCCGGCGAACAGCAGCGCGGCGATGTTCGCCCGGACCAGCGGGCCAGAGCGCAGGATGCCGAGACGAACCAGCGGCGCGGATACCCGGCGCTCCACCGTGACGAACAGCGCCAACAGCGCGACACCGCCCGCCAGGACCGCGAGGGTGGACCCGAGCGCGACGTCGGGCGCCCGGACCACCCCGTAGACCAGCAGCAGCATCGCCCCGGTGACGCTGAACGCACCGAGCAGGTCGAAGTCCCGGATCGACCGCGAGCCCGGCCGCGCCTGTACCGGGATCAGCCGGATGCCGGCGAGCAGGATCAGCGCGGCCAGGATCACGGGAGCGAAAAAGACCCAGCGCCAGGAGAACTCGGCGAGCACACCACCCACGACGAGGCCGAGCGAGAAGCCGGCCGCACCCGTTCCCGCGTAGACCAGCAGCGCCTGATTGCGCTTGCGCCCCTCGGCGATCGAGGTGGTGATGATCGACAGTCCGGCGGGTGCCATGAAACCCGCGGCGACCCCCGTCACGAAGCGCGCCGCGATCAGGACCCAGCCCTCCGATGCCAGCCCGCCGAGACCGGAGAAGGCGATGAACACCGCGAGCCAGATCAGGAACATCCGGCGCCTGCCGAGCAGGTCCGCGGCCCTGCCCCCGAGCAGCATGAAGCCGCCGTAGCCGAGCACGTAAGCGCTGATCACCCACTGCAGTTCGGCGGTGGACATCGCCAGGTCGGCGCGGATCGAGGGCAGCGCAACACCGAACATCGAAACGTCGACGCCCTCGAGGAAGATGGCGCCGCACAGCACGAGGAGCATGGCCCACTCGCGGCCGGTGAAGCGGTCGCGTTCTCGTTCGAGCAGGGTTGCCTGCGGGGATTCCAGCACTGAACGCTCCTTCGATCGGCCGTCGGAAAACCGCACCTTCGGTTCCTCACCGTCTGGTCGGTTCCCTCTTGTAACTTGCCCCATTCTTCGGCACCATCGATGACCATGGAAGAAGGCACTTTGAAGGAACCGACTCACTGCGCCGGTACCGTCGGCGACCGGGACCCCTATCAGTGGGACACCAGGGAGGACTGCGAGGTCCGCCAGATCCTGGACCGGATCGCGGACAAGTGGTCCCTGTTGGTGATCGCGCTGCTCGACCGGCGAACCCTGCGCTTCACCGAGCTACGCCGGGAGATCGACGGCATCAGCCAGCGGATGCTGACCGTCACACTGCGGCAGCTCGAGCGCGACGGGCTGGTCCGGCGCACCGTGTACCCGGTCGTGCCGCCCCGGGTCGACTACGCGCTCACCCCGCTCGGCGAGACGCTGCACGAGACGATCCAGGCGCTGGTCAGCTGGACCGAGGTGCATCAGGACGAGGTCGCAAGGGCCCGCGCCGAGTACGACCTCCGCGCGGACGCCGAGCGGGACCTCGTGACCGGCGCCCGCTGACCGTCAGGCGTAGATCTCCTCGACGTCGACCGCGTGGCGCTCGAGGACCACGTTGCGCTTGAGCGACATCTTCGGGGTCAGCTCGCCGGTCTCCTGCGTCCAGTCGACGGCCAGGATCCGGACCTTCTTGATCTGTTCGGCCGAGGACACCTGCGCATTCGTCTCCGCGACCGCGGCATCGATCTCCGCGACCATCGCCGGGTGACCGACCAGCTCCGCGAGCGGCACGTCGGCGGCGACCCCGTTGCGCTCCCGCCATCCGGGCAATGCCTCCGGGTCGAGTGTGATCAGCGCCCCGACAAAGGGTTTCGCATCACCGACGACCATGCACTGGCCGATCAGCGGGTGCGCCCGCAGCGCATCCTCCGGCTGCGACGGGGAGACGTTCTTGCCCGCCGCGGTCACGATGATCTCCTTCTTACGGCCGGTGATGGTGACGAAACCGGCATCATCGATCGTCCCGAGGTCGCCGGTGCGGAACCAGCCGTCGACGAAGGCGTCCGCGGTGGCCTCCTCGTTGTGCCAGTAACCGCCGAACACCACCGGCCCGCGCACCAGTAGCTCGCCGTCGTCGGCGATCCGCGCCGCGTGTCCGTCGAGCGGGCGGCCCACGGTGCCGACCCGCTGATGGGTCGAGGTGTTCACGGTGACCGCAGCGCTGGTCTCGGTGAGGCCGTACCCCTCGTAGATCGGCAGGCCGACGCCGCGGAAGAAGTGCCCGAGCCGGGCACCCAGCGGGCCACCGCCGGAAACGGCGAGGTCGCACTCGCCGCCGAGCGCGGCCCGCAATTTCCCGTAGACCAGCCGGTCGAACAACGCGTGCCGGAGCCGCAGCCCCATACCGGCCCCGCCCTCGTCCCTGGCGCGACTCCACTCGATCGCGGTCACCGCCGCCTTGTCGAAGATCTTGGCCTTGCCACCGTCGACGGCCTTCTGCCGGGACGCGTTGTAGACCTTCTCGAACACCCGCGGCACGGACAGGATGAAGTTCGGCTTGAACGCGGCGAACTGATCGACCAGCGTCGTCCAGTCCGCGGTGTGCGCGACTGTGACCTTCGCATCGAACGCTCCCACCGAGATCGCGCGGGCGAAAACGTGCGCCAGCGGCAGGAACATCAGGGTCCGCTTGCCCTCGGCGAGGGCGTCACTCAGCGCGGTGCGCGCCGCCACCGACTCGGCGAACAGGTTCGCGTGGGTCAGCTGCACGCCCTTCGGACGACCGGTGGTGCCGGAGGTGTAGATGAGGGTGGCCGGCGAGCTCGCACCCACCGCGCCGCGCCGCGCGCGCAGCTCCGCGTCGTCCACCTGGGCCCCGCGACGGACCAACTCGTCGACCGCGCCCGCGTCGATCCGCAGCGTCTCGCGCAGCGCGGGAGCGGCGGCCGCCACCTCACTGACCGTGTCGGCGTGCCGCTGCGCCTCCACGATCAGCAGCGTGGTCCCCGAGTCCTCGAGGATCCACTTCGCCTGCGCCGCAGCCGAAGTCTCGTAGATCGCCACCGTGCAGCCGCCCGCTGTCCAGATGGCGTAGTCGAGCAGCACCCACTCGTACCGGGTCGCCGACATGATCGCGACCCGGTCCCCGGGCGCGACACCGGAGGCGATCAGGCCCTTCGCCACCGCGGTGACGCTCTCGGCGAACCGGGCGGCGGTGACATCGGACCAGTGACCCGACCCGGTCGGCAGCTGGAACGGGACGAAGTCCGGCGAGTCCTGCGCGTGCCGGAACACCGTGTCCGCCATCGACACATCGGCCGGGATGGTGAACGTCGCTGGTAACTCGTACTCGCGCATGCGCAGACCCCTCCGCTAAAATTAGAGAGCTTTTCTAGAAAGTGTCTTCAATGCGCGGCGGCCTGTCAATGACCTGCCCGTGGGCCCCGGAGGTGGACATCGGCACGCAGCATCGCGGCACCGAGACCAGGCAGCGACTCCTCGACGGGGCGCTGGCGGTGTTCGCGCAGTCCGGGCCCACCGGGTTCACCATGACCGCGGTGACCGGGGAGAGCGGCGTCAGCGTCGGCAGCCTCTACCACCACTTCGGCAGCTTCGACGGCCTGTCGGCAGCCCTCTACAGCCGCTGCATGTCCGATCTGCTGGACTCGCTGATCGCCGAGCTGGTGCGCTGCCGGACCGCGCGGACCGGCATCAAGGCGATGGCCGCGGCCTACCTGCGCTGGGTGGGGCGGCACCGTGCCCAGGCACACTTCATCCACGCCTCGGCCTATTCCGGCTTCCTGCCCGCGTACGCCGAGCAGCTCGCGGCCGAGAAGGGCCCCCGCATGCAGGCGATGGCCGACTGGATGACACCGCACGTCGAAGCAGGCCGGGTGGTGGCGTTGTCCCCCGCCCTGATCGAGATGCTGGTGATCGGACCGGTCGCGGAGACCAGCAGGCGCTGGCTGTCGGCCGCGCCCGGCATCGACCTGGACGAGGCGGCGCGGGTACTGCCCGAACGGATCTGGCAGTCGGTCAGGGGCGAGCACGGCTGAGCGCCCCGGCCGATCGGGCCTATCGTGAAGCGATGGCACTGGATCGGGACACCATCGACCGCTATCTCACCGCCTACGGGAACTCACTGACCTCGTTCGACGCCGAGGCGACCGCCGCGATGTGGGGCATGCCGGGCACCATCCTCACCGACGAGTTCGCCGGGTCGCTCTCGAGCCGGGCGGACATGGCGGAGGGCCTGCGCCAGTCGTACCCGCTGTTAAAGCAGTTGGGACTCGCAGGGATCTCGCATCAGGTCCTCGAATCGGCCGCGCTCACCGACCGGCTGGCCCGGGTCCGGGTGCGGTGGACCTTTCTCGACTCCGCGGGCGAGCCGCTGACGACCAGCGACTACGAGTACGTGCTCCGCGAGGACCCGGACGGCGTGCACACGTATGTCTCGGTCGGCATCGACGACGCGCAGAAGCTGCGCGAGCTCGCCGACCGGCTCGGCGTCGACCTCGGCTGACCGGCTACGAGCGCCACAACTCCAGGTAGTCCTGCCTGCCGAACATCTTCGCCGAGTCGACGGCCGTCGGGTGGCCGGCGTTCGGATCGGCCCCGGCGGCGGCGAGCGCGCGCACCACGGCCTCCTCGCCCTTGAAGATGGCGCCCGCGACCGGTGACTGACCGCGGTCGTTGAGCCGATCGACGTCCGCGCCCCGCTCGATCAGCAGCTGTACCACCTCGGCGTGGCCGTGGTACGCGGCGAGCATCACCAATGTGTCGCCCGTGCCGTTGGTGAGGTTCACCGGCACGCCCGCGTCGAGGTAGGCGGCGATGGTCCCGGCGTCACCCGCCCTGGCCGCGTCGAAGACCCGCTGCGCGATCTCCTGGAGCCGGGGGTCGATCGGATCGTCCGTCATGTCGACCGAAGTTACCGGGAACTACGGCCGCAGGACGTCGGTCCCGACGAACGGCTGCAGCGCCACCGGCACGGTGACGCTGCCGTCGGCCTGCTGATGGTTCTCCAGGATCGCGACGATCCAGCGGGTGGTCGCCAGCGTGCCGTTGAGGGTCGCGGCGGTCTGCGGCTTGCCGTTCTCGTCCCGGTAACGGGTGCCGAGCCTGCGGGCCTGGAAGGTGGTGCAGTTCGAGGTCGACGACAGCTCGCGGTAGGCCTGCTGGGTCGGAACCCATGCCTCGCAGTCGAACTTGCGCGCGGCGGACGAACCGAGGTCGCCACCGGCGACGTCGATCACCCGGTACGGCACCTCGATTGCCGCGAGCATCTCCCGCTCCCATGCGAGCAGCCGCTGATGCTCGGCGTCGGCATCCTCCGGCTTGCAGTAGGTGAACATCTCCACCTTGTCGAACTGGTGCACGCGGATGATGCCGCGGGTGTCCTTGCCGTGGCTGCCCGCCTCACGGCGGAAGCAGGACGACCAGCCCGCGTACCGCTTCGGGCCCTCGCTCAGGTCGATGATCTCGCTGGAGTGGTACCCGGCGAGCGGGACCTCGGAGGTGCCGACGAGGTACAGGTCGTCCTGCTCCAGGTGGTACACCTCCTCGGAGTGCTGGCCGAGGAACCCGGTGCCCTGCATGATCTCCGGCCGCACCAGCACCGGCGGGATCATCAGGGTGAAGCCGTTCGCGGTCGCCTTCTGCGCGGCCAGCTGCAGCAGGCCGAGCTGCAGCATCGCGCCGTAACCGGTCATGAAGTAGAAGCGCGCGCCGGACACCTTGGCGCCGCGCTCCATGTCGATCAGGCCGAGCGACTCGCTGAGCTCGAGGTGGTCCTTCGGTTCGAAGTCGAAGGACGGGATCTCGCCGACGGTGTCGAGGGTGATGAAGTCGTCCTCGCCGCCCGCCGGTGCCCCCTCCTGCACGATGTTCGAGATGGCGCGGGCCGCGGCTTCGAGCGCGGCGTCCGCCTCGTGCTGCGCGGCCTCGGCGTCCTTGACCTTCTGGGCCAGTTCCTTCGACCCGGCGAGCAACGCGGGCCGCTCCTCCGCGGACGCCTGCCCGACCTTCTTGCCGAGCGCCTTCTGCTCCGCCCTGAGGTTGTCGCCGGCCAGCACCGCGGCACGACGGGCCTCGTCGGCTGCCAGCAGCGCGTCGACCAGGGCCGGGTCCTCGCCCCTGGTGCGCTGTGACTCGCGGACGACGTCGGGATTCTCGCGCAGGAACTTGAGGTCAATCACGACCACAAACCTTACTTGGTACGCGGGCACGGCCCTCACCGCGTGCAGGGGAAGGTTCGGCATCGGCGCGACCAACGGGCATGATGGACGAGATGTCCGACGAACACGCCAACGAACGCGACGCCTCCGGGCGGGACGACGACGCGCGCCTCGACACCGAGGCGACCCGCGACTCGGGCACCCCGTCGGCCGACAAGCCCGGACACCATCTGTCCGCGACCATGACCAGGCGTGCCCTCGTCGCGATCGCGCTCGGCGCGGTCATCGCCGCCATCGCGACCGCGGTCTTCTCCGGCGGCTTCAAGAGCGAGAACGACCTCAGCACGCACGCCAACACCGGCGGCCCGATGTCGACCGGCGCGGTGTCGGGCAGCGCGTTCAGCACCGCCCACGCGGGCGACTGCCTGACGTGGACCGAGGACGACGCCAGCGACCTGGAAAAGGTGGACTGCTCCTCGGAGCACCTGTTCGAGGTCGCCTCCGAGGTGGACCTGAGCAACTTCCCCGGCACCGAGTTCGGCCCCGGCTCGAAGTTCCCGGGCGTGCTCCGGTTCTCCCAGCTCCGCGACGAGCACTGCACCCCAGCGGTGAACGAGTACCTCGGCGCCAAGTTCGACCCGAACGGCAAGTTCAGCGTCGGCCTGATCAACCCGGGGGTGGCCGGCTGGGCGGCCGGGGAACGCACGCTGCGCTGCGGTCTGCAGTACTCGGGCACGACCGGCAAACCACAATCGATCTACGGGACGGTTGCCGGGCAGGACCAGTCGAAGACCTGGGACGCGGGCACCTGCATCGGCATCAACCAGAACGTCCCGACGGACCCTGTCGCCTGCACGGACCCGCACGCCTTCGAGGTGATCTCGGTGGTCGACCTCGGCGCCAAGTTCACCGGCGGCTTCCCGGACATCCCGGACCAGGACAAGTACCTGGAGGAGACGTGCACGCAGGCGTCCAACGAGTTCCTCGGCTCGCCGGACGCGCTGCGGAACAAGACCCTCACCCTGTTCTGGGACAACATCGACCTGACCAGCTGGCTGGCCGGCAGCCGGAAGGTCACCTGCTCGGTCGGCAAGGAGCTCGACACCGGCGGGTTCGCCTCGATCGTCAACTCGGCCAAGGGCGACATCCTGATCAACGGCGCACCGCCGATTCCGCCGCCGCCGGTCCCCGAGGGCCGTTCGCTGCCGGTTCCGCTGCCGGGCGCTGGCAACTGACATGACCGTGCAGATGACCGAGGCCCGCTTCGAGGAGCTGGTCTCCGAGGCGCTTGACCTGATCCCCGCCGAGCTCGCCCGCGCGATCGACAACGTGGTGGTCCTGGTGGAGGACCGCGACCCCGAGGAACCCGGGCTGCTCGGGCTCTATCACGGCATCGCGCTGACCGAACGCGACAGCCATTACGGCGGTTCGCTGCCGGACACGATCACCATCTACCGCGAGGCCCTCCTCGACGTCTGCGAGTCCGAGGAGCAGGTGGTCGAGGAGGTCGCGATCACGGTGATCCATGAGGTCGCGCACTATTTCGGCATCGAGGAAGAGCGTCTGCACCAGCTCGGCTGGGGGTAGCGGGCGGGTCGGCGAAATTGGTGGGAACCGGTCGGGCGCGTGCCGCGTCCAACCTCTTGACGACCAATCTCGGTGTCCGCGGATCGCTCCGCAGGCCCCGCTCCGCCGAGCCCTCAAGGAGGCCGCGACCATGTCAGGCCATGTGTTTGTCGCTCCCGAAGCCCTGATCTCCGCCGCCACGCAGCTCGATGCCCTCGCGGCGCGCCTCGAGGCCACGGTCAGGGTCAACGCGCCTGCCCTGCACCTGGCGCCCGCGGGCAGCGAAGAGGTCTCGGCCATGGTCGCCTCCTCCTTCAACTCGGTCGCCGACAGCTTCCTGCCGTCCGCCGCGACCGGCATCACCGAGCTGCGGATCGCCGCCGACACCCTGCGCAAGCACGCCGCCGAGTACGAGAACCAGGACCATTCCCTGGGTGCCTCGCTCGCCGCCGGCATGTGAGCGTCCGACACCGGATCTGAGGAGACACCGATATGACCATGGGATTCACCGGCGTCGTCTGGATGCCTCGCGGGGCCACCTGGAACTCGACCGCCCTCAACGCCGGTGTCGGGCCGGTGCAACTGTCCGTGGCAGGCGTCGCCTGGACCAACATCGCGGCGGGCCTGACGGACGCGTCCGCAACCATGACCAAGGTGATGGGAGAGCTGCGGGTGGGCTGGGAGGGGCTCGCCTCCGATGCCGCCCTCGCCAAGCTCGTCCCGTTCACCGCCTGGACCGAGGAGTCCACAGCGATGGCGACGACGACGGCGGCCAAGGCCGCCGCAGCGGCCAGCACGCACTCCGTGGCCCGGCTGACCATGCCGAGCCTGCCCGAGATCGCGGCCGTCAAGACCGCGAAGGTGGTGGCGCACACCGTCGGGGGCTCGCTGGCCGGTGCAGGCGCAGCCGCGGAGGCCGCCGACCGGGCGATGGACCTGCGGGCGGCACTGGTCATGGAGAGCTATGAGGCCGCGTCGACCGTGGTCTCGGTGCCGCAGAGCTTCACCCCGCCGCCCCCGCTTGCAGCCGGTGCGCAGGCCTCGGGCGCGGGCGGGCAGGAGGCGGTGCCCACGAACAAGGACGACGTCGACTGGCGGACCAACCCGGCGGGCGCCGCGATGGCCGCGGTGATGGCGCAGGCGCAGAACCCGGCCGTGGTCAGCGCCGCCTCGCAGGCGGGCTCGATCGCGGGCGCCGGATTCAGCACCGTCACCTCGACCGCGAGCTCGCTCGCTCCCGCCGCGGTGTCCGCGATCACCGGAGGTGGCTCCGGCCAGTCGTTCGGCGGCTTCTCCGCGACTCCGGCGGGAGACCGGGCAGGCGGCGCGGGTGGCCGTTCGGGCTCGGGATCGGGCGCTACCCGCACCATGACCTCGGCCGGCGGCATGGGTCGCGGCGACGCGGGCGGCTTCGGCGGCGGTGGCGCCGGGCGCGCCACACTGCCCGAGGGTTGGGGCCGCGGCGCAGCCGGCGGGCTCGGCGGTGGGGCCACGGGCGTGCCGGGCGGCTCGGAGGCGTTCGCCTCCGGCGCCGCACGCGCGGAGGCGGCTGACGCGGCCGGGCCGCGCGGGGGCCAGCTCGGCGCCCCGATGATGGGCGGCGCAGCGGGCGGCGGCCGGGACGACGAGGAACACCACACCCCCGCCTACCTGAAGAACTTCGAGCACTTCAGCGACGGTCGCGTCGTCATCCCCGCCGTCCTCGGGGCGGACCCCCAGGAGTACGAGCGGTGATCGAATCGGGCACCCTTGCCCCGCCGTCCCGACTGGAGTCGGTGACGCTCGGCCTCGACGAGCTGGACCTGCTGGTGAACGTCCTCGGGATCGACGAGCTGCCGGTGGTGTTGAACGCGACGGCGCGGTTCGACTCGGTTGCCGCCAGGGACGCGGCATTCGACACCGCCCGGGTGACCCTTGCCGAACGCGGGCTCCTCGAGGCGGGCGCGGTGCACCCGGACGTCGCCGAGTGGCTGCAGGTGCTGGCCCGTCCGAACTGGGAGGTGGCGCTGCGGTGGTATGTCGCAGAGGAGATCTCGCGGCTCTGCCTCGCGCACGGACCGACGGGATCGGTGCTCGCCCTGCGCGGACCCGACTCGTATGTGCTGCAGCGCGCCGAGCATCCCTCCGGGGAACTGATGCTCGACGCGATCGGACGGCAGGCGCCGGTCGACCTGGGAGTGGTCAACGCGCCGACCGAGCAGCTGGCCGCCGCGCTGGCGGACTGCGCCGATGCCAGATCCACCGCGCGTCGGCTCACCGCGCTCGGGGTCGCCGATCAGGATGTCGTGGCGGTCGCCGCCGCGCTGGCCTGCTGCCGGGAGCGCGCCGAGATAGTCGCGATCCGCCACGGGGACGGCAGGGTCGAGCCGGTCGGCGGTCCCGTCACGGTGTTCGACACCGACAGGGGCCGGATCGTCGGCACCTCGAGTGTTTCCGCCGACGGGGCGGCCTGGTCCACGCTGAGCGCGGGCAGCGACGCCCGATTCCGCCAGGCCATCGACGTTCTGGTGGGCGCCGTCAGCTGACGCTCGGCAGACAACCATCTCGCCGCCCGGATATACAGTGCGACAGCCCAATTCATCGATCAGGCGCGTAAGGCTGCTGGGGTTCGTGGTGCCGCCGTTCTGAAACCCCCGGGCGCCGAGCCCAGCCGAGCAGATCTCATCCCGTTCACCGAACCCATTGACATAGAACACGTGTTCGACTACCATCGGACCATGGGTCTCGACGAGATGCTCTCCGCGCCAGAGGATGTGGCCGCATGGCAGCTCGCCGACGCCGATCTCCTACGGCTGATTCCCGAGTTGTCCCTGCGGATGCGGCAGCTCGAGGCACTGCGGGTCCGCCTCACGCACCAGGTCGATCAGCGTTGCGTGGCCGAGCAGGTCGGGGCGTCCTCGCCCGGCAACTGGCTCGCGGGCGCGACCACCATGACATCCGGTCAGGCGAACCGGATCGTCAAGCTCGGGCGGGAGCTGGCCAAGCACCCCGAGGTGGCCGCCGAGTTCGACTCAGGGAAAGCCGATTACGACCAGGTGCGCGTGATCGTCGAACTCCTGAACAAGGTGCCCGACCCCGATGCCCCGGCCCGCAGCAACGACAACACCACGGCCGAGACCGACGGTGACGCTTCCGGCGACGGTGATGCTGAGAATGTGTTCGACATCGTCGGAGCAGACGCCACCCGAACCCAGGCCTGCGCCCGCTACCTCCTCTACGCAGCCCGCACCGAAGACTCCACCACCCTCGCCCGCCGAGCCAGGGCACTCGAACTGATCCTCAACGGAGACAAGAAGAACCCCGACTCCGAAAACGCCGAACTCAACGAGTTCCACGCCTCGCCCGGACTCGGTGGCCGTGTCCACCTCAAAGGACACCTCGACGCCGCCTCCGGCGAAGCCCTCCTCGCCGCCCTCTCCGCCCTCTCCAAACCCCACCCCGGAGCCGACAACCGCGACGGACAAACCGGCAAAGACCAACGCACCCCCGCCCAACGCCGCGCCGACGCCCTCACCCACATCGTCGGCTCATACCTGAACTCCGGACAGGCACCCACCGAAGGCGGCGAACGACCCCACATCAACGTCTTCGTCGACGCCGACGACCTCGCCGCCACCACCGACAACCACCACCAACGGGAACGCGGTCAGGGTCGACGGCGCGGACCGGCTTGGATGCCATGGCTCGGACCGATCACCCTCGACCTCGCCGCCCGGATCTCCTGCGACGCCGACATCACCCCCATCACCATGGACCCCGACGGCAACCCCATCGACGTCGGACGCACCACCCGGCTCATACCCCGCAAACTCCGCCGCGCCCTGAACGCCCGAGACTGCGGCTGCGCCTTCCCCGGCTGCGGCCGACCCGCCGCCTGGACCGAAGGCCACCATATCCAACACTGGTCCAACGGCGGCCCCACCAACCTGTCAAACCTGGTGCTGCTCTGCCGCTTCCACCACACCACCATCCACCGCGGCGACTGGACCGTGACCATCAGCAAAGACAAACACCCCTGGTTCACCCCACCACCCTGGGTCGACCCCCACCGACAACCCGTGCCGGCACACAACCGGCGCAACCAACTCCCCTTCGCCGCCTGAGGCGAAACCAACCGGCACCGCCCGACACCCCCCAGAAATGAGGGGTGCCGGGCGGTGCCCGCCGCGCGTTCGGGAGGAGCGGTGGTAGTTGCCTGCGCCGGATCCGGATTCGGCGAACGGGCCCGCCGGCGCCGGCGTCGCCCGTGCCGTCGCCGAAATCCCGTCCTGGACATCAGGGCACACGGGTGTTACTGGTGAATAGGCCACAAGAACCAGGGGGGAACAATGGTCACACCATCGAATCGCGCGGGATCGGGCGAGCCTGTGCTGCTTCTACACGGATTCACGCTGTCCCATCACGTATGGCACCGCGTGGTGGACGACCTCTCCAGCGATTTCGACGTGCTCGCGCTGACGATGCCCGGGCATTGGGGCGGCCCGCGACTCCGAATCCGCGACCTCGGGGTCCGCGGCATCGCCGATGGAATCGAGCGTGAGCTCGATTCCGCCGGTTGGGACACCTGCCACATCTCGGGCAATTCGCTGGGTGGCCAGGTGGGGTTCGAACTAGAACGCCGAGGCCGGGCCAGGTCCCTCGCCCCGATCAATCCGAGTGGGGGCTGGAAGAGATTCTCCTACACGGAATTTCGCCTGGGGCTGGGGTTCGCTCTGCAGTATCCGCTGGCCGTGGCCGCGCGGCTGCTCGGCGATCGGGCCGCGACTCGCGAGCGCTTTCAACGGCCGGTCATCCGCAACTGCAGTAGGGACATGTCGGCCGTCAGCCCCGGGGACGCGGCCGACGTCATCCGCGCGGTGTCCCACTGCCCGGTCTACATGCCGATCCAGTTGGCGTTTCTGCGCGACGGACCCCTCACCGGGCTCGAGAACGTCGCTGTCCCCACCTCGTGATCCTGTCGGAATTCGACACCTTTGCGACGCGTGAAGACTGCATGCAGCGGCTGATCGACGAACTCCCCGATCACGTCGAGGAGATCACCCTGCCTGGAGTCGGCCACATCCCGATGCTCGAGAATCCCGAGATCGTGGCCGACGCGCTCCGAGCGCATCTGCACAAGGCGACGATGGACGAGACCCGATCGGCCACGTCACCGACCGGTTGATCCGTTCCGCGTTGCCGATACCAACGCCGTTGCCGATACCAACGACACTGGGCGCCACCGTGATTCGATGACGCCCAGTGTCGCACTGCGATCGATCTCTCAGCAGGAGCTACCCATGCACGGCTTCTCGCCTGCAAACAGCTTCGCGATGAACGGCGTGCTGTCCGGCACCGAGGCGGCCACCGTGCCGCCGTGGTCGGTCGGGTAGGTGCGGAACGCGAACTCCACCCCGTTCGCGGTGAGATCGGCGACCAGTTTCAGCGTCAGCGGGATCGGGACGTCCATGTCCTGCTGGCCCTGCGCGATGAGCAGCGGCTGGTCGTAGCCACCGGTGGGGACGGAGAGAATCGAGCGGACCGCGTCCATGAACTCGGGGGTGTCCACCGACCGCGACAGCAGCTGCCCGATCGAGACGTCGGCGTACTTGGTCCGCGCGTCGCCGTAGCAGATCGAGGTCTCCACATCGGCGAGAATGCTGCGCCCGAGGGGGCTGAGGTAGGAGTCGATGTCGACGTCGGGTCGCGCGGCCCGCAGCCCATCGAGGACGTTGGCGATGTAGACCGTGGTGCCCTTGAGCGGCAGCTTCGGGAACGCCGGTCCGCCCAGCGGCAGCGCCATCTCGATGTTCGAAGGCGCACCGGTCGTCACCGCGCCGCGGTAGTCCAGCTCCGGGGCATAGCGGGTGGCGATGTTCGCGGTGAACAGCGTCGCGTGACCGCCCTGCGACTGCCCCGTGGCGACCCACTTCTTCGACAGCTCGGGCGTGACCGCGCGGGCGGCCCGCACCATGTCGATCACGCTGTGCGCGGCCGAGCGCCCGTCCAGGTAGGGATGCACGCCGGGGGTGCCGAGCCCGACATAGTCGGTCGCCACCACCGCGTAGCCCTGGGAGAGCCAATGGCCGAGATGGGTCACCGCCCGCTCGGTCGGCGGATTGACGCTGGGCGCGCACTGGTCCGCGACCCCGGTGGTGCCGTGCGCGTAGGAGATCACCGGCCAACCGCCCTCGGGCGGCGTCCCCTCGGGCAGGTAGACGGCGCCGGTGCTGAGCATCGGCTTGTCCTGCGGACCCTGGGACCAGTACGTCAGCAGCGACGAGGACGCGGCGCCGGGCAGCCAGCGATCGCGCGGGAGTTCCTCGCTGCTCACGACCGAGCCCGGGGCCTCGGCCTGGCCGGCGACAGGCGCGGCCGCGGCAGGCGCCACTACCCACGTCGCGGCGACCAATGTCGCACCCGCGGCCACCAGGGCGGTACGAAGTCGGTGGGTCATCACTCTCTCCTCACGGCTGTGCGCCCGGTCACATTCGGCGCCGGGCACACAGGACGATAAAGTAGACCTACCGATCGGTCAAGCAATCTCCCAGCCGCGGACCCGGGCGGAGAGATCGTCGACGAGGAAGGCGAAAGCCCGGTCCACCCGCTCGCGGTCCCCGGTGGCGAGCAGGTCCAGGGTCAGGCCCCGGATCTGCGCGAGGATCAGCGTGGCCACCTGTCGCACCTGCTCCTCGGGACACCCTGCCCCGCGCAGGCCGTGTTCGAGCACGGCCAGCCACTGGCCGACGAAGTGTTCGAGGAATCGCTCGTGCCCGCCCGGTTCGAGCACGGCCTGCACGTAGATCTCGAGCATCACCCGGAATCGCGGCAGCGTCTCGGGCGCCGTCCGCTCCTCCCACCATCCGGTGAGCAGGGCGATCGGGTCGGCGCCGGACTCGGCCAGCAGCTCAGCGGGGATCGACTCCCCCCGCATCCCCTCGATCACCTCGGCCAGCAGGTTCTCCTTGCTGCCGAAGTGATGCAACAGCGACGCGTGCGAGACCCCGACCGCCTTGGCCAGCGGGCGCATGGACAGCTCCCCGACCCCGTTGGCGATCACGTACTCGGTCACCGACGCGAGCAGCTCGTCCCGCCTGCCTGCGTACCGCATGGTGCGCTTGTCCACACGATCGGACTCGGGCACCGCGTCAGCCCATCGGGTCGTCGGGCCCGGCGCTGGCGAAGGGCTCGAACGGCGGCACCAGCAGACCCCACCGCACGCACTTCCAGCCCCCGTTCGCGGTGGGAACCAGCTCCACCGTCTGGGTGTTGTCCAGGTGGGTGTTCGCGGAGAAGGCACCGTTGATGCCCGCGAGCTGGGCGGCGACCAGACGGATCGCGGCGCCGTGGCTGACCACCAGCACATCGCCGGTGTCGGCCTCGTCCGCCGGTTCCTCGAGGAACTCCTCGCGCAGCGAACTCAGCACCGGCACGTAGCGCTCGAGGATGTCGTACCCGGACTCACCGCCCGGCACCCGCACACCGAGGTCGCCTGCATGCCAGGAGTGATAGACCTTCATGAACAGCTCGTGCGACTCACGGTCCGAGCGGTCCTCCAGCTCCCCCGCCTGCGCCTCGTGGATGCCCTCGCGCACCTGCGCCGTGATGCCCGATTCCCGCTCGACGAAGTGGGCCGTCTGCCGCGCCCGCAACGCAGGCGAGGCCACCAGGGCGCGGGGCGCCCTGCCTGCCACCGCGAGCCCGAGAGCCTGGGCCTGGCTCTCCCCGAACTCGGTGAGCCGGGCCCCTGGCAGCCGGGTGTCCAGCCGCCGCTCGACGTTCGCCTCGGTCTGGCCGTGGCGCACCAGGATCAGCTTGCCCATGCCGTCACCTCCCGTCCGATTCGCCGGACCGTATCCGGCGCAGCCACTCGGTCGCCTCCTCGTCCGACGGCGGCCGCACCCCACCGGGGTTCGCGGCAGGCCACGAACCGAGGAAGCGGACGTCGTGCTTGCGATGCAGTGCCTTGAGCGCCTCGGCCACCGCGGTGTCCTCGAGGTGTCCGACGCAGTCCAGGAAGAACCGGTAGGTACCGAACTCGATACGGGTGGGCCGGGATTCGATCCGGGTGAGATCGATTCCGCGGGTGGAGAACTCCGCCATCGCACTCGCGAGGGAGCCGGGTTCGTTGTTGAGCTGCAGCACCACCGCGGTACGGTCCGCTCCTGTGGCCGCGGGGACCGGAGCCGGGCGGGTCACGAGGACGAATCGCGTTCGCGCGCCGTCGAAGTCGGCCACCGAATCGGCGAGGACACTGAGTCCGAGTCGTTCACCGGCCAGCGCGGTGGACACCGCGGCGTCGGCGATCCCCGCCGCGACATCCTCCGCCGCACCGGCATTGGAGGACGCGGACTGGACCACGGCGTCCGGCAGTTTCCGCTCGATCCACATCCGCACCTGCGCACCCGCGACGGGGTACGCACGGATGGTGCGCACCTGGTCGAGGGTCGTCCCGGCGCGGCCCAGGATCGTAAAACTCACGTCCAGTTCGGTTTCCGCGACGATCTGCAACCGCTCGCCTGCGGCCAGGGAGTCCATGGTCGGTGGCACCGGACCCTCGACCGAGCTCTCGATGGGCACGACCGCCCCGTCCACGACACCCGCGCGCACCAGGTCGAGCGCGGCGGGCGGGCTGGGGGCGGACACCCGCTCCACCGGACCGTCGAAGACCCCGCCCGATTCCATCTGGGCGAGAGCCATCTCGGTGAACGTTCCGGACGGTCCGAAGTAGGCGATACGAGGCACACGACAAGGTTACTCACCTGCCGCGATGCGAGCCGGGGTTCAGGGTGCGGCGGTGGCCGTGATCCCGTGAGCCGCCAGGTGTCGCTCCGCCCCCTCGGCGTCGTCGACCTCGATGCTCAGCAACACCGTGCGGAGCGCCTCGGCTGCGTCCTGGTTCAGCCCGGCGACTCGGGTCGGGTCCGGGGCGGCGAACGCGGCCCGGACGTCGTCCCCGCGCAGGGCCGCGACCGTTGCGGCGAGGATCGCCAGCGCCTCCGCGCCCGAGGCCGCCCTGGCCACGAAGCCGGCATCGGAGTGCGCGAGGACCGCCAGGAAGTCGGCCACCTCGTCGGGGCTCGGGCCCGCGCGCAGTCCGGGGTATGCGCCCGCATCGGCGATCCGGGTGGCCACCTCGGCCGCCCAGCCGGCCTCGGCGTGGTCGTCGGGGGCGACGAACACCGCGAGGGGCGCCGTCAGCGGGTGCGGGTTCGACTCCCCGGACAGCGACAGCTCGATGGCGTCATCGAGCTGTTCCAGGCTGCAGTCGATGTCGAAGCGTGCGACCGCGGGCCCGTCCGACGGGAGGGTGTCGGGCGCGACGTCGAGCACGACGACGACGGGATGGTCCAGGCCCGAACCGAGTGCGCTCGCCGCCAGCACGGGGGGACCGAAGATGGCGCCGAGCCGCCTGCGCGGCACCGCGGCCGCGTCCGGGCACCTCTGCGAGAGCAGGCCCGTGAAGGGCGGCTGCCGATCGCTCGGGGTCGGCGGATGGAGGGTCAGCAGGGTGGACACGGTCCCCACCGTAGCCGCAGGCGGAGCAGTGTCACCTAGCCGCAGGCGCAGCAGTGTCACGCAGCCGCACCGGAGATCTTGCGGGCCATCGAGTCCTGCCGTAACTTAGGCATGGCTAACCTATTGTGATCGGCATCTCCGTTGCCCCGACCGAACGAAGCGAGCGCCACATGACTGCTGCCACCTCCACCCAGGGTCCATCGACCGCGGAGCGGGTCCGCAGCGCCTGCGCCCGAGCCCAGCAGGCGGTGCTGGCCATCGACGGCAGCGATCCCGTCGAGGTCTCCGTGCACCACCTGCGGGCCTGCGGCGACGTGGTGCTCACCGTCCGCACCGACTCGGTCGCCACGGCACTGACCTGGCAGGCGGGCCGAGCCGGACTGCCCGCGGTGCTCGAACTCACCGACCTGACCCCGCTCTCCCTTCGGGAACCGGTGCGGTCGCTGGTCTGGCTGCGCGGCGCCCTGCACCCGGTGCCCGCCGAGGCCTCTCGCGCACTGGCGGCCGCCGTCGCCGACGAGCGCCCTGACCCCGCGTTGCTCGACGTCGGGCACACCACCACCCTGCTGCGGCTGATCCTGGACTCGGCGGTGGTGGCCGACTCGCACGGCGCGGAGCCGGTGCCGGTGGACGCGCTGCTCGCCGCCCGCCCCGACCCGTTCTGGGAGGTCGAGGGCCCCTGGCTCGAACACCTGGAGTCCGACCACGGTGAACTCGTGGATCAGCTCGCGGGCCGATTGCCGCGGGCGCTGCGTGCCGGCCGCGTCCGCCCGCTCGGCATCGATCGATACGGCATCCGGCTGCGTGTCGAGGGCGAGACGGGCGACAGCGACGTCCGGATGGCCTTCGCCCAACCGGTGGACGACGTGACCGAGCTGAGCCGCGCCCTGCGCCTGCTGGTGGGCTGCCCGTTCGTGAACGGCCTGCGCGCCCAGCGCTGACGCGCGGCATACCCTCACCGGTGTGACCCGGTTCGACGACTGGCTCCGGCCTACCCCGCCCCCACAGACCGAACCGCCGCTCGACGCCGCGGGCCGTCGCGCGCTGTGGTTGGAGGTCACCATCGTGCTGCTGGTGACCTTCGGGCTCAGCGGGCTTTCCGGCATCCTCTCCCTCGTCGAGGACGCGCTCGCTCCCGGCGGGCTGGCCGACCAGACAGTGGCGCTGAACGTCTCCCGTTCCGAGCAGGGCTGGATCGATCTCGGCCGCCAGCTGCTCGGCATCGTCAGGCTCTGCGCCTGGGCCGCTCTCGGCCTGTACCTGCTCTGGCGCAGTGGCCTCGGCCCCGCGAAGATCGGGCTCGGCCGACCGCGAGCCCGCGCCGACCTGCTGCCTGGCGTCGGCCTTGCCGCACTGATCGGGCTGCCCGGCCTCGCCCTCTACCTGGTCGCCAACGCCGTCGGCGCCAACCTGACCGTGCTGCCCAGCACCATCGAGGAGCACTGGTGGCGGCTGCCAACGCTCCTGCTGTGGGCGCTCGCGAACTCCGGCGCGGAGGAGGTGCTGGTCGTCGCGTACCTGATCTCGCGGTTGCGCAGGCTCGGCTGGAGCGAGAACTCGTCGCTGCTGGCCTCCTCGCTGCTGCGCGGCAGCTATCACCTCTATCAGGGCCTCGGCGGTGGGATCGGCAACGTCGCGATGGGCCTCGTCCTCGGCCGGTACTGGCAGCGGACCAACCGGCTGTGGCCGCTGATCGTCGCGCACTGGCTGATCGACGCGGTCGCCTTCGTCGGTTACACCGCCCTGCGTGGCCACGTGTCCTGGCTGCCCTGACCAGTAGAGTCGAGCCGTGAACGGCGACAATCCCCAGTACCGCGACCCCCGCGATCCGCGGTGGGACCGCGGTGTGCCGCCGCGCGGGCCGCAGCCCCCGCAGGGTCGTCCGATGCCACCGCAGCAGGGCCGCCCCCTCCCGCCACAGCAGCCGCGTCAGGGCCAGCCGATGCCGCCGCGGCGCGTGCCACCGCCCCAGGGCCAGGGCAGGCCGATGCCCCCCGGCCCCGAGGGCACCCAGGTGATCCGGCGCGACGGCCGCCGCGCCGAACCCCAGCAGGGCGCGCGCGCCTGGTCGCAGGCCCCCGAGCCGGCGCCCCAACACGGCGCCCGCCCCGGCGGAACCGACCCGGCCAGGGCGCACCGCCCCCAGGCCGGGTCCCCCTACGCGCCGACCCAGACACCGCAGCCCTATGACGACCCGTACCGCAGGCAGGCCGGTCACGTCGGTGCACCGCCCCAGCCGCCCCGCCGCACCGGTCCCCCCGCCCCGCCCCCGCAGCCGCCCCGTCCGGCGAAGACGCGCCGGAAGGCGCACTGGGGCAGACGGATCGGGCTCGTCCTGATGGCGCTGCTGGTCCTCGTCGGCGGCTCCGTCGTCTACCTGGACCGCGGGCTGAACCGCGTCGACGCACTCGCCGACTATCCGGACCGGATCGGCGACACCCCTGGCACCAACTGGCTGCTGGTCGGCTCGGACAGCCGCGCCGGGATGACCCCGGAGGAGGAGGCCGCCCTCGCGACCGGCGGCGACGTCGGGGAGGGCCGCACCGACACGATCATCGTCGTGCACATCCCCAAGAGCGGGAAGGCCACCATGGTGTCCATTCCGCGCGATTCCTATGTGCCCATCCCCGGCTGGGGCCGCGACAAGATCAACGCGGCGTTCGCGCAGGGCGGGCCGCAGCTGCTGGTGCAGACCGTCGAGGGCGCGACCGGACTGCGGATGGACCACTACGCGGAGATCGGTTTCGGCGGATTCGCCGGCATCGTCGACGCCCTCGGCGGCGTCAACCTCTGTGTGCCCTACCCGATCGACGACCCGCTAGCGGGAATCAACCTGCAACCGGGCTGCCAGGACCTGACCGGTTCCCAGGCGCTCGGCTTCGTCCGGACCAGGGCCACCCCGCTCGCGGACCTCGACCGGATGAAGAACCAGCGCGCGTTCATGTCTGCGCTGCTGGACAAGGCGACCAGCGTCAGCACCATGATCAATCCGTTCCGGCTCTGGCCGACGGTGACCAAGACGGCGGGTTCGCTCCAGGTGGACGAGGACGACCACCTGTGGAACCTCGCCGGCCTCGGCTGGGCGATGCGCGGCGGCCCGATCACGACCACCGTCCCGATCGCCGGCTTCGAGGACGTCGACTCGGGCAACGTACTCATCTGGGATCGCGAGCGCGCCTCGCAGTTCTTCGGCGCGCTCGCCGAGGACAAGCCGGTGCCGGAGTCGCTGATCACCACGGGGCCCTGATCCG
This sequence comes from Rhodococcus maanshanensis NBRC 100610, assembly GCF_001894865.1. Classification (GTDB taxonomy): domain Bacteria; phylum Actinomycetota; class Actinomycetes; order Mycobacteriales; family Mycobacteriaceae; genus Rhodococcus_G; species Rhodococcus_G maanshanensis. Next base: position 10,815 of record NZ_BCXA01000014.1, on the reverse strand, counting down.
GGGTCCGCGCCGGTAGCGTGTCCGCCATGACCAATTCCCGGCCGGGCAACGAGTTCCACGACCTTCTCCGTGACCAGGTGCGCAACGAGTTCACCGCCTCGCAGCAGTACATCGCGGTCGCGGTGTTCTTCGACGGGTACGACCTCCCCCAGCTGGCGGCCCGCTTCTACGGGCAGGCCAACGAGGAACGCAACCACGCGATGATGATGATCCAGTACCTCATCGACAACGACATCGAGGTCACCATCCCCGGGATCGACTCCGTGGTCACCGAATTCGACTCGGTGCGCGCGCCCGTCGAGTTGGCGCTCGAGCAGGAGCGACAGGTCACCGACCAGATCACCAGGCTCGCCCGCACCGCCCGCGACACCGGCGACTATCTGGGCGAGCAGTTCATGCAGTGGTTCCTCAAGGAGCAGGTCGAGGAGGTCGCCTCGATGACCACCCTCCTCACCATCGTCGACCGGGCGGGCGAGAACCTGTTCGCCATAGAGGATTTCGTCGCGCGGGAGATGAACTCGCCGGTGAAGGCCGATTCCGGCGCTCCGAAACCGGCCGGTGGCGCTATTTAGGCTCGACTCAATTAGGTTCGACTCAATTAGGGAATACTGGCCTCAATAAGGCTGGACTTGGATGACATGCGGCCTGACCAGCTATATCGTTTCGCCGCATGAGCGATTCCGCAGACACTCATCGGACCAAATTTCACGCGCTTCTGCATGATCAGATCCGCAACGAATTCAACGCCTCGCATCAGTACATCGCGACGGCGGTCTTTTTCGACAACGCGGATCTCCCCCAGCTGGCCAAGCATTTCTATTCACAGGCCGTCGAGGAACGCAACCACGCGATGATGATCGTCCAGTACTTCCTGGATCGGGACATGACCGTGGAACTCAGTGGCGTCGACGCATCGAAGTCGCACTTCGAGAACACCCGCGAACCGATCGCGCTGGCCCTCAAGCAGGAGCAGGTGGTCACCGACCAGATCATCCAGCTCGCGAGCACCGCTCGCGAGGAGGGCGACTACCTCGGCGAGCAGTTCATGCAGTGGTTCCTCAAGGAGCAGGTCGAGGAGGTCGCCTCCATGACCACCCTGCTCGCGATCGCCGATCGGGCAGGCAACAATCTGTTCCACCTCGAGGACTTCGTCGCCCGCGAGATGAATGTCGTGAAGGACGCCTCGGGCGCCCCTCCCGCCGCGGGCGGGTCGATCTAGCCGATCCCTGGCGCAGCTTCGCGGCCGAATGTGTGTGCCCCGCACACGCATTCGGCCGCTCTGCGTTTCAGCCGAGTCGGGCGACTTCACCCAGCGCCCGGCACAGCGCCTCCAGCGCCCCCGCGAAGGCGTGCTCGGCGGGGGCCCCGTACCCGACCACAAGACCGTCCCGCGGGTCGTCGCGCGCGTCCGGGTGCCGGAAGGTCGACAGCGCTCCCACCGCAAGGCCTTCCGCGGCGGCGGCCGACAGGACCCTGGCCTCGGTGCCGGACGGCAGGTCCAGCACCGCATGCAGACCCGCCGCGATGCCCGTGACCCGGACTGCGGGAGCCCGGTCCGCGAGGGTGGCCACCAGCTGGTCGCGGCGCCGGTGATAGCGGCCTCGCATCAGCCGGATCTGGCGGTCGTATCGACCCGAGTCGACGAAGTCCGCGAGCGTCAGCTGGTCGGGCACGCCGACCCACCGCTCCCAGACGCCCTTGACCCCGAGCACGGGATCGACGAGGCGGTCGGGCAGCACCATCCATCCCAGGCGCAGCGCGGGCGAGAGGCTCTTGCTCACAGAGCCCAGGTACACGACCCGGTCGGGGTCCAGGTCCTGCATCGCCCCGACCGGCTGGCGGTCATACCTGAACTCGCCGTCGTAGTCGTCCTCGAGGATCAGGCCACCCGACGCGCCCGCCCAATCGACCGCCGCCGCACGGCGTTCCGGATGCAGGGGCCCACCGATCGGGAACTGGTGGGCGGGCGTGAGCAGTGCGGCTGCCGCCCCCGACCGCGCGAGCTCGTCGACGCGTGCGCCATCCGAGTCGACGGCCAGCGGCAGCGTGCGCACCCCCGCCGCGCCGAGCAGTTCCCGGTGCACGTGTAGGCCGTAGCCCTCGACCGCGACCGCCCCACCCAGCAGCGGGGCGAGCAGGGTCAGTGCGTGTGCGGTACCCGCGCAGACCACCATGCGGTCCGGGTCCGCGCGCACACCGCGGGCGCGGGCCAGATAGTCCGCCAATGCCTTTCGCAGCTCCGGACGGCCTCTCGGGTCACCCGGCCCGAACGCGTCGCTCGGGGCCGCCGTCAGGGCGCGGCGCGTCGAGGCCAGCCACGCGGCCCGCGGAAACGAGGCGGCGTCCGGGGACCCGGGCATCAGGTTGTGCGCGGGTCGGACCGGCGGGGCGGGCCGCGGGGTCCGGGGGTCGACCACGGGCGCGGCCCTCGGGGCCACCCGGGTGCCCGACCCCCTGCGGGCGGTCAGCCAGCCCTCGGCGACCAGCTCGGCGTAGGCGTCCGCGACGGTGTTCCGCGCGACGCCGAGGTCCGCGGCCAGCGTGCGCGAGGGCGGTAGCAGCGCACCCGGCGCCAACCGTCCGGATCGGATGTCCTCCCGGAGGCTCGCCATCAGCGCTGCGCGGAGGCCGCCGCGACCACGGAGGTCGAGGTGTAGATCCAACCCCGAATTGGCCCAAGATTCCACCGCTCAATTGAACCACTCATTCGGTCCATTCTCCGCCTAGAGTCATTCCCATGACGACAACCGAGACAGCACAGCGGGTCAACATCTTCAAGCAGTCCCCCGAGGTCTACCAGGCGATGATCGCCCTCGACGCGGCCGCCAAGAAGGGCCTCGACCCGGTCCTCGTCGAGCTCGTGCTCACCCGTGCCTCACAGATCAACCACTGCGCCTGGTGCCTCGACATGCACACCCAGGACGCCCGCAAGATCGGTATCAGCGAGCAGAAGCTCTTCCTCCTCAACGCCTGGGAGGAGGTGCCGAACCTCTACACCGAGCGGGAGCGCGCGGCCCTTGCCCTCACCGAGGCGGTCACCGTGTTGACCGACGGCTTCGTCCCCGACGAGGTGTACGCAAGGGCCGCAGAGCAGTTCGACGAGCGCGAGCTGTCCCAGCTGATCGCCGTCATCTTCACCATCAACTCGTGGAACCGGATCGCGGTCAGCACCCGCCGTGTCCCTCCGGTCCGCTGAGCCGACGTCCCTGAGGGGTATCGAGAAGTGAGAGCCGTTCGGATCCAGGAGAACCGGGGCGCAGACAACCCGGACGCCCTGGTGCTCGAGGAGGCGCCGTACCCGCAGGCCGCAACTGGCGACGTGATCGTCCGCGTTCGCGCCGCCTCCTTCGTCCCGGACGAGCTCGACTGGCCGGGGACCTGGACGGACCGGGCGGGCCGGGACAGGACCCCGAGCATCCCGGCCCACGAGGTCGCCGGGATCGTCAGCGAGATCCCCTATGGCACCACCGGATTCGAGGTCGGGGACCGGGTGTTCGGGCTGACCGACTGGCACCGTGACGGCGCCGCCGCCGAATTCGTGGCCGTGGAGGCCCGCAACCTGGCCCCGATCCCCGAGGCGATCGGGTTCCGGGAGGCCGCCGCACTCCCCCTGGCCGGCCTCACCGCATGGCAGGGACTCTTCCGCCACGGCGGACTGACGTATGGCGAGGCATCCGGACGGACGGTCGTGGTGCACGGCGGCGCGGGCGGCACCGGCTCGCTGGTCGTGCAGCTCGCGCACGCCGCGGGGGCGCGGGTCATCGCAACGGGCCGGACGGCGGGCGAGGAGACGGCCCGCGGTCACGGCGCGGACGATTACGTGACGCTCGAGTCCGGCGGCCTCGACGAGACCCGTTTCGGCCCCGTGGATCTGGTGTTCGACACGGTCGGCGGGGAGGTGCTGGCACGCTCGGCCGCGCTCGTGCGGCCCGGTGGGACGCTGGTGTCGATCACGGCGCCGCCGCCGGTCACCCCCGTCGACGGTCGCGCGGTCTTCTTCATCGTCGAACCCGACCGACACGAGCTCCTGGAACTCGCGCGGCTGGCGGAGCAGGGGGTACTGCGTCCCCACGTCGGTGCCGCCTACCCGCTCGCCGAGGCGCGGACCGCGTTTCTCGCCAAGCGACGGGGTATCCCCGGCAAGGTCGTCCTCGACGTATGAGGAGTGCGGCCGCGCCGCCCGTGCGTGCTTGTGGAGTCCAGGGACCCGGTAAGCGCTCACAGGCGGCGCAGCCGCTCCTGATCAGCGCAGGGTGACCTGACGGGCGCGCAGGCCGTCGCGCGAGCGCAGCTCGTCGGAGGTGAGCGGCGCGTCGACGGCAAGCGCGTCGGCCAGCCGCTCGCCGAGCTCCGCGGTCGCAGGCGCCCACTCCTGGGCGTGCCGCTCGGGGTCGAGGTCGAACACCGGGACCAGCAGACCGTGGGTGCGGAACGACCCGGCGTACCGCGACCCCTCGCCGAGATGCAGCCCACCGGACGCGTGCACGCGGGCCAGGGCCAGCATCAGCTGGTCCTCGTCCTCGGGCCGGACCCAGCGCAGGTGCGCCTTCTCCCCCGCGTCGACCCACCACGCGGCGACGACGCCCTCGCTCTCGAGGCGAGCGGACGGCATGATCACCGAGTTGGCCTGCTCGACCGTGGCGGCGACCTCCGGGGCGGGCGTGACGCCCTCCGGGATCCACCAGTTGAAGTCCTGGTGCACGCTGATCTCCAGCAGCGTGCCCGCCTCGATCACGTCGCCGAGGCGCGGTCCGCCCGGCTCGGCGTCGGCCGCGGCGAGGGACTGCCCCGGCTCCGCGGTGGCGGCCCAGTTGACGGCGGCGGCCAGATCGGCCGAGAGATCGGTGGACTGGCCGGGCACCTGCAGGCCGACGAATCCTGTCGCGGAGTCGGTTTCGTCGCGGACGAGGCCCGCCACCGCGCCGGGCAGCACCGTCGCGGCGACGACCGTGCGCTCGCCGCCGGTCAGCGGCAACGTCGCCGTTGCGGACGGGACGAACTCGCGCATCGCGACGAGATCGCACTCGGCTGCCAGGCCCTCGAACGGGCGCGGCACCGCGGCGGCCGCGGCGCTCTCCTGGGCGGCGCGGCGCTCGGCGAGCTTCGCCGCGCGGTTGCTGCCGGGCTTCGGACCACTGTTTCTTTTGCTCTTACCCACGTCGGGAAACCTACACGTCGCGGCTACCGGGCGAGCCACTCCTTGGTCCGGCCCGGATGGTTGGTGGCGATCCAGCCGACACCGAGCTCCCGGCACAGCTGGACGTCGTCGAAGTCGTCGACCGTCCAGCAGTACGTGGCCCTGCCCGCCGCGGCCGCCCGGTTCACGATCTCCGGGTGCTCGCGCAACGACTTGATGGACGGGCCGACCGCGGTGGCGCCAACGGTGGTCGCCGCGCCGCCACCCAGGTATCGGGACGACTCCCCGAGCAGCACCGTCGGCAGCAGCGGCGCCGACCGGCGGATCCGCCAGACCGCGGCCGCCGAGAACGACATGATGACCGCGCGGGAGTGGTCAGCGGACGCGGGCGAGGACAGCCCGAACCGGGACAGCTCCGCGAGCACCTTGCTCTCCACCAGCCCGCCGAAGCGGACCGGGTGTTTGGTCTCGATGAAGAGCTTGATCGGGCGGCTGGTGTGGTCGAGCACCAGCGAGATCAGCTGAGCGAGGGTGAGCACCGGCTCCCCGTTGGCACCGAACTCGAGCTCGTTGAGGTGCTTGAGCGTCATCTCGCTGACCAGCCCGGTGCCCGACGAAATGCGGTCGATGCGTCGGTCGTGCACGCACACCAGGTGTCCGTCGCGGGTCAGCCGAACGTCGCATTCCAGCCCGTCGGCGCCCTGGTCGAGGGCCAGCTCGTACGCGGCGAGGGTGTGTTCGGGCAGGGCGGCTGATGCGCCGCGGTGCGCGACGACGCGGGGACTTCGATGGTCGGGGCTCACGACGTCCCCGCTTCCACGCGCTCCTGGGTCTTGGTCGGCTCGGTCTGCTCGGGTACCGCGACGACCCAGCGGGTGAGCTCGCGCTGCTTCCCGGTCGGGCTCAGACCGTCGACGCGGTGGATGACCAGCAACGTCAACACCGCAACCGCGACCGCCACCAGATCGGTGACCGCCGCGAGCAGCACCCCGTCGGCCTGCGCCTGCAGCGAGTCCAGCGTGCGCCACCACAGATTCACCGCGAAGAGCACACCGCCGCAGGCCCAGGTGCCCCACCACACCCGGATCAGCTTGCGCGTCTGCGGGTCCGGCTCGTCCAGCTCGGTCAGGAACACCCCCGGCATCGCCAGGTTCACCACCGGGACCAGGCAGCCGAGGGCGAGCGTCGACGGGCGGCGCGGGTCGACGTGCCCGCTGCGGGCGAAGGCCCGTCGCCGGGCCCCCACCAGCCAGCCGACGCCGGCCACGGCGGCGCACACGGCGACGATCGGGGCGAGCAGGCCTGCCGCGCCGACCAGCCCGTCGGACACGGCGAGCAGCCCCGGCCCGATCAACGTGCTCCGGTTGCGCAGCAGCAACCCGTAGCGGAACAGTTCGGCGAGCGCAGCCAGCGCGAACAGCGCCGCGGTGGCGCTGAGCAGGGCGGGAGCCAGCTCGGCGAGCTGCTCACGACGCCCGGCCACCGGTTCCCCGTCGGGCGCGGGGGGCACGTCGCGCAGGCCCCAGCGGGGGATCTCGCGGTAGGACGGCGGGCCCGGTTCGGTCGGGTTCCTGGTCGCGGGGGCCCGCGTTGCCGCCGCCCCTGGCCGTCGGGCGACCCACCGGAAGTTGCGCAGGTTCGGCGGTTCCGGGCGCGCCGGGTCCGTCGGCGAGAGCAGCACGCCGTGGCACCGCGGGCACCACTGCGCCGGGCCCCCGACGACCGGCCATCGGGCGGCGCAGCGCGCACAGACCTGAACGGTGCTCATCTAGTAGATCTTTGCCGACCCGCCGCCGTCGGCGGTCAACGGCCGGCCACATTTCTGCCAGGCCACCATCCCGTCGATGACGTTCACCGCGTCGAACCCGACCTGGTTGAGGTATTCGACCACCCGCATCGACCGGCCACCCGAACGGCACACCACGTACACCTCGGCGTCGATGTCGATCTCGGTCATCCGCGCGGGGACGTCGACCATCGGGATGTGCAGCGCGCCGGGCGCGTGCCCGTCCGCCCACTCATCGTCCTCACGCACGTCCAGCAGGATCACCGAGTCGGACAGCTCGGCCGGTACCTCCGCAGCGGGCACCGAGGGCACGTCACCAAAGCTCACACCATCGATACTGTCACGTTCGGCTGCGGCTCGTCGGTGGAGCGCCCGCGCCGGATACGGCAGGCTGGCACGCATGGAGCTGAGAATCTTCACCGAACCGCAGCAGGGCGCCACCTACGAGCAGTTGCTGCGCGTCGCGCAGGCCGCCGAGGACCTCGGCTACGGAGCCTTCTTCCGATCCGACCACTACCTGGCGATGAACTCCGACGGGCTGCCCGGCCCCACCGATGCCTGGATCACCCTGGCCGGCCTCGCCCGCGAGACGTCGTCGATCCGGCTCGGCACGCTGGTCACCTCCGCGACGTTCCGCTACCCGGGTCCGCTGGCGATCAGCGTGGCCCAGGTGGATGCGATGAGCGAAGGCCGGGTGGAGTTCGGCATCGGCGCCGGGTGGTACGAGGAGGAGCACCTCGCCTACGGCATCCCCTTCCCGTCGCTGAAGGAGCGCTTCGACCGGCTCGAGGAATCGCTGGCGGTGATCACCGGCATGTGGGAGACCCCGGTCGGCGAGACCTTCTCCTTCGACGGCGCGCACCACCGCATCGAGGACTCGCCCGCGCTGCCGAAGCCGTTCCACCATGCCGGGCCGCCGATCATCATGGGCGGCATGGGCAAGCGCCGCACCCCCGAGCTGACGGCCCGCTACGCCGACGAGTTCAACCTGCCGTTCGTCTCCCTCGACGGCACCGCCACCCAGTTCGAGCGGGTGCGCCAGGCCTGCCGCACGATCGACCGCGACCCAGCCGAGCTCACCTACTCCAATGCGCTGGTGCTCTGCTGCGGCCGCACCGAGAGCGAGCTCGCCGCCCGCGCCGCGCGCATCGGGCGGGAGGTCGCCGAGCTGCGGGAGAACGGCGCTGCCGGGTCGCCCGCCGAGCTCGTCGACAAGATCGGACGGTATGGCGAGCTCGGGGCGAGCCGGATCTACCTGCAGACCCTCGACCTCGAGGACCTCGACCACCTGGAGCTGGTCGCGAACGAGGTGCTGCCGCAGCTCGACTGAACGTCGGGCGGTCGGTTCAGCTCGGCGGCAGGATGTCCTTCTGCGCTGGCACCTCGTCCTGCTTCAGCAGCCCGACCGGGCAGCTGACGCCGGTGGCGTGCACAGGGCAGTAGCCGCCGGGGTTCTTGGCGAGGTACTGCTGGTGATAGTCCTCGGCGTAGTAGAACTCGCGGAGCGGGGCGATCTCGGTGGTGATCGCCCCGTACCCGGCGTCGGCCAACCGGACCGCGAACGTCTCCGCGGTGGCGTGCGCGATCGCCTGCTGCCCGTCGTCGGTGGTGTAGATCGCGGAACGGTACTGGGAGCCGTGGTCGTTGCCCTGCCGCAGACCCTGCGTGGGGTCGTGGTTCTCCCAGAACTGCTGCAGCACACTCGCGTAGCCGATTACCGCCGGATCGAAGACCACGAGCACCACCTCGGTGTGCCCGGTCCGGCCCGAGCAGACCTCCTCGTACGTGGGGTTCGGGGTGAACCCGCCCGCGTACCCGGCCGCGGTGCTGTACACGCCGTCGAGCTGCCAGTACTCCTTCTCGGCGCCCCAGAAGCAGCCCATGCCGACGACCGCGGTCTGCATTCCCTCCGGGAACGGCGGGGTCAGCGGGTGCCCGTTGACGTAGTGGGCGCCGGGAACAGGCAGCGGCTGGGTGCGGCCGGGCAGCGCCTCTTCGGCCGTCACGATCGCAGTTTTCGCCGCCGAGCGGCCGAGGATGTCGTCGTACCAGGACATGATCCGATGCTACGCGCGGCCGCCGCGGCAGCAGTTCCGTCGGCGTTCCTCGGGCTCGGCACCCGCGCGCCTCGGTAAGCTCGCCGGTGCAGTCGGGGGGCCGACCGTCGTGGCAGGAGGCGCAGATGTCACCTCAGGAACCCGAGGGCGACGCGCAGGGATCTCCGTTCCCGCCGCCGTTCAAGTGGGGCGCAACGCGACCGGACCCGAAACCCGCGCAGCAGCGATCCGGGCAGCCCCGCTCGGCGCCGCCGGTTGTCGCGGCGCCGCTGCCCGCGCCGCCGAAGCCGACCGAGCCCGTGATCGCGAGGCCGGCGCCCCCTGCTCCGACCGAGCCCGTGATCGCGCCTGCCGACCCCGAGTTCGGCGCGCCCCCGGTCAGCCCGCCCTGGCTCGCTCCGGAACCCGCGGTCGCGCACGATCGACAAGCGCGCGGGCGTCAGTCGATCGCGCCCGCGGTCCTGATCGGCGTGCTGGTCCTCGTGATCGTCGGCGTCGTCGCGTTCGTCGTGCTCTGATCGGACCGCCCGAAGCGGTGTGACTGCGCGCCGATCCATCGGCTCGCGGGCACCTCCACGAACCGGTACAGCAGTTCCGCCGCGCCTGCCGTCACCAGCAGGAAGGCGAGCACCGCGCCCGTCCGGCCCAGGTAGCCGACGGTGTTCTCGTACACCCGGTACAGGATCAGCGTGTGCAGCAGGTAGATCGCGTAGCTGCGGGTCGCGGTCCACCGCACGACACTCGAGCGGCCGAGGTAGCCGTCGTACCGCACCAGTACCAACACCGCGCAGGTGACCACGAACATGGTCCACAGGTAGCGGTCCCCCGCCCAGTAGACGTGACTGTCGGTGGCCAGGCGCACCACCTCGGCCTGAGCCATGGTCGCCACGATGACCCAGCGCCAGTCCGCCAGTCGCGCCCAGCCCAGGTAGATGATCTGGCCCATGAACACCGCGGGCAGGGTGGCGGCGACCTTGGACAGCATCGGCACCGCGTACGGCTGCGGCACGTACAGGTTGTAGAGCAGCACCGCGCTGCACAGCGCCGCGCCCGCGAGGGGCACCGCGATCGGGATCGTCCTCAGCAGCGGCCGGGCCGCGACGCAGTACAGGTAGAACAGGACCTGCACGACCAGGGTCCAGGTGACCCCGAGCACCGCGACCTCGGGCGTGAGGAAGAACCCGCCGAGCACGAAGCTGAGCGCCGCCTCGGAGTTCGAGATCCCGTCCTGGCCGCTGAACATCCCGTTGATGCCGAGACGCACCAGGACGATGGCAATCAGGACCGCCACCCACAGCGCGGGCAGCAGCCGTCCGACCCGGTTGAAGAGGAATCGCCCTGGGCTGTGCCGGGTGGCCGACGCGGTGAGCATCAGCCCCGTGAGCATCATGAAGATCGCGACACCGAGGAACGAAAGATGCTGGTTGAGCCCGCCACCGGCGACCAGCACCGTGTAGACGCCGTCGATCAGCCACCAGCCGGAGCCGAGGTCGTCGATCAGGTAGTACGAGATGTGCGAATAGATGACGGCGAGCACCGCGATCGCACGGAGGAGATTGGCCCCGGCGAACTCGATCCGAGGCGGCGAAGACGCGCGCACGGAAACGTGTTGCAGTCGGAGCACCACGCAATATTAAGGTTTTGTTCACCGACCGGACGAACCGGTGTCGGAAAACAGGGCGTGCGGCGACGCCCCCGGACGCGTCACTGGCATACGCGCCCGCCTGGTCGCAAATCTTGCGGACGGTGTACGAATGAGATTGGGTTATGCCCGAGAAGGATCGACCCAAAATCGACTTGGTACACGCCGGGCGTACGCGCCCGTAAGGAAGGGA
>NZ_BCXA01000013.1 GCF_001894865.1 Rhodococcus maanshanensis NBRC 100610 | reverse complement strand
GGCGCTGGCCGCGGCGGCGTCGGCGCCGTGGCTGACCGCGACGGCGCTCTCGGGCGCCGGGGCGCAGGGATCGGACCCGGCGGGGGTTGCGGCGTTCGCCGCGCGCGCCGAGCCGGGGCTGGGGACGCTCGGCAGCCTGGCCGGGCTCGGCGGGATCTGGAACTCCACCGCGGTCCCGGCGACCAGGACGGGGATCTTCGCCCTGGTCGGGACGGCGGTGCTGCTGGCGGTGGTCGCCTGCGGCCTGCCCGCGCTCTGGCGGCGCCGCGGCAACCCGGTGATCGCGGCGCTGGCCGTGGTCGCGGCCGCGGCGGTCCTGCTGCCCGCGCTGGCCGCCACCGGGTGGGGCCTGACCGCGGGCGAATGGGCGGCGACCCGGGTGCCCGGCGCCGGGCTGCTGCGCGACGCCCAGAAGTGGGTGGCGCTGGCGGCGCCGTTCTACGCGCTGGCCGCGGCGGCCGGGGCGGGGGCACTGGCCCGGATCGGGGGTCGGGTGTTCGGCCATGACCCCCGTGGCCGCGACTCCGACGGCCGCCCGGCGACCGCAGGGCGGAATCGTTCGGCGGTCGCCGCCGCCGTCGGGATCGTCGCGGTGCTGGTCTCGCTGCCCGACCTGGCCTGGGGGGTGGGCGGCGCGCTGCGGCCGGTGCACTATCCGGCGTCATGGGAGCGCGTCGCCTCGCAGCTGCCGGCCGCCGACGAGGGCGGCGACGTCGCGGTGCTGCCCTCCGGGATGTTCCGGCTGTTCCCCTACAGCGGCGACACCCCTGTGCTCGACCCGGCGCCGCGGATGCTGCCCGAGGACGTGCTGCAGACCGGCGAGCTGATCGTCGCGCACGGCACCGTCGAGGGCGAGGGCAGCAGGGCCCGCGACGTCGAACGGCTGCTGCTCGCGGGCGGGGACGCGGACGGCCTGGCCCGGCTGGGGGTGCGGTGGGTGCTGGTCGAACACAGCACGCCCGGCCCGCTTGGGCAGTCGCGCCGGACCCTCGATCAGCTCGACGAGGCGCACGCCGACGAGGAGTTGTCGCTGTACCGGGTGGCCGGGTCCGTCGAAGTGACCGCCGCCGACCCCGCGCGCCGCGCGGCCGCCGTCGCGGCCCACCTGCTGTGGGCGGCGCTGCTAACCGGCAGCGCGCTGGGACTTCTGGCCCAGCGGGCCCGCGGCAACCGCGGCCGGGGCCGCGCCGATCAGGCCTGACACGGGCCGCCCGGCGGCCGAGGCAGACAGCACGGTGCGCACGCCGGACGCGGTCTGCGCCCAGGAGAACTCCGCGGCCCGCGCGCGGGCCTTCTCGCCGAGCTCGGCACGCTGCTCGGCGTCCGCGAGGAGGGATGCCACCGCCTCGGTCAGGTCCGCGACGTCACCGTCCGCGACCTCGTCGCCGCCGACCAGTGACCCGGTGACCCCGTCGATGATCGAATCGGTCAGGCCCCGCGAGCTGCGGTAGCCGACGGTGGGGACGCCGTGCAGGGCCGCCTCGATCACCGCGAGACCCCAGCCCTCCTTGCGTGAGGGCATCACGTGCACCCAGGCCCGGGAGAGCAACTCGTGCTTGCGTTCCTCGGGGACGTGCCCGTGGAAGGTGACCGCATCGGCGATGCCGAGCTCGAGTGCGCGGTCACGGAGGTTCTCCTCCCACCAGCCGCCGCCGATCACGTCCAGGCGCAGGTCGGGGGTGCCGCGGCGCAGCGTCGCGACGGCGGAGAGGGCGTCCTCGATCTGCTTGTGCGGCACCAGCCGCGAGAGCACGCACACGCTGGGGTGTTCGGTGCGGGTGTCGTCGCACCCGATCCGCACGGCGGGCGGGACCGAGTCGGCGCCGTTGCGCACCACCGCGATCCGTTCCCGGCCGACGCCGAGCGCGGTGAGCTCCTCTGCGGACGGCAGCGACACCGTCAGGTACTGGTTGCGACGGTGGACCCGCGGCGACAGGGTGGACTCCACCCACCAGCCGACCCGCGCCATCAGCCGTCCGGCCACCGGCCACTGCTCGCGGTGGCAGTGGTGCACGAGGACCGTGACCGGGGCGCCCGCGACCGCGCGCGCGAAGAAGGGAATGCCGTTCTGGGTGTCGATCACCGCGTCCGGGCGCACGCCCTTGAGCGGGCCGATGCCGAGGCGGCCGAGCGCGATGGCGGCCAGCGCCCGCGGGTAGACGGTCAGCCGTCCGCCGCCGCGACTGATCGCGATGCCGTCGAGGGTGTCGGTGCGCGGCGCTCCCCGGTAGCGGGCGGTGCGCAGGGTGACCTTGATGCCCTGTTCCGCCAGACCGGCCCCGACCTGCTCCAGGTACCGCTCGCTGCCGCCGCCCTGCGGGTGCCCGCTGTCACGCCAGCACAACAGCAGAACCTCGCGCACGGTCACAACTCCTGTTTCGGATGGCTACGGCCGCGGTGGCGGTCAAGAGGACACAATAACCGCTGCGCAGCGCGATCGTGTCCGCTACGGTGATCCGTCGATCCGTGCGCCGCGGCGCGGCCGCTATGGTTCCTACCCGTGACCGCCCTTCCCGTGACCCGCATTTTCGCCCGCCGGGCCACCCTCCGACGGTCCGTCGGACTGCTGAGCGACTTCCGCCACGAGCAGGACGACCCGGACCTCTTCTACGGCGCGTTGGCACGGGATTCGCTGGAGCTGATCGAGGACCTGTACGCCGGGATGACCGGGCAGGCCCTGACCGGCCGCACCGTGCTCGACGTCGGCGGCGGCCCCGGCTACTTCGCTGAGGCCTTCCACCGGGCCGGAGCGCGATACATCCCGGTCGAACCGGACCCGACCGAGATGCACGCGGCCGGGCTGACCGTCGGCGGCGCGATCAGGGGATCCGGGATGGCACTGCCGTTCCGCGACGACAGCGTCGACATCTGCTTCTCCTCCAACGTCGCCGAGCACGTGCCGGAGCCGTGGACGATGGCCGACGAGATGCTGCGGGTCACCAAGCCGGGCGGGCTGATGGTGCTCTCGTACACGCTCTGGTGGGGGCCGTTCGGCGGGCACGAGACGGGCCCCTGGCACGTGTTCGGGGGCGAGTACGCGGCCCGCCGCTACGCGCGCAAGAACGGCCGCGAGCCCAAGAACCGGTTCGGGGTGTCCCTCTTCGACGTCGGGGCGGCCGACGGATTGCGCTGGGCGCGCACGACTCCGGACGGCGAGCTGCTCGCGGCGTTCCCGCGGTACCACCCGCGCTGGGCCTGGTGGATGGTCCGCCTCCCCGGCCTGCGTGAGCTGCTGGTGAGCAACCTCGTCGTGGTGCTGCGCAAGAAGTAGGCGCTGCGCGCCCGTGCGCGCTTGACGAGTGTCTGGACTCGTCAACCACGCACGGGCGGCGCAGCCGCCTACGCTTCTGGGCCATGACCGGACTCGCCCTCGACATCGGCGGCACCAAGCTCGCGGCTGGACTTATCTCCCCCGACGGTGAACTGCTCGCCGAGAAGCGCAGCCCGACCCCCGCCACCGGGGTGTGGGACGCCGCCGCGACGCTGCTGCGCACGGTCGCCGACGGGCACACGGTCACCGGGGTCGGGATCGCCTCCGCGGGGCCGGTCGACATCGAGGCGGGCACGGTCAGCCCGCTGAACATCCCCGACTGGCGCGACTTCCCGATCGTCGACGCGGTGCGCGAGCTCTTCCCCGGCGTGCCGGTGCGGATGGCGATGGACGGGACCTGCACCGCGCTCGGCGAACACCGTTTCGGCGCGGGCCGCGGCACCGGCAACATGCTGGGCATGATCGTCTCCACCGGGGTCGGCGGCGGGGTCCTGCTCGGCGGCAGGCCCGTCGGCGGCCGCACCGGCAACGCCGGGCACATCGGGCACGTGGTGGTGCCTGGAGCCGAGGACATCGCCTGCGCGTGCGGCGGCATCGGCTGCCTGGAGGCGGTGGCGAGCGGACCGTCGTCGGTGCGGTGGGCGAACACGCGGGGCTGGGCGGGCTCGACCGGGCTCGAGCTCTCGGAGTCCGCGCAGGCGGGCGACGCGATCGCGCTCGCCGCGCTGCGCAGGTCCGGGACCGCGGTCGGGGTGGCGATCGCCTCCGCGGCCGCCCTGCTCGACCTGGATCTGGCGGTGGTCGGGGGCGGGTTCGCGCAGTCGGGCCCGCCGATGTGGGAGCCCATGGTCGAGGCCGCGGCACGCCACGCCGGGCTGTCCTTCACCCGCGGGCTGCGGATCGTGCCCGCGGCGCTCGGCGGACGGGCGACGCTGATCGGTGCGGGGGCATTGACGCTGGTCGGCTAGCGTTTTCCATTTTCGTTACGGGCCCGACCGAAACTGGGACTTGTTTACCCTCCACGAGGCTGTAACGTGTTCTAATGTGCTTCTCACCACACTTCGACTTCCCGCCAGGGAACGACGGATCGAGGGCACGTGAGCACCACAGGAACAGCCCCAGACAACGCGGCCGAGGTCGCCCGGCCAAGCGACTCCAAGCGCGACCCCGACGACCTTCGGCTCGCGCTGCAGCACTGGCTGACCAGCCGCCTGCACGACGGCGCGGACCCGCTGGTCTCGGACCTCCGGCTGCCCGACGCCAACGGCATCTCCAGCGAGACCATCCTGTTCGACGCGACCTGGACCGGGTCCGCGGATGACGCGGAGCCCGGCGCCCGGCTGACACACGAGCTGGTCGCCCGGGTCGAGCCGACCGCCGAGTCGATGCCGGTCTTCCCCAGCTACGCGATGGGGACCCAGTTCGACGTGATGAAGACGGTGGGCGAGCTCTCCGACGTCCCCGTCCCGACGGCGTACTGGTCCGAATCCGACCCCGCCGCGCTGGGTGCACCGTTCTTCGTGATGCAACGGATCGACGGCATCGTCCCGCCCGATGTGATGCCCTACAACTTCGGGTCCTGGGTCTCGGAGGCCACCGACGAGCAGCGCCGGACCCTGCAGGACGAATCGGTGGCGGTGCTCGCCCGGCTACACGCGATCGAGGATCCGCAGCAGCACTTCGGCTTCCTGCGCCTGCACGACGCGGGCCCGAGCGCCGAGGAGTCCTTCCGGGCGCACCTGGCCCGCCAGCGCGGCTACTACGAGTGGGCGACAGCCGCAGGACCGCGCTCGCCGCTGATCGAGAAGTGCCTCGACTGGCTCGAGGCGAACGTGCCCGCCGACGACTCCCCCGCCGTCCTCTGCTGGGGCGACGCGCGGATCGGCAACATCATGTACCGCGACTTCACGCCGGTCGCGGTGCTCGACTGGGAGATGGCCGCGCTCGGCCCCCGCGAGATGGACGTGGCGTGGATGTACTTCCTGCACAGGTTCTTCGAGGACATCGCCGGTGTCGCCGGCCTGGCCGGACTGCCAACGTTCATGCGCCGCGACGACATGATCGCGGAGTACGAGGAGCGCACCGGGCACCGCTGCCAGAACTTCGACTACTACAGCCTGTACGCGGCGCTGCGGCACGCGACCATCATGTTCCGCATCCAGTCCCGCGCGATCGCCTTCGGCCAGGCGCAGCAGCCGGAGGACCCGGACGACATGATCCTGCACCGCGGCACTCTCGAGTCCATGCTCGACGGCACCTACTGGGCGCGGCTGCCGTGACGCCGCCGCGCACCGAGGAGGGTCCGCCGCCGTAATCGTTCCCAGGCCAGCGAACACCGACACCGATACCCGAAACCCGTTCACCAGCAAGGAAGATTTCATGACTGACTACGACAAGCTCTTCATCGGCGGACAGTGGGTGGCGCCGGCCACCGACGAGCGCCTCGAGGTGTTCTCGCCCGCGACCGTGGAGCGCGCAGGCAGCGTCCCGGTCGCCGGCCCCGCCGACATCGACGCCGCGATCGCCGCCGCCCGCACGGCGCTCGAGACCGGCCCCTGGCCGCAGACCACCCCGGCACAGCGCGCCGAGATCCTCGTCAAGGCGGCGAAGCTGATCGAGGAGCGCTCCGACGAGCTGTGCACGCTGATCACGTCCGAGATGGGCGCGCCGCGCGCGAGCGTCGAACTCATGCAGAAGACCCCCACGCTGGCCGTGCTGAACAGCTATGCGGCGCTGGCCGAGACGTTCTCCTGGGAGGAGGAGCGCACCGGACCGTTCGGCCTCTGCAAGGTCATGCGTGAGCCGGTCGGCGTCGTCGCCGCCGTCATTGCCTGGAACGTCCCGCTGTTCCTGCTGGTCAACAAGCTGGCGCCGGCCATCATGTCCGGTAGCACCATCGTGGTCAAGCCCGCGCCGGAGACCCCGATGAACGCCAACCTGGTCGCGGAGATCTTCACCGAGGCCGGCCTGCCCGAGGGCGTGCTCTCCATCGTCCCCGGCGGCGCGGAGACGGGCGAGTACCTGGTCTCGCACCCCGACGTCGACAAGATCACCTTCACCGGCAGCAGCGCCGTCGGCCGCAAGATCGGCGCGATCGCCGCGCAGAACCTCAAGCGCTGTTCGCTCGAGCTCGGCGGCAAGTCCGCCGCGATCCTGCTCGAGGACATGGACGTCCCGGCGACCATGCCGATGCTGGTCATGTCGGGCCTGATGAACTCCGGCCAGGCGTGCGTCGGCCAGACCCGCATCCTGGCCCCGCGGTCGCGCTACGACGAGATCCTGGAGTCCATGGTGCAGTTCGCCGGGTTCATGCCGATGGGCATGCCCGACGACCCGGCCGCCCAGCTGGGCCCGATCATCACCGAGAAGCAGCGTGACAAGGTGCTCGGCTACATCGAGAAGGGCAAGGAGGAGGGCGCCCGTCTCATCCTCGGTGGCGGCGTGCCTGCCGGCCTCGAGCAGGGCTACTTCGTCGAGCCGACCATCTTCGCGGACGTCGACAACTCCATGACGATCGCGCGCGAGGAGATCTTCGGACCGGTCCTGTCGGTGATCCCCTACGACAGCGTCGAGGAGGCCATCAAGATCGCCAACGACTCCGACTACGGCCTCGCCGGCTCGGTGTACACCACCGACATCGACAAGGGCCTCGAGGTCGCCAAGCAGATCCGCACCGGCACCTTCGGGATCAACTGGTACGCCTTCGATCCGGGTTCGCCGTTCGGCGGCTACAAGAACTCCGGCATCGGCCGCGAGAACGGGCCCGAGGGCCTCGACGAGTACTGCGAGCTCAAGTCGGTGCTGATGCCCCCCGGCTACGGCGCCTGATCGACGACAGAACGCAGAACGGCCCCGCGAACCACTCGGTTCGCGGGGCCGTTCGCCTGTTGTCGGCTAGCTGCCGAAGGAGAGGGCCGAGCTGCCGTCGGAGCTGCCGCCGGGCAGGAGGCCCACCTGCATGACCTGAGGCTCGTCGATGACGGGGTGCATGAGGTCGAGGAGGGCCACGCAGCCGCCGACGACGCCGTACAGCCCGGTGGGGATGTCCTGGGTGGTGCTGGTGACGGTCTGGCCGGGCAGCGCGCCGAACAGCGTCAGCGGGTTCGACACGTTCGGGTACACGACCACGCCCGGGTCGAGGAGCTTGGTCGGGTTCTCGACCACCGCGGGCACGTCCTTCGCGTTGACCACGAAGGCCTGGCATCCGGTCAGAGTCCACAACGGGTTCGGGTTCTTGATGGACATGGTGATGCTGTTGCCCGACGACGAGGCGTTGACCTCGGGCGGCAGAACCGTCGCCGCGGACGCCGTGGCCGGCATGGTCATCGTGACGGTGGCGACGGTGGCGACGGCGATCGCTGCACCGCCGGCGAGACGCTTGAGACCACCCCGGGTTGCTGCCTGCATATTCGACCCTCTCAACTGAACGTATGTCCACATGAACACTGACAAACCGAAAGGGTAAGGCGTCCGGGGGTCTCGCGTGGACGATCCGCTGAACGGTTGGACAATTCACACAGCTCGGGCGCGACGCCTATTGTTCGGGAGTGAGCCAGTCCGAGAGACAGCCAGACTCCAATCCGGCGCAGAACCCGAATGCCGGCGACGAGAGCACGCTCACCGTGCTCCTCGCGTTCGGCGCGAATCTTGCTATCGCGGTGGCGAAGTCGGTCGCCGCCGCGCTGACGGGGTCCGCCTCCATGGTCGCCGAGGCGACCCATTCCTGGGCGGACACCGGGAACGAGGTACTACTGCTGATCGCCAACAGGCGGTCCCGGCACCCGGCCGACACGGCGCATCCACTCGGGTTCGGACGCGAGGCCTACATCTGGTCGATGTTCGCGGCACTCGGCCTGTTCGCCCTCGGCGCGGGCGTCTCGATCACCCACGGCGTCCAGGAACTGTTCAATCCGGAACCGGCCAGCGACTTCGGGGTCGCCTACGCGGTCCTCGGGATCTCGTTCGTCCTGGAGGCGATCTCCTTCCGGCAGGCGTACCGGCAGCTGCGAACGGAGGCGTCCGACGCCGACCGGGATCTGCTCGAGCACGCGCTCAAGACCTCCGACCCGACGGTCCGCGCGGTGTTCGCGGAGGACGCCGCGGCGCTGATCGGTCTGGTGATCGCGTTCGCGGGCGTACTGGCGCACCAGCTGACCGGGTCCCCGATCCCGGACGCCATCGGCTCCATCGCGGTCGGCGTGCTGCTCGGGGTGATCGCGCTGATCCTCATCGACCGCAACCGGCGGTTCCTGGTCGGCGAGGAGGCGTCGCCGCAGCTGCGCGGCGCGGGTCTGGAGACCCTGTTGTCGCTGCCCCAGGTGAGCCGGGTGACGTTCCTGCGGATGGAGTACCTGGGCCCCCGACAGGTGTACCTGGTCGCGGGCGTCGACCTGGTGGGCGATCTGGCCGAACACACGGTGGCCGCCATCCTGCGCGACCTGGAGGCACAGCTCGAGGCGCACCGGCACATCGTCAAGGCCGTGCTCACGCTGTCGAACGAGGACGAGCCCAGCCTGACGGCCTGACGCGGGGCCGCACCACCCCATGAACGACCCGATGCCACACCGGTTCACACGAGGTGAACCGATGTGGCATCGGGGAAACCTGAAGCGGTCGGACTAGCCCAGACGCTGCTTGAGCGCCTCGAACTCGTCGCGGATGCCGGAGGGCACCTTCTCGCCGAGGAACTCGAACCACTCCTCGATGAGCGGGATCTCCTGCTGCCACTCGTCGACGTTCACAGCCAGCGCCTCGTCGACATCGGCGGCCTCCACGTCGAGCCCGGTCAGCTCGAGGTCGGCCGCGGTCGGCACGTAGCCGATCGGGGTCGCCTGCGCGCCCGCCTTGTGCTCGATGCGGTCGATGATCCACTTGAGCACGCGGGAGTTCTCGCCGAACCCGGGCCACAGGAACCGGCCGTCGTCGCCGCGACGGAACCAGTTGACGTAGAAGATCTTCGGCAGCTTCTCCGAGTCGGCGTTCTTGCCGAGGGTGATCCAGTGGTTCAGGTAGTCACCGGCGTTGTAGCCGATGAACGGGATCATCGCCATCGGGTCGCGGCGGACGGTGCCGACCGCACCCTCGGCCGCGGCGGTCTGCTCGGACGAGAGCGTCGCGCCGAGGAAGGTGCCGTGCTGCCAGTCGAAGGACTCGCTGACCAGCGGGACGGTGGTCTTGCGGCGACCGCCGAACAGGATCGCCGAGATCGGCACGCCCTGCGGGTCGTCCCACTCGGGGGCCAGGATCGGGCACTGCGACATCGGGGTGCAGTAGCGCGAGTTCGGGTGGGCGGCCTTCTCGCCGGACTCGGGGGTCCAGTCGTTGCCCTTCCAGTCGATCAGGTGCTGCGGTTCGCCCTCGAGGCCCTCCCACCAGACGTCGCCGTCGTCGGTCAGCCCCACGTTCGTGTACAGCGAGTTGCCGGCCTCGAGCGTCTTCATCGCGTTGGGGTTCGAGCCGTAGTTGGTGCCCGGCGCGACGCCGAAGAAGCCGAACTCCGGGTTGACGGCGTACAGACGGCCGTCCTCACCGAAGCGCATCCACGCGATGTCGTCGCCGAGGGTCTCGGCGCGCCAACCGGGGATGGTCGGCTGGATCATCGCGAGGTTGGTCTTGCCGCACGCGGACGGGAAGGCCGCCGCGACGTAGTACGCCTTGTCCTCGGGCGAGATCAGCTTGAGGATCAGCATGTGCTCGGCCAGCCAGCCCTCGTCGTGGGCCATGGCCGACGCGATGCGCAGCGAGTAGCACTTCTTTCCGAGCAGCGCGTTGCCGCCGTAGCCGGAGCCGTAGCTCCAGATCTCGCGGTCCTCGGGGAAGTGGGTGATGTACTTGGTGTCGTTGCAGGGCCACGGCACGTCGGCCTGGCCGTCGGCGAGCGGCGCGCCGACGGAGTGCAGCGCCTTCACGAACGGCTTGTCGGAGCCCAGCTTGTCGAGCGCGGCCTGGCCCATCCGGGTCATGATGCGCATCGAGACGACGACGTACTCGGAGTCGGTGATCTCCACGCCCAGCTTCGGGTCCTCGGCGCCGAGCGGGCCCATGCAGAACGGCACCACGTACATGGTGCGTCCACGCATGCTGCCGCGGTAGAGGTCGGTCATCAGCGACCGCATCTCGACCGGGTCCATCCAGTTGTTGGTGGGGCCTGCGTCGATCTCCTCGCGGGAGCAGATGTAGGTCCGCGACTCGACGCGGGCCACATCGGAGGGATCCGAGTTGCCGAGGAACGAGTTCGGCTTCTTCTCGGCGTTCAGCCGCGTGAAGGTGCCCGCCTCGACCAGCTTGTCGGTGAGCCGCTCCCACTCCTCGTCGGAGCCGTCGGCGAACACGACGCGGTCGGGCTGGGTGAGCTCGGCAACCTCTTGCACCCAGGCGAGCAGCTCGCTGTGCGAGGTGGGTGCGGTGCCGTCAGTTCCGTTCAGACCGGGAATGGTCGCTGAGGTCATCAAACTCTCCTGGGTGTGCCGGAACCGTCCAACCACCGTCAGCTGCACGAATGCATTCGACGATGTAGTCGGTTTTCCCCTCTCGGCGGGGCGCATCCCGCTGCTCCGTCGACGCATGCGTGCGAACGCAAACGGCAAACGGAGGACACGGGCGCCGGGTGTCCTGGTACGAGGTTAACGCCGAGTGTCCCCTCGTAGGGAATCGGGTCTTGTCCGATGAGTCACAAGACCGATTCAGTGATCTCTTGCGGGGCGTTCTCGGCCGCACCCCAGGTCGGCAGCGCACACCGCGTGACGGCCTCGCACCCCTTCTCGGCGCGCAACGCGTGTGCGTTCTCGTCGGCGGGGTGCGCAGGGCGTAGGAGCCGTGGACAATGTCGCGCGCGGGCCTGAGACGGCCGGAGACAGACGAACACCCCCGGAGGGGACTGAGGACCTCTTGCTCGTCCTCGGAGGGGCCCCCGACGGTCCCCTCCCGTCATCTCCGGAGGTGTTCGTGGTCTATCTGTTCAGAAAGGACTAGCTGCCGTTCTTGAGCACGTTGCTGATCGTGTCGCCGAGAACGTCGCTGACCGAGCCGGTGGAGCTGAGCTGGCCCTCAGCGGAGCCGAGGCCGCCGATGTCCAGGCTGCCGGTGACGGCCTCGCCCGGGTTCGCCATACGACCGGTGAAGCACGCGGTCAGGTTGGGCAGCTCCGTGCCGATGCCGACGGTGCCGGCGGTCGCGATGCCGCCGCTGGTGACCGCGCCGCCGACCGGGACGTTGTTCGGGACCTTGTAGGTCATCTCCAGGGTGACCGGGTTACCCGAGTTGATGAACCAGCCGGGGCTGGTCACCTTGTAGCCGGCACCGTTCGGGACCGGGGTGACGTCGAAGGTGTGCTGACCCGTGGGGATACCGAGCTGGAAGACAGTGACCGTCGCCTTGACCGGCGCGGAGAAGCCGGCCGGCGGGTAGTCGGTGATGGTGTTGAGGTACGGGTTGCCGATACCGGTGGTGCCGACGACCGTCTTGTAGGTGATCTCCGTGCCGCCGGAGGCAGTGGCCGCCGAGACCGTCTTGTCGTAGGTGTGGGTGACGCCAATGGTGGAGATGTCCTGCTTGGTGGCGTGGCTCGTCTGCGAGCACTCGGCGGCGCTGGCGGTGCCGGCACCGAGGCCGACGGTCAGGCCGGTGGCAACGAGGGCAGCGGACGCGGCCACAGCCGCAACGCGGCCCATCGGGGTGTGAGACATGTGGAGAGCTCCATTCGATCAGTTACAGCGCAAACCGCGTAAGTGTCGAGACTGTCGCGGCCAAGGGGCGCCGGATTTTTCAGGGGTGGCGAGTCATCGCACCGTGACCTTTATACGGACAAGTGTCCAACCCCACAGGCGATTGCGAAAAATCGCCCACGGCACGGCCCCGACCCCTCGTGATCCGCTCCACCCCGGCCGCGAATCCGTGCCCCTCCCGAACCCGGTGCGCTACAGGCTGCCGCGGTCGGTCCTGGCCCAGCGAACCTCGCCGTCGGCCCCGCGATGGGCCTGCCAGGACTCGAAACCACCCTCGCCCTCGACGGCGGTGATGTGATCGGCGAAGCCGTCTTCGTCCAGGTCAGAGGCCACGTACAGGGTTCCACCGGTGGCGTAGGTCCTGGTGTCGAGGAGCCCGTCGCCGTCGAGGTCCGCGGTGGGGGCGTGCAGCTCCACCTCACCGGCGTCGGGGCCCATCGGGTGCTGGGCGGTGCCGAGCGTGCCGAGCAGCAGCATGTCGTCGTGCATCGTCACCACGACTCCTTCCGTTGGCTGGACTGGTCGCTACGTGGTTGGACGCAGCACCGGCGCGGCCGGTTCCACCGTTACCGAACGGTGACCGCTCGCGTAGGCCTCGAGCACGGCGAGATCACGGTCGCAGGCGGCCAGCTTTCCCGCCCGGCTGCCCGCACGCTCGCGAAGTTCCCGATCGAGCGCGGCCAGCCGGTCCTCGGACTCGCGCGTCCGCTCTCGATGCCTCGCCAGCACCGCCTCGGCACACCGGGCTTCGGTGTCGACCAGCCGGCCGAGCACTCGCTGTTCCAGTGCCGACCGCACCGTCGCCAGCGTCTCCACGGCCCACTGACGGAGGTGCGCGCGATCGGCGAGGTGTCCGCGGGCCCTGGCCAGCCACCAGGCGGCGCCGCCGCCGAGCAGCAGGGTCACCGGGATGCTGGCCAGGTCGAGCGCGGGCAGGGTCGAGAGCGGCGCCATCACCATCCGGCCGAGACCCAGCCCGGCTGACGCCCCGAACACGATCATCACCCGGTCCTCGAGCCCGCGGTGCCGCGGCGCGGGCGGCTCCGTCGACGGGACCGTCGGCGTCCGGTTCTCGTCGGGCAGCGCCGCGCCGAGCACCTGCGTGCTGAGGTCGGCCAGGCGGGCGTCCGCCGCCGCGTCCACCCTCGCGGTGAGTGCCGCGACCTCGTCCCGCAGCTGCTGCGGGTACGCCGCCAGCGCGGCGCGGTCGGCGCGGTCGATGGCGGCCCTCGCGGCGACGGACTCCGCCCGCACCTGATCGCTCACCTCGTGCACCAGGTCCACCCGGGCCAGGGCTGTGAGCCTGCGCAGGACCGCGGCCCGCTCGCCGCGCCATCCGTCCCGGTCCGCCACCAGCGTGGACCGCTCGGCCCGCAACGTCGTGGTGTCGTCGGTCGCCCGCAGTGATTCGGCGGAGGCCCGGATCAGACCCCTGGCCTGTTCGGCCGCGCCAGCGGCCCGCAGGCGCAGCCGTGCCCGCCGCTCGGGGACGGCGGTGGTCGCCTCGAGCAGCGCCGCCCGCAGTTCCTCGATGCCAGCGCCCTCCGGCGCGGCGACAGGGTGGATCACGGCACCCGCGAACCGGGGCAGGTGCTCGGTGAGCAATTCGGCATTACGTCGCGCGACCGCCGCCCAGCCGTGGTGCGCGTCGATCTTGGTGAGCGCGAAGAGCACCGTGTGCGCGGACTCGGCCCCGCCGGACAACAGCTCGAGGTCCTCGCGCCCGAGCGGCGCCGCGGCGTCGAGCACCATCAGCGCCACACCCGCCGCGGGATCGGGCGCCTCGGTGAACCGGAGTTCACGGCTCCCCGCCGTGTCCGCCGCCAGCGCGGCGATCAGGTCGCCGCGGCCACTGCCTGGCGCGCCGAGGACCACCACCGTCACCGCGCCGCCCGGATCCGGCTCGGGCGACGGCGGCCGTTCCAGACCGGCAAGCGCGGCCGGATTCCACCGACGCAGGACCGCGGCCAACTCGGGCGGCACCGTGTCGTTCACCGGACCTCCCCACGCGCCCACTGCCGAACCGCCGACCGATGCAGCGTCAGGGCCGCCCGAGTGCTACGCGCGTCGAAGCCCCCGTTCATCCGTCCCCGCCACGCCCTGGCCCGACGCAGCGCGACAGCGGGATCGTCCGGCGGCGATTCCCGCTCTCGCGGAGGGATCGCCTCGACCGCGACGGTCAGCGCCTCGTCTCCCGCCAGGAATTCCTCCACCGCGTCGCGGACGCTCGCGGTCCCGGTCAGCGCCCGCAGCTCCCTCGACAACCCCGCCGCCCTTGCGGCCCGGCAGGCCTCGACCCGCTCGGCCACCGCGATCCGCAGATCGGCCACGCCGAACCGCGAGCGGCCATCAACAGGCAGGCAGGGCACACCCAGCACCGCCGCGGCGCGTTCGGCGGCGACGGCGGAGTCGGCGAGAGTGTCCGCCTTGTTCAGGACGGCCAGCGCGCGATCCCCCGCGACGCCCGCCGCGGCCACATCGGCGCGGCGCGGCGGGTCGCACACCACGAGCACGATCAACTCTGCGGTCAGTTCCGGATCCTCGGCGCCCGGCACGTCCCAGGCGGGGGTCTCGACGATCTCGGCCCCCGAGACCGGACCGAGCGCCCCGATGACCGCGGACCTGCCGACGCCCGCGCGCCCCGTCAGCTGTACCCGCACCGGAGCGCGGTACCTCCCCACGGCCCGGCTCACCAGGGCCCCGGCCACCGGATCCGCCTCCGTCGCCGATCGTCGTAGGCCGTCGACCGTCACACCGAATTCCATCGACGCCACCCGCGTCACTCCCCCCAGAGAAAAGAACGCGCCCCCCGGCGCGCACCGAATGATCGCAGCCCGTGCGGGCCGGCGCAGCGGAAGCCCCCTGGAATGCCGCCCTTGACCTCAACCGCACTCAAGGTTGCAGGGTCGACGAGAGCACGCCGGAACCGGCGACAACGAAAGGGAGCCAATGGAAGCCGTCGTACTGCGCGAGTTCGGGCCCGCGGAGAACCTGCGTCTCGAGCTGGTCCCCGACCCCGAGCCCGGCCAGGGGCAGGTGCGGATCGCGGTGGCGGCCAGCGGCGTCCACCTGGTCGACACCTCGGTCCGATCAGGCCGGCCGTTCGGCCCCGGCGGCCTCCCGGAGGTGCCGTACATCCCGGGCCGCGAGGTGGCAGGCACCGTCGACAGGCTCGGCGAGGACGTGGACGAGGCCTGGCTGGGCGCCCGGGTCGCCGTGTCGCTCGGGAACCCCAACGGCGGCTACGCCCGATTCGCGGTGGCACCTGCCACCGGCCTGCTGCCCGTCGATCCCGCGCTCGGCGCGCCCGAGGCGATCGCGATGGCAGGCACCGGCCGGACGGCGTTCGGGGTCCTGGAGGCAGCGCGGCTCACCGCGGGGGACGTGGTACTCGTCACGGCGGCGGCAGGCGGGCTCGGCACGTTCCTCGTGCAGTCGGCGCGCCGGGTGGGAGCCCGGGTGATCGGCCTGGCGGGCGGGCCCGAGAAGACCGCATTGGCGGCTGCCCTCGGCGCCGAACTCGCGGTCGACTACCGGCAGCCGGACTGGCAGGCGAAGGTGCGCGCGCACCTCGGCGGGGCGGGCGCGACGGTGCTCCTCGACGGGGTGGGCGGTGACATCGCCAGGGGCTCGGTGGAGCTGCTCGGTCGCGGCGGTCGCGCCCTGTTCTTCGGCTTCTCCTCCGGCGCGCCCGCCGCGTTCACCGATGCCGAACTCGCCGAACGCGACATCACCACCAGGATGACCCTCGGCCCGGCGGGCGGGTTCACGCCGGAGAACCTGAGGCGCTGGGCGGGCGAGGCGCTCGCCGCGGCTGCCGCCGGGCAGCTGAAACCGCAGGTCGAGACCTTCCCGTTGGCGCAGGCGGCGGTGGCGCACGCCCGGCTCGAGGGACGCCTGACCACCGGCAAGGTGGTGCTCGTCTGAGAAAGTCTCAACTTTCACTTCAGACCCACCTGCCACAACCCTCCGTCATGCGTGACAATGGTCGGGTGAATGACGCGAAATCCCGGGTGGCAGGGGCCACCGAACAGGGTTCCCGCCTGTACCCCCGGGTGACCAGTTTCCGCTCCCGCCGCGGCGCCCTGACCGACCCTCAGCAGCAGACCTGGGACCGGCTCTGGCCCACGATCGGCGCCGATGTCTCCGACGCCCCGCTGGACATCGCAGGGTGGTTCGGCCGCGAGGCCCCGACCATCGTGGAGATCGGCAGCGGCACCGGCACCGCGACCGCCGCGATGGCCAAGGCGGAGCCGCACGCGAACCTGATCGCGATCGAGGTGTACCGGCCGGGCCTCGCCCAGCTGCTGCAGGCGATCGAGCGGGACTCGATCCCCAACATCCGAGTGCTGCGGGGCGACGCCGTCGACGTGCTCGAGAACATGCTGGGACCGGAGTCGCTCACCGGCGTCCGAGTGTTCTTCCCCGACCCCTGGCCCAAGGCCCGCCACCACAAGCGCAGGCTGCTGCAGGGGCCGACGTTCAAGCTGATCGCGGAGCGGCTGATCCCGGGCGGCGTGCTGCACGTCGCCACCGATCACGCCGAGTACGCGGAGTGGATCGCCGAGGCAGGCAATGCCGAGCCGCTGCTGACGCCGCTCGACTGGGATGATCTCGCACAGGGTCCGGCCGATTCGCCGATGACCCATGAACGTCCGGTCACCAAATTCGAGAACAAGGCGCAGCAGGTGGGCCGACCCATCACAGAGCTGATCTGGGGAAAGGTTCGAGCATGAGCGTGAGCGAGCGGTTACCGGACACGACACCGACCGACGCCGTGGGGGCAAGCTCACTCACGGACGAGCCCCGTGAGGTGCGACACCAGAAGCGGGTGCTGCTGGTGTGGGACGCGCCGAACCTGGACATGGGCCTCGGCGCGATCCTCGGTGGCCGACCCACCGCCGCCTACCGGCCACGATTCGACGCCCTCGGACGCTGGCTCCTCGGCAGGACCGCCGAGCTGTCCGGCACCAGCGGCGTGCGCCTCGAGCCGGAGGCGACGGTGTTCACGAACATCGCCTCGGGCAGCGCCGACGTTGTCCGCCCGTGGGTCGAGGCCTTGCGTAATGTGGGTTTCGCGGTGTTCGCCAAGCCGAAGATCGATGAGGACAGCGATGTCGACGCCGACATGCTCGACCACATCGCCCTTCGCGCTCGGGACGGCGGGCTGGCCGGGATCATGGTCGCCTCCGCCGACGGTCAGGCTTTTCGCGAACCGTTGGAGGACATCGCTGCAACCGGCGTTCCGGTACAGGTTCTTGGCTTCCGCGAGCACGCGAGCTGGGCGGTCGCCTCGGAGACCCTCGAGTTCGTCGACCTCGAGGACATCCCCGGGGTGTTCCGCGAGCCGCTGCCGCGGGTGAGCCTTGAGTCCCTGCCCGACGAGGGTGCCTGGTTGCAGCCGTTCAGACCGCTGTCGGCCCTGCTCATCGGGCGTCAAGGAGTGCAATAGTGTTCGCCACCTGGGGTCGACTGGTCTACCGCCTCCGATTCGCCGTGATCGGAGCGATGGTCGGGCTGATGCTCGCCCTCGGGGCCTACGGCCTGGGCATCGAGAACCACCTCAGCCAGAGCGGCTGGGACGACCCCGGCTCCGAATCGGTTGCGGCGGCCAAGCTGGCCGACGGCACCTTCGGTCGCGACACCCTCGCCGACGTGATCCCGGTCTACACGGCTCCCGAGGGCAAGACGGTCGACGACCCGGCGTTCGGGGCCAAGATCACCAAGAGCCTCGAAGACCTGGCGGCCGACAACCCGGACGAGATCCTCAAGGTCAACGCCAGCTACTGGTCGACCAAGCTCGGGGCGATGGCCGACAAGACCAAGGAGCACGCGTTCGCCAGCGTCGCGATCAAGGGCGACAACGACACCGAGGTCGCCGCGAACTTCAAGAAGGTCCGCGACCAGTTCTACATCGACGGCGTCGACGTCCAGCTCACCGGACTGCAGCCCGTCACCGGCACGCTCAACGACACCATGGCCAACGACGTGCACCGGATGGAGATCCTCGCCATCCCGGCGGTCGCCGTCCTGCTGTTCTTCATCTTCGGCGGCATCGTCGCCGCGGCGCTGCCGCTGATCGTCGGCGGGCTGACCATCATCGCCGCCAACGGCGTCGTCAAGCTGATCACCCAGTTCACCGAGGTCAACGGGTTCGTGCTGCCGGTGGTCTCCCTGATCGGCCTGGGCCTGGCCATCGACTACGGCCTGTTCATGGTCAGCCGCTTCCGCGAGGAGATCGCCGAGGGCTACAGCACCGGCGACGCCGTGCGCCGGACCGTGATGACCGCGGGCCGCACCGTGATCTTCTCCGCGACGATGATCGTCGCCAGCCTCGGCGGCCTGCTGATCTTCCCGCAGGGATTCCTCAAGTCGGTCGCCTACGGCGCCATCGCGGCCGTCATCCTGGCCGCGCTGATCTCGGTCACGGTCTTGCCCGCCATCCTCGGCATTCTCGGCCGCCGGGTGGACGCGCTCGGACTGAAGTTCATGCGCAAGACCAAGACCACCGACGAGATCGAGAACAGCATCTGGGGCCGGCTGACCCAGTGGGTGATGAAGCACCCGCTCAAGGTGACCATCCCCATCGTCATCGGCCTGCTGCTGCTCACCATCCCGATCTCCAACATCAAGTTCGGCGGCATCAACGAGACCTACCTGCCCCCGGACAACCCGACCCGCGTCGCGCAGGGCCAGTTCAACGAGCTGTTCCCGAACAACCGGTCCGAGCCGGTCAAGCTGGTGATGGACGGCGCCCAGGGCGCGCAGATCACCCAGATCGTCAAGCAGGCCAACGAGGCCCCCGGCCTGGTCGAGAAGTTCTCCGTGAACAACCCGACCAAGGACGGGGTGACGGTCTTCAAGGCCGGCCTGGTCGACCGCAACGACTCCGAGGCCACCATCGACTACCTCCGGGCCATGGACATCCCGGACGGGGTGACCATGCTGGTCGGCGGCACCCCCGCGATCGAGCAGGACTCGATCGCCGCGCTGCTCGACAACCTCCCGCTGATGGTCGCCATGGTGGTGCTGCTGACCACCCTGCTGATGTTCCTGGCCTTCGGGTCGCTGGTGCTGCCGATCAAGGCCGTGCTGATGACCGCGCTCGGCCTCGGCGCCACCCTCGGCATCCTGACCTGGATCTTCATCGACGGCAACGGCGCCGGGATGCTCAACTTCACGCCGGGACCGATCATGTCGCCGGTCCTGGTGCTGATCATGGCGATCATCTACGGCCTGTCCACCGACTACGAGGTGTTCCTGCTCTCCCGCATGGTCGAGGCCCGCGCGCAGGGCGCGAGCACCACCGAGGCGGTCCGGGTCGGCACCGCGCATACAGGCCGGATCATCTCCGCGGCCGCGCTGATCCTCATCGTCGTCACCGGCGCGTTCGCGTTCTCCGAACTGGTGATGATGAAGTACATCGCCTACGGCATGATCGCCGCGCTCGTCATCGACGCCACCCTGATCCGCATGTTCCTGGTGCCCGCGACCATGAAGCTGCTCGGCGACGACTGCTGGTGGGCACCGGCCTGGATGAAGCGCATCCAGGAGAAGCTGGGCCTGGGCGAGCCGATCCTCGAGGACGAGCGGATGCCGTCCGACGTCCCGGTGATCGTGACGCCCCCGATGCCGGTCCCGGTCGAGCCGCGGCCCTCGAATCCCGTCCCGCTCACCAGGGCCGCGGTCGAGCAGGTGCTGCCCGCGCGCACCGCGGCCGCCACCGCCGTCGCCACCGCGGTCGCCGAGACCGCGGAGCCGGTGTCGGAACCGATGACGGTACCGATCCCCCGGGCGCACCCGCCCGCCGTCGATCCGCAGCGGGCCCCGCGTCGGGCGCCCGCCCCGCGACCCTCCACGGGCGCCGCACCCAACCCGGCCCAGGCAGAGCGGGACTCCCGTCCGATCGAGAGCTGGTTGGCGGAGCTGAAGGTCCCGCGGCCGCCGCAGGCAGCTCCTCCGCAGGCAGCTCCCCCGCAGACCAACGGCTCGAGCGAATCCGCGGGCCCGGCAGAGGATCAGGGCAGGCACCGGCACTCGGCAGGCTCGCCGACGGTGAGCGTCAGCGAGCTGCTCGCCCGCCACCAGGAGGACTGAGGCGAGGGCGAGCAGCCACAGGCCCGGGTGGCTAGGCCTCCACCCGGCCGCGCTGTGCGCCCTCGGCGAAGGCCCTGGCGTACCGGGTTCCCGCCGCCAGCAGCAACAGCCCGACCCCGATGAAGGCCAGCACGCGGAACATCCCGTCCAGCGTCGCCAGGTCGAACAGGAAGAGCTTGGCCAGGGCCGCGAAGGTCAGGGTCAGACCCGCTCCAGCGCGAGATGCGCCCGGTCCGGATGCGCCAGCCCCCACCTCAGCGACACCGTCGCGAGCACCATCGCGCCAAGCGTGGCCGCGCAGTGTCCGGCGATGAATCCCCTGTCCGCACCCAGCGCCGCTACACCGGCGGCGACGACCGCCGCGGTACCCGCGTAGAGGGCGCCGATCCCCGCCGCGATCCAGGCCGCATCGGCCCGCCGGCCATCGAGCAGGCCCACCGAATGCGCCTGCCCGACAACGAGAACCATCAGAACGGCCACCATCGCCCCTGACGCGATGACGGCGAGCGAACCCACCGCGTCGGCCTGGTTCGCCAGCGCCTCCGGAGGGGCGGCGTCGAGGAACAGCAGCGCGCCGATCGACCCGAAGCCGACCCCGGCGCCGTAGGCGATCCGGGAGCGGGCCTGACCGGCGACCGCGACCAGTCCGAGCGCGATCGCGAGCAGCACCACCGGGAGCGCGTCCCGCGGGCTGGCCCCGGAGACCGCCTGCAGCACCGCCAGCGACGCGACCGCCGCCG
Organism: Rhodococcus maanshanensis NBRC 100610; assembly: GCF_001894865.1. Classification (GTDB taxonomy): domain Bacteria; phylum Actinomycetota; class Actinomycetes; order Mycobacteriales; family Mycobacteriaceae; genus Rhodococcus_G; species Rhodococcus_G maanshanensis. The sequence continues at coordinate 143,434 of NZ_BCXA01000013.1, read as the reverse complement.
TCGTGACCCGGGTGTGGCCGGGCAGCGGGCGCACAACCACCGGCACGGCGAGCAACCCGGCCGCGAGCCCGCACTGCAGCGCCACCTCGGTCCAGCGGCCCGCGACGCCACCCGAGAACAGCAGCGGCAGCGTCGCCAGCACGAGCATCACCGTCGCGGTGACGTCGGCGGTGTTGCGCCGCACCAGCACCACCGCCGATCCGACACCGACAACGGCGACCACGACCGCCAACGCCAGCAGCGCGACCGCGACAGGACGATCCGCGCCGGACCACGGCGAAACCCCGTTCCATGTGGCGTCAGCGAGCGCGATCAGCATTCCCAGCACGGCCGGAATCGTCCGTGCCGCATGCAGATACGGCCAGTCCCTGCCGAGCTGGGGCGGGAACGCGGCAACCTGGAGCAGGACAAGGAAGGCGAGCAGGGTGACGGTGAGGCCGTCCGCCAAGGCCGGAGCCAGCACCGCCACCGCGACCACGGAGAGCGCGGCCAGCGGTTGCGACTGCCAGCGCGTCGCCAGCGTCATTCCACCCGCGGCGATCCCGAAGGCGACGGCGAGGCCGACAACGGGCGGCAGCCAGCCGTAGTACGACGTCGCGGCGACCACGTCCAGGTAGCCGCCCGCGACGCCGGTGCCGGCAAGGGCGAGGCCACCGATCCGTCCCCCCGGGCGGCCGTACACGCGAATGCCCGCCCCGACAAGGGCGACGGAGAACACGGCCCCTGCGGTCACCCGGGCCACCGGGCCGAAGAATCCAGCCTGCGCGGCCAGCACCAGCAGCATCAGCACTCCGATCAGGGTCACCGCCGCGCCCGCGACGGCGAGCACCCGGCTGACCATGCCGTCGCGCTGCCACCACGGCTCGCGGGGCTCCCGCCGGGGAGCCTGCGCGCGAACGGGCGGCCACGGGGCAGGTTGCGGGGGGACCGCCGGGATGACCTGCGACGCTGGCGGAGTCGGCGCCATCGGCTGATGGACCTGCGGCTGCGGAAGGTAGGCCTGCGGCTGCGGAAGGTAGGCCTGCGGCTGCGCGGGCGCCTGCGGCGCCGACAGGGGCGACGGGATCTCGAGCTGCGACCTGAGCCGCGTCAGATCCGCGGCGACACCGCGCATGTGCAGCCCGAGCGCGTCGAACTCGCCGGACAACCGCGCGACCAGCTGCGGATCGATCTGGGGGCTTGCGGGATTGACCATGCGTCAACGATCGGCGCGCGGGCCGCCGATGACATGAGTAGTCCTACCCAATCGGGATGGGGGTTTTCGCGAGATCCACGCGGGCCCCTCGGGGGTCAGCCCAGCATCCGCTTCCAGCTGGTGCCGAAGGGGTGCTTGGCGGTCAGCGAGCCGAACCGCACCTTCCCCCGCACCACGACGTGCAGCGGACCGATCGGAGGCCCGGTGCGGACCTTGTTGGTGGCGCTGCCCGCCACCGTCTCGACGGCGTTGAGGTCAACGGTGGCCTCCGGCGGGACGACGATCGAGATGGAGCCGAAGTAGTCCGACACGACGATCTCCACGACCTGGCTCGTCATGATCGCCTCGGTGAAGTCCAGGGTGACGTCGGACATCATGCTGTCCACGTGCAGCGTCGGCGACACCTGCCACGGTCCCTGACGCTTCACCGTCGACATCCGTCCGCGCACAACGCTGCCCGGATGTCCGACCGTTCCCCGGTACGGCTCGGCCGTGGCGAAATGCGGCTGGGGCTGGGGGTGCGGCTGCCCGTACGGCGCGGGCTGGGGGTACGGCACGGCCTGCGGCGCGTGCTCCCCCACCAGCTGTATCCCCGGCAGGTCGACGAGCACCGCGTTCAGCTCGCCCCGCGTCTTCGCGGCGAGCGTGGTGTCCATGCGTTCGGTGAACTCACCGAGCGAGAGCATCCCCTGCCCGACCGCGCGCTGGAGCAGCTGCCCGACGTGCTCGCGTTCCGCATCGGATACCCGCAGATCCCTCGCATCCATGCCGCCAGGATATGCGCCGCGCCGCCCGTGCGCGTTTCGCACCCCAGTCGGGGTACGGATCACTCACGGGCGGCGCAGCCGCTCACTCCAGCCCGCGCTCGATGGCGTATCGGGTCAGCTCGACGCGGTTGGCGAGCTGGAGCTTGCGGAGCGTGGCCTGGACGTGGTTCTCGACCGTCCGGTGGCTGAGCGTGAGCCGGGTGGCGATCTGCTTGGCGCTCAGTCCCTTTGCCACCAACCGCAGCACCTCCGTCTCGCGCTCGGAGAGCCGGGGCACCTCGGCGGCGCGGTCATCGGACGGACCGGACGCGATGCGCCGATACTCGCCGAGCACCAGCCCCGCGAGTCCAGGAGTGAACACGGCCTGGCCCGCGGCGGTGGCCCGCACGGCGTCCACCAGCTCGGCGGCAGAGGCGCTCTTGACCAGGTATCCGGTTGCCCCCGCCTTGATCGCCTCGAGCACGTCCTCACGCTCTGCCGACGCCGACAGCACCAACACTGTCGAGTCCGGCGAGGCCGCCAGCACCGCGGCCGTTGCCTGCGCCCCGTTTCCGTCGGGCAGCTGCATGTCCATCAGGACCACGGCCGGCCGCACCGCCGCGGCGCGCGCACGCGCCGCCGTCACACCGTCCGCGGTGGCCACCACCGCGAATCCGGCCGCCTCGAGGTCGCGGGCCACCCCGTCCCGCCACATCGGGTGGTCATCGACCACCATGACCGTCAGCGGCTCCGTCACGCTCTCTCCTTCCCCGGTGCCAACTTGCGCACCCTGATCTCCCATTCGACACCCTCCCCGGGGGCGGTTTCCAGCGTCGCGGTGCCGCCGAGATCCGCGACCCGGCCGAGGATGGAGCGCGACACCCCCATTCGCCCCTCGGCCTCGGCCTCGGCGAGGCGGCCGGGGGCGAACCCGGCGCCGTCGTCGCGCACGGAGACGATCACCTCCTCGCCGATGTCCTCCAGCAGCACATAGGCTTTCGCGCCACCGCCCGCGTGCAGCTCGACGTTCGACAGGGCCGTGCGCACCACGGCCGCGACCTCCGCGGCCCGCTCCCGCGCCATCAGCACGGGGACGGCGGGCGCCGACACCGACACCGTGGTGCTCGCCTCACCGCGCAGCAACGGCCCGAGGTCCACGTCACCGCCACCGCGCACGGGCGCCGCCTGCTCCGAGATCAGCTCCCGCAGCGCCACCTCCTGCTCACCCGCCATGGTCGCCAATTCCAATGTCGGGCCACCGATCTCGGTTCCACGGCGACGGACGTACGCGAGCACCTGCAACACCCCGTCGTGGACCTCGCGTCCGAGCCGCTCGCGCTCCTCCGCGGCGGCGGTCAGTCGCGCGGCACGCTCGAGCTGCGCGTGCGAACGCCGCGCGGTGTTGGCGGCGAGCCCGAGGGCGAGCCCAACCGAGATCAGCACCGGCGCGGTGGCGTCGCGCCACAGATCCAGATCGATCTGTCCCCGGACCAGCGCACTGACCACCGAGATCGCCGCCCCGGACGCGACCCCGAGCCATGGCCCGCCGAGGATCGCCGCGGAGATCACCGCGTTCGTGGCCCACAGCGTCGTTGGCAGGGTCTGATGCGTGGAGTACCAGTCCTGATCGGACACCAGCCGGGTCGAGGCCATCAGCGCCACGACCACCACCTGGTCGGCGGCGACCAACCACGTCCGCGCCGCCGCGTTCCTGGACAGCCCGACCGCCGCGAGGCCCGACCACACCGCCATCAGCGCGACCATGGCCCAGCTCAGCGTCGGCCGCGTGTAGTTCGCCACCGACGCGACCTGGTAGCTGACCGCGTACACCAGGGTGGCCAACCGGAACACCTGCGCGGCCCGCCACAGCGGCTCGGTGGCCCGTGAGTCTTTCTGGTCCTCCTGCGGCCCGCAGTGACTTACGGCGGCAATGCCGCCCCGACTCACGGCCCCTCGTCGGGGGTCGCCGGGAAGAGCGGAATCCGCGGGTCGGCGACATCCACTTCCGCAGGCACCTCCTCCTGATCGGAGGCGAGCAGCGACCGGACCGCGGTGTTGAGCACCGCGACGATCGGCACCGCGAGCAGGCCACCGACGATCCCGGCGAGCACGATGCCGGTGGTGATCGCCAGCACCACCGCCAGCGGGTGCAGCCGGACCGCACGCCCGAGCAGCAGCGGCTGCAGCACGTGACCCTCGAGCTGCATGATCCCGATGATGATGCCGAGGGTGATCAGGGCGGTGATCAGTCCCTTCGTGACCAGCGCGACGAGCACCGCGACGAAGCCGGTCACGAAGGCACCGACGATCGGGATGAACGCGCCGACGAAGACCAGCGAGGCCAGCGGCAGCGCCAGCGGCACCCCGAGAATCGCCAGCCCGACCCCGATCCCCACCGCGTCGGCCGCCGCGACCACGACGGTGGCCCTCACATATCCGACGAGGGAGCCGAAGCCCTGGCTGCCTGCCAGCCGGACCCGCTCACGGGAGGCGGTGGGAACCACCCGGGTGACGAACTCCCAGATCTGTTCGCCGCCGTACAGGAAGAAGATGACCGTGAACAGCGTCAGCGCCGCGCCGGTGAACAGCTCCCCGATCACCTTGCCGGTGGTCAAGGCGCCGCTGGTCACCGCCTCCTTGTTGTCCTGGATCGACTTGACGATCGAATCGCCCGCCTGTCGGATCTGGTCCTCGGAGAAGTGGAACGGGCCCGCGGTCAGCCAATCCTGGATCTGGTTGACGGACTGGGTGAACTGGTCGGTCAGCTCCGGCAGGCCTGCGATGAACTGCTCGACGACGAAGGTCATGATCCCGGCGACGACGCCGATCGCGACGACGAGCACCACCACCACGCCCGCCGACCGTGGCACCCCCTTGCTCTGCATCCAGTCCACCAGCGGATAGAGCAGGGCTGCGGCCAGCAGCGCCAGGCCGACGGGGATGAGCACCGTGTCCAGTTTGCTGATCAGGTAGCCGAGGGTGACTAACCCGGCGAAGAGGACGAGCAACCGCCACGTCCATTCGGCGCCCACCCGCACGATGGGGTGCACCACCCTGGCGTCACCGTAGGGCGGGAGATCCGATCGCGGCTCGTTCGCGCTCACCCCGGCGAGCCTATCGGCCGATGGGGCGTTGTGCGGGAGGCGGAGATCGGCGCGGCAGGGCGGGCGGTGAGGTCCAGGTCACGCCGCGTAGACGCGGTGCGCTCGGCACCGGCACCGCACGACTAAGTTGGTCCTGTGCTGGCATCCTCCTATCGAGCGGTCGCGCTGACCATGCGTAGTCGCTGGCCGCTCTACATGGGCTCGATGATCCTGGCCAACTTCTTCGGCGCGGTCCTCGTGCTGGCCTTCATCCGGTACGGCCTGCCCATCTCGGAGTCCCAGGCGATCATCGCCGATCGCGTCCGCAACGTCGTCATCTTCGGCATCTACCTGTTCTTCGCCGGGATCGTCAGCCTCGGCGCGGCGGCGATGATGCTGCGGTCGGTGATCCGCTGGCAGCTGCGCGGGGGCCCGCCGACCCGCGGCGAGCAGATGTCCGCGCTGCACGCCCCGCTCCGCCAGGCGATCGTGCACCTGATTCTCTGGGTCATCGGTGGCGTGCTTTTCGTCTTCCTGACCGTATGGGAGATGCCGGAGCTCGCCGTCGCCGTGATCGTGACGGTGTGCATGGCGGCGACCACCACCTTCGGGTTCACCTACATGCTCGGCGAGCGGATCCTGCGGCCGGTCGCGGCAAAGGCGCTGAGCGAGGGGCAGTTCGACCGCCTGCTGGCACCGGGCGTCGGGCCCCGGATGGCTATGACCTGGGGTCTGGGCACCCTGATGCCGGTGATCGGGATCATCCTGCTGTGCGCGACCCAGCTGAGCACCGACCTGCAGTTCTCGACGAACGCGCTCGCCATCGCGATCATCCTGCTGTCCGGACTGGCCATCACCACCGCGTTCTCCCTCTCCATGCTCACCGCCAGCCAGATCTCGGATCCGATCCGGCAGCTCCGCCGGGCCATCGAGCGGGTGCAGCGCGGGGCCACCGACGTCCAGGTGGAGGTGTTCGACGGCAGCGAGATCGGCAGGCTGCAGGTCGGGTTCAACCGGATGATGAAGGACGCGGGCGAGCGCAAGCTGCTGCGCGAGCTGTTCGGCCAGCACGTCGGCGAGGACGTGGCACGCCGGGCGCTGCAGTTCGGCACGGAACTGGGCGGCGAGACCCGGTTCGTCGCCGTGCTGTTCGTTGACATGGTCGGCTCGACGGGCGCGGCGGCCGAACAGCCCCCAGGCGAAGTGGTCCGGCTGCTCAACGAGTTCTTCCGTGTCGTCGTCGACGTCGTCGACCAGCACCACGGATTCGTGAACAAGTTCATGGGCGACGCCGCGCTGGCCATCTTCGGGGCGCCGCTGGACCGGCCGGACGCACCGTCCGCGGCGCTGGCCGCGGCCAGGGAGTTGCGGTTCGCGCTCAACGACATCACCGGCCTCGACATCGGCATCGGCGTGTCGGCGGGCCTGGCGGTGGCCGGCAACATCGGCGCCGCCGAGCGTTTCGAATACACCGTGATCGGCGACCCGGTGAACGAGGCGTCGCGGCTGACCGAGCTGGCCAAGCTGCGGCCGAGCCGGGTATTGGCCTCGACCAGCGCATTGTATTTCGCCGACGACGAGGAACAGGCCGAGTGGGAGCTGGGCGATCAGGTGCAGCTGCGCGGCCGCAACCGGGTCACTCACCTCGCCTGGCCGGTCCAGTATCCCTAGATGAGTGAATTGCTTGGTTACGCTGGGCAGGTGGTAACGCCGCAGCCCGACCGGAGCGAGGTCGTCCCCCACGCATCGGAGGGGCCGACACCCGACCGCCAACGCGGGCGGTTCTGGTGGCTCAAGTGGGTGGCGGGCGTCCTGCTCGTGGCCCTGCTCGTCGGCGAGGGCGTGTACCTGTGGCCGCGACTGCACGAATCCTGGATCGCGCTCTCCGAGATCCACTGGGGCTGGCTGGCCGCGTGCGTCCTCGCGCAGGCCGTCTCGCTCAGTGGCTACGGACGCGTCCAGAAGCAGCTGCTCCGGGCGGGCGGGGTGACCGTCAGCCAGCGCAAGTCGGTCTCGGTGGTCTACGCGTCCACCGCGATGGCGGTGACGCTGCCCGCCGGTCAGGTCTTCTCGACGGCGTTCACCTACCGGGAAACCCGACGGTGGGGCGCCAGCCCCGTCGTGGCCTCGTGGCAGCTGGCGATCTCCGGTGTGATCGCGGGCATCGGGCTGGCGCTGATCGGGGTCGGCGGCGCGCTGCTGGTCGGCGGCTCGGTCAGCCCCTTCACGCTGACCTTCTCCATCGCGGGTCTGATCGCGCTGATCTTCGCCGTCCGCTACGTCTCGGCGCATCCGAACTCGATCGAGGCGGCCGTCCGCTGGGTGCTCGTGCGCGTCAACGCGATGCGCAACAAACCGGCCAACACCGGGATGTCCGCGGTGCGGGAGATGCTCCAGCAGCTCGAGTCGGTGCAGCTGGGCAAGCGGGACGGCGCGATCACCCTCGGCTGGTCCGCGGTGCACCGCGTCGCGGACCTCGCCTGTCTCGCCGCGGCCTGCTACGCGATCGGCGCCGACCCCGCGCTGTCCGGGCTGCTTATCGCCTTCGCCGCAGGCAAGGCCGTCGCGACCATCCCGCTCGCGCCCGGCGGCCTGGTCTTCGTCGACGCCACCCTGATCGCCACCCTCACCACGGCGGCCAGCATCAGCGCCTCGCAGGCCGTTGCGGCCGCGTTCGTGTACCGCGGGGTGAGCTTCATCCTGGTCGCGATCGTCGGCTGGATCGTCTTCCTCTTCCTCTTCCGACGCCATCAGCACGAGGATCTGGAGTTCGATGTCGAGCTCGAACGCAGCGAACAGCGGGCGCTGCACGAGCCCCCCGCCATCCAGATCGAGGGCCTCGAGAGCCCGAAGGGCGAGCGGTCACACCGAGAAAACGGCTGATCAGCGGGTAGTTTGACCGCACGCGTCCTGCGGGGGTGCCGATTACCCGAATCGGGCAATTGTCTTCTCCGCCGTGGTCAATCTCACATAGCCTAACTCTCATGCCATGTACGGGCGACACGCCGTGAGCCGCGGAAAGTTCTGAACAGGCCCTCTCCCCCGCGGGATTCGACATGTCGACCGCCTCCTCTCACCCCAGGAGCCGACATGAAGTGGAACCGCCAAGTCCCGTCCGGGATGCCCTCGCATCGTTACCGGTCGCATTTCGACCGGGTGCCGACACCGCCGGACGACGGCATCGGACGTCAGTGGCCGTCCAACCGGCTCACCGCCGCCCCACTGTGGGCTCCCGTCGACCTGCGCGACGGCAACCAGGCCCTCCCCGAGCCGATGGACACCGCCCGCAAGCGGCTGATGTTCGAGCAGTTGGTCCGGATGGGGTACAAGGAGATCGAGTGCGGCTACCCGGCGTCCAGCCAGGCCGAATTCGACTTCACCCGCGACCTGGTGACCTTCGACCTGGTACCGGAGGACGTGACCGTCGTGGCATTCACGGCCGCGCGGCCCGATCTGATCGACCGGACCTTCGAATCGGTGCGCGGCCTCGCAAACGTGGTGATCCACGTCTACGTCCCCACCGCGCCGATGTGGCGATCCATGGTGCTGGGCCAGGACCGCAAGGAACTGCTCGCCCACATTCTCAAGTCCGCGGAGTACGTGGCCCGCATCGGCGACGCCATTCCTGGGATCCGGTACCAGTTCGCCCCCGAGGTGTTCAACCTGACCGAGCCGGACTTCATCCTCGAGATCTGCAACAGCATCACCGAACTGTGGGATGCCAGCCCGGACCGGCCGGTCTCCCACAACTTCCCGACCACCGTCGAGACGGCAACGCCGAACGTTTTCGCCGACCAGATCGAATACATGCACCGGCACCTCGACCGGCGCGACTCGGTGATCCTGTCGATCCACACCCACAACGACAGGGGCACCGGCGTCGCCTCGGCGGAGCTGGGGATGCTCGCGGGCGCACAGCGGGTGGAGGGCTGCCTGTTCGGCAACGGTGAGCGGACCGGCAACGTGGACCTCGTGACGCTCGGCCTGAACCTGCACTCGCAGGGTGTCGACCCGATGATCGACTTCTCCGACCTCGACGCGGTGCGGCGAACGGCGGAGCACTGCAACAGGATCGATGTCCACCCGCGCCACCCGTACGTCGGCGACCTGGTGTTCACGGCGTTCTCGGGCACCCATCAGGACGCGATCAAGAAGGGGTTCACCAAGCACAACGCGACGGCGAAGGCGGCGGGAGTGGAACCCGTGCAGCAGCCGTGGGAGATGCCTTACCTGCCAATCGATCCCGCCGACATCGGCCGCGACTACGAGGCGATCATCCGGGTGAACAGCCAGTCCGGCAAGGGCGGCGTCGCGTATCTGCTGCAGACCGGCTACGGGCTCGACCTGCCGCGCGCGCTGCAGATCGACTTCGCGCGACGAGTGCAGCACACCACCGACGACGGCGGCGGTGAGGTGACCGCCGAGGAGCTGTGGAAGCTGCTGACAGCCGAGTACGCCCACCACGGCGCCCTCGACAAGTGGTCGCTCGAACATCTCGGGGACGGCGACCATCTCACGGTCCGCGCGACGCTCGGCGACATGCAGGTCAACGGAGAGGCCTCGGCAAGTGGGCCGGTCGAGGCGCTGACCCTGATCCTGGCCGACCACGGCTGTCCGGTCGAGGTGCTCGCGATGTCACTGCAGTCGGTCGCCGAGGGCGCGGGCGGACAGGCCATCACGTTCGCCCAGTGCCGGATGAACGGCAAGACGCAGTGGGGCATGGGCATCGAGGCGTCGGTCACGGCGTCGGCACTGCGGGCGGTGCTCGCCGCGGCGACGCTCGACTGACCCTGGCGCTCATCGGGTGATCCCAGGAGGACCGCCGGCCGATTCCCTCGGCCGGCGGTTCTGTGTGTCGCAGGTCACATGGGCCCGGGAAATATCCGCGTCCTCGACACCGTTGGACGGTGCACATGCTTGAAATTTGAACTACTTACGAGGAGTCCACATGACCACCGCCATCGCCCTCCCCACCCTGGCCACCGGCACCTGGGCCATCGACCCCAGCCACTCCACCGTCGGCTTCTCCGTCCGGCACCTGATGGTCAGCAAGGTCCGCGGACGCTTCCAGGAGTTCTCGGGCGCCATCACCGTCGCCGAGGACGGCACCCCGTCCGTCGACGCGCAGATCCAGGTCTCGTCCATCACCACCGACAACGAGCAGCGCGACGGCCACCTCAAGACGGCGGACTTCTTCGACGCCGAGCAGTTCCCGACCGCCACCTTCACCTCCACCGGCGTGCGCGCCAAGGGCGAGGACTTCGTGGTCGACGGCGACTTCACCCTGCACGGTGTGACCCGCCCGGTCGAGCTCAAGCTCGAGTTCAACGGTGTGAACCCGGGCATGGGCCACGGACCGGTCGCCGGCTTCGAGGCCAGCACCGTCATCAACCGCAAGGACTTCGGCATCAGCATCGACATGCCGCTCGAGGGCGGCGGCGCCGTGGTGGGCGACAAGATCACCATCACCCTGGAGATCGAGGCCGGCCTGCAGGCCTGATCCCCCACACGCAACAACGCCCCCGTCGCGACCCAACTCCTGGGGTCGCGACGGGGGCGTTCTCGCGTTTCTAGCTGCCCGCCGCCATGTCCAGCACCGCGAGATGGCTGAACAGCATGCTGGTACCGATCGGGTTACCGCCGCCGGGGTACACGGTGCCGCTCGGCGCGGCCATCGTGTTGCCCGCGGCGTACAGGCCCCGGATCGGGTTGCCCGACTGGTCGAGCACCCGCGCCGCGGTGTCGGTGCGCAGCCCGCCCTTGGTGCCGAGGTCGGAGATGCCGAACGCGGCCGCGTGGAACGGCCCCTGATCGATGGTGACCAGCGGCGGCTCACCGCCCGAGAACGCCCGGTCGTAGGCCTCGTCGCCGCGGCCGAAGTCCGGGTCGACGCCGTCGGCGACGAACCCGTTGAACCGCGCGACGGTCTCGATGAGGTTCCCGACAGGCACACCGATCTTCTCGGCGAGCTCCTCGAGGGTGTCCGCGGTGTGCCACAGGCCGGCGGCCTGGTACTTCTCGGCCTCGACCATGGAGACGTTGGTGGCCTTGACCGGCGGCACCTCGCCCTCCTTGTTGTCGTAGACCATCCAGTACGGCAGCGTGGCGGTGCCGTCCTCCATCTGGGCGATGATGTCGCGGCCCATCCGGTCGTACGGCGCGGACTCGTTGACGAACCGCTTGCCGTCCTGGTTGACGAAGATGCCGCCGGTGAACCACAGCGCGAACGCGGAGCGGCCGTCCGGGTGGGTCATACCCGGCGACCACCAGGCCTCGCCCATCAGGTCGGTGTCGGCACCGGCCGCGATGCCCGCCTCGTGCGCCTTGCCGAGGTTCGCCCACGGGCCCATGGTGTCGCGGGCCTCGCCCGGCACCCCGAACTTCTGCCGCAGCTCGTCGTTGCCCTCGAAACCGCCTGCCGCGAGGACGATGCCCTTGCGGGCACCGATCGCGATCCGCTCGCCATCCCGCTCGACGACGGCACCCACGACTGCGCCGTCCTCGACCACCAGCTCGACCAGCGCGGTGTTCAGGTTCAGGGTGGCGTTCGGGTACTTCTCGATCGCCTTGAGGAAGCGTGCGATCAGCGCCCGTCCGCCGATGAAGTAGTCGTCGGGCGCGGGCGCTCCGAGCCGGTCGACGTCCAGCGGGCCGCGCACGACCTCGCGCAGCTCGGGGGCCTCGGCCACCGGCAGCACCGACGGCATGATGTGCCGCTGACCGTCCAGGCGCGCCTTGGGGGCCTTGCCGAAGTAGTCCGGCCAGGGCAGCATCTCGAACTTGAGGTTCTCGTCCTGCTCCAGGTACTCGATCAGCGGGGCGCCGCCGCGGACGTACGCCTCCTGCAGGTCACGAGGGGTGCGATCGCCGACGACGGCATGGTAGTACTCGAGCGCGTCCTCGATGGTGTCGTCGGTGCCCGCGCGCTTGAGCACCGGGTTGCACGGGAACCACACCCCGCCGCCGCCGGAGTACGCCGTGGTGCCGCCGAACTTGTCCGTGGCCTCCACCAGGATCACGTCCAGGCCCTCGCGGGCCGCGGTGTAGGCGCCGGTGACGCCGCCGCCACCCGACCCGACCACCAGCACGTCACACGTCTCGTTCCACTGCACCATCTCTGCACCTCTCACACACCGCCGCCCGCCAGGGCGGCATTCGTCGGCTCGACCGGACCGTCTTGGTATGCCCAAGGTAGGCGGCCGCGAGACCTGCATCACATCGTTGTCCCAGTCAGAGGGAACCTCCCGGTTCGGCGCCTGGAGATCCGCGGCCTACCCTGAATCCGTGAACAAGCGCCCGCCCGTCCTGGCCGTCCTGGCCGTCGACATCGTCCTGGTGGTCGTGTTCTGCGCGATCGGCCGACGGAGCCATGACGAGGCGAACGCCCTCGCCGGGCTGGCGACCACGGCATGGCCGTTCCTCGGCGGACTGGCGGCAGGCTGGCTGGCCAACGAGGCGCTGTACCGCAACAAGTCGCTTCCCGCTTCGGTGGTACCGGCCGGGGTGATCATCTGGCTGAGCACGGTGGTGGTCGGGATGGTCCTGCGGGTCATCAGCGGTCAGGGCACCGCGTTCAGCTTCATCATCGTCGCGACCAGCGTGCTTGCGGCGTTCCTGCTGGGCTGGCGCGCGATCTATGCCGCGGTCAGGAAGCGCTCGACCGTCGCCTAACAACTTGGCTTCGAGGCCCGCCCCGCACCACCCACTCATGAGAAAGTTTGGCGATGAGCGAACTCACTTCGCCGCCCCGTGATCCCAAGGCCGACCACGGCTTCTTCGGCCAGCCATTGGCGCTTGCGAACCTGTTCGGCGTCGAGATGTGGGAGCGGTTCTCGTTCTACGGGATGCAGGGCATCCTCATCTACTACCTGTACTACTCGGTGGCCGACGGCGGGCTCGGCATCTCCCAGGCCGCCGCGACCAGCATCGTCGGCGCGTACGGCGGCACCGTTTACCTCTCCACGATCCTCGGTGGCTGGATCGCCGACCGCATCCTGGGATCCGAGCGCACCCTCTTCTACAGCGCGGTCCTGGTCATGTGCGGCCACATCGCCCTTGCCGTGATCCCGGGCCTGGCGGGCGTCGGGGTCGGCCTCATCGCGATCGCCGTCGGCAGCGGCGGACTCAAGGCCAACGCCACCTCCCTTGTCGGCGACCTGTACGCCGAGAACGACGACCGCCGCGACGCCGGGTTCTCGATCTTCTACATGGGCATCAACCTGGGCGCACTGGTCGGCCCGCTGCTGACCGGATGGGCGCAGAAGGAGTGGGGATTCCATGTCGGATTCGCGCTCGCCGCGATCGGCATGGCACTGGGCCTGATCCAGTACACGCTCGGCCGCAAGCGGCTCGCCGGGATCGGGGAGCGGCCGCTGAACCCGATGCCGCACGCGCAGCGGCTGCGGTACGCGGCCATCGGCGCCGTCGCGATCCTCGCGATCCTCGCGCTCTGCCTGATCGGGGCCATCACCACCGACAACCTCTCCGATGTGGTCGTCGGCCTGACGATCGTCGCGTCGATCACCTACTTCCTGGTGATCCTGACCAGCAAGAAGATCACCAGCACCGAGCGCAGCCGCGTCATCGCCTTCATCCCGATGTTCCTGGCCAGCGCCGCGTTCTGGTCACTGTTCCAGCAACAGTTCACCGTCGTCGCGATCTACTCCGACAAGCGACTGGACCGCAACCTGTTCGGCTGGGACTTCCCGGCCTCCTGGGTGCAGTCCATCAACCCGGTCTTCATCATCATCTTCGCGGGAGTGTTCGCGGCGATCTGGACGAAGCTCGGCCCCCGCCAGCCGTCCTCGCCGCTCAAGTTCGCGGCGGGCACCATCATCATGGGCCTGGCCTTCCTCGCGTTCCTGCCGTTCGCGGGCGGCGGGCCGAACAGCACCCCCCTGTTGGGCCTGATGTTCATCCTGCTGCTGTTCACCTTCGCGGAGTTGTTCCTCTCCCCCGTCGGGCTCTCGCTGTCGACCAAGTTGGCGCCCAAGGCATTCCACACCCAGATGGTCGCGCTCTTCTTCCTGTCGGTGGCACTGGGGTCGTCGATGGCAGGCACCCTGGCGAGGTACTACAACGAGAACGACGAGGCCCCGTACTTCACCTGGGTCGGCGCGGCCTCGATCTCGGTCGGCGTCGTGATGATCCTGCTCTCGCCGTGGATCAGCCGGATGATGCGCGGAGTCCACTGACAGCGGCAGGCGGCCGGACCCTTGTGCGCGGTGACGCCTCGGGCGGACGATGGTTGAGAGCCATGAGGGGTGGCTCGACCGAAGGTTCGTCCCACTCAAAGGTGTGAGCACAATGTCCACCAAGATCACGAAAACCCTCGCCGCGACCGCCATCGCCCTGACCGTCGGAGTCTTCGCGGCCCCCGCCGCCTCCGCGAGCGACACCGTCGCCGCTACGCCGGCCCTTGGCTCGGTTGCCCTGTGCTTCAGTGTCCCGCTCGGGTCCGCCGCACTCGTCTGGTGCATCTGAACCGCGCCGCGAGACGCCCCTGTCGTGCGGTCCAGGGGCTGATTCAGCCGTAGAACGGCAAACCGAACACGCCCGTCGGCCGTATCGCCATCACCGCGGGATCTGGGCCTGGATCGGTCGTAGGAACCGTCCGGCCGCGTCCACCGCTGGGGCCGAGCTGTCCGCCCCCGCAACGAACACCGCGAAGGCCACGTCTCCGTCGATGCCGACGAACCAACCGTGCGCGGCAGCATCGCCGACCTCGGCGGTGCCGGTCTTGCCGCGCAGGTCGGCGATGTCCGCGAGCTGGGTGGCGGTACCCGCCGTGACGGTCTCGCGCATCATGGTCCGCAGCTGCTCGGTGACCTGCGGGGGCGCCGGGGCCGGTGTCGTGTTCGCGACGCCCGGCATCCCCGCGACCAGCGTCGGCGCGGGCGTGGAGCCCTTGGCGATGGAAGCCGCCACGAGCGCCATCCCGAACGGCGTCGCGGTCACCTGCCCCTGTCCGATCGCGGATTCGACGCGCTGCGCCGGGGTGTCCGCGGGCGGCACGCTGCCGGTGACCGTGGTCAGCCCGGGGGTCACGTAGTCCACTCCGAGACCGAACTGCAGGGCGGCGTGGGGCAGTGCTGTCGGCGGCAACGCGACCGCGAGCGCACCCATGGTGGTGTTGCAGGAACGGGCGAACGCGGTGTGCAGCGGCACCGAACCGAGGTCGAAGTTGTCGTCGTTCGGGATGGTGCGCCCCTCGATGTTCGCGCTGCCCGGGCACGGCAGCACGGTGTCGGGGGTGACCGAACCCGATTGCAGCGCTGCGGAAGTGGTGACCGTCTTGAAGGTGGACCCCGGCGGGTACAGACCGGTCAGCGCGATCGGCCCCTGCGCGGTGGCGGCCGGGTTCTGCGCCACCGCGAGCACCGCGCCGGTGGACGGCCGTAGTGCCACGATCGCGGCCTGCTGTGGGAGGTCGGCGATGGCGGCCTGGGCGGCGCCCTGGATCGCGGGGTCGAGGGTGGTGGCGATGTCGGGCTGGGGCGTGCCGTCCGCACCGGCAAGTCGCTCGGCGGATCCGTTGGCGCTCACCAGCTGTACGGCCCATCCCGCGGAGGCATCCTGGCCCTGCTGCCACAGCTCGCGGAGTCCGTCGAGGGTCGGCGAGGTCATGGCCTTGTCCGCGGTGAGCAACCGGGTCTGCTTCACCAGCTGCACGCCGGGGATCGCGGCGAGCCGATCGGCGATCGGCTGGAAGTCCGCGTCCCGCAGCGTGATCGCGGTGACGGTCTTGCCCTGGGCTCCGGCCAGATCCGCCTGCAGCGAGGCCGCGGTGACCGTGGGCGCCACCGGGCCGACCAGCTGCGCGACCGCGGCGGCGGTGCCGGCCGGGTCGGCGATCGTCGCGGGGTCGAGATTGACCAGGGTGACGGTCTGCTCGCTCATCAGCGGGCGGCCTGCGGCGTCGAGCACCTGTGGGGAGCCACCGGCGAGGGTGGTGTAGCGCAGCGTGGTGTCCGCCGTCAGCCCGGGCGCCAGCAACTGCGGGTCCCACGGGATCTTGCCGCCGCCGGCGACGGCCTTGCCGCCGCCGGTCGTGGTGTAGCTCCAGGTCTGTGCCGAGTCGGTCTCGGCGGTCGGGGTGGCGCTCGTCGTGCCGGCCGTCGGCGTCGTGGTGGACTCCGCCTCGGGTTCGGGTTCGGGTTCGGCGCCGAGAGTCCAGTCCGCATCGAGGGTGAAGGTGCCCGCGTCGCTGTCGGTGCTTGCGACCACGAAGGTCGCATCCCTGGCGGCAAGGCCGTCGAACATCTGGCTGATCGCGGCCTTCGCGGCCGCAGGGTCGCTGGTGAGGTCCGCAGCCGCCTGCGCGTTCCGCTGGGTGAGCGCGTCGGCGAACTGCTGGGCCGCGATCTCCGTTTCCGACTCCGACTGCCCGATGGTGCATCCGCCCAGCACCAGCGCCGACACCGCGATCCCCGCCACACTCAGCTTCATCCGCATGGCCTCGAGGTTAGGCGGCTCCGGCGTCGGCGCGCAGTTCTGGCACCTCACGCCCTCGAGAACGTGCCGATCCTGGGGTGGCGGGACTCCATTCCCCGGGTGGCTGCGCCGCACCCTTGGGTTGCTTCTGAGCTGGGGCCGGGCTCGGCAGAGTTGTACCCGTCACCGAGACACCTCACCACCACCCCAGGAGATACTGAATGTTCAACGCCCGTCGTACCTTTGCCGCCGTCGCCATCGCCACCCTTCCGATCCTCGGCGCTTTCGGGGCGGCGTCCGTCGCCAACGCCGAGCCCAGCAGCCCCATCGGCCCGAACGGCCCGACGGGGCCGTGCCCGATCGTGAACACCGACGACCAGGGCAATGAAACGGTGATCAACAAGAAGCCAGGTGACGTCAGCCACGGTCTGGTGTGCGGCGCGGACGGCGAATGGCACATGCCCGCGAAGGCAGGCGGTGCCGCCGGTGGCCCCGGGAAGATCCAGACCCAGCCGGGACTGTCGCAGGGCTAGGAGATCGTTCGCCCCTGTCCCGATCTGACGATGACCCCGCATCGATACCGACGCGGGGTCCATTGTCTGTGGCGCAATTCTCGAAAGGGGCGTATGACTGTAATCAAGTAATCATCGCAACCTTCGAGGTGAGTTCGATGGGATACACAGGACACGGCGGACGCAGGTTCGGGCGGCCCGGCGGGTGGCAGCAGGCGGACATCCCCGACGCGAGCGACGCGAGCGAGTGGTTCGCCGGACGACTACCCGAGGACTGGTTCACCGGTCCGGCCACGGTGGTGGTGGACCGCGAGGAGATCGTCGTCACCGGCGAGCTGCCCGCGCCGGAGGAGACCTCCCAGGCCGCCGTCGACGGCCGGATCTCCCGGTTCCGGGAGACCACGAGGGCTGACCGGATGCGGATCGCCGACGAGGCCGAGGCCCGCTACGGGCGCAAGGTCGCGTGGGGGGTCACCGTTGGCGAACGGCACGTGCTGTTCACCCATCTGGCGGTGCCGGTGATGACCCGGCTGCGCCAGCCCGAGCGGCGGGTGCTCGACACCCTTGTCGACGCCGGGGTGGCCCGATCCAGGGCCGATGCGCTGACCTGGGCGGTCAAGCTCGCGGGCGAGCACAGCGAACAGTGGCTCGCCGAGCTGCGCGAAGCCATGGGCCGGGTCGACGAACTGCGGTCCGAGGGACCGAACATCTGAGGCGCCGCTCATAATTCCCTTGTCGAACCGCCGGGGTCGTCCTATCGTGGTGGACGTCTTGTCGTCGACGATCGGAGAAGGGCCCTTGCTCATTCAGAGGTAGTGAACGCATCGCGTCGCGTGCTCGTGCACGCCGTCGCACAGCAACCCACCTCTAGGAGCACCCATGGCCCAGCCCTACCTCGCCCTTTCCGATCTCACCTTCAGTTGGCCCGACGGCGACCCCGTCTTCGATGGCCTCGACGCCGTGTTCGGCAGCGGCACAACCGGACTCGTCGGTCTGAACGGCGCAGGCAAATCCACGATGCTCCGGCTGATCGCCGGCGAGCTGACCCCAGACCGCGGTTCGGTGACCGTGCACGGGTCGCTGGCGTACCTGCGCCAGGACCTCGCCCTCGACCCGGACCGACGGGTGGACGCCATTCTCGGCATCGAGTCTGCGCGAAAGGCACTGCACCGCATCGAATCCGGTGCGGGCACGGACGAAGACTTCGCCGTCGCCGCCGGACACTGGGACATCGAGGAACGCGCCGTCGCCACGCTCGACCGGCTGGGGCTCGCGCACATCGCCCCCTCGACGGACGCGCTCGGCCGGACCGTCGGCACGCTGTCCGGCGGGGAGACGATGCTGCTCGGCCTCACCGCCGCGCTGCTCGGCGACCCGCAGGTGCTACTGCTGGACGAGCCGACCAACAACCTCGACCCGGCCGCGAAGGCCCGGTTGTACACGGCGGTCGGACAGTTCCCCGGCACCGCGATCGTGGTCAGCCACGACCGCGAGCTGCTCGAGCGGATGGGCTCCATCGCCGAGCTGCGCCGCGGGGAGGTGCGGATGTTCGGCGGCAACTTCAGTGCCTACCGAGCCACCATCGACGCCGAGCAGGAGGCGGCCCGCGCGGCGGTCCGCGACGCCCGCAGCGACGTGCGCAAGCAGGGCCGCGAGCTCGTCGAGGCGCAGACGAAGATCGCGCGCAGGGTGCGGTACGGGAAGAAGATGGAGGGCAGTGTCCCACGAATTCTGGCCGGCGAGCGCAAGCGTCAGGCCCAGGTGTCGGCGGGCAAACTCCGCGGCAGCCACATCGACAAGCTGGAGGAGGCCCGACAGACCCTCACCGAGGTCGAGGACCTGATCCGCGACGACCGCGAGATCCGAATCGACCTGCCGGAGACTGCCGTCCACCCGGGCCAGCAGGTCATCGAACTCGAGGACGTCACCCTGGCCTGCGGGCCGACGGTGTCGCTGACCGTGTCCGGGCCGGAGCGCATCGCGCTGGTCGGACGCAACGGGATCGGCAAGACCACCCTGCTACGCGCGATCGCCGATGCGGGCCCACGGGTGCCGTGGCGGTCGCTTCCGCAGCGGCTCGACATCTTCGACGGCGACCGCACGGTGGCGCAGAACGTCGCCGACGCCGCGCCGCACGCGACGCAGGAGCAGATCCGGGCCCGGCTGGCCCGGTTCCTGTTTCGCGGCGATGCGGCCGACACGCAGGCATCGGCCCTTTCGGGAGGGGAACGGCTGCGCGCCGCGTTGGCGATGATCCTGCTGGCCGAGCCCGCACCCCGGCTGCTGATGCTCGACGAGCCGACCAACAACCTGGACCTGCCCAGCCTCGCGCACCTCACCTCGGCGCTGGCCGAGTTCCGTGGCGCGCTCGTGGTCGCCAGTCACGACCTGCCCTTCCTCAGGGAGATCGCGGCGACCCGGTGGCTCGAACTCACCGAGGACGGTCTGCGGGAGGTGGATCCGCGTTAATCTCGGAGTCGGCCGGTCACACCGCCGGTCGGCCGTGCAGGCAACCCGATCCGAGGACCCGATGACCGACGACGCACGCATCCACGCCTTCCGCGACGACGCCCTCGGCGACCTCGACGCCACCGGCATCGCCGAGCTGATCGCCTCCGGGGAGCTGTCCTCCCACGAGGCGGTGCTGGCGTCGGTCGAGCGCGCCGAGTCCGTCAGGGATTCCCTCAATGCGATCGCCTTCCCCGACTTCGATCGCGCCCTGACCAGGGCTGCCCATCCGCACAGTGGCGTCTTCGCCGGCGTCCCGACGATCGTCAAGGACAACGTCGACCTCGCGGGCCTTCCGACGAATCACGGCAGTGCGGCGTTCGTGGCGCGACCCGCCCGCGCGGACAGCGACTTCGCCAGGCAGTTCCTGTCCACCGGCGCGGTCCCCATCGGCAAGAGCAGGCTGCCGGAATTCGGTTTCAGCGCCTCCAATGAGTACGCGTCTGCCGAGCCCGTGCACAACCCGTGGAATCCGGCGTACTCCTCCGGAGCCTCCTCCGGCGGATCCGCGGCGTTGGTCGCGTCCGGGGTACTCCCGTTCGCGCACGCCAACGACGGCGGCGGGTCCATCCGGATCCCCGCGGCCGCGTGCGGCCTCGTCGGCCTGAAGCCGACGAGGGGGCGCACGGTCGCGGACCCGGCGGACCGGGCGATGCCGATCCGGATCGTCGCCCAGGGCGTGCTGACGAGGTCGGTCCGGGACACCGCTCGGTTCTATTCCGCCGCCGAAACCTATTACCGCAATCCGAAACTCCCGCCCATCCGGCTCGTCGAGGGCCCGGGGCGCACCCGCCTGCGGATCGGTGTGATCATCGATTCGATCACCGGGATCCCCACCGACGACGAGACCCGCGCCTCCGTCACCGAGACCGCGGACCTGCTCGACGAGCTCGGTCACCATGTCGAGGAGGCGCCGCTGCCGGTCGATCGGTCGTTCGTCGAGGACTTCTCGAACTACTGGGGATTCCTGTCGTTCGCGATATGCGCGAGCGGAAAGCGGATGCTCGGACCGGACTTCGACAAGTCCAAAACCGACAACCTCACCCGCGGGCTGGATGCGATGTACCGCAAGAACATCGCGAAGACGCCGCAGGTGCTGTACCGGTTGCGGCGCACGCATCGGCAGTACTCGGAGCTGTTCCAGAAGTACGACGTGCTGCTCTCGCCCGTCCTCGCGCACACCACCCCGAGGCTCGGATACCTCTCTCCGGCACAGAGTTTCGAGGAGCTGTTCACCAGGCTGGTGAACTACACCGCGTTCACGCCGATGAACAACGCGTCCGGCGGTCCCGCCATCTCGCTGCCGCTGCACGAGACCGCTGCGGGGTTGCCGCTGGCCTCGCACTTCTCGGCCGACCACGGTGACGAACGCACCCTGCTCGAGCTCGCGTTCGAGCTGGAGGAGGCCCGTCCGTGGCGGCGGATCCAGGACTGAGACCGACCGAGGCGTCGGAGTTCACTCCCGCCGCAGCGGCTGCGTGGTACACCGAAACGCCCCGCCGAAGCTGCGGGTGACCGCGAAGTCCACGTACTCGACTGTGACGCCGTGCTCGGCGATCCGGTCACCGATGTGACGGAAGACCGGATCGGTGAGGTAGACCTCCGGGCTGATCGGCAGGCCGTTGGTGCCGAGGTCGATACCGTCGCTCTCGCTGATCTCGATCCGATCCCAGTCGCGTAGCGCGGCGGGCAGGCCGTCGACGAGGGCGTCCGGGCACGCCACCAACAGCCCCTCCCTGATCAGGCCGAGGGCACAGTCGAGGTGCAGGAAGTTCGGCGCGAGGCGGACGGTTTCCACGGTGTAGCCAAGCGGCGTCAACAGCTTCTCCAGCCAGCGGATCCCCAGGTCGTTGGATGCGAGCCCGGAGTTGCCGACGAAGACGTGCTTGCCGTACACGAGCACGTCACCACCCTCGAGGAAGGGCCCGGCGCCCAGGTCGCCCGGCGCCCCGTCAGGAACCGCGGGCTGCGGCAGCGCGAGGTAGGAACAGCGCCCGTCGAGCGCCCTGGTGGTGAGGATCTCGCGGCTGGGCAGTACCTCGAGGCGGCGGTGCGGCAGCCGCAGGCTCCCCTCGACGACGATGTCGCCGATGGTGAACCAGGGGTCGCGGACGAAGAAATTCGCGTAGCCGTTCGAGCCGCCTGCCGCCTTCTCCGCGTCGGTCAGCATCCGCGGCCTCAGGACCTCGACGCCGTAGCGTTCGAACACCGAGCACAGGTTCTCGCGTTCGGACTCCCACAGCCGCTGGCGGTCGGGGAAGACGTCGGCGTGATCGCGGCCGAGCATGCTCTCGAGGAGGGGCCGCGCCTCGGATCCGAGGAACGACACCTCGCTGTCCGACACCTCGTCGGGAGGGCGGAGCTGCGACTGGGCAACGGCGACGGTCCGCAGCGGCGCGAACTCACTGCGCACCATGACCCGGCCCGGGTCGGGGATTGCTTCGGTCGAATCCGTGACAGCTTCCATCGAGCCCCTCCACCCTCGGACATCGCGACCCGGTACTGATGCTAGTTCGCCACGGCGGCCTGGCACGCTGGTCGGGTGAACTCGTACTGGGCGCAGTGGTCGGCCTACCTCCCCATCGCCATCGCCGCCGCGCTGGTCCTGCTCAGCCCGCTGTGGTCGTTGACCCGGCACGCGGTGACGCTCGTACACGAGGCAGGGCACGCGATCGCCGCGGTCGCGACGGGCCGTCGGCTCACCGGGATCCGGCTGCACTCGGACACCTCCGGCCTGACGCTCTCGCGCGGTAAGCCCCGCGGCCCCGGCATGGTGCTCACCGCGGCGGCCGGCTTCCTGGCGCCCTCGCTGCTCGGTCTGGCAGGCGCGCTCCTGATCGCGGCCGGTCAGCTCCCGGTGCTGCTGTGGGGCGCGGTCGCGCTGATCGTCGCGATGGTGCCGTTCATCCGCAACATCTTCGGGCTGCTGGTGCTCGTGGTCTGTGGATCGGCGATCGGCGTCGTCGCCTACTACGGATCCCCCACGCTGCAGCTGCATTTCGCGTACAGCGCGATCTGGCTGCTGCTGTTCGGCAACCTGCACACGATCGTCGAGGCCGCCCGCACCCGCTCCGGCCGTTCGGATCTCGACCAGCTGCGGTCGCTGAGCCACCTGCCGCGGTTCGTGTGGGTGGTCCTGCTGGTGGCCGTCGCGGTCGGGACCGGGGTGCTGGCGTGGCGGGCGCAGTATCTCGGGTAGCGCCCGCCGGGACCAGGTGCCGGCCCCCGCACACCTTTTGACGCGAACGCACACGCGTTGCACGCCGAATAGGGGTGCGAACTCGCCAAGGGGGGTGTGCCTCCTACCCCGCCCTCACTCCGCCGCCGCGTACGGCCGCATCGTGTAGTCGTCCAGCGGGAAGCTCTTTGCCTCCCGGAACGCGTTGACCGTCGAGGTCGGCCGCAGGATCGCCGCCTCCCCGTGCTGGTTGAAGTAGTAGCTGCGCGCGGTCTGGCAGCTGCCCCCGTAGAACACCGAGTCGTCCAGCTTCTCGGTCATCCGATCCAGGAAGCCTGCGTTCGCCGCCTCGGTCACCTCGAAGACATCGGCGCCGCGCCGCCGCAGCTCCCCGAACAGCCGCTTCATGTGCGCCATCTGCGACTCGATGGTGGTGAAGTACGACAACCCGCTGTACGAGTACGGGCTCGCCAGGGTCAGGAAGTTCGGGAAATTCGGCACCGCCACACCCTCGTACGCCTGGAATCGGTTGTCCCGCCACCACTTTCCGAGGTTACGGCCCTCGCGCCCGATCACCTCGATGGCCGGGAAGTTCACGTCCCACAGGTTGAAGCCGGTCGCGAGGACCAGCGTGTCGATCTCGGTCTTGCGTCCGTCCGCGGTGACGATGCCGTCGGACTCTAACCGCTCGATCGAGTCCGTCTCGAGGTGCACGTGCGGCTTGGTGAAGGTGCTGTAGTAGCTGTTGGAGAAGGTCGGCCGCTTGCAGCCGAAGTCGTAGTCCGGGGTCAGCTGACGACGCAGTTTCGGGTCGCGGACCTTCGCGCGCAGGAAGATTCGCGAGAGGGCGGCGGCGCCCTTGTTCAGCAGCTTGGTCTGCCGGTAGTGCAGCACGGCACTCACCATCACGGCCTCGAGGATCCCCGAGCTGATCCCGCGGGCCGCGCGCTGGACCGCGGGCACCCGGGCGAACAGCCGCTGCACCGGGCCGGGGATGGGGGTGTCGATCTTCGGCAGCACCCAGATCGGGGTCCGCTGGTACACCGTCAGGGCGGCGGCCTTGCGGGCCACCTCGGGGATCAGCTGGACCGCGGTCGCCCCGGTGCCGATGATCGCCGTGCGGGTGCCCCTCAGGTCGCAGGTGTCGTCCCACGCCGTCGTGTGGATGACCTTGCCCTCGAACGAATCGATGCCGGGGATGTCGGGCTTGTGCGGCTGCGACAGGAACCCGGTCGCGGTCAGCAGGTACTTCGCGGTGACGAGTTCGCCGCCCTCGATCGAGATCTCCCACCGCTGCGCGTCCTCGTCCCAGCGGGCACCCTCGACGACCGCACCGAAGCGCATGTGGCGGCGCAGGTCGTACTTGTCCGCGACATGCTCGGCGTACCGCTTGAGCTCGGCACCGGGGGCGAACAGCCGCGACCAGTACGGGTTCGGCTCGAAGGAGTAGGAGTACGTCACGGAGGCGATGTCGACGGCGAGACCCGGGTAGCGGTTGACGTGCCAGGTGCCGCCGAGGTCGTCCTCGCGTTCGAGGATCGCGAGGTTGGTCAGGCCGAGCCGCTTGAGCTGGATCGCGGCCCCCATCCCGCCGAATCCGGCGCCGACGATCACCGCGTCGTACTGCACGTTCTGGTCCACAGGTCCAACCCTTCGCCGATGTGCGTTACATGCAGTATCACGCACTTTCCGCCGCGGCGACAGCCCCCTTTTCGGCCGAACACGGGTTCCGAAACTGTTCTGCGGTGGTATGCAGAACCATGACCGCGACGATCGACGACCTCGCCCTGGCACTCGACGCGACGGCGACGCTGGTGGCCGGCGTCGCCGTCGACCAGTGGTCCGCACCCACACCCTGCACCGGGTGGTCCGTCCGCGACGTCGTCAACCACGTGACCGCAGGCAACCACCTGTACGCCTCGTCCCTGCGGGGGCGCCCGCTGCCCGTCACCATCGTTGGCGCGCCGCCCGACCTGCTGGGCCCCGACCCCGCGGGCTCCTTCCGCGCCTCGGCCGACGCGCTTGTGCATGCCTTCGCCCTGCCGGGCGCGCTGGACCAGCAGATCACCCTGCCGATGGGTCAGGTTCCTGCCGTACAGGCCCTGAACATGCGCGTCACCGAAATGCTCGGGCACGGCTGGGATCTCGCCCGCGCGTCGGGGCAGGCACCGCACTACCCCGACGCGGTGGTCGAGGACCAGATCGCCTTCAGCCGAGCGCTGCTGCCGAACCTCCCGGCCGGACGCACCCCGTTCGCCCCGTCCCGGCCGGTGCCCGTGGACGCTCCGCCCCTCGACCGACTCGCCGCGCTCCTCGGCCGGACCCCCTGATCCGGGTCAGTCCCTCGGCAACCCCAGCATCCGCTCACCGATCACGTTCAGCTGCACCTCGGTGGTGCCGCCGTAGATGGTGGTCGCGCGACCGGCGATGAGCTGCTCCATCGCCTTGTCGCTCGGCTCCCCCGGCACCGCAACCGTGCCCGCGGCCCCCAGTTCGGCGACCACGAACTCCGAGATCGCCTGTCCGAGTCCCATGCCCAGCAGTTTCCCGACCGACGAGGTGGTGCTCACGTCGGTGCCGGAGAGCTGCCCGAGGACCACCCGCGAGCCGATCAGGTCGATGGCCTGACTCTCGGCGATCAGCTCCCCGAAGTGGTACCTCCCGACCGGGCCCAGTTCCCGACCCCGCACGAACTGCATCAGGTCGGAATCGCTCGCGTAGGCCTCCATCTTCTGACTCAGCGCCACCCGTTCGCCTGCGAGGGTGGTCCTGGCGACGTGCCAGCCGTCGTTCACCTCGCCGATCACGTTCGCGTCCGGGATGAAGACCTCGTCCAGGAACACCTCGTTGAACAGTGCCGAACCGGTCATCTCCCGCAGAGGCCGCACCGTCACCCCCGGCGTCGCCATGTCCAGCACGAAGTAGGTGATGCCCTCGTGCTTGGGCCTGCTCGGGTCGGTCCTGGCGATGAGCATCGCCCAGTCCGCGAACTGCGCCACGGTGGTCCAGATCTTCTGGCCGGTGACCTTCCACCCACCCTCGACCTTCTCAGCCCGGGTGGACAGCGACGCCAGATCCGAACCGGCGCCCGGCTCGGAGAACAGTTGGCACCACACCAGGTCGCCGCGCAGCGTCGGGACCACCAGATCCCGCTTCTGTTGCTCGGTTCCGTGTCCGACCACCGCCGAGACCGCCCAGCCACCCATCAGCAGCTGCGGCATCTCGATTCCGGCGGCCTTGATCTCCTGCGAGATGACGATCTGCTCCAGTGGTCCCGCCCCGCGGCCGTAGGGCCTCGGCAGGTGCGGCTGCACCCAGCCGCTGTCGCCGAGCGCGATCAGTTGGTCGTCCTCGTCCTCGATGGCCGCGATCGGCGCGAGCTCGGCCCGGACCGCGGCCCTGATGACATCGGCCTCGGCAGGCAGTTCGAGCACCGACGCCCGGGACACCCCGGCAAGGGCCTGCTCCGCCACCCGGTTCGCCCGCTGCTCGCGGGTGCCGAGCACGCCCCGGAGCGCCAGCGCGCGCCGGTAGTACAGGTGCGCGTCGTGCTCCCAGGTGAACCCGATGCCGCCGTGCACCTGGATGCAGTCCTGCGCCACCTGTACGGCGGAGTCGGCCACGATGACCGCCGCGACATCGGCCGCGAAGTCCGCGGTGTCATCACCCTTGTCGAGCGCCGACGCCGCGTCCCACACCACCGCGCGGGCCTTCTCCAAGGCGATGCCCATGTGCGCGCACTTGTGCTTGACACCCTGGAACTGGCCGATCGGCCTGCCGAACTGCACCCGGGTCTTGGCGTACTCGGCCGCCGTCGACACACACCAGGACATGATCCCGACGGCCTCCGCCCCCAGCACCACCGCGGCGATCGCCCGCACCCGCTGCTCACCCAGCCCGTCGAGCACCCGCTCGGCCGCGACCAGCACGCCGTCCGCCTCGACCCGCGCCGACCCGCGGAGCACGTCGATGCTGTCCTGCCCGGTCACGGTCAGCTCCGCAGAATCGACCACCACCCAACGAATCTCGTCCCCCACCTCGGCGGGGAGGAGGAGCACATCGGCATGCTGCCCGCCGAGCACCGCATCGGTGCTGCCGGTCAGCCGGTAGCCGCCCCGCTCGGGTTCCACGTGAAACGGCGCGCCGAGCGCGAGCGCCGCGGTCCGGGAGCCGTCGAGCAGGCCGGCCAGCACCTCGATGCCGACCTTCGAATCAGCGGCCGCGAGCACCGCACAGGAAAGCACGGTGGGCACGAATGGACCCGGGGAAATGGTGCGGCCCAACGCCTCCAAGGCCACCGCCAGAGTGAGCAGGCCGCCGCCCTGGCCGCCGTGCGCCTCCGGCACGTGCAGGCCCACCAGGTCCTGGCCGACCAGCGCCTGCCAGAACTCCGGGAACTTGGCCTCGGACTTCGCCTCGACCGCGGCGCGGACCTGTTCGGCGGTGATGGTCCGCTCGGCGAAGGCGCTCACCGAATCGGCCAGCGCCGCGTGCTCCTCGCTCAGCCCGAGGCCGAGTTCATAACTGATGCGCGCCATGATGTTCCCGCCCTCAGCCGAGCCGGTTCGCGAGATCGGCGATGGTCCACGGGCCCTCGGACTCGATGGTGTTCACGTCGTGCCAGCCACCCAGCTCGGTGATGCCGCCGCCCTGGACCGCGTAGACCTTGCCCGTGAGCTTGCACTCGGCCGAGGCGAGGCGGGCCACCAGCGGGGAGATGTTCGCAGGGGCGAACGCGTCGAACTCGCCCTCGGGGACCTCGGCCGCGAACAGCGCTCCCATGCCCGGGGTCGCCAGCGTCAGCCGGGTGCGCGCGATCGGGGCGATCGCGTTGACCCGCACGCCGTAACGCTCGAGCTCGTCCGCGGCGACCAGCGTCAGCGCGGCGATGCCTGCCTTTGCCGCGCCGTAGTTGCCCTGTCCGGCGTTCGGCATGAACGTGCCGGACGCGGACGAGGTGTTGACGACGGAGGCGTTGACGGTCTTGCCCGCCTTGGTCCGCGCCTTCCAGTACGCGGCGGCGTGGTGCAGGGTGGCGGCATGGCCCTTGAGGTGGACGGCGATGACCGCGTCCCACTGGCTCTCCTCCATGCCCGCGATGAAGGCGTCGCGCAGGATGCCCGCATTGTTGACCAGCACGTCGAGGCCGCCGAACTCGTCCACGGCCTGATCGACCAGCGCCTTGGCGCCCTCCCAGCTCGCGACGTTGTCGGTGTTCGCGACTGCCCTGCCGCCCGCCGCGACGATCTCGTCGACGACCTGCTGCGCCGGTCCGGCATCGGAGCCGGAGCCGTCGTTGGCACCGCCGAGATCGTTCACCACGACGCTGGCGCCCTCGGCAGCGAAGAGCAGGGCGTGCTCGCGCCCGATGCCGCGGCCCGCGCCGGTGACGATCGCCACCCGTCCGTCCAGGGTTCCCATAGTTACTACTCCTTGGTCCATGAAAGTCGTTGTTCCGACTCAGTTGTCGGAGATGACGGCGAGGCCGTCCTTGATCACCAGGTCGTCGCTGACGGTGGTCTCGTAGGCATACGCCCGTGAGTCCTTGTGGCCCGCAGGAGGACCAGAAGGACTCACGGCCCAGAAGCGGGTGACGATGTCCTGCTCGGGCAGCACCGGCTTGGCGAACCGGACCGCGAGCCGCTTGAGCCGCTCGGTCCTGCCGTCGGCCAGCTCGGTCAGCGCACCCCAGGAGGTGAAGGCCATCGTGCACAGGCCGTGGTTGATGATCCCTGGCAGACCCGACATCTTGGCGATCTCGTCGTCCAGGTGGATCGGCATCGGATCCCCCGAGGCGGGCGAGTAGCGGAACGTCTGGTCCCTGTCGATGTGCTGGAGCAGCCGGGCCGCCGGGGCCTGCTCGCGCAGCGACTCGTCGAACCGGTGGCCGGGCGCCTTGTCCCCGAGGCCGGGGCCCGCATCGACCTTCCGGAAGAAGGCGGTCATCCACTGCTCGTTCACCAGTTCCCCGGCATCCGTGCGGGTCTCGACGTACACGACCACGGTCGAGCCGTTCTCCCTGCCCTCGAATCCGATCGGCTTGGCACGCACC
Source organism: Rhodococcus maanshanensis NBRC 100610 (assembly GCF_001894865.1). Classification (GTDB taxonomy): domain Bacteria; phylum Actinomycetota; class Actinomycetes; order Mycobacteriales; family Mycobacteriaceae; genus Rhodococcus_G; species Rhodococcus_G maanshanensis. The sequence goes on along the minus strand of NZ_BCXA01000013.1, from coordinate 114,727 downwards.
GCCAGTGTGTCGCCGGGGTAGATCGGGCGGTGGAAGTGGAAATCCTGCTCGCCGTGCACCAGCTTCATCAACAGCTCGACCGGCGCCACCGACAGGGCCGCGGGGGCCATCGAGAAGAAGGCGGGCACCACCGCGAACACCGGCGGAGCGATCTCCCCGAGCAGGTGCCGCTCGATCGGGTCGTTGGTGGCCGCGGCGTACTCGGCGATCCGCTCGGCGGTGACCTCGAAGCGCTCCTCGTCCGTCCAGACACCGAGCCCCGAAGTATCGAAATCAACGGTAGGCGTGGTCATGTCGCGCCTAGCCGACCAGCTCGGCGAACTTCGCGAGCGACGCCTCGAGGTCCGCTGCGGCATTCTTCGCGACGGCCTTGCCGATGGGCCCGACGATCATGGCGCCCTTGAAGCTCGCGTCGATGGTCGCCGTGGAGCCCGCGCCCTCAGGCTCGACCTTGAGCGTGAACTCGACGGTGACGCCCGCCATGCCGGTGCCCGCGATCTTGACCAGGTTCGGCGCGTCGACCTCGGTGACGGTCCACTCGATCTTGTTGGCCATACCCATCACCGAGACGACCTCGGTGAAGGTCGCGCCGAGCGCGACCTCGGTGGGCAGCTCGCTCTTCCAGCTCTGGTGGATGGTCAGCCATTCCTCCCAACGGGACAGGTCGGAGAGCGCCTCCCAGGTCTTCTCGGGGGCGGCGGGCAGGTCAGCGGAGACGGAAACGGAAGCCATGGTGAAACTCCTTGCATACGAGGAATGTTGAATCGGACGAGAAGGAACGGTCAGCGCTCGGCGGGCCGGTAGGCGGTCACGACCACCGCGCCGCCGAGACCGATGTTGTGCTGCAGCGCGACCGTCGCACCGTCGACCTGGCGGGCGTCCGCGGTGCCGCGCAGCTGCCAGGTGAGCTCGCTGCACTGGGCGAGCCCGGTCGCGCCGAGGGGATGCCCCTTGGAGATCAGGCCGCCGGACGGGTTGACCACCCACTGACCGCCGTAGGTCGTCGCGCCGGCATCGACGAGCTTGCCGCCGTCGCCCTCCGGGCACAGGCCGAGCGCCTCGTAGGTGAGCAGCTCGTTGGTCGAGAAGCAGTCGTGCAGCTCGATGACGTCGACGTCGGTGGCGTCGATGCCTGCCTGTTCGTACACCTTTCGGGCGGCGACACGGGTCATGTCGGCGCCGACGCGGCTGATCGCACTCCTGTCGGCGAAGGTGGACTCCATGTCGGTGACCATCGCCTGACCGACGATCTCGACGGCCTGGCCCGCGAGACCGTGCTCGTCCACGAACGCCTCACTGGCCACGATCACCGCGCCGGATCCGTCCGAGGTCGGCGAGCACTGCAGCTTGGTCAACGGGCCGTAGATCCGCTTCGAGGCGAGGATCTCCTCGAGCGTGTACTCGTCCTGGAACTGGGCGTACGGGTTGTTCATCGAGTGCTTGTGGTTCTTGACGCCGATCTTGGCGAAGTGCTCCTCGGTGGTGCCGTAGCGCTCCATGTGTTCCTTGCCCGCGGCGCCGAACATGTACGGCGCGGGGGGCATCGCGAACTCCTGCAGCTCGGCAAGCGCGAGCAGGTGCCGCATCATCGGCTGCTCGCGGTCGTCGTAGGTGGTGCCGAGCGAGCCGGCCTGCATCTTCTCGAAGCCGAGCGCGAGGGTGCAGTCGGCCTGTCCGCTCTTGACGGCCTGGGTCGCCAGGTACAGCGCGGTCGAACCCGTCGAACAGTTGTTGTTGACGTTGACGATCGGGATGCCGGTCAGGCCCAGCTCGTACACGGCCCGCTGGCCGGAGGTGGACTCGCCGTAGACGTAGCCGACGTAGGCCTGCTCCACCTGGCGGTAGTCGATGCCCGCGTCCTCGAGCGCCTTTGTCCCGGCCTCGCGCGCCATGTCGGGGTAGTCCCACTCGCGGGCCCCCGGCTTTTCGAACTTCGTCATGCCGACCCCGACGACGAAAACCCTGTTGCCCATCTGAACTCCTGAGTGAGAGTGACAAATCTGTCTGCGACACGCTGTCTCACTAAAGTAAGTGAGACAGGATGTCCCGTCAATCACTCGATGGGTATCGTGGGGCCGATGCCAGAACGAGTCGACGCCGTTACGCGCCAAGGACCGGACGGTCGCGCCACCCGGTGGGACGACCACAAGGCGGATCGCCGCGACCGGATCCTCGAGGCCGCCATGGACGCCATCAACGAGGGCGGCTCCGACATCGGGGTGAAGCAGATCGCCGAGCGGGCCGGGGTCCCGCGCTCGGTGGTGTACCGGATCTTCAAGGACCGCGGCGACCTCGACGAACAGCTCCGGGCGCGGATCATCGAGCGACTCATGCAGTTCGTGGCGCCCGCCCTGCTGCCCGAGGGCACGGTCGGCGAGACCATCGCGCACGCCGTCGAGACCTATCTCCGCTGGATCGTCGACTTCCCGCGCCTGCACCAGTTCCTCGGCACCGGCTCCCCCAGCCACCGGACCACCGGCTCCAGGGTGGTCACCGGCACCAAGACCGCCATCGCGCTGCAGATCACCGCGCTGCTCGAGGCGATCCTGACCAAGCTCGGCAAGGGAACCGAGCTGTCCGAGACGCTGGCCTTCGGGCTGATCGGGCTGGTCGACGTCAGCGTCAACCGGTGGCTGAGCAATCCACAACACGCGTTGACCGCGGAGGAACTCGCAAGCTTCCTCGAGGTGTCCATCTGGCAGGTGCTCGACGGCAACCTCCGCCGGCTCGACATTCGGATCGAGCCGTCCACCCCGGTGGCCGATCTGCAGTGAGCGGGCCGCGGGCCCCTTGTTACGTTCATTTGAACAACTGAGCAATTGTCGATATGTCTGGTTATGCTCCGCTCGTGAACAGCCCGAACGACGCCCTCCTGGCGATGCACATGAGCGACGGCCTGGTGGACGCACCGACCTCGCTGCTGTTCGGAGTCGTCGCGGTCGCGGGCGTCGCCGTGGCCGCATGGAAGGCCCGCACCGAGCTCGACGAGCGGACCGCTCCGATGGCCGGCCTGGTCGCCGCGTTCATCTTCGCGGTGCAGATGGTGAACTTCCCGATCCTGCCCGGCGCCAGCGGCCACCTGCTCGGCGGCGCCCTCGCCGCCATACTGGTCGGCCCCTACACCGGCGCGCTGTGCGTGGCGATCGTGCTCGTGGTGCAGGCACTGCTCTTCGCGGATGGCGGCCTCACCGCGCTCGGCACCAACATCACCAACATGGCACTGATCGGAGTCGGGGTCGGCTACGCGGTGGCCGTCGCGCTGCGGCCACTACTCCGCGGGTTCGGCGACTCAGGCCTGGCCGTACTGGCTTTCGTTGCCGCGCTGGCGAACACACTGGCGGCCGCGTCCGGGTTCCTGCTCGAGTACGCGCTCGGCGGCGCCGGACAGACCTCGCTCGGCACAGTCGCCTGGTACATGCTCGGCACCCACACCCTGATCGGCATCGGCGAGGGGCTGATCACCGCGCTCACCGTGGTCGCGGTCTCCAGGGCCCGGCCCGACCTGGTGTACCTGCTGCGCACCGCGCCCCGACGGACCGCGGAGGTACCGACATGACGACCCGAAGGTCTTGGTTCCTTGTCGGTTTCGCCGTCGTCGCCCTGCTCGTCGCCGGCGCGGTCAGCTATCTCGCCAGCGCCAGCCCCGACGGGCTGGACTCGACCACGCTGCGCGGGTGCACGGTCGTCGAGACGGCGGAGGGCGAGGAACTGACCGGCGACTGCATCGCGCAGAACGCGGGCGAACACCACCTCGCCGACGCCCCGCTCGCAGACTATGCCGTCGCGGGCAACGACAGCCTGTCCGGGATCGCCGGGATCCTCGGCGCTACCGCGACATTCGCGGTCGCCGGTGGACTGTTCTGGCTGATCGCGCGCTCGAACCGCAGGACCTGACGGTGGGCGCCGGTCACACGCACCCGCTCTACCGCGAGGACGACTCACCGGTACACCGATTGCCGGTCGAGGTGAAGATCGTCGCGGCGGTTGTCGGGGTGTTCGCGGTGGTCGCGACACCGCGCGAACAAATGTGGGCCTTCGGCCTGTATGCCGTTGTCCTGCTGGTGGTGTGGCAGATCGCCCGGATCCCGCTGCGCTGGATCGCGCCGCGGATGCTGATCGAGGCGCCGTTCGTCGTGCTCGCGGTGTTGCTGCCGTTCGGCGAGGGCGGCGAACGCGTGCGATGGGCCGGCCTGTCGCTGTCGGTCGCGGGCCTGTACGCGGCATGGGGGATCCTCATCAAGGGCACCCTCGGGGTGCTCACCTCACTGACGTTGGCGGCCACCACCAGGACCGCGGATCTGCCACTGGGGCTGACCCGACTGCGGGTGCCCGCCCTCGTCACCACCGTTCTCGTCCTGATGCTGCGGTACGTGGATCTACTTGCCGCGGAGGCGAACCGGATGCGGATCGCGCGGATCTCCCGCGGCGACGACCCACGCACCCTGCGCCAGATCGGCGCAACCGCACGCGGGGTGGGCGGGCTGTTCCTGCGGACCTACGAGCGCGGCGAGCGGGTGCACCTGGCGATGGCGTCGCGCGGGTTCACCGGCGCGATGCCCGATCTCGGTGCGCCGGCGGCCACCGCGCGCGGCTGGCTGCTCGGCCTCACCCCCGCCCTCGGCGCGGTGGCCGTCTGCCTGACGGCACTGGCGGTGGCCGGATGAGCCCGGGCGATGCATTGCCCGCCGCGGTGCGCGCGCACGACCTGGGCTTCACGTACCCCGACGGCCGGGGCGCGCTGCGCGGAATCGACCTGGAAGTCGCTGTCGGCGAGCGGATTGCGCTTCTCGGCCCCAACGGCGCAGGCAAGACCACCCTCATGCTGCAGCTGAACGGGGTGCTCTCCCCCACCGCGGGCCACGTCGAGATCGGCGGCACCCGGGTCGAGCGGGGCACCCTGCGCGAGGCCAGGCGCCGGGTCGGGATCGTCTTCCAGGACCCGGACGATCAACTGTTCATGCCGACCGTCGCGCAGGACGTCGCGTTCGGTCCGGCGAACTTCGGCGTCACCGGCGACGAGCTGCGTGCGCGGGTGACCGACGCGCTGGCCGCGGTCGGCATGAGCGAACACGCCGAGCGGTCACCGTCGCACCTGTCCGGCGGGCAGCGGCGGCGGGTCGCGCTGGCCACGGTGCTGGCGTGCAGGCCGGACGTGCTGGTCCTCGACGAGCCGTCCGCGAACCTCGACCCGGTGGCCCGCCGGGAGCTGGCCGAGGTGCTGCTCGGGCTGGACACCACCCTGATACTGGTCACCCACGACCTGCCCTACGCCGCACAGCTGTGCGACCGCGCGGTCATCATCGACGACGGCAGGCTGGTCGCGGACGACCCGGTCCTCGAGCTGCTCGCGGACGCGGAGCTGCTGGGCCGCCACCGGCTGGAGCTGCCGTGGGGCTTCGAGGTCCCGCGCGGCTGACGGCCCGCCCCCGGGATTGCCGAGTGTGCACCTGCCGGGGCATCGCCCGAGAGGGCGAGCCGGCAGGTGCACACTCGGCGAAGTTAGTTAGTGCACGATCTATTCGTGTACGCTCTACTACATGTCCACCGTCGAACAGTCACCGGCAACCGGGGTCGACCCGCTCGCCCTCGACCGCCAGGTCTGCTTCGCGCTGGCCGTCGCCAATCGCGCGGTGCTCTCGGTGTACCGCCCGCTGCTCGAACCGATGGGCCTGACGCACCCGCAGTACCTGGTGATGCTCGCACTCTGGGGCGAGGCGCCGATGTCGGTGAAGGCGATCGGCAGCGCCCTGCAGCTCGATTCGCCGACCCTCTCGCCGCTGCTCAAGCGGCTCGAGTCGTCGGGCCTGATCACCAGGTCCCGCAGCAGCGAGGACGAGCGGCAGCTGGTCGTCGATCTGACCGAGGCCGGGCGGGCCCTGCGCGCCGAGGCCGAACTGATCCCGCCCGCGGTGGTGGCACGCCTCGGCGTCGGCCTACCCGAGCTCGAGGAGCTTCACGACGTTCTCACCCGGATCAACCGGGCCGCACTCACGGCAGGAGCACTGGATCAATGAGCGCCACCCGACCGAATCCGCTGCAGTGGATCGCCTATGCCTGCGGCGCCAGGCTGCCCGAGTCCATGAACGACTGGGTGCTCAACGACATCACGGGCGACCACTACGTCGTCCGACACCTCGTCCGCGCGATGGTGCCGTTCCTCCCACTGTTCGCGATCTTCATGCTCTTCCCGGGACCGCTGTGGCTGCGGGGGTCGATGGTCCTGCTCGGGATCCTGCTGGCGCTCTTCTACTCGGTCGTCTACATCCACCAGAACCGCGCGCGGCGACTGCAGAAGAACGGCCTGCCCATGGACCTGGACAACCCGCGACGCAAGGCCGCCCGCGAGGCCGAGGAGGACGCCTACCGCCGCCTGTGGGCCCGGTAGGCGCCCGACGGGTCAGGCTCCCGACTCCACCGATCGACCGGAGCTGATCCACGCATCCGTACCACCCGCGACGTTAACCGCGTTGATGCCGGCGGCCCCCAGCAGGGAGGCGCCGTGCGCGCTGCGGCCGCCCATCGCACAGATCACGTAGACGGTCGGCGCGGCGGGCACCTCGTCGATACGGGCCACCAGCTCGCCGAGCGGGATCAGCCGGACCCCCGGCACGTGCCCGCGGGCGTACTCGTCGGCTTCGCGCACATCGATCACCGGCGCGCCTGCGGCAAGGGCGGCGTCGAGCGCCACCAGATCCACTTCCTGCATGAGGTTCCTCTCCTCGTCGAATGGGCCGATCATACCCAAGGGGGTATAACTCCCAGGGGGGCATGGAGACGGGACTCAGTACCGCGCGACCGCCCCGTCGACCGCGCGCTGCAGCCCTGCCGCCACCAGTCGCGCGATGTCGGCCGGCTTCTCCGGGATCTCGGTGACCGGATTGTCGAGATACACGCTCGCCCGAGCCACCTTCCCCGGCAGCGGACCGTAGCTGATGCCCATGTAGACCAGCACCGGCCGGACCCCGAGCCTCACCGCCCGGCTCATGATGTGACCGATCCCGCTGCCGATCTTCTGCAGCCGGGTCGGATCCTCCTCGTTGCAGGTGCCCTCCGGGAATATGGCCAGGTCGTCGCCTCGCCGCATCCGCTCGGCACAGACGTCCATCATCCGCTGACCCGCCGCGTTGACCGCGCGCATCCCGTGGTTCTTGCCGCGGAAGACGGGGATCCCGCCCATCAGGTCCACCCGCTCGCGCCGCTTCGGCTCGAGGAACAGCTCGTCCTTTGCCAGCACCCGGGTCCGGCCGATCGCCGGACGCAGCGCGCTGGCCGACGCCGCGGCCGCCACCGTGTACGGATCGCTGTGGCTCAGATGATTGACCGCGAGAACCAGCCGGGCATCGGACCGCACCAGGGCCCGGACCTGCTCCTTCGCCCCGTCCGCGTAGGTCACCCTCGGCCGGAACTTCAGCGCGAGCAGCCCGTAGGCGGCCTTCGCGGCCAGGCGGTTCTGCTGGTGTCGCAGGTAGAAGTCGTAGACCTCGTCGCAGTTGTCCAGGGCAACCTCGGGCTTGTCCATGTCCACACTGTACGGAGATACCGCGAACCTCGCCCGGTACCGTGATTCCCTTGCATCACAAGAGAATTCAGTCCATGCCCGAGGAAATTCAAACTGAACGCATGTCCGGATGGCCACGCAGGGGTGCGCCGAACTAGCATCATGGAATGAGCATCGCCTTCGTTCAGTCCACGTGGCACCGACCCATCGTCGACCGAGCACGAGACGCCTTCGTCGCGCAGTGGCGGACACTGGGCCACACCTCCGGCGAGATCGAGTTCTTCGAGACCCCCGGCGCCTTCGAGATCCCGCTGCATGCGCTGCGGCTCGCCCGCACCGGGCGGTTCCAAGCCATCGTCGCCGCAGGACTGGTCGTCGACGGCGGCATCTACCGGCACGAGTTCGTGGCGTCCGCGGTGATCGACGGGCTGATGCGGGTCCAGCTCGACACCGATATCCCGGTCTTCTCCGCCGTGCTCACCCCGCACCACTTCCATGAGCACGAGGATCACGCCGCGTTCTTCGCCAGCCACTTCGACAAGAAGGGCGCGGAGGTCGCGCAGGCCTGCTCGCTCACCCTCGCCTCGCTGGACGCGATCAAGTAGTAGTCAGCCCGCCGAGGAACTCGAGCATCGCCGAGTTCACCTCGGCGGGCTTTTCCATCTGCACGAAGTGCCCGGCATCCGGGATCACGTGGGTGGAGACCAGTCCCGGCACCAGCAGGCCCATGGTCGCGAACGGGTCGCTGCCCATCATCTCGAGCACCGGATCCTTGGCGCCGGCGATGAAGGTCACCGGCACCTCCACCGGCTTCGCGTGCAGAGACTCGTTCTGCGCCCAGACGGCATCCTCGGCCCGGTACCAGTTGAGGCCACCGGTGAACCCGGTCCGCTCGAATTCCGTGACGTAGTAGTCGAATTCACCCTCATCGAGCCAGTTCCACGGCAGGGCGGGCGGCTCGGGGAGCACATCGAGGTAGCCGTTGCCCTCGGAGGGGAATTCCCAGCAGTCGAGGTAGCGGTTCGCACCGCTGAGCGCGTGGAAGATCTTGGCCAGGAAGGCCCGGGTATTCTCGCCGAGCTCCCGATCGGCGACGCCCGGCTCCTGGAAGTAGTGCACGTGCGCAAAGTGCTTGGACGCCAGGTACTTGAACCCGACACTCGGCTGCACCGGCAGTCGCGGCGCACGTGGGACGCTCAGCTGCATCAGCGCGGACACCCGATCGGGCGCCCAGGCAGGCAGGTCCCACGTCAGGTGGGCGCCGAAGTCGTGGCCGGCGAACACCGCCCGCTCGATGCCGAGCGCGTCGAGCAGGCCGACCAGGTCACCGACCGTGTGCGGTCGGTCGTACTCGGACACCTGCGCGGGCGCGCTGGTCCGTCCGTACCCGCGCATGTCAGGGGCGATGACGCGGTAGCCCGCGGCGGAGAGCGCCGCGAGCTGGTGACGCCAGCTGAACCAGAGCCCGGGGAATCCGTGACAGAGCACCACCGGCTCGCCTTCGCCCTGCTCGGCGAAATGCAGGTCGATCCCGTTGACCGCGACGGTCCGGTGCGTCGGCTGCCCCATTCTCGTTCCTCCCCGGCGGGCGACGGGCAGCGCGCCGCTGCGTCGGGCCGTCGCCGTTCTCGGCAGTTCGCACCCTACTAGCGGGCCGAACTCCTCAGGCCCCGATCGGCTTTCCGAACAGGCCTGCGAGCTCCTCGCCGACGACCTGCACCCACACCGGCCACGTCTTCGAATCCAGCGCGATCGATCCGACATCGGTGGTGCTGCACCCCTTCTGCGCAGGCACGCCCGCGAACCGGTCGCGCATCCACAGGATGACGCTCGGGACGGCGGCCACCTCCAGGCTCAGGTGCTCGCTGAAATGATCTCGCGTGTAGGTCACGCTCGCCGACGGGTCCTGGCAGTAGGTCCCGACCAGCTTGTTCACCGGGCCGACCGGAACGAGCCAATCCGGGTTCGACTGATAGATGTACACGGGCATGTCGGGCACCGACGTCCCCATCGCCGTCCGGGCGAGGGCCTTCTTCGCGACCGGATTCTGCAGCGGATCGCCGCCGTCGAAGAATCCCTTCAGGTTGAGCAGCGGCGCCAGCGAGGAGTTCCACGCCACGCAGAGGTTGTCCTTGGCCGCGAAGAGCGCGCGGCCGACCGGGTTGATGCGCTCGTCGACGAACGCCGCCAGCTCGGGGTCCTCGCGGCTGACACCGATCACGCCCGAGGCCACGATGCCTGCGCCGAGCGCGTTGTTCGCGTTCTCGACCAGCGCGCCGAGGTCAGCGGCGACGCCACCGGCGGCGGCGCCCACGATGTCGAGTTCGGGTGCATAGGACTTGCGCAGCTCGGCAGCGTGTCCGGTCGGGATCGACCCGCCGGAGTAGCCGACCATTCCCACCTTGGTCGACCGGCCGTTCAGCTGCATCGGCGCGAAGTTCTCCGCGGCCCGGATGCCGTCGAGGGTGATCCGCCCCGCCACGGGGCCGGCGGCGAAGGACGAGTTCGGTCCCTGATGGTCCGGGACCACCACTGCCCAGCCCTGCGCCAGCGCGGCCTGCACCTCCAGGAACTGCGCGCCCGAGGTGACGGCACCGGTGAGCATCCACGGCACCGACGCCTGCTGCATGACGTACGACGGAGCGCAGTAGCGCCCGAGCGAGTCCTCGGCCATCTGGAACGACAGCAGCGGGCGCGGCGCCCCGTCCCTGGTTCCGCCGCGGGGCTTGATCACCGTGGCCACCGCGGGGATCGCCTCGTCCCGACCGTTGTTCGACCGGTACGAGACCTGCCAGGCGTCGACGTTCAACGGAATCACACTGAAGTTCGCCAGATGGACCTGGCGTGCGGCAATGATCTCGCCGGGCGCCTTCGACGCCACCACCTCGGCGGGCGGGCTGTAGAACTCCGCGTCGAACTCGGGGATCTTCGGCGGAACAGGAAAGGGCAGCGGCGGCTGCACTGCCACCTGTGGGGTGACACCCGGCGCATCTGCGGCCGCGGGCGCACCTAACGCCGGACCGGAGAACGCGACCTGCCCCATCACCGCCACCGCGGCCGCCACGCACACCCGGCGCAGCCCTCGCCCGAACACCCTGCCCCCTGCCATGACCACGCCCTCCCCGTGCCGGTGTCCGCGATCGTGGTCCGCGCCCCGGCCCGGGTCTCGCGAGCAAACCACCGAAAGTTAGATACCTGTGTCTAACTTTGTTCGCACGACTGTAGAGCGCTGTGTGCCAGATGACAATGGTCGGAGTCAGATGACCTAGGTCTCGGAGGCGTCGCGTGCCAGCGCGCTCAGTAACGTCGTCATCACCTCGACGAGGCCGGTGACGGGAGGCCGCGGATCGGTGGTGCTCCACTGGTGCACCAGCGCCGTGAGCGCGCCGATGAAGGCCGTCGCGGCCAACGGGTACCCGCCCGGCGGTTCGAAACCCTCGCCCATGACGCCCCTCAGCGTCGACTCGAAGAATCCGGCCCAGACCACCCGCTGGTCGAGTCGATGCTGCTCGACGCGGGGGCTGACGCCGACGATGTCGACGTACGAGATCTGCGCCCGCCGCGGGTCGGCGCCGATCGACTCGACGAAGGCCTCCATCGCGGCCGCGACGAGATCGCGCAGCTCCGACGAGGCCACCTCGGCGAGCGCCGCGACCATCGCCTCCCTGGCATCGGACTGGATCTGATCGTAGAGCGCGAGAAGGAGATCCTCACGGCTGGCGAACTCGGCATAGAACTGGCTACGAGCGAGCCCCGCGGCGGCGCAGACATCGGCGACCGAGCTTCGCGCGTAACCCTTTTCGGTGAACACGGCGAGTGCCGCAGCGATGAACTGAGATCGGCGTTCTGCCCGGCGGGCCGTCACCGGTCTCCCGCCGTATTGTCGCTCCACCTCACTCACCGCTTCCACCCCACCAGACTAGGGCGTATCGGCGCCCGTCCCGATTCCCGAACTACGCGGAACCGGTGCCGAGCATCGACGACGCCCCCGCGAGCGAGCCGGACCCCGCCTCCGGCGCCGCGGGCGGCGGCGGGGGCGTCCAGGTCAGGTCCCCGGTCGCGGCCACCACGACCGCACCCTGGCTGACGCTCGCCTTGCCGTTCTCGATGTGTCCGAGCCAGCTCCTGCGGAAGGAGCCGTCCTCGACGACGGTCAGTTCCGCCTCGTACCAGCCCTCACTCGACGGCACCGACCAGGACGACTCGGCGCCGGCCGCGACCACGCCGCCGCGATCGCCCCCACCCGTCGACAACCGCACGGTCACCGCCGAGGAGCCGGGGTTGCGCACGGTCACGCGCAGGCCGCGGGCGCCTGAATCGACGCTGGTGCGCACCACCAGTGCCGCGGCCGTACCGGTCAGGCTTCCCCCGAACTGGCGCCGGAAACCGTTGGGGCCGAGCGCGATCAGCGAGTACCGGTCGCCCGGCACGGCGACGGTCGCGGAGGCCGACTCGACGACGTCGAAGTGCCGTGGAAGCGCGAACTCCTCCGCGTAGGGGTACAGCGCGAAGTGCACGCTCTCCGCGCCCTTGTTGGCGAAGTCGACGGTCAGCGTCCGCGCACCCGGATCCAGAACGGCGTTCGCGTCGGGCTGGTAGGGCAGCGCCCTTGCCGGCCTGGTGCCCGGCTCCTGGACCGGCATCCGCTGGGTCGGCGGCGGCGCGGGCGTCCACCGTGGATCCAGCGGCGGAGTAGCAGGGGGCCGGGTGAGCGTGGGTCGCGTGCGCGGCGTCCCGAAGTCGAAGGCCGAGGTCAGATCGCCGCTGACGGTCCGGCGCCAGGCGCTGATCTCGGGCTGCGTGAAGCCGAAGCGCTTCTCGAGGAACTGGGTGATCGACGTGTGATCGAACACCTGCGAGCACACGAACCCGCCAACGGTCCATGGGGAGACGATGGTCATCGGGACCCGCGGCCCGAGCCCGAGCGGCAGGTCGCCGACGTACTCGTCACCCACCTCCCGAGGCGGCATCGGCGGCGGCACGTGGTCGAAATAGCCGTCGTTCTCGTCGAAGTTGACGAACACCGCGGTCTTCGACCAGGTTGCGGGATCGGAGGCGATCGCGTCGAGCACCTGGTAGAGCAGCGTCGCGCTCGCGGCTGGGGAGGATCCCGAGGGATGCTCCGAATCGATGGTGTTCGGCACCAGGTACGACACCTGCGGCAGCGTGCCCGCCTCGACATCCGCGCGGAAGGCGGAGGCCAGGGTGCCGGGCCGCCCACGACGCAGGCCCCGGTCGAACAGCCGCCGGTCCGCGGGCGAGAGCCGACTCACCGCATCGTCGAGGACGCGGAGCAGTGCGTCCTGGGCGGGCGGCGGCATCTTCTCCAGCGCGAGGTAGAACCCCGGCAGGGTTGCGAGCTGATACGGAACGAGTCCGGGATGACCGAAGAGCTGGGCGACCACCTTCTTGAAGCTGGCGAAATAGTCGAAGTTGTTGTCGGAGAAGTTGTCCCACTCCTGATACGTCTTCCATGAGACCCCGGCAGCCTCCAGCCGTTCCGGCACCGTGCTCCAGTGGTACCCCTCGTGCCATGGGTCGTATGCGGCATTGGTCACCGCGCGCGATCCATCGGCCTCGAACCCGGTGTACCCGCTGACCCAGTAGTTGCGGTTGGGGCTGGTCGAGGTCGGCACCGAGCAGTGGTACGCGTCGCAGATCGTGAACGCATCCGCCAACTCGTAGTGGAACGGGATGTCCTGACGGTCGTAGTGCGCCATCGTCGCCGAGGTCTTGGCGGGAACCCACCCGTCGTGCCAGCCTCCCGCCAGCGCCTCGTGACCGCCCTCCCAGCCGTGGTCGAGCGCGGTGACGTTCTGCGTGTCCATCCGCTGCGCCGCCGCGGAGGCGCGGATCGGGTACGGAGCCACCACTCCCCCTTGGGCGGGCTGCTCGTAGACAGTGCGGCCGGTCCTCAGCGTCAGCGCATTGGGGTCGCCGAACCCCCGGACGCCGCGGAACGCCCCGAAGTAGTGGTCGAAAGAACGGTTCTCCTGCATCAGGAGCACCACGTGTTCGACGGAGTCGAGACCGCCGGGCGGGACGGGGCTGGCGAGGGCGGCCTGCAGCGACGGTGGGAGCAGCGAGCCCGCGGCCGCGGCACCGAATGCCCCCGCGCCGAGGGTGAGGAAACGTCGCCGGGGCATGTCGCGAGTCAAGGAAAACCTTCCGTACTTTGAGTTCGGACAACAGCGCCGGGTAGCACCCGGATCGGCCGCGATCGCGCCCCAATCCGCCTATCCGACACGGACACTGCCTCGACACCCTAGGCCTGGCAGATCAGTCCGATCCTGCGCATCCCCGGGCGTGCGATGACCGGACGACCGGCCACCCGTAGCGTGCCACCCATCTGGACACTTGTCCATGACTTTGCCCAAATGAGGGCTCGAAAGAAATCCCGTGAACTCGGCCAACACCGTGCCCACCGGCCTACGGTAGAAGGGCGTGCTTGTCCCGGCAGAGCGTCACATCGATGAGTTCCATGACCGGTTGCTCCGCAACCGGGAGAGGAAGCGAGGCCCGGAGTTGAGCGTGAAGTTGCAGGACGAGTCGATCGGCGACCTGTTCGATACGGGCTTGTTCATCGACGGGACATGGGTCCGCTCCAGTTCCGGCGACACCCGCGACTGCCTCAATCCTGCCGACGGTTCGGTGGTGGCCACGGTCGACGAGGCAGCCCCAGAAGACGCCACCCGCGCCATCGCGGCGGCGCGCGGGGCCTTCGACGAGGGAACCTGGCCCAGGACGCCCGTTGCGGAACGCACCGCGTTACTCGCAACCATCGCCGACCTGCTCGAGCGCGACAAGGAGAAGCTGGCACGGATCGAAACCCTCGACACCGGGAAGACGCTGGCGGAGAGCAGGATCGACATCGACGACGTGGTGTCGGTCTGCCGGTACTACGCGCGACTCGCCGCAATCGAATCGGATCGGTTGGTGGATGTCGGCCGGCCCGACGTGATCAGCCGGGTGGTGCACGAGCCGATCGGCGTCTGCGTCCTGATCGCACCCTGGAACTACCCGCTGCTGCAGATCTCGTGGAAGATCGCGCCGGCGCTGGCCGCCGGCTGCACGATGGTCGTCAAGCCGAGCGAGGTCACCCCGCTCAGCACCATCGCCTTCGTCAAACTCATCGAGGAGGCCGGGGTGCCGAGGGGCGTGGTGAACCTGGTGCAGGGCAGCGGAGCTGTCCTCGGCAGCGCGCTCACCGACACCCCGGACGTCGATTTCATCTCGTTCACGGGTGGACTGGTCACGGGACGCGTCATCCTCGAGACAGCCGCCAAGCATGTCACCAAGGTCGCGGTGGAGCTCGGTGGGAAGAACCCGCACATCGTCTTCGCCGACGCTGACGGTGACGACTCCGTCGACCAGGTGCTCACCGGGGTCTTCCTGCACTCCGGACAGGTCTGCTCCGCGGGTACCCGCCTGATCATCGAGGACTCGATTGCCGACCGCTTCGTAGCCGCTCTCGCCGCGCGCGCCGAGAAGATCCGGATGGGCGACGGCCTCGATCCCGCCAGCCGAACCGGGCCGCTGGTGTCGATGGCACATCGCGAGAAGATCGAACGCTATGTGGCCCTCGGTGTCTCCGAAGGCGCCGAGCTGGTGACCGGCGGGTCTCGCCCTCCGAACCCGGAACTGGAGCGGGGCAGCTTCTACCTGCCCACCATCTTCGACCGCTGCGACCGGAACATGCGCATCGTGCGGGAGGAGACCTTCGGCCCCATCCTCACCGTCGAGCGGTTCACCACGGAGGCGGAGGCCCTCCGGCTCGGCAACGACACCGAGTACGGGCTGGCCGCGGGGGTCCGGACCGCCGATGGTGCCAGGGGCGAACGCATGGTTCGCGGCCTGCGCCACGGCACGGTATGGCTCAACGACTTCGGCTACTACACAGCCGCCGCCGAATGGGGCGGATACAAGAGATCGGGGAACGGGCGCGAACTGGGCCCCGCCGGACTGTCCGAGTACCAGGAGATCAAACACATCTGGCACAACACCGCGCCGACTGCGGCGGGTTGGTTCGACAACGACTGACCGAACCCGGGGAGGGCGCACGGACATGACCACTCAGCGCGAGATCGCGGCAGGCGACAGCGGCCTCGGCGACTTCGGATACAAGGAGTCCCTGGACCGAAGCCTCGGCAAATTCGCCAGCTTCGCCGCCGGGGTCAGCTACATCTCCATCCTCACCGGCACCTTCCAACTGTTCTATTTCGGGTTCGGAAACGCGGGACCCGCGTATCTGTGGTCGTGGCCGATGGTTTTCATCGGCCAGCTGGCCGTCGCGCTGTGCTTCATGGAACTGGCTGCCAAGTACCCGGTGGCGGGTTCCGTGTACAACTGGGCGAAGATCTTGGGCAGCCGGATCGTGGGATGGACGTCCGGCTGGCTGATGCTCACCGCCTCGATCGTGACGCTCTCGGCCGTGGTCCTCGCGTTGCAGCTCAACCTGCCGAGGATATGGAGCGGCTTCCAGATCGTCGGCGACGGCAGCGGTGAGTACGACTTCGCCACGAACGCGGTCATTCTCGGCACCGTCATGATCGCGTTCACCACCTTCGTCAACGCCTACGGCGTCAGGTTGATGGCGATGATCAACAGCGCGGGCGTCTTCATCGAGCTGATCGCCGCCGTCCTCATCGCCGTGATCCTGGCGGCGAACATCACCAGAGGTCCGGAGGTGTTCTTCTCCACCCACGGCTACGGCGCGGGCGAGAGCGGCGGATATCTCGGGGCCTTCCTCGTCGCCTCCCTGGCGTCCGGCTACGTGATGTACGGCTTCGACACCGCGAGTTCCCTCGGCGAGGAGACCGTCGAACCGCGCCGGACCGCGCCAAAGGCGATCTTCCGCGCGATCCTGGCTTCGTTCGTCATCGGTGGGGCGATCCTGGTGTTCGCCGTCATGGCGGCGCCCGATCTCGACGATCCGCTGCTCGGCAGCCCCGAGGGCAGCCTCCAGTACATCGTCGAGCAGGTGATGTGGGGACCGCTCGGCACGATATTCCTCATCTGCATCGTGATCGCGATAACCGTGTGCTCCCTCGCCGTGCACGCCGCCGCGATCCGCCTGACCTTCGCCATGGCCCGCGACAACGCGCTGCCGTTCGGGGAGAAGCTGGCCCGGGTGCATCCCAAGCACCAGACGCCCGTGGTCCCCGCGATCGCGATCGGCGTGCTCGCGGCCCTGATCCTCGTGGTGAACATCGGTCAACCACAGATCTTCACCGTGCTGACCTCGATCGCCATCATCATGATCTACCTCGCCTATCTGATGGTCACCGGACCGCTGCTGAAGAAGCGGCTGAAGGGTGAGTGGCCGCCGCCGGATCTGCGGGAGGGTGGCTACTTCACCATGGGCAGGTGGGGCCTGCCCGTGAACATCCTCGCCGTGGTCTGGGGCGTGGGAATGGCCCTGAACCTCGCCTGGCCGCGCCCCGAGGTGTACGGGACGCCCTGGTACAACACCTGGGGCGCCTTCGTCTACATCGGCGCAATCCTGTGCCTCGGCCTGCTCTGGTACGCCATCAAGGGACGACACCACCTCGGCACCCTTGCCTCACACGCGGCCACCTCGCGCACCGCGGCACCGGAGGGCGAACCATCGTGACGGACACGGTCTTCGACTATGTGATCGCGGGTGGAGGCACCGCGGGATGCGTGCTCGCCGCCAGGCTCAGCGAGGATCCATCCGTCACGGTCTGCCTCGTCGAGGCCGGCCCGTCGGATGTGGATGACCGCAACATCCTCGAGCTCTCGCAGTGGATGCACCTTCTCGACTCCGGGTACGACTGGGACTACCCGGTCGAGCCGCAGGAGAAGGGCAACAGCTTCATGCGCCACGCCAGGGCCCGAGTCCTCGGCGGGTGCTCGTCACACAATTCGTGCATCGCGTTCTGGCCACCGGCGGAGTGCCTCGACGAGTGGGAGGCGATGGGCGCCACCGGATGGGGCGCCAGGGACACATTGCCCTACGTGGCGCGGGTGGAGAACAACGATGCCCCCGGCGGGCAGCACGGCCACAGCGGACCGGTGCGGCTACGCGACGTCCCACCGAATGATCCGTGCGGCGTCGCGGTGCTGGCGTCGGCCGCCGAGGCCGGACTGCCCACCGTCCAATTCAACAGGGGTGCAACGATACTCAACGGTGCTGGTTGGTTCCAGATCAATGCCGCCGAGAACGGCGATCGCATGTCGAGCTCGCACGCCTACCTCCACCCCATCCTGGGGACGCGGAAGAATCTCGAGGTCAGGACGAACTGCTGGGTCAGCGAACTGCTGATCGATGACACTCTGACGGCCACCGGGGTGCGCTACCAACGTCCGGATCTCACGGGCTATGACACCGCCACCGCCCGCCGCGAGGTGATCGTCACTGCGGGTGCGATCGATACACCGAAGCTGCTGATGCTCTCGGGAATCGGGCCCTCCGTGCACCTAAGGGAGACCGGGATCGACGTGCGGGTCGACTCGCCCGGGGTGGGCGGCAACCTCGATGACCACGTCGAGGGCCTGGTGTTCTGGGAGGCGTCAAGGCCCATGGTGACGACGTCGTCGCAGTGGTGGGAAATCGGCCTCTTCGCCACCACGGTCCCCGGACTGACGCAGCCGGACCTGATGATGCACTACGGCAGCGTGCCCTTCGACATGAACACGCTGCGGTGGGGATATCCCACCACCGACAACGGATTCTGTCTGACGCCGAACGTGACGCAGGGACGATCCCGCGGCACGGTGCGGCTCCGTTCCCGCGACTTCCGGGACCGGCCGAGGGTGGATCCGCGATATTTCACCGATCCCGAGGGCCACGACGAGACGGTGATGCTGGCGGGTATCCGGTTGGCGCGCACCATCGCCGAGCACGAACCCCTGCGAGGCTGGGTGGCACGGGAACTGGCGCCCGGACCGGCGGCGGTCAGCGACGAGGAACTGCTCGACTACGTGCACAAGACGCACAACACCGTCTACCACCCCGCGGGAACCGCGCGGATGGGGTCGATCGAGGACCCGCTCGCCGTGCTGGATCCGCAGCTGCGGGTGAAGGGCGTGCAGCGCCTGCGGGTGGTCGACGCGTCGGCGATGCCGAAACTGCCGTCCGTCAACCCGAACATCACGGTCATGACCATGGCGGAGAAGTGCGCGGATCTCATTCGCAAACCCCCAAGGTGACGGCGTGGACCTCGAGCTCGACACCGCGACCTTCCTCTCGAAGCACCCACCGTTCCAGTACCTGACGCCTGGTGAGCTCACCGAGTTGGCAGACGCGGCGGTCCTGGACGAATACCCAACGGGCGCCGTGATTCTCGACTCCATGCAGCGTCCGGCCGATGTGATCTGGGTGGTGCGGAGCGGACAGGTCACGCTCCTGCACCCGCCCGACGACGGGATCACCGGTGTCCCCATGGACACCGTCTACCCGGGTGGCGTGTTCGGCTACTCGGCGCTGCTGACCGGGTCCGACATCGATTTCACCGCGAGGGCGAGCCAACCCACCACGGTGTGTCGATTGCCTGGGGAACTCGTGCGGCCACTGTTCGCCCGGCCCGCCGGTCTGGCCTTTCTCGCGGAGGCTGCGGCGAAGGCCACCGGCACGTCCCCGGTACCGGTCGAGCAGATCCCGTCCCGACGCGCCGTTGGCGATCTGGTGCGGGGTGAACCGGTGCTCACCGCGCCGGGGACATCCGTGCGTGACGCCGTCCGATACATGAGCGAACGCCGCAGCTCGTACATCCTGATCCCGCTGCCGGGCGGCGACCTCGGGATCTTCACGGACCGGGACCTGAGGACCAGGGTGGTGGCGGCCGGGGTGGACCTGACCACCCCGGTGGCGGAGGTGATGAGCGCACCTGCCCAGACCGTCACCGAGGACAGGTCGACCGCCACCGTGTTGATGGACATGCTCGAGAGCGGCCTCCGGCACATGCCGGTGCTCACGATCCGTGGCGCGGTGTTGGGCGTCCTCGAGGAGGCGGACCTGCTCGCCGCGGCCACCCGCAAGAGTTTTGTGCTGCGCCGATCGATCGCGCTTTCCCCGAGCCCCGCTGCGCTGCAGGAAGTCTGCTCCGGGATCCCCGATCTGGTGGTCGACCTGTTCCGCGGCGGCACCGAGGCATCGGCAACCAGCGGGATCCTCTCGGTGGTCATCGACAGCGTCGTTCGACGCGCCGTGGAGTTCGCGTTGGCGGAGGACGAGGCCCTGCCGCGGACGGGATTCGCCTGGCTCTCGCTGGGCAGCATCGCGCGCCGCGAGGCGATGCCGTCCTCCGATATCGAGAGCGCGCTGTCCTGGGTGCCGGAGTTGTCTCCCGAGTCGGGACGTCTGACGGGGATGGCGGCGACCGTACACGCCACTCTCGACGACTGCGGCCTTCCCGCCGACACGAACGGCGCGGTCGCGAGCACAGCGAGGTTCGCGCGATCGGTCGCCGGCTGGCGCCGCGCCGCGGCACAGTGGTTGGACGATCCGCTGCAGGACCGCGGGCTCGTCATGTCCTCGCTGCTTCTGGACGGACGCGTGGTGTGGGGTGAGCGGTCGCTGCACACCATCCCGACGGCTTACCGGAACATCCGGACCGACCATCCCGATGCGCTGCGCCTGCAGTTGCGTGATGCGTTGGCCGGACGCGCACGCACCCGGTCGCTACGGGACGTGCTGTCGCGACGCGCGGGCACCTTCGACCTCAAGGCTCACGCGCTGGCGCCGATCGTCAACCTCGCCCGATGGGGTGGCATGACGGTCGGGGCCACCGTCGCCTCGACGCCGGGTCGGTTGCGGGCGGCGGCGGGGAACGGTCTACTCACAGAACGGGATACGACGATCCTCACCGAGGTGTTCACGCTGCTCCAGCGGCTGCGGTTGACCCACCAGGTGGATCAGATCGGCGCGGGTGTCCCGCCTGGTGACGTCGTCACCATGCCGGAGTTGTCTCCGCTGAACCGGAGCCTGCTGGGCGACGGCGTACGCGAGATCGCGGCCGTGCAGCGCAGGGTGGGGTACCTGGCATCCGACTCGGGAGTGCCCCTGCGCCGGTGACCACGGCTCTCATCCCTTGAGGCGCGGCTCCAACCACTCGACCACGTCGTCGAGCACCTGCTCGCGCTCCGGCTCGTTGAACACCTCGTGAAAGAGGCCGTCGTACTCGGTGTACGTCAGGTCCTGGGAGCCCGCGATGTCGGCGATCATCCGGCTGCCGTTGACGTTCGCCAGCCCGTCCTCGCTGCCGTGCAGCAGCAGCAACGGAACCTGCAGCGTCGGCAGCCGGTCGGGCAGCGACTCGGCGTTGACGATCATCCCGCGCGCGATACCGGCGGGAACCTTGCCGTGGTGCACCAGCGGGTCGGAGTTGTAGGCGGCCACCACCGCCGGATCGCGGGAGACCAGATTCGCGTCCAGCGACTCGACGGGAACCCGGGGCGCGAACCGGCCGAGGACCTTGCCCACCTCGACCACCACACGGGGCACCCCGGTCGTCACGTCCACCGCCGGGGCGGACAGGATCAGTCCGGCCAGGTCGCCGGGGTGATCGAGCGCGTAGGACAGCGCGATCGCGCCACCCATGCTGTGGCCGAGGAGGTACCGGTCGAGCCCGGGATGCTCGGCGGCCGCGATCCCGAACAGCCTCCTTAGATCGTCGGTGAAGTCCGACCAGTCCTTGAGCTCGACGCGCTTGCCGCCCGAGCGACCGTGACCGCGATGGTCGGGCGCGTACACCACCAGGCCCAACCCCAGCAGGCGCTCGACGACGTGGTCGTAACGGCGGGCGTGCTCGCCGAAGCCGTGCGCGAGCACCAGCACCCCGCTCGGCTCGCCGTCCGGTGTCCAGACGTCGTAGTCGATCCGGGTGCCGTATTTGCCGGTGAACGAGGATTCGGTGTGGGCCACGGATCCGAGTCTAGGTGGCAGACTCGGATGGGCATCGACGATTCCGGGGAGCATTCACCGAGGGAGACACGATGACCGAGACGACGGCGACCGGCGCGTGGCCCGCGCTGCGCCTCGACGAATGGACCGACACCCGAGACACACTGCACATGTGGCTGCAGATCATCGGGAAGATCCGGCTACAGCACGCGCCGCTGCTCAACCACTGGTGGCAGGTGACGCTGTACGTCACCGCCAGGGGGCTGACCACCTCGGCCATCCCGTGCGGCTCCCGGATCCTGGAGATCGAATTCGACTTCTGTGACCACGAGCTGCGCATGCGCACCAGCGACGGCGGCGCCCGCCGGATCTCACTCGAACCGAAGTCGGTGGCCGAGTTCTACGCCCAGACCGTCACAGCGCTCGGGGAACTGGGCGTCGAGGTGCGGATCCAGGCCAGCCCCAACGAGGTCGTGACGGCGATCCCGTTCGCGGAGGACGAGGTGCACGCCTCGTACGACGCCGCGGCCGCGAACCTGTTCTGGCGCCAGCTGGTCCAGGCCGACCTGGTGCTGACCCGGTTCCGCTCGCACTTCGTCGGCAAGTGCTCACCCGTGCACTTCTTCTGGGGCGCGATGGATCTGGCCTGCACCCGGTTCTCGGGGCGCGGCGCCCCCGTCCACCCGGGCGGGGCCCCGAACTGCGCGGACTGGGTGATGGTCGAGGGCTATTCGCGCGAGCTGAGCAGCTGCGGATTCTGGCCGGGCGGCGGCGAGGAGGGGGGCTTCTACTCCTACGCCTATCCGGCGCCGGAGGGTTTCGCCGACCGGCCCGTCGGCCCCGCGCAGGCGCACTACAGCGCCGAGCTCGGCGAGTTCGTGCTGCCGTACGAGGCCGTGCGCACCGCGGCCGACCCGGACGCCGCGCTGATGGAGTTCCTGCAGAGCACCTACGAGGCCGCCGCCTCGCTGGGGACCTGGGACCGGTCCGCTCTCGAATCCGATCCCGCCCGCTGGGATCAGCAGAACTGAGCCACGCCCGTCAGCCCGTCGGACCCGACGGGCGCCGCCGCAGCGACCACACCAGCGCGCCCGCGAGCGCGGCCGTCGTCGCCGCGAACAGGATCGCGAGGTTCCTTGCGGTGAACAGCTCGACTCCGCCGTCGGATCCGCCGGTCTGGACCACCGCGACCGGCGCGCTGAGCACGGTCGAGATCCGATCCTGCTGCGCGGCATTGCGGGCGGGAATCGCGTTGACCCCCTTCGTCAGCTGCTCCCCGATCTGCGTCGAAACGGACTTGAGCTGGCTGACGCCGGTGAGGATCTGGTCCTTGGTGGTGCCCAGCAGCGCGGGCGCCTGCTCCGCGATGGGGCCGATCCCGGCCTGGAGCTGGTTACCGGCATCGGTCAGCTGCGCGGACACGTCCTGCAGCTGACCGAGCCCGCTGCGCAGCGCGCCGCCCAGGTCGGTGTCGGGCCCGGCGTCGGCGCTCAGCAGCCCGGTGATCGCCGTGAGCTGACCGGACACCAGCGCGAGATCGGTCTTGGTCTGCTCCAGCGTCCGCACCATCTCGGGCTGGAGCCCGGTGGCACGCAGGGCCGCGGCCGCGGCATCGAGACCGCCTTGCAGCTGCTCGGTGGAGCGGGTGACGTCGCCGAGGGTGACGCCGAGCTCGGTCAGCCGACCGGACACCTCGGTCGCGGGGCCAACCGCGCCGTCCACCATCGACGAGACCTGTCCGGCGACGTCGACGAGCTGGTTGGCGCCGTCGTTCGCCGTGGCCAGGAGCGGCAACACCTGGTCGGCCTGACCGAGCAGCTCCTGAACCTGCTTGTCCGCGGCGGTTGTCGCGGCCGTCAGCAGCTGGGACGGCAGGAGCGTCTGCTGCAACTGGGCCCGCGCCGAGGCGATCCCGGCCAGGACGTCCTTGATGCCCTGCGCCCCGGTCTGATCCGAGACGGTCGCCATCAACGCCGACATCGACTCCGTGTCCGCGGGCGAGCCGTCACCGTTGTAGTGCACCGCGAGTTCCGCCTGCCGGGGCGCGTTGGTGGAGAGCGAGTTCACCGCGTCGGAGAAGTCCGCCGGGATGGTGACGGAAGCCAGGTACGCATCGGCCGACCCCTCATCGGCCGATACCGTCGCCCATTCGAAGTCGCCCGATTCCTGCAGCGCCGCGACGACCTGGTCCCCCGCATTCATCGGCTTGCCGTCGACCACCGCGCCCGCGTCCTCGTTGACGATCGCGACGGTTCTCGTCGATTCCCCCTCAGGGGCGAGCAGGAAGTAGACCCCGACGACGGCGGCGAGGAGCGCCGTCACCGCGGCGATCACCCACGGCCCACGTCTCGAACTCGCATGTGCGGCAACCATAGGCCGGAGGGTACGGGCAATCTCTGGCATCAGGGTGGCGCGAATGTGAGAAGACTGTGAGGAAAAGAGCGTGCGTGCTCAACCGATGTCGTAGACGACCGCGACCGACACGGTCAGCTCCTGACTGCCCGGTTCGATCGGCGTCGAGGGGGCCCGGTCGAGCGCGCCGCCGGGGAAGGGCGTCGGCCCGGTGGCGGGCACCTCGGTGATCGAGCGGACCTCGCCGAGACCGACCCCGGCGGCCTCCGCGATCTGCCGCGCCTGCGCCTGCGCCTGTCGCACCGCGTCTGCCCTGGCCTGCGCGCGCAGGTCGCTGTCGTCGGCGATGGAGAAGGACGTCTGCTGGACCCGGGCGGCATCGCCCGCCGCGGCCGCGGCGGCGTCGATCAGCCCGCCGGCCGCACTCACGTCGTGCACGGTCGCCGTCACCTGGTTCGTCACCTGATAGCCGGTGATCGCCGCGGAGTTCGGGTCGTACGTCGGCTGCACGGACAGCCCGCTGGTCTGGATGTCCTCCGCCCGCACCCCCTTCTCCTTCAGGGTGTCGATGAGGGCGTTCGCCTTGTCCGCGTTGTCCGCCAGCGCGCCTGCCGCGTCCCGCGCCTGCGTCTGCACCCCGAGCACCACCGTCAGGGTGTCGGGCGTCCCGCTGACCTTCCCGGTGGCCTGAGTGCTGATCCCGGGGGGAGCGCCGGTCCCCGCCTGCGCGTCGGACCCGTCTGCACAGCCCGCGGAGAGCAGGCCGAGGGCGGACACCACCAGGGCCGACGCGACGATGAGGTTTCGGTTGGCGGCCACGCACTCCACTATGGCCGATCACCACCGGACGCCGTCGGGTTTCGCGTCGCCCCGCCGCCCCGCAAGAAACAGGTAGGTATCCGGGTGGTTCCACCGTCGTCACGCGGGCAGCACGAGGGAACAGTGTGACCCACACCACTGCCGAGCATGTCGAGGTTCCGATGACGCACCATCAGCACCCATCCGCGAACATCCTCCATCCCGATCCGCACCCCACGCTGACCTCGCTGGAGTCGCAACTCGACGGGCGTGCCATCGCCTACGGTGTCGCGGGCGAGGGACCGCCGCTGGTGTTCCTGCACGGATGGGGCTCGAGCCATCGCACGTATCGACGGTCTCTGGTGCGGCTCGCCCGCAACGGCGCGCGGGTGCTCGCGCCCTCGCTCCCCGGGTTCGGCGGGACGGCCGAGCTGCCTCGTGGTGAGCGACATCCCGCCGGCTACGCGCGGTGGCTGGGGCGGTTCATCGACTCCGTCGGCGCCACGGAGCCGGTCACCCTCGTCGGACACTCCTTCGGCGGCGGCGTCGCCATCCAGGCCGCCCACGACCTCCCCGACCACGTCGCCCGGCTCGTTCTCGTCAACTCGATCGGCGGAGCCGTCGGCCCCCGGGCGGGACTGCCGCACGAATGGCGCGCCACCACCGGCGGCGACCAGACCCGCCAGCTCGACCGCCTGGCGGACCGCGGCCTCCCGGTGACCCTGCTCTGGGCCCGCGGCGATCAGGTGATCCCGCGAGCAGGCCTCGAGTCGCTGCGTACGGCGCTTCGTCGTCCGCCGGTGTTCACGGTCGCCGGCTCCCACGAATGGCCGGTCGGCGACCCACACGGCTTCGGGCACGCCATGCGGACCGTGCTCGCATGGCCGCAGAGGGTCGCGGCATGACCGCGCCAGCGCACCCGGCGCGGCTGATGATCAATCGCTGCACGCGCTGCGCCACGCTGCTCGCGCCACTGACGGCGTCCTGCCCCTCCTGCCGGGGCTCCGAACTCCGCGCGGTGCCGTCCTCCGGCGCCGGGTCGATCGTGTCGTGGAAGGTGGCCGACCGTCGGCCGGACGAGGCGTGCGACGGCTCCGCCCCCGCGGCCGTCGGGATCGTCGAGCTCGACGACGGCCCGCGGATCTACACGTGGATCGACGGAGAGGTCCCGGCGGGCACCGATTTGGACGTCCGCGTCGAGTTCCGGCCCACCGCCGAGGACGGCCGGTTCCCGGTGTTCGCCGTCCGGCCGACCCGACGGTCCTGACCGGCTCCCGCGTCGGGAATACCTCCGCCCCGCGGGTGTTGAGTCAGATGCACTAGTTGAACAATCAACTAACTGACCCGGAGGAGCGTTCCATGCCCGCCGTGACCGTCGACAACATCCTCGCCCTGCCGCGCATCACCGAGACCGCGCCCGACTCCGCGCCGCGGCCGGTGCTGGCCGTGACCACCGCCCCCGTCGGCTACGAGGGCGAGGGCTTCCCGGTGCGCCGCGCGTTCGCGGGCGTCGACATGAAGCACCTCGACCCGTTCATCCACATGGACCAGATGGGTGAGGTGGACTACGCGCCGGGCGAGCCCAAGGGCACCCCGTGGCATCCGCACCGCGGCTTCGAGACAGTCACCTACATGATCGACGGGATCATGGAGCACCAGGACTCCAACGGTGGTGGCGGCACGATCGGCGGCGGCGACACCCAGTGGATGACCGCGGGCGGCGGCATCCTGCACATCGAGACCCCGCCCGAACACCTCGTGGTCAGCGGGGGCCTGTTCCACGGCGTCCAGCTGTGGGTGAACCTGCCTCGCGACAACAAGATGGCGGCTCCCCGCTACCAGGACATCACCGGCAACAAGGTCGCGCTGCTGTCCTCGCCGGACGGCGGCGCCCTTGTCCGCGTCATCGCGGGCGAGGTCGACGGCCACCAGGGCCCCGGCTCCACCTACACCCCGATCAGCCTGGTGCACGCGACCATCGCGCCGGGGGCCCGACTGACCCTGCCGTGGAACCCCGAGTTCAACGCGCTCGCGTACGTCCTCGCGGGCGAGGGCACGGTCGGCGCCGAGCGCAGGCCGGTCCGGATGGGCCAGACCACCGTGTTCGGTCGCGGCGACACGCTGACCGTCGCGGCCGCGGACACCCAGGACTCCCGGACCGAGTCCCTCGAGGTCTTCATCCTCGGCGGCAAGCCGATCCGCGAGCCCGTCGCGATGGCGGGACCGTTCGTGATGAACACCAAGGCGGAGGTCATCCAGGCGTTCGAGGACTTCCAGGCAGGCCGGCTGGGTTCGATCCCCGCCGCCCACGAGACCCTGGCGTAGCGATGCCGACGGTGGCGGTCCAACGCGCGGCCGACCGCGCGCACCAGAACTACGGCTGGCTCGACTCCAGGCAGAGCTTCCCCTTCGCGGGCAACTTCGACCTGGCCGCGAACGCGCACGGGCTGCTGGTGGTCAACAACGAGGACGTCGTCGATGTCGGATCCGGATTCGACATGCATCAGCACCGGGATGCGGAGATCGTCACCTGGGTGCTCAGCGGATCCCTGGTCCACCAGGACTCCGAGGGGCACTCGGGGGTGGTCCTCCCCCAAGCACTCCGTGCAGGGAGGTGCCCCCACCCGGACTCGCGCAGCGGATGAGCGCGGGCCGCGGCATCATGCACTCCGAGCGCAACGACCGCTGGCGGGTCGACGGGAGCCGGGGCACCGAGCCGGTGCACGTGGTGCAGATGTGGATCCCGCCGGATGAGTTCGGCATCGAGCCGAGCTACCAGGAACTACCGATCGACGCGGAACTCGACAGTGGCCGGTTGGTCACGGTGGCATCGGGACTGCCCCGGCACCGCGATCACGCCGCGATCGGTCTGAACAACCGGCACGCGGGGCTGCACGCCGCCAGATTGCAAACTGGACAGTCTGTAACAGTGCCGGACGCCCCGTACGTTCACGTGTTCGTCGCGCGCGGATCCGGCGAGGTCGAGGGATTCGGACGTCTCGACCAGGGTGATTCCTTGCGGCTCAGCGGGATCGGCGGCCAGCGATACACCGCGGCCGAACCCACGGAGCTGCTGATCTGGGAGATGCATGCCGCACTCAGATGAGCCCACGAGGATGTGCTCGGATCCGCTTTGCCAGCAACGCTTTTCGTCAGGAGCGGACGCGCCCGACGGCCCGGTTCGCGCGCCACCGAACCGGGTCCGTCGTGCAACGGTCCCGCATCGGAGCCGACAACTGTGCACCGAGTTCTTGACGCCCTCGTACTCTGGAATCTCTAAGCACCACAAAGGAGGACGCCCATGACGGCACCCACCACACCGCACGTCGACATCCACCGCGCGGGCGATCGGATGAAGACCCGGATCTCCTGGCTCGATTCGAAGCACTCCTTCTCGTTC
This sequence comes from Rhodococcus maanshanensis NBRC 100610, assembly GCF_001894865.1. Lineage (GTDB taxonomy): Bacteria > Actinomycetota > Actinomycetes > Mycobacteriales > Mycobacteriaceae > Rhodococcus_G > Rhodococcus_G maanshanensis. The sequence continues at coordinate 86,815 of NZ_BCXA01000013.1, read as the reverse complement.
GGGCAGCACTACGACCCGGACAACACCCATCACGGCGTACTGATGGTCAACAACGACGACATCGTGATGCCGGGCCAGGGCTTCGACACCCATCCACACAGGGACATGGAGATCGTCACCTGGGTGCTGCGGGGATCGCTGGTGCATCAGGACTCGATCGGGCATTCCGGCGTCATCTACCCGGGCCTGGCCCAGCGGATGAGCGCGGGCACCGGCATCCTGCACTCGGAGAAGAACGACTCCTGGCGGCTGGCCGGATCCGAGCACGACGAGCATGCCGAGCCGGTTCGATTCATCCAGATGTGGGTGCTGCCCGACGAGCCGGGCATCAGCCCCGGCTACGAGCAGCTCGAGATCGACGACGAGCTGATGCGCGGCGGACTCGTGCCGGTCGCCTCCGGCATGCCCGCACACCGGAACCAGTCGGCCATCACGATCGCGAACCGGGGCGCGGCACTGCATGTCGCGCGACTGCAGCCGGGCGGCTCGGTACAGCTCCCCGAGGCCCCCTACCTGCACCTTTTCGTCGCCCAGGGCGAGGTGTCGTTGGAGGGCGCCGGAATCCTGTCCGAGGGTGACGCGGTCCGGCTCACCGCGTCGGGGGGACAGCGGTTGTCCGCCGACGCCCCGGCCGAGGTGCTGGTCTGGGAGATGCACAGCCGCCTCGGCGGCTGAGGCGGCCGCTGATCGGGACCGCGCCGTAGGCAGTGCGGGCCCCGATGATAGAGAAGAGGCATGACCACCACGGAGAACCAGCGGCTCGACCGGCTCAACGAGCTGATGGGCGTGCAGTCCGTCGAACTCGCCCCCGGCCTGATCCGGCTCCGCCAGGAGGTCGGCCCTCGGTTCCACGACCATCGCGGCCGGACGGTCCTCGGATCGATCGGGGTGCTGGCCGACAACGTGCCCGGCCGCGCGATCGGCAACGCGGTGCCCGAGGGAACCCAGGTCGTGTTGTCGCAGGTGGTGGCCGCTGTGGCGGGTCCGCTGCCCGCGACCGGCACCATCGAGGCAACGGGCAACGCGGTCCGGATCGACGGCGCGGCCGGCATCGGCCTTGCCACCGGCGACATGCGCGGACCGGATGGCGAGGTGCTCGTGGCGTTGCAGTCCCGCGGGATGGTGGTCACCCGAGAGGCAGCCAACGCCGAGGCTGTACTCAGGGGCGACGCCCTGCCCGTCGAGGCCGCCGAACCGGTCGCGGGCGCCGCCGAGCTCGCCGACCGCACCGGGCTGGGGATCGTGGAGGACATCGCGGGGGGCGCGCTGGCGCGTGGCCCGCTCGCCGGACTGCTGGGCATGGGGCTACCCGAGGTCGCCCGGGGACTGGTGGTCGGCGAGTTCGCTCCGCGGGACTGGATGAGCAACCCGCTCGGGTCCATTCAGGGCGGGGTGCTGATCTCCGCTGCGGACCTGGTCATGGGCCTGGCCGCGCAGACCCTCACCGCGCCCGGCCAGGGCTACGAGCCGCTCGACCTGAGGATCGACTTCGTCCGTTCCCCCGCGGCCGACGGCCCACCGATCCGAGCCGAGGCCGAGGTGCTTCGGGCCGGACGCCGGCTGGCCCTGATCGAGTCGCGACTCGTCGATCCCTCGGGACGCCTGCTCGCGCGGGCGGCCGGCAGCGTCCAGCTGCGCTGAGTGCGGTCGCGTCAATACCGTCTATCGAACCTCCGACGCGACTACTCTGCGGGTGGCGTGACTTTTCCGGTGCCCATGGGTGAATCCGAGGAGAGACGATGACGAATCAGCCGCCGAACCCGCCGGAGGGGACCCCGCCGCCGGAAGACCAGCAGCCGGAAGGCCAGCAGCCGCCGTACCCGGGTCCTCCGCAGGACGCAGGCCCCCAGTACCCCGGTCAGCAGCCGTACCAAGGGCAGCCGTACCCCGGGCAGCAGTACCAAGGTCAGCCGTACCCCGGGCAGCAGTACCAGGGTCAGCCGTACCCCGGGCAGCAGTACCAGGGTCAGCCATATCCCGGGCAGCCGTATGCGGCGCAGCCCTATCCGGGCCAGCCGCCCGCGCAGCCCCGCAACGGCGCGGGCATCACCGCACTCGTCCTCGGCATCTTCTCGGTGCTGACCGTCTGGACCATCGTCGGCGGCATCCTCCTCGGAGCCGTCGCGATCATCGTCGGCCTCGTCGGCCGATCGCTGTACAAGAAGAGGCAGGCCACCAACGGCGGGGTTTCCCTGGCGGGCATCCTGCTCGGCCTCGCCGGGCTGACCATCTCGATCGTGCTGGTCGTGGTCGGGATCGGCCTGTTCAACAAGCTCGGGGGCAGGGACTTCGCCGAGTGCATGGCCGATGCCGGCAACAACCGGGCCGCCCAGCAGCGTTGCGAGGACGAGTTCCGCAGCAACCTCGAGGACAAGTTCTCGGTGACGCTCGAGGCCCCGACCACACTCCCGCCGCGCTGATCGCGCCCGGCGCCCAGACACCTCGCAGCCCGCTGCCAGGGTCCTCACAGCCGCCAGGTCGACGATGGTGAAAACCATCCACACCGAGCGGAGATCAACGTGAACGAGGACATCGCGCGCAGCCGCGCCCGCGTCAGCCGACGGCGAGCGCTGGCCATGGGCGGGACAGTTGGGCTCAGCGGCCTGATCGCTGCCTGCGCGGGCAACGGCTCCGGCGGGACCGCGACGAGCGCCACCGCATCCACCACCGGCACGGCGGTCGCCGCGAGCAGCGATGTGGCCGCCCTGCTCGCCAGGGCCCCCCAGTGCGTCACGACCACCGAGGAGACGCAGGGCCCGTACTGGTTCGACGTCGACTCGATCCGCAACGACCTGCGTGAGGACCGGCCCGGCGCCACCCTCGACCTGGCGATCCGGGTGCAGGATCCGCAGAAGTGCACCCCCGACGGCTCGGCAGGCGGAGTCGCCAACGCCGTGGTGGAGATCTGGCACTGCGACGCGGGCGGGGTGTACTCGGGCTTCGAGTCCGGGTCCATGGGAGCCAACGGCGCCCCGCCGGCGGACGGCGGAGGTCAGCCCCCTGCGGGCGGCCCGCGTCCGGGTGGCCCGCCTCCCGGCGGCGGCAGCGGGGGCGCGCCGGGAGCATCCGGACCCGGCGAGACCTCCGACGGTTCGTACAGCGTCGGCGACGCCGAGTCGGCCACCACCGACGACGGCACCTACCTGCGCGGCGCACAGACCACCGACGCCGACGGCATCGCGAGGTTCACCACGATCTTCCCCGGCTGGTACCAGGGCCGCACCACACACATCCATCTCAAGGTGCACATGGACAAGGCCACCGTGCTCACCTCGCAGCTCTACTTCGAGGAGGCGCTCATCGACGAGGTGTACGCGTCGGCGCCCTACAACGAGCACACCGGGCGGGAGAACAACGTCGACAACGCCACCGACGGCATCTTCGATGCGTCCGGCATGGTGACGGCAGTCAGGGCCGCCGACGGATATGTCGGCGCCATCAACATCGGGGTGTGACGCGGCTCCGCCGCCCGTGCGCGCATTTCACGCCTACCGGGGTACAACTCACGCACGGTCGGCGGCGTCGCGGTAGAAATAGAGGCATGACGACGCCCGCTTCCGGAATCGACCTCACCCACCTCGACCAGGGCATCCGCGCGCAGGACGACCTGTTCGTCCACGTCAACGGCAAATGGCTCGACGACTACGTGATCCCCGCCGACCGAGCCGTGGACGGCGCCTTCCGCACGCTCTACGACCAGGCCGAGGTCGACGTGCGGGCGATCATCACCGAGGCCGCGGAGACCCGCGGCGCGGAGGGCACCGATCCGCAGCGGATCGGCGACCTCTACAGCTCGTTCATGGATGCCGACGCCGTCGAGCTGGCCGGGCTGGAGCCGATCGCGGGCGAGCTCGCCGCGGTGGATGCGGTGAGCGACCTGTCCGCGCTCGCGCGCCTGCTCGGCGAGCTGCAGCGCACCGGTGTCTCCGGGGCGATCGGCAACTACGTCGACACCGACGCCAAGGACTCCTCGCGCTATCTCGTGCACCTGACCCAGTCCGGGATCGGGCTGCCCGACGAGTCCTACTACCGCGAGGATTCCTACGCCGAGACCCGCGCGGCCTACCTCGAGCACGTGCAGAAGATGCTCACCCTCGCGGGCAGGCCCGACCCCGCAACCGACGCCCAGACGATCCTCGACCTGGAGACCCAGATCGCCGCGGGACACTGGGACGTGGTGCGCAGGCGCGACGCCGAGCTCAGCTACAACCTGGTCACCCTGGCCGACCTGTCCGCCGAGAATTCCGGATTCGATTGGGCCGCTTGGGTGTCCGGCCTCGGCGGTTCGCCGGAGACCTTCGCGGAGCTGGTGGTCCGCCAGCCCAGCTTCCTGACCTCGCTGACCGCGCTCTGGACGCAGCGCCCGCTCGCCGACTGGAGGGCGTGGGCGGCATGGAAGGTGATCCACTCGCGGGCTCAGTACCTGACCGCAGACCTGGTCGCGGAGGATTTCGCGTTCTACGGCACCACCCTGTCCGGTACCGAGGAGAACCGGGAACGTTGGAAGCGCGGTGTCTCCCTGGTGCAGGACCTGCTCGGCGAGTCCGTCGGCAAGCTCTACGTCGAGCGGCATTTCCCGGCCGAGGCCAAGGCCCGGATGCAGGAACTGGTCGCGAACCTGCAGGAGGCGTACCGCCGCAACATCTCCGAGCTGGAATGGATGAGCCCGGACACCCGGAGCGCGGCGTTGGCCAAACTGGAGAAGTTCACTCCCAAGATCGGCTACCCCGACAAGTGGCGGGACTACTCCGGGCTGTCGATCTCGGCGGACGATCTGGTCGGCAACTACCGTCGCGGGTACGCCGCCGATCACGACCGCGACCTGGCGAAGCTCGGCGGGCCGGTCGATCGCGACGAGTGGTTCATGACCCCGCAGACGGTCAACGCCTATTACAACCCGGGCATGAACGAGATCGTCTTCCCCGCAGCGATTCTGCAACCGCCGTTCTTCGACGCCGCGGCGGACGACGCGGCGAACTACGGCGGGATCGGCGCGGTCATCGGACACGAGATCGGGCACGGCTTCGACGACCAGGGTGCCAAGTACGACGGTGACGGCAACATGGTCGACTGGTGGACCGACAGCGACCGCACCGAGTTCGGCAAGCGCACCAAGGCGCTGATCGAGCAGTACAACGAGCTCGAGCCGAAGGCGTTGCCGGGCCACAAGGTCAACGGCGAGTTCACCATCGGCGAGAACATCGGCGATCTCGGCGGCCTGTCCATCGCGGTCGAGGCGTACCGGATCGCACTGGACGGCAAGGACTCTCCCGCCATCGACGGGCTCACGGGTCTGCAGCGCGTCTTCTTCGGCTGGGCGCAGGTGTGGCGGACCAAGGCCAGGAACGAGGAGGCCATCCGCCGCCTCGCCGTCGACCCGCACTCACCGCCGGAGTTCCGCTGCAACGCAGTGGTGCGCAATCTCGACAGCTTCCACGAGGCGTTCGACGTCACCCCCGGCGACGCGCTCTACCTCGAACCCGAGCGTCGCGTCCGCATCTGGTGATACGAGCGGCGCCGTGGTCGTGCACTCATCGAGTCGCCCGGCTACGGCGCTGCTTCACCTGCTCGTAGTCCAGCCGGTTCTGCTCACCGTAGGCCACCGCGAATGCCGCGATGGCCTCATCGAAAGTGGTTCCGTTGCCCAGGTATCCGGCGATCGCGGCCGGATCTCCGGTGCGGGCGTGGGCTCTGGCCAGCGCGATCGCACACAACCGTGCGTAGGCCCGTAGACCGGACGGATCCATCGCGGCGATGCTGAATGAGCCCTTCTTGTCCCGCAACTGCCGGACGTAGAAGTCGCGGCCGAACGAACCGGGGCCGCTGAACCATCCGAGGAACGGATCGCTCGCGCTCTGGATCAACCGCTGCCCCTCGACCACGCGCCTGCCCTGGTCGCGGTGGGCCGAACCAGAGACGTACGGCGCGAGCACCGACGGCTGCGCCTCCTTGATCTGCAGGAACAGCGGGTCCTGCGCACTCTCCCCGACGAACAACGCCATGAAGCCGAGCATGCCGACGGATCCGACCCCCACCGTCTTGCTGGCGATGTCCTGGAATCGATAGCGGGCCACCAGTTCCCGCCGGTCCGGCGCCAGTGTCCCGAGATAGCGCTCGAAGGAACCCCTGAGCAGATCCGTCACCTCCGCATGCCGCTCGTGTGGCAGCCGGGTGATCAGCGGCGGCTCCTCCTTGATCAGGAACCGGCCGTTCTCGTACCTGGCGAACCGCTTGAGCGAGCCGAGCTGAGTTCGCTTCTCCACCTTGGCCATCACGGCCTGGGCCGGCCCGAGCTGACGAGCGGCGATCTGATCCCGCAGCCCGGCCAGCATCGCGTCCGCCTCGATCCGGAGATACCAGACGTCCAGCGCGGGCATCTGCGCCGCGTGGTGGATCGTCTCCCGGTAGGCGGCGCCCACGATCAATGCCGCGGCGCGCGCGTCCGATGCACTGTGACCGTTCGTTGCCGCGGCCACCAGCACCGAGGTCGCCAGCCGCTTGAGGTCCCATTCGAAGGGCCCGCGGTGCACCTCGTCGAAGTCGTTGAGATCGAACACGAGCCGCCGGTCCGGGCCGGCGAACAGCCCGAAGTTCGCGAGGTGGGCATCCCCGCTCGCCATCACCGTCAGCTCGGTGCGAGCGCAGTGCGCCAGGTCCCACGCCATGATGGCGGCCGAGCCACGCAGGAAGGTGAACGGCGAGACCAGCATCCGCTCGAATCTGAGCGGCACCAGTTCGGGAATCCGATTCGCGTTCTGCCGGTCGAGGATCGACACCGGATCGGGCCGATACGAGGAGGGCGCCCACGAACCGTGCGCCCCGCGCGGGATCCGGGCACGCAGATGCTTGCCTCGTCGCCGGCGTTCGGCGGCGGGCTCAGACGTGTCGAAGGCTGCGACGGCCACCGTCCGAGCCTACCGCCGCCCTATACGGCGATCTGGAGGTCGACCCCGATTCGCAACGCGGTGACCAGTTCCCGGTAGAGCTCGTCCGACTCCAGCAGCTCGAGGTGGGTGCCGCGTGCCCGGATCCGCCCGCGTTCCATCACCAGGATGGTGTCTGCGTCGATCACGGTCGAGAGCCGGTGCGCGATGGTCACCACCGAACCCGTCTGCGACAGCTCCCGGATCATGTCATGGATGGCGGCCTCGGTCCGGCCGTCCACCTGCGCCGTGGCCTCGTCGAGAAGCAACACGTCCGGGCGCCGAACGATGGCCCGCGCCAGCGCGATTCGCTGCCGCTGTCCACCCGAGACATTGGTGGCGGACAGGTCGCTGTCGAGTCCGTCGGGGAGCTCACGCACGGTCTCTTCGAGGTGCACCGCACGCAACGCCGCCCACACCTCCTCCTCGGTGGCCTCCTGGTGGGTGAACAGCAGGTTCGACCGAATCGTGCCGGGCACGATGGGCGTCTCCTGCTCCACGTACGCCAGCCGGGAGCGCACCTGGTCGAACGGCAGCTCCGAGTAGGGCACGCCGTCCAGCAGGATCTCGCCGCTCTCCGGGTGCAGGAACCGCAGCAACAGCGAGAACAGCGTGGTCTTACCCGCCCCGGACGGACCGACGATGGCGGTGTGTCCGCGCGCCGGGATCTGCGCGCTGACCCCACGCACGGACGGCTCGGTGCCGGGGGCATACCGAGCGACGACGTCGACCAGCTCCAGCACCGGCACGTCGGGGGCCGGCCGCAGCGGCTGGACGTCGACGGCGGCGTGCTCCTCGACCTCCATGTCATGCACCTCGCGAATCCGGCTCGCCGCGGCGATCCCGGACTGGACGAGCGCGACATTCTGCGCCATCGCGGTGACAGGGGCGGTCAGCAGGAAGGCGTACAGCAGGAAGGCCACCAGCGCGGAGACCGCGAGCGCCCCCGAGCTCACCCGGTACGCACCGAAGGCGAGAATCCCGATGATCGCGAGCTGCATCCCACCGCCGGCGATGATCCAGACCAGGGCGGTGACCCGGGCCGCCCGGACGCTGTGCACCTGCGAGTGCTTCGCGTCGATGATGATCCGCTCGGCCTCGCGGGCCTCCGCGCGGCTCGACTTGACCGTCCGGATCGCGCGCAGCGCCCCCTCGAGCACACCGCCGAGCCGCCCGACCGATTCCTGCGCCTGCCGCTGCGACTTCGCGAGCTGCGGCATGAGAAGGAGGGCAAGAACACCGACGACCAGGAGCGACGCCACGGTTGCCCCGAACAGGACGAGGTCGAGCATCGCCATCAGGACGAGGGTGCCGATGATGCTGACGACGGCGTTGAACAGTTCGACCAGGCTGGACGAGGTCGCCTCCCGGAGCAGAACGGTGTCCGAGGTGACCCGGGTGACCAGTTCGCCCGACGGCCGCGCCGTCAGGCTGCCGACCGTGGCACGGAAGTACCTGCGCACGATGGATTCCCGTGCGTCGTAGACCACGCGGGCGGCCAGTGTGCCGAGCAGGATCCACTGGAAGTACCCGACCACGCCGGTGACGACGAGCACGCCGAGGAGCGTGAGAACGGGCGTGAGCATCGAGCCGTCGCTGCTGAGCGTGTCCAGCATGTACTTGATGATCATCGGCGTCGCCAGGCCCGAGGCGGTGACGATGATCCCCAGGACCATGCCCAGCCCGAGCATCTTCCGGTGCGGGCGAATGTAGGACCACAACAGCCGCGCGTGCGGCCAGCTCACAGACGCCTGAGAATCACTCATGTCCACCAGTGGAACATCCACGTCCCATTTCTGTCAATGAAAGTTCCATTTAGGAACAATCCACTGCTACCGTGAGGACATGTCGACCGACACCGTCCCCGAATCGGGCACCAAGGCGCGCACCCGCCGTGCCATCCTCGACGCGGCCGTCGACGTGCTCGGCAAGAACTCGGCCGCGTCCCTCAGCGAGATCGCCGCGGAGGCCGAGGTGGGCCGCAGCACCCTGCACCGCTACTACCCGGAGCGCATCGATCTGATCCGCGCCCTCGGCGAGGACGCCCTCGACAAGCTCCGCGCGGCACTGGAACGGTCCCGGCCCACCGAGGGCCCCGCGGATGCGGCACTGCGCCGGATGAGCCACGAGTGCTTCGACCTCGGGCCCCTGCTCTCGCTCTTCTTCGGCGACCCGCAGGCGCTGTCGCACGCGGCATTCTGGGAGGGCCTCGGCGCGGCCGACGCACCGCTGCTCGACCTGATCGAACGCGGCCAGGCCGACGGCACCTTCTCCTCGGCGCTCAAGGTCCGCTGGATTCGCCGGATGCTGTGGTGGTGCCTGCTCACCGGGTGGGAGAGCTTCAACACCGAGGGCTATTCGCGTACCGACGCGATCGAGTCCATCGACCTGACGGTTGCCCGTATCACCAGCCCCGACCGGTAGCCGGGCCCCATACGAACGATGCGCGCACGATCACCGGGTGATCGTGCGCGCATCGTGGGCGGTGCGGATTCCGCTACCGGTTCCAGTCCCCCAGCCCGTCGGAGCCGTCGAGCGTCCCGCCGCTGGTGTTCGTCACGATCACCGGGTCGCCCTTCTTCGCGTTCTCGAAGAACCACTTGCCGTCCTCGGTGCTCACGTTCAGGCAGCCGTGGCTCGTGTTGGTGCTGCCCTGCTGGTTCACCGACCACGGCGCGGCGTGCACGAAGATGCCGCTGTTGGAGATGCGGGTCGCGTATTCGACGTAGGTCCGGTAGCCCTCCGGCGCGTCGATCGGGACACCGTAGGTGGACGAGTCCATGTACATGTCGCGCAACTGCTCGCCGACGATGTAGGTGCCGTTCGGGGTCTCGTGGCCGGTCTTGCCCATCGAGGTCGGCATCGTCTTGACCACCTCACCGTTGCGGGTGATGGTGATCTCCTTGGTGTTGTCGTCGGCGGTGGCCACCAGCGCGTCGCCGATGTGGAAGGCGGAGCGCGCCCCGCCCGCCTCGACCACGACGTCGGTGCCAGCCGGCCAGAACTCGGTCGGCCGCCACCGCACCTGGCTGTTGTTGATCCAGTAGAACGAACCGTCGACCTTCGGGCTGCTGCTGATCTTGATGGCCCGCTCCGCGGTGGCGCGGTCGTCGATGGCCTCGTCGAACCGGATGATGATGGGCTGCGCGACGCCGACAACCTCGCCCTCGGACGGGTTCAGGCTCGGCGCGGAGAAGTTGGCCGGCCCCACCTGCGGCTCCGCCGGAGCCTGCGGCGCGAGGGGCGCGGCTGGCGCCGGTAGGCCGGGGAGGGTGGGCAGGGCGATGTCTGGGCCGCCGGGAAACAGCGGTACCGCCTGCGCCGGAACGACCAGCGCCGTGCCTGCGGCCGCGGCACCGATCAGGGCCGTCGCGACCCGATTTGCCCAGCGCCGACGACTGGTGCTCCCGGTCTCGATCTTGCGCATTCAAGTCCCATCATCCGACTGCAGGAGAAATCTGCGAATCCCGCATTAGCAGGCTTCGCCGATTCCAGTAGACACAACAGGTTCGCCGTTGGCCAGGTGCCACTCCGCCCAGACAGCCCGGTCGCACGGCTCCGTCCCAGGTCGCACGGGTTCCCACCCCGGTAGGTGATCCGCCTCTCAGCCAGGCGGATCACCGCATCCAGCGGCCCGGCGGTGCACTAGCGACCGCGCACCGTCTTCTGCGCCACCGCGCCGAGCCGGGCCAAGCGCAGGTCGCCGAGCGCGGTCATCGCGTTGCCCATCCGATTGGTGACGAAACCGAGGGCGAGGCCGGTCTCCGGGTCCGCATACGCCCCCGACCCCCCGACCCCGTAGTGGCCGAACGCGGCCCTCGGCTGGGACCGGTTCGCGACGAACACCGGGTGATAGCCGAGCCGCCAGTTGACCCTGGCGCCGAGCACGTAGTCGCGTCCGAAGGTCTGCACCTCGCCCATCCGCTCGATGGTGTCGGAGGAGAGGAAGCGCCTGCCGTCGATGACGCCGTCGTTCGCGATCGCCGCGTACATCTTCGCGAGTGCACGCGAGGTGAACACGCCGTTCCAGCCCGGCATCACCGCGTCGTGCACGATCGGGTCGCGAACCAGCTCGTCGAAGCCCTCCGGCATGCCCGCCTCCGCGAGTCCGTTGAACGGGCGCAGCCGCGTCATCACCGAGGAGGCCACGCCCCAGGACACCGCACCGGGGCTGAGGTGCGGGAACAGCTTCGCGATCCGATGCCGGTGCTCGGGCGGCACCCGGTACCAGAACTCCTCGACGCCGAGCGGCTCCGCGATCTCGGCGCGCACCACCTCGGTGAAGCCGCGGCCGGTCACCCGCGCCACCGTCTCGGCGACGATCCATCCGTAGGTGACCGCGTGGTACCCGGGACCGCTGAGCCGACGCGGGTCCGGCCGCGCCGCGGCGAGCGCGGCGACCACGCGGTCGTAGTCGAGGAGCCCGGTCTTGCCCGGGACCAGGCCCCGGACCCGGTGCAGGCCCGCCCGGTGGGTGAGCATGTCCCGGATCGTGATCCGCTCCTTGCCCGCCGAGGCGAACTCCGGCCAGTAGGTCGCCACCGGTTCGTCGTAGTCGACGACACCTCTGTCGGCGAGCCGGTGCAGCACCGTGCTCGCCACACCCTTGCCGGTGGAGAAGGACAACGCGACGGTGTCGCGCCGCCAGCGACGGTCACGGTCCGCCCAACCGGCCCAGATGTCGAGCACCAGTTCGCCGTTCACATAGGCGGTCAGCGCTCCGCCGCCGTTGTTCGGCTGCCGGTACATCGCGAAGAACCGATCGGCCAACGGCAGGAATCGGGCGTCGACGTGCATCTCGGTCGGTGCGCTCCCGTCGCCAACGGACGGACGGGAGCGACCGCCACGCCTACTCACGGCCGTCAGACCACTCCCGCGCGCTTGGCGGCGGAGCGGAGCTGGAATGCACCGGCCACGAACACGATTCCGAAGATGATGGCGAAGAAGCCGACCAGCCAGACGAGGCTACTGACGCCCTCGACCGGGAAGATGACCAGCAGCAGCCCGAACAGGACCGCGAGGATGCCCGCGACCAGGAGCCACACCCACTGTCCGCCCACGGATTTCACCTTGAACGAGCCCATGATCTCGAGGATGCCGACCAGGATCGCCCAGAAGCCGATCACGTACACGGCAACCAGCACGGTGACCTCGGGCCACGCGAATGCCACGACACCGGCGGCCACGGACACGATGCCGCCGATCAGCCACCACACCCAGCCGGTGACGATCTTGCGCGCCTGGATCGACCGGACCACCTCGACGAGGCCGTCGACGATCGCGTACACGCCGAACACGACCACCATCGCCCACACGGTCACGCCCGGCCAGACCAGCGCAACGATGCCGAAGAGGACGGCGAAGATGCCGCGGATGAGCAGCAGCCACCAGATGTCCTTGCCGATCTGCAGCATTGCCTCGTTGCTGTCAACGATAGGGTTCTCCGTCATCGCATCCTCCGATGCTCGTGGCTTGCCTGAACAGCTGATTCGGAGCCTAATACCTCGTGCTCGAAGTCTCTCGATGATTCAAGCCGGCGTGACGCTACTTCCGGTCCCTGTCCTTGCTCGGCTGCACCCGCTTCGGTTCGCCCGGCATCTTCGGGTACTGCGGCGGATACGGCATGTCGCCCAACCCGTTCGCCGCGTCCCGCTCCGCCATCTCCAGCAGCGCGTCCAGCGAGTACGCGACATCGTCGATCCGGGCGGCCGGGTCGCCGCGCCTGCCCACCAGTTCGGGCACGGTGGCGATGGTGAAGTCGTCCGGCTCGACGTCCGGCAGTTCCGCCCAGGTGACCGGGGTCGACACCGTGGCCCGAGGCGTCTTGCGGACCGAATAGGCCGATGCGACGGTCTTGTCCCTGGCCGTCTGGTTGAAGTCGATGAAGATCCGTTCGCCGCGTTCCTCTTTCCACCACGCGGTGGTCACGCGTGCGGGGTCGCGGCGCTCGATCTCCCTGGCCACCGCGATGGCCGCGCGGCGCACCTCGATGAAGTCCCACTGCGGTTCGATCCGCACGTAGACGTGGATCCCGCGGCCGCCGGAGGTCTTCGGGAACCCGACCAGCCCCAATTCGTCGAGCAGCGGCGCGACGATGTCCACCGCGACGGCCCTGGCCTCCTCGAACCCGGTGCCCGGCTGCGGATCCAGGTCGATACGCAGCTCGTCGGGCCGGTCCGGGTCGGTACACCGCACCGGCCACGGGTGGAAGGTGACGTTGCCCATCTGTGCCGCCCAGACGATGTCGGCGGCGTGCCGCACCCGCAGCGCGTCGGCCGTGCGGCCGTTGGGGTTGGTGACCGTGCAGGTGTCCAGGTACTCGGGGCGCTTGGCGGGCAGTCGCTTCTGGTAGATCTCCTCGCCCTCGATGCCGTCCGGGAAGCGTTGCAGGTGGGTGGGCCGGTCCCGGAGGGCGGTCATGATCCCGGACCGCCCGCCGTCGAAAAGGGCGATGGTCCGGTAGTACTCGACCAGGTCACGCTTGCTGCCACCCTCGGCACCGAGCTGAGGGAAGTAGATCTTGTCGGGACTCGAGAGCCGGACCGCGATGCCGTCCACGTCCAGTTCCAGCGCCGGGGCCTTCGCCGCCGCCATCAGTCCTCCCCCGCCAACACATCGCTCAGGTCGTAGCGCACAGGGACCTCCAGTTGCTCGTAGGTGCATTCGTGCGCCTCACGGTCGGGGCGCCAGCGCAGGAACCGCGCGGCGTGCCGCAGGCGGTCGCCCTCCATCTGGTCGTAGGCCACCTCCACCACCAGCTCGGGACGCAGTGGCACCCACTGGCGGTCCTTTCCCGCCGACCATCGGCTGGCCTCGCCGTCGTACACCACGTCCTCACCCTCGCGGTAGGGCTGCAGCAGCTCGAGCATCTCGATCCGCTTGGCCGCGGTGAACGCGGAGGCCCCGCCGATCATGTGCAGCTCGTCGCCGTCGTAGAGACCCAGCAGCATGGATCCGATACCCGGCTGGCTCTTGTGCGGCCGGTACCCGATCACCACGCAATCCGCGGTCCGCGCATGCTTGACCTTGATCATCTCGCGCTTGTTCGGAAGATAGTGCCCGGCAAGCTTCTTCGCGACCACACCGTCGAGCCCGGCGCCCTCGAAGGCATGGAACCACTCCTCGGCGAGCCCGGCGTCGGTGGTGGCGGTGGTGACGTGGCAGGACGGTCCGCCGCCGACATGGTCGAGCAGGATGTCGCGACGCTCGCCGAACGGCCGCTTCGTCAGGTCGTCGTCCCCCAGCGCGAGCATGTCGAATCCGATCAGCTGCGACGGAGTCTGCTCGGCCAGCAGGCTGACCCGACTCTCGGCCGGGTGGATCCGTTCCGACAACGCCTCCCAGTCCAGCCGGGTGCGGCCGTCGACCTCGCGCGGCACCACCAGCTCCCCGTCGAGCACGCAACGGACGGGCAGCTCGGCCCGTACCGCCGCGATCATCTCGGGAAAGTAGCGGCCAAGGTCCTTTCCGCTACGGGAGCTCAGGACCACCTCGTCGCCGTCGCGAAAGGCGATGGCGCGGAATCCGTCCCATTTCGGCTCGTAGGACCACACCGGCTCCTCGCCGTCGGGCTGCGTCGGGACCGCAGGGGCGGCCTTCGCCAGCATCGGTTGCAGGGGCGGGGTCAGCGGCAGCTCCACGCACCCATACTTGCGCACCGGGCCGGTATTGGCGAGGGAACTCGCCCTGGCTGCCGCCGATCCTCCAGGAGTCGTCATGCGCCGCGCACCCGTCGGATCGGCGCCATCGTCGGCACCGGATCGGTGGTCAGGAAGTCCAGGATGATCCGGTCGCAGAGTTCGGGCTTCTCCACCAGCAGGCCGTGCGAGGTGCCCGGCACCACCGCCAGCTCGGCATCGGGCAGGCCGCGGTACAGCGCGAGGGCGTGCTCGAGGGTCACCTCGTCGTCGTCGCCGACCATCACCAGCGTCCGGCCGGTGACCCGCCGCAGGTCGTGCGCGGTCAGCGTCGGCTCCTCGAGGTGCATCCGGTTCAGCTTCCCTGCAACGACCTGGTAGTGCCCGGCACCGTCCGGCGACACCTCGGCGTACATGTCCGCGAGGAAGGCGGGCGATGGCTGGTCCGCATCCACGACCCCCGGCGCCCAGCCGTCCCGGTGGAAGACGCCCGCAACACATACCAGCCGCCGGACCAGGTCGGGCCTGCGCAGGGCCACCAGCAGGGCCACGGTGGCGCCGTCACTGCAGCCGAGCAGATGGACAGGCGCGCCGGGAACCGATTCGAGGAACGCGATGGTGTCCTCGGCCATCAGGTCGAAGGTGATGGGGCCTGGGGCGTCGGGCGTGTGTCCATGCCCCCGACGCTCGGGGGTGAACAGCCGAAAGCGGCGGGCCAACCCGTCGATGTTCGGCCCGAAGGCGCGCGCATCGACACCGCCCGGGTGCAGCAGCACGAGCGGCTCGCCCTCGCCGTGCTCGTCGTACCAGGTGTTCAGGTCCCCCAGCCGCACATATCCCGCCACCGCCTGCCTCCCGCTTGGTCATGGTCACGGCACTGCCGTGGACAGCATTGCCGTAACTATGACCCCGCGGGGAGCCGGAACTCATCGGTCGGCGCGCGGGCACCCGCTCATTCGGCGTCGAGCCGGAACCCGAGTTTGAGGGTCACCTGGACGTGCCCGATGGCGCCGTCCACGATGTGCCCCCTGGTGCCAACCACTTCGAACCACTCGAGATTGCGGACGGTCGAACTCGCTCGGGCCACTGCCTGCGCGATGGCGTCGTCGATCCCCTTGCTCGAGGAACCCACGACCTCGGTGACGCTGTAGACGTGATCGCTCATCGGTCTTCCTCACTCGTCGGTGACGGAAACTCCCCGACCAGCGTATGGCGGCCCCACCGGCGGCGGGAGTGTTTCCCGGTGCCCGACGGGACGACCTGCGGCCGGACCGGCGGCGGGTGCTCTAATTGCCGTATGACGAACAACCGCCTCAAACGCGGACTCGCCGCCGCGGGACTGACGCTCGCCGCCCTCTCGCTCGGTGCCTGCGGCAGCGAGGTCACCGGTCGGGCGATACCCGAGGCAGGCAGCGTCGCGTCCGACACCCTCTTGCCGGATGTACCGCGGGCGGACGCCGGGGGCAGCGTCGACATCGACGTCGAGATCGGCGAGTGCGTCGAGCTGAGCGGCACCGTCGACGACGCGAACGTGGTGAAGGCCCCCTGCGGCATGGCCCCTGCGAATTACAAGGTGATCGGGAAGGCGCCGACCAACGCACAGTGCGTGAGCGACGCAGACTCCTACTACTACGAGACCCTGATGGGCAACGAGCAGGGCGCGCTCTGCCTCGACATCGACTGGGTGGTCGGTGGGTGCATGGAGCTGGCCGACGATCAGCCCACCCACATCGACTGCGCGGCCCCCTCCCGTGAGGGTGTCAGGGTGGCGGAGATCATCACCGACGTCACCGACGTCGAGAAGTGCTCCACCCCTAGTGGATTCGTCTACGACGAGCGCAGGTTCGCGGTCTGCACGGACGACCTGTAGCCGCCGCTAGAGCCAGCCGCGGCGTTTGAAGATCGTGTACAGGGTGATACAGGTGAGCGCCATCATCAGCAGCGCCATCGGATATCCGCCCACCCAGTGCAGTTCCGGCATGCTGTCGAAGTTCATGCCGTAGACGGTGCCGATCAGGGTGGGGGCGAACAGGATTGCCGCCCACGCGGATACCTTCTTGATCTCCTCGTTCTGCGCGTAGCTGGCCTGGGTGAGCGCCGACATCTCCTCGTTCTGGGTCTGCGACACCAGGGTCGCGTTCACCGTGAGGATGTTGCCGAGCAGCTGCCGGAACCCGTCCGCCCGCTCGACCACCGTGGTGGCGTGGTCGGTGACGTCGCGCAGGTACTTCTGCAGTTCCTCGTCGGTGTTGTACTTCTCGAAGCCTGCGGACAGCCCCCGCAGCATGTCGAGCAGCGGCTTGGTGGCGCGCTGGAACTCGATGACCTCGCGGGAGAGTTCGTAGATGCGTCGCGACACCTTCGGGTCGCCGCTGAAGACCTCGGTCTCGATCTCGTCGATGTCGTTCTGCAGTCCGGCGACGACCGGGGCGTACCCGTCGACCACCGCGTCCAGGATCGCGTAGAGCACCGCCTCCGGACCGAGCTTGAGCAGCTCCGGGTCGTTCTCCATTCGTCTGCGCACCGCGGACAGGTCCGGCGATTCGCTGTGCCGCACCGTGATCACGAACGTCGGGCCGCAGAAGACGTGCAGTTCGCCGAAGTCGACCCGCTCGGACTCGTCCAGGTAGCGGGCGGCGCGCAGCACCACGAACAGGGTGTCACCGTAGCGCTCGAGCTTGGGTCGCTGATGCGCGACGATGGCGTCCTCGACCGCCAGCTCGTGCAGCCCGAACTGCTTGGCGGCGGCCTGGAGCTGCTCCTCGTCCGGACGGTACATCCCGATCCACGCCATGGACGTCTCGTCGGGAAGGCTGCGCAGCGCCTCGGCCAGGCTGGCGGGGGTCTCGATCCGGGCGCCGTCGCGGTAGACCGCGCTGTTGACCACGCTTGCCTCCACCGGCATCACCGCCAGGGTGGGCGGCGTCGGGTGCGGTGCCATCGAATGCTCGGGGACGATCAGATCGCTCGAGGGGTTGGCGGATCGGCTGGGGAGCAGCGGACGGAAGGATCGCTTTTCACGCATGAGGGCGGCTTTCGCATGAGTCGGATGCACGGACGCGTGCCGCGGACTGGAGCGGCGCGAGTGTGATCGGAGAAGTCGCCTGGCGTGGGCAGGGGTGCCCGACGGGGGGCTAGCGGCGACTTCGGTAGGTACTCGGAGGTTGGCTCTTCACGGCAAGCCACACCTCCTCTTCCCTCGACTCTTTCGGACCCCGATACCTTACTCCCCCGAGCGAGCCCCCGGTACACGTCGCTCATTTCGGCCCTCCCGGACGGCACGACCTGCACACTTGTCCTGCGTTCGGCGGACAAGATTGTTTAACCGAAACTGAACGCTTGGGTCACACGCCCCGTTAGGCTCCGCGCCATGACGACAACCATCAGCGCACCCGGCGGCCTCAAGCGGCTGACCACTGCCTTTGGCGGCGCGATTCTTGCACTGTTTCTGGCAGCGTTCGGTGCACTGGTGATGCCCACCGCCGCGCACGCCGACCCCGCTTCCCTGCAGTATTCGGCGGACAACTCGACCTGGGGCGACATGTCCCTGATCCCGGACTTCCAGGGCGAGCTGATCCCCGGTGGCGAACTCACCACCACGTTCTACGCCAAGAACACGACCAGCCAGGGCGGCACCCTGCAGGTGTACCTCGGGAACTGGACGAAGTCCGCCCCGGACATGCAGGCGTACGTGCGCGTGGAGGTCAACGACGCCAGCGGCGCCATCGTGGACCTCACCAACAACCTGGCGGCCCCTGGCACCGAGCTGCAGTCGACCCATCTCAGCCCCGGGCAGACCGCCAAGGTGATGCTGGTGGTCGGCATGCCCGCCACCGCTGGCAACGAGTCGCAGAACCAGTCGGTCAACCCGGACTTCGCCCTCGACTTCGAGCTCGACGCCGCCGCGGTCGCGACCACCACCACGCTGACCGGACCGGCCACCGCCAACTCCACCACCGCGTTCGAGCTGACCGCGACCGTGGCCCCTGCCGGCGCAACGGGCACCGTCCAGTTCAAGGACAACGGCGCCAGCATCGGTAACCCGGTGCCGCTGACCAACGGTGTCGCGAAGCGCACGCAGATCCTCACCACCGCAGGCGCGCACAGCATCACGGCCGTCTACAACGGCGCCGACGGCTTCATCGCCTCCACCTCCGAGGTGCTCACGGTCACCGTCACCACCACCCCGGTCGAGCCGGGCACCGGCTCCGCCGGATCGTCCTCCGGCTCGCTCGGCGATCTGGGCAGCATCTTCGGCTCGTAATCGACTGCAGCACCAACGGAAGCGCCCCCCACCGCAACGGTGGGGGGGCGTTTTCGTGTGTGCACTACTCCGGTGCGCCCCCGCGTCCGGCAAGGCGCGGCAGCACACACCTCCTCCCACCGTCACACGCCCATTCGGAGCCCAACGGCTGTGTGATGGCATCAAAGAGTGTGTGTCAGACCCGGTCTCGCGCGGCACGCCCACACGGTCCGGGAACGCAGAAGGCCGCCGATGGGATGTTCCCGTCGACGGCCTTCGTGCGTGCCTGTTACCCGATCAGTGCCGCGATCTCAGCGGGAACCGCCGCCGACTTCGGGTCGACCGCGGTCTTCGCCCAGCCACCGGACCCGCCGACGCGGTACAGCGCGTCGGACTCGATGATCCACAGCTCGTCCGAGCCGGCGGCCCACTGCACCATGGCCTTCTTGCCCACCGCGGTGCTGAACACCGTTGCCCCGGAGGCGTCGGACACCACAGCCTGGCCGGAACTCACCTGCGCCGCATATGTTCCCGAGGAGGACTTGTTCGCGATGGCCAGGCCGCCGGACCGGGCAACCACGGGCCGTCCGATTTCCCAGCCCTCCATGTCGCCCACGCGACTCCGGGAACGCAAAAGGCCGTCGACGGGATGTTCCCGTCGACGGCCTCCAGCAAGAGATGGCGTCACCGACTTGATCCGCCATGTGTTCGACGGTGGCCAGACCTTGGTACCGCGGCGCCGGGATCCACGGCTTGGAGCACGACGGTATCGGCGTCGTCCGTGTCGACGTCGGGCTCATCGTCGCCGGGCCGGCTCCGTTCCCGGATGGCCCCGACGAACATGAAGCCGGCATAGACAAAGAGCCCGCCGACCACGATCGTGATCATCAGCGCCCGCTGCTTGCCCGTGATCAGGCTGTTGACGTACCCCATGTAGGGCACGCTGTACCAGACCTTGCCCCGAACCTGCTCCGGGACAATGGGATTGTCCGGCGACGGGTTCGCGTCGCCCTGGGTGACGAAGGTCGTCTGACCCTGAGAGTTCTGCCGCACCATGATGATCCTGTGGGTGACCACCTCGGGGTTCCCGGACTCCTTCTGGAAGGTGATCGCGTCGCCCGCCGTCAGCTGAGCCGGATCCTGCGGCTTGACCACGATCAGCGTGCCGGGAGGGTAGGTGGGCCGCATCGAGCCGGTGAGCACGGTGTAGGGCGTCGACCCGGTCAGTCGGGGGATGACGATTGTCAGCGCGAGGATCGCCACGACCACCAGGAGCAGCAGCCAGGAGACGATGCTCTTGACCCACCCCCACGGGCTGGTGTCCTGGTCGCCGCCCTGCACCGCATGGCTCATCGGGATTCGGCCGCGAACGTGAACGTCACCGACGTGCTGGCGCTGTGCGGCGCGTCGGCCCCGATGGTGGCACGCATGCACAGCACCTCGCCGGCGCCCGGCTCCACCGAGCGCCACTGCGGCGCGGTCGGTGCCTGTGCCCCGATCATCGGGCCGTTGTAGAGCTGAGTGGCACCGGCGGGGTCACCCTGCGCGGGGCAGGAGGCCTCGGATGCGACCGCGGAGACGGTGAGCGTCATCGGCATGGCGGTCGAGGACTGTGCGGCGTTCTGCAGCCTGTACTTCATCAGCACGTTGCCGGAGTTGTGGATCGGCACCGGCGCCTGGGCGTATCCGCCAGGCATCAGGTTCGCCCCTGCGAGAGCGGTGAATGGATAGTCGGTCGTGCCGCCCTGGCCAACCGACAGGTCCAGGATGCCCGAGTGAATCGTGGCACCGTCACCGACGGCTACCGACTTGCTCCACAGCGCGCCTGTTTGTTGGGCCGACATCAGCGCAACCCCGACGACAGCGGCGCCGCCGATTGCCAACCAACGAGTCTTGTTCGACATCGCGACTACACCTGCTTCAGAGTGACGTTGAAGTTGGACAAATTGATCTGTGCGGTCTGCGCGACGGCGCTCGGGGTCGTCGGCTGGAAGGTGAACATCACTTTCACGTCAACGATCTTCCCGTTCTGCGCCGGGGTGATGACCGCGCCCCCTGCGCCCGACGGAAGCGATGCCCCGTTGATTGTCGCGGTGACCGAAGTGGTCATCGCGGCCTTGAGCGCAGGGTCGCCGGTGATGCTGGCACCATCCACAGCGAGGTTTGCCCGCAGGTTGGTGCCCGTTGCCGTGATCTTGAAGCTCCCCATGTAGGTGACGGTGTCGCCGGGCACCGCTCGGAAGTCGGTGATGGCGATCGAGCCGTGCTGGTCCTTCCAGTTCGGCGTGCCGCTCTGGGTCAGGGCAAGGCTGCCCGAGCCCACCCCTCCGCCGCCGATCCCGCCGCCGCCGGTGAACGCAGCCATGCTGCCCGCGCCCCCGGCGAGCAGGACGGTCGCCGCCCCAGCTGCGATCGCCCCCTTCGTCCTCATGTTCATCTCGTGCTCAGCTTTCGTCGGACCCCTTGCAGGGCAGAGGAATACGGCAACATGACTCTGGGTCTCTTATTTTGCGACCAGTGCTGCGACCTCGGCCGGCACCGCGGCGGACGACGGGTCGACGTCCTTCTGGGAACCCGTGGCGGCGTCCACGACGGACAGCTTGCTGCCGTCGACGATCCAAAGCTGGTCCGAGTCGGCCGCCCACTGCACGACCGCCTTCTTGCCGACCGTGGTGCTGAACACCTGCGCACCGGACTTGTCGGTGATCGTCGCCGATGTGCCGCTCACCGCGGCCGCGTACTTGCCCGATGCCGAGGCGTTCCCCATGGCCAACTCGCCCGACGGGGCCTCGGGGGCCGCAGCGACCTCCTCGGTCGTCGTGGCCGGAGCCGGTGTCGTGGTTGTGGATTCCGCTGTGGTCGTCGACTTTTCGGCCGGGGTGGTGGTCGGTGCCGTCGTGGCGGTCGGGGCCGCGGCGGTGGTCGTGGTCGGCGCTGTAGTGGTGGTCGTGGCCGCCGCCGCGCTCGTGCTCGGCGTGGTCGTGCTCGTGGTGGTCGGGGCCGCGGACGTCGAGGTGGCCGTGGTCGAGGTCGCCGTAGTCGAGGTCGCCGTGGTCGTGCTCGGCGCCGTCGTCGACGGGGCGGGCGCGGCCATCCGTGCCGCCATGGTGTCGGTGCCGCCGCCACTCGGGGCGGCGAACGACGTCTGGTCGCCGCCGCCGGTGTGGGCGCCGTTGCACCAGGCGCTCCAAATAGTGCTTGAATAGATACGTTCGCCGATCCACGACGTGCCGGTCACGCCGTTGCGGATGGTCCGGACCTCGACGTACGAAGTCGCTGCGGTCTTGTAGATGTTGTTGTAGGTGCTGATGTTGAGGGTGACGGTATCGCCCTTGTTCGCCGGGATCGACGGTGCCACCGTACTGCTGTACGCGTTGATCAGCTGCACCTGGTAGGTGTATCCGGGACCGAGGTGCTTCCAACTCAGGGTCTGGCCGCTGTTGCCACCCCAGGTCGAACAGCCCAGGTACTGAGGCGCCGGGACGAGGGTGCTCCGCGAGGCGAACGAACTCGCGGCGCCGGCGGTGTCGGTGAACGCCGCACTGGTTCCTGCGGTCATCCCGACCAACGCGGTCAGGCCGAGCGCGCCTGCGGCCATCAGGGTCCGCGCAGGCATCCGACTACGCAGCGAGAAGCGCGGCGTGTGGAACTGTTCGGTCGGCGCCTCGAACTCGCTGTGTGCGTGCGTAACCGGCTGCTCGATCTCCTCGTGCGCACCAGGAGTTCCGCCGCCGGTGCCCGAATCCTCATCGTCGTCCCTGCGCCCCGAAGCGGGACGGAACGCCACCACCATGAGCCCACCTACGAACGCACCGCCGAGGAAGATCGCGAGCGGCGAAGACAGCCACGCCACCGCGTAGCCGAGGCCCGGGAGGCTGAAGAACACCCGGTCTGCCTCGGCGACGGTGTACGGGGAGATATCTGCGTCCTTGTTCGCGTCACCCTTGAGGATCAGCACCGAGGTGTCTCCGTTGGACGAAACAATTTCCTTGACGCGGTGGGTGATTCGGGTGCCCTGCTCATTGAGGACGCTGACCACGTCGCCGACCGCGAGGTCGGACGCGGGAACATTGTGCGAGAGGGCGAGCGAACCTGTGGTGATTTCCGGGGACATCGAGCCCGACCGGAAGATCAGCGGCTTGATACCGAAGAAGAACGATGCGGCGGCCGCAAGAACGCAGATCAGACCGGCGATTGCGCCGACGTTCAGTGCGATCTCACGACCGGTCCGTCCACGATCCGATTTCATCGGAGTTCCTTGAGTGGTCATGACGCGCTCACGCCGTCGTCGCGTTGAAGTTGAACGAGGTGTTCACCGTCTGGTTCTGCACATTCGTCGGAGCCGCCGGATCCAAGGTCACCTGGAAGCACAACGTCTCGGCACCCGTCGTCGCTGCCAATGGACGCGGGGTGGCGATCAGGTTCGCGCTGCCACCCGACACCAGAGCCACATTGTTCGCAATCACCGTGCCACCACTGCACACGGTCCCGTTCGAGGTACCCGTCGATACCGTCACCTTCAGGTGCGGAGCCAACACCGACGACGTCGCCGCAGCCGCCATCGTGTAGTTGAACGCCGTCGAACCCGTGTTCTGCACCGGCAATGTCGCCGCCACACTGTTACCCGGCATCATCCCGGTCTTCGTCAACGTCGCAAACGCGTACGCACCCGGATTGCCCTGCTGCCCATTGAGCTGCAGATCGATCGACCCCGTCGAGAACACACCCGACGTCGCCGTCGCCGTGTCGCTCCAGGCCGCCAGCGTCCCGATTGCACCGAGGCCCAACACGATCCCCAGCGACGCGATCGCGCGAGGCTTGCTTCCGGTCATCACAGATCGTGCCCGGGCACCCAGCCCCGACGGTGAACTCGAAACCTCATGACGAGACATTTGGCGTGCCTTTCCTGCTCTGCATAACGGGGCGCCACGGCGCGGGGAAGTCGTTGATGTGTGCGGCTGTGCCGACGCGGCGAACGCAGGTCACTCGACGTGTGGTCACCGCGAACCTGCAGGGCGTCGGTCGCCGGCCCGGGATCGGGCCGGCGACCGACGTGCCAGAGGCTGCTCATCCGAGGTGAGCAGGCAACTCCTGACTAGCTGTTCTGCTGCAGCTTGACATTGAAGTTGGCCAGGTTGACGGCCGCACCCTGGGCGGTGGTACCGGCGGTGGCATTGTTGAAGGTGAACGTCACCGCAACATCGACGATGTCGTTGTTGTTGCTCTCGGTGATAGCACCACCGGCAAGCGGCGCACCGTTCTTCGTCACGACGGTGCTCGGAGCCAGTGCCGAAATGAGGGCGGCGTCGCCCGTGATCGTGGAGGTGTCGGCCGTCAGGGTGGCGTTGAGGTTCTTACCTACGGCGCCGACCTTGAAGCTGGCGTTGTAGGTGATGACATCGCCAGGCACAGCCTTGAAGGTGGTGATGTCAACGGGGTTGCCGTTTTCCTTCCAGCCGGCCGGGGAGCCGTTCTGGGTCAGCGAGAGGGTACCGGAATTGACCGCGCCGCCGGCGACCGTCTGCGAGGAGTTCCAGGCGGCCATGGTGCCCGCGCCACCGGCGAGGAGGAGTGCGGCCGCGCCTGCGGCGATGGCGCCCTTGGTCTGCTTGTTCATGTAAGAGCTCAGCTTTCGTCGGACCCCCACAGGGGGTCAGGGAGAGTTGTGATCGGATCTGGTTACGTGCGCCCAGTCGAGTGGGCTCGGTTTCGGACATCCGTGCTCGTTCAGAGGGTCTCGACATCGCGAAGAGGTTCGCCGGTGAGGCCTGTCAGACCCGGTGACCGGTTCGCGATTGCATGTGTTTATCACAACGCCGCGCGGCATTTGTGCGCTTTCAGGTCATCCGTCCAAATGATCTTGAACAGTTGTCCAGACGCCATTCCTTAAACCCACTGAACGAGACAGATCCATCGTCTACCAGCGGGTATCCGTTACACGCGCCCCCAAAACTGTTGTCCCTCATTCGGCGGATACCGCCTCTCGAATCCAATACGTAACGTAATTTCACTTCGCATGGAATGGTGAATGCCGGTCGGGCCCACAAGCGTCGAGGCCGGCTGTTAACGTCGTCCCCGGCCTGCCCGATACCGCATTGGGCACGGTGCCGAGAACCCCCGGTGCGAGGAGCGCATTGACCGAGAATCCGTCGAACGCAGACCATCTCCCAGTGGCCGGACCGGGCCCGCGACGCGTCGGCATCGTCGAGGACCACGAATCCGTCGTGATGGGACTCGAGGCCATGCTGGCCGATCAGCCGGACCTGGTCATCGTCGCGTCGGCACCCACCGTGCCCGAACTGCTCGCGGTCGGCGCCGATCTGGATCTCGTGATCCTCGACCTTCGACTCTCCGACGGCTCGTCCCCCAAGACGAACGTGGAGCAACTACGGGCCGCCGGACTCGAGACGCTCGTGTTCACGGGAGCCGAGAATCCCTACCTGGTACGGCTCGCCGCCAAGGCCGGGGTCCTCGGCGTGCTGCGCAAATCGGAGCCGACCGCGACCGTCGTCGCCGCGATCACCGCCGCCGCGAACGGCGAGCAGGTGGTGACCACCGAATGGGCCGCCGCCATCGACGGAGACCCCGGCCTGCAGGACGTCGGCCTCAGTCCACGGCAACGAGATGTGCTCGCGCTCTATGCCTCTGGGGAGAAGGCCGCCCGCGTCGCCAGTCTGACCGGCCTGGCCCCGCACACCGTCAACGACTACCTGGCCAGGATCCGGGCCAAGTACGCCGAGGCAGGCAGGCCCGCCCGCACCAAGACCGATCTGTACAAGCGGGCGGTGGAGGACGGGTGGCTGCCACCACCGCTGCTGCACCCCGGCCGCCAGTGACAACACCGGCGGAGGGTCCGCGCCGCGAGTCGACCGATCACATCTCGCGCTTGGTCGCGCGGCTGATCAGCGCCGGCTACGCCGTCTACCTGATCCTGCTCTTGCCTGCCGTGACATCCATGGCGCCACGGATGGATGCCTGGTGGACTCCGGTGATCGTGGTCGTCGTGTACGGGTCGGGGCTGCTGCCCGGTGCGCTGTCGTTTCGCCGCGACACCCGACCGATGCGGATCGCCTCCGGTGTGGCGGCGATGGCCTTCCTGCTCGCTGTGTTCAGTTGGCCCCTGGCCTGGAACGGCCCACCGCTCCCGAGCGGCGAGATCCTGTGGTTGGCCACCTTCCCGGGTCTGGCCAGCCTCGCGGTCGTCTCTACGTGGCCGACATGGTTGATGTTCGCGCACTTGGTGATCGGGTGCGTCGCCGTACAGATCGTCAACTTCGCCGCACACGAGGACGCCCCAAGGGAACTGCTGCTCCCGGAGATCGCGTTTGCCATCATGTTCTGCACCCTCTTCGTCGGCGCGGCCGTGATGGCACTGCGCACCGGCCGGGTCCTCGATGCCACCACCGACTCAACCCATGCCGCGGCGGCCGCCGCGGCCGCGCGTCGCGCCCGCACCGTCGAACGGGAACGGTTCGACGCCCTCATCCACGACGGCGTGATGTCCACCCTGCTGGCCGCGTCGCGGCAGGGCGCGACGCCCGCGGTCAGCCGCCTCGCGACCACGACGCTCCGCCAGCTCGACGCCCTGCGCGACGACCAGGGCACGCAGGAGCACTTCGGCGGCGAGGAGGCCCTCTCCCTCCTCCGGGCCGCGGCGACCGAGGTGGACGAGGGAGTCGCCCTGCGGGCCGAAAGGCAGGATGGCGCACAGACTCTCACCATCCCTGCCGATACGGCCCGCGCTCTGGCCGCGGCACTGGCCGAGGCGCTGCGCAACAGCATGCGCCACGCGGGCGAGACCGCCACCCGCTCGGTGGAGGTCGCGGTGGCACGAACCGGGATCGCCGTCCTGGTCGCGGACGACGGCCGGGGCTTCGACCCCACCGCGGTGCCCGCACACCGACTCGGGGTGTCCGTGAGCATCCACGGGCGGATGCGTCAGCTCGACGGCGGGTTCGCCAGGATCGAGACCGCGCCGGGGGCGGGCACCCGGGTCCACCTGGCCTGGAGCACGTCGTGACCGACGCGGGCGGAACAAGGGACGTCCGCGAGCTGCTCGGGCTGCACACGCGCGGGGCGAAAGCGCTCGTCGCCGCCTATGTGCTGACCTTCCTGCTGGTCTCCCTCAGCTCGAGCCCGGGACCAGGTGCGGTGTGGGCGGAGCTGGCGGCCTGGCTCGTCGTCAGCGCAGGGGCGATCACCCTCGTCCGGATCGCGGGAGACCCGTTGCCGTTCCGCCCGGCGGTGGTACTGGCACTCGCCGGTCCGATCGCGCTCAACCTGGTGTTGTCCGTGGTTCCCGTCCCGGTCGACGGATTGCTGCAGACCTGGCCGCTCGGCGCGGGAACCGCGATCCTGGCCTACATGTGCGTGCGCGGTCGGATCGCGCTCGGCTGGCTCGGCATGGCAGCGATGCTCGGCAGCTGTGTGCTGTGGGCGATGCGCACCGGGCAGGGCGCCGGCTACGGCCTCGGCATGTCGGCGATCAACATGGCGCCACTGCTGATGGCCACCTTCGTCGCCTATACGGTCCGCCCGTCAGCGAAGGAGATCTTCGCGCTCCGTGAGCAGACCGTCCGGCGCATCGCCGCCGAGGCCGCCGACTCCGCGGTGCTCGACGAACGCGACCGGCAGCTACGGCGTCTCGACGAGCTGGCCAGGCCCCTGCTCGACCGGATCGCCACCGGCGGCGACCTCGACGAGGACGAGCGGATCGCCTGCCGGCTGCTCGAGGCGCACCTGCGCGACATTCTGCGCGCCCCTGGCCTTTCCGGACCCGTCGTGGCCGCCGCCGCACGGGCCGCCCGGGGCAGGGGCGTCGAGGTCGTCCTGCTCGACGACCGTGCGGTCGACGACGCGGGCGGAGCGCCCGACCGGTTCCTCGGCACGGTGGCGGCCGAGCTCGCCGCGGCCACCGACGGGGCGGTCACGGTGCGCGTGCTGCCGCCCGGTCGTTCGACGATGGCAACGATGCTCGCCAGCAGCGCCGACCTGGTTCGACGCACCGAGTTCGACCACGACGGCCACCCCGCGGGGGCCGAAGCTTCGCTCAGCTAACCGTGCCCCTCGTTTCACGGGCAGGAAACTGCCGTCTCGGCAGATCACGTCGCACCCCATAGCCTCGATCCGCAAGGAGGGCCCGCTACGAGGGGTCGGGCCCTCGGCCAGCCGCGTACGTCCGGGGGTCGTGACATGAGAGCCGCAGTCGAGGAACAGCACCACCATGCGCATGCCCCTGCGGCGCGACAGGAACCGCGCACCCTGCGCCGCCCGGCGCTGTCGCCGCGCGAGGTCGAGGTACTGCTCCGGTGGCTGCAGTGCGACTCCAAGAACACCGTCGCCGCCGACCTGTACCTGTCCGTCGGCACCGTCAACACCCATCTCGCCCGCATCCGTGCCAAGTACAACCAGGTCGGTCGGTCCGCTCCGACCAAGGCCGCGCTCGTCGCCCGCGCCGTGCAGGACGAGTTGATCTCGCTCGACGAACTGTGATGCCGCCACGGCGGGAACCACGCGAATGACGGTGCACGGCAGCTCGATCGACAGTGCCGAGGCCAGGATCATCCGGAGTTTCGCCCGCTTCCTCAGCGCGGGCGCACTGTTCTTCGGTGTGCTGCTCATCCCCTCGATCGTCGCCCAGTCCCGGGTGCTCGCGCCGTGGTGGACGCCGCTCGCCGTGACGATCGTCTTCGGTCCGCTGCTCGCCCTGTGGCCGGCCAGCTTCGCCCCGGACCTGCGGTGGATCCACCGAATGGGTGCGCTCGCCGCGGGCACCTACCTGGTCGCCGGGCTCGGCTGGCTGGTTGCGTTGCAGGGCTCGCTCTCGCCGACCCGCGACGTATGGCTGTCGACCTTCCCCGGCCTGGTGACCATGGCCGCGGCCCTCGGCTGGCGTCCGGCGCCGAGCGTGCTCTACCTCGTGGTCAGCGCCTGCCTGGCGGAGGAACTCCGTCACGTCTCCCGGGAGGCTCCTACGGGTTCGCTGCTGCTGGACACCTTCAATCTCGTGATGTTCTGCAGCCTTTTCGTCCTCGCGACGATCACCGCGGTGGAGACCGGTCGCACCCTCGACCGCGCCGTCGTCACCGCGCGACGTCAGTCCGCCGCGACCGCCGCGATCGCGGCAACGGACGTGGAGCGCAAGCGGTTCGACGCGCTCATCCACGACCGGGTCATGTCGACACTGCTCGGCATCTCCCGGCACGGGAACACCGAGCACCTCAGCGAACAGTCCGGCATAGCGCTGCACGAACTCGATCGGCTACGGACCAGCGACGCCGCCACCGAGGACCTCGAGATCGACGCGGCGGTCGCGATGATCCGCACCGCCCTCGTCGACGTCGACGGGGGAATCCCCATCGACGTCGAGGTCCGGATCGCGTCCCTGATCGTCCCGAGGGAGGCGGTCCGCGCGATCGCCACCGCCGCGGCCGAGGCGCTGCGGAACAGCTTGCGGCACGCCGACCATCCGGATCGCGCCGCCGACCGGTTGGTGGTCGTCGACGTGGCCGCGCCGGGCCTGCGGGTGATGGTCGCCGACAACGGGCGCGGCTTCGACCCGGACCGTGTCCCGCCGTACCGCCTGGGGATCGGCGTGAGCATCCGGGCGCGGATGGCCGCGGTCGCCGGCTGCAGCTCGGAGATCCGGTCGGCCCCCGAGCGCGGCACCCAGGTGACACTGCGGTGGGCGGCGGCATGACCGGCACCCCGTCGCGCGACGTGCGCGAGCTGCTCGGCATGGACCGCCCGGCCGCGCGGGTGGTCGTCGCGCTGTTCTGCCTGAGCTTCACCCTGCGTGCGCTCACCGACCTCGACGGGGTGCGGCGCGTGTGGCCCATCGTGTTGGCGGCCGCCCTGCTGACGGCCGCGGCGGTGGTGATCATCGCGGTTCCCGGCGACCCCCTGCCGAGGGCTCACACCCTGGCCCTGACCGCCGTCGGACCGATCGCGTGCGCGCTGGTGCTGTGGCAGCTGCCGGTGCCTGGCTGGACCATCGACGACACCTGGCAATTGCGCGCGGTGACCGCGGTGCTCACGTATATGTCGGTGCGCGGCAGGGCTTTTCACGCATGCGCCGGCGCGGTCCTGATGGTCCTCACCTGCGGGATCTGGAGCGAGGCGACCGGTCAGGGCTGGGCCACCGGGATCCGGCTGGAGTCTCTGAACCTGGCGCCGGTGCTGATGTCGGTGATCTTCGCCGTCACCGTCCGGCCCATCGGGTACGCGGTGTTCAGGCTACGCGAGCAGGAGTCCGAGCGGGCCGCGGACGAGGCGACGACCCAGGCCGTGCTGCGCGAACGCGATACCCAGCTCACCCGGTTGGACCTGCTGGCCCGGCCGCTCCTCGAGCGGTCCGCCACCGGGGGCGAGTTCGACGCCGGGTCCCGGGTCGAATGCGGACTCGTGGAAGAGCGGTTGCGCGACACCCTCCGCGCCCCGGTGCTCGCGGCCGACGAGGGTGTCAGCCGCGCCGTGGAATCGGCCAGGAGGCGCGGGGCCAAGGTGATCCTCCTCGACGACGGCGGACTGCGCGACGGACCGGAAGCCCTGGTGTCGCAACTGCACTCCACGGTGATCGACGTCATGGACGAGGCCACGGGCGGGACGGTGACCGCCCGCATCCTGCCCGAGGGGCGCGCGACCGCGGCCACCATCCTGTCCGAGGACGGCGCGCACGTCGGACGCGTCGAGCTCGGTCACGACGGCCGGGTGCGGACCGAGACGACACACGACGGCCTGCGCGACACCGTTCCGCAGCGGTGATGCGGTGTGACCCGGGCACCGCGCCGCGGCCCGATCAGGTGATCGTGAGTCCGCCGTCGACCGGGATGGTCTGCCCGGTGACATAGGCGGCCGCGTCCGAGGCGAGCCAGACGAGGGTGGCGGCGAGCTCCTCCGGGTCACCGATCCGGCCGAGGACCAACCGCGGCCCCATGCTGTCGAGGTAGCCGTCCTGGTAGGAATCGGTCATCTCCGACTTGAAGAAGCCGGGCGCGATCGCGTTCACCCGGATGCCCCTTCTGGTGCCCCACTGCTGGGCCAGGTCGCGGGTCAGTCCGATCAGCCCCGCCTTGCTCGCGGCGTACGCGGCCTGCGGCAACCCCGCGGTGGTCAGGCCGAGGACGCTGGAGATGTTGATGATGGCCGAACCCGGCGTCATCACCCGGCCACAGGCCTGCGCCGCCCAGTAGGCGCCGTTGAGGTTGATGTCGATCACCTGCCGGAACTGCTCCGGGGTCTCCCGCGTCGCGGGGTGCGCCGTACCGATCCCGGCGTTGTTCACCAGCACGTCCACCCGACCGAAGCGCTCCATGGCGGCATCGATCATGTGCTGGGCCTGATCCGGATCGGCGACATCGGTCGACACACACAGCGCCTCCCGGCCGGTGTTGCGCACCAGCTCGGCCGTCTGCTCGAGCTTGTCGACACGACGGGCCGCGAGCACGACGTCGGCGCCTGCCTCCGCGCAGGCGACCGCGAAGGCCACACCCAATCCCGACGAGGCCCCGGTCACGACGACGACCTTGTTGTCCAGCCTGAACCTGTCCAGGATCCCCATCACGTTCTCCTTCTGAGTGATTCTAAGCGAGCGCTTAGTTTAGGGCATCGGCGAGACCACCGCGAGGCCCGGGACGCCGGCGATTGGTAACTGGTCTTACCACTTGACCACTGACCAATTACGGCCTAGCGTCGGTCACATGACCTTCGAGCCGATCGTGCGGCAGTCCGCGTCAGGAGCCGTGTTCGAACAGATCACCGCCCGCGTCCTCGGCGGCGAGCTCGCCGTGGGCGATTCGCTACCGAGCGAGCGCCACCTCGCGGAGGCGCTCGGGGTCTCGCGGCCCGCAGTCCGGGAGGCGCTGCAGAAGCTGGCCCACTCCGGCCTCGTCGAGGTGCGGCAGGGAGATTCGACCTCGGTCAGGGACTTCCGGCGCCACGGCGGCCCCGAACTGCTGCCGAGGCTCCTCATCCGTGACGGGCAGCCCGACTGGGCCGTGGTGCGCAGCGTCCTCGAGGCCCGCACCATGATCGGCGCCCAGGTCGCCCGGTTGGCGGCCGCCCGGTCGGGGGCCGAACTCGTCGCACAGATGCGGGATGCGGTGCACGCACTCGACACGGACGCCGACCCCGTCGCGATGCAGCGGCACGCACTGGCCTTCTGGGAATGCGTCGTAGACGGCGCCGACTCCATCGCCTTCCGCCTGATCTTCAACAGCCTGCGCCAGGCCTACGAACCCACCATGGCCGCCCTCGGCGAGGTGATGAAAGCCGAAGTGGGCCAAACGGATGCGTACATCCACCTCACCGACGCCATCGCCGCGCGGGACGAGGAGGCCGCGGAGCGCCTGGCCGTCGAGCTCCTGGAACTGGGCACCACCGCGATCAGCACCATCATCGACAGCCTGGAGGGAACGAGATGAGTACGGCCACACGACCCGCGCGCGGCAGGAAGCCCGTCGATCTACGCACCGCCGCAACGGAATTCTGGCGACACCCCTCCCCCTGGATGATCTCGGCGATCCTGGTGGCCGCCCTGGGCGGCCGCCTCGTGGTCGGCGACTGGCAACTGAGCGACGCCGTGCTGCCGGTCGTCATGCTTGCCGCGTTCCCGTTCGTCGAGTGGACCATCCACGTCTGCATCCTGCACTGGCGACCGAAGACCGTCGCGGGCCTTACGCTCGACTCCCTGCTCGCCAGGAGCCATCGCGAGCACCATGCGGACCCGCGCGACGTGCCACTGATCTTCATCCCCTGGCAGACCCTGGTCTGGCTGATCCCGACGCTGGCCGTGCTGGCGGCACTCGCCTTCCCGCGACCGGGCCTCGCCCTGACCTTCCTCACCGTGATCGGTGCGATCGGACTCGTGTACGAGTGGACGCACTACCTGATCCACAGCGACTACCGCCCGAAGTCCCGTGTCTACCATGCGATCTGGCTCAACCACCGCCAGCACCACTACAAGAACGAGCACTACTGGTTCACCGTGACCACCTCCGGCACCGCCGACCGGGTCCTGCGCACCTACCCGGATGCCAAGCAGGTGCCGACCTCACCCACCGCGAAGAACCTGCACTCCGGCGCCGGAACCGGCGGCTAGGGCGCGCGCTGCTTGAGCACCTGCGGCGCGATCGGGGCCGCGGGCCACAGGCGCAGGTGATAGCGGTCGTCGCCCTCGAGCCCGTCTTCCGACAGGGTGTCGAGCCCGCCGTAGTACACGCGCACGCGGTAGCTTCCGGGCGCGATCGGGATGCGGGCTGCATCGGGCAAGTAGTCGGTGCAGCCGGCGATCACCAGCTTGTCGCCCCGGACCTGGAGGCTGCATTCGGTCGCATGGTCCCAGTCCGCGAGGTCGAGCGCAGGCTCGGCATCGAGAAGCTCGACCGTGACCGGGACGTCCATGTTGCGCGCAGTGCCCACGCCCACCGCGCCGTCGCCCACGGCCAGCATGCGCGCGACCGCTTCGTCGGTCCAGGCGTCGGACAGGTCCCCGTCGGTGGCCTCGTCCTGCAAGTAGAACTGGAAGTAGTCGGCAAAAAGCTCGTAGCGGTGCATGCTGAGAGGATACGAAACGGACAGGCCCGGGGGATCTGTCGAATTGCACGAACCTGCGCACTGAGCCTGTCGATCACGCGCTCGGACGGTCTCGCGGTGGACTCGGCACCAGCATCCACCGACTCTCCGACGGCAACGGTCGACCACTGGTGCTGCGATCACGCGGGTTAGGAGACATGCCCTAGGCCGTGCCCCCTGGCGAGCGGTCCACGGCATCGAGGGCCGCGAGGTAGCCGAACACGATCGCGGGTCCGATGGTCGCGCCTGGACCGGCGTAGGTGTGGCCCATGACGGGCGAACTGGTATTGCCCGCGGCGTAGAGCCCCTCGATGATCGACCCGTCCTCGCGCAGCGCCCGGCCGGCGCTGTCGGTGTTGACGCCGCCCTTGGTTCCCAGGTCTCCCGGCACCATCTTCGCGGCGTAGAACGGCGCCTTGGTCAGCTCGCCGAGGCTGGGATTGGGCTTGTTGGTGATGTCGCCGTAGTAGTGGTCGTACCTGCTCTCCCCGCGGTGGAAGTCGGGATCGGTGCCAGTACGCGCGTTGGCGTTGAACCGCTCGATCGTCTCCGTGAGGGCGTGCTCGGGCACGCCGATCTCGAGCGCCAACTCGGCGATGGTCCCGGCGGTGACGATCGCGCCCGATCGCAGCCAGGATCGGGGTAGCGGCCTGCGGGCGGGGACACCGGCGAACAGATACCGATTCCGGTAGGTCTGGTCGAAGATCAGCCACGCCGGGAGGTTCTCGGCCGGACCGTCGCCCTGCCCGTACGGACCGCCGAACATCGCATGGGTCGCTTCGACATACGGAAGGGACTCGTTCATGAACCGCTGCCCCCGGTCGTTGACCATGAGGCTGCGCGGCAGCGACCGCTCGGCGAGGGCGAACCACGGTCCCTTCGGCAGCGGGATGGACGGGGCCCACCAGGCGTCGTCCATGTAGGAGATCGCCGCGCCCGACTCGAGCGCGGCGGTGATCCCGTCGCCGGTGTTGGTGGGGGCGCCCATGGTCCATTCCGGACTGCTGGGTGCCCGGTGATACTTCTCCCGCATCGCACCGTTGTTGTCGAATCCGCCGCACGCCAGCACGACCCCGCGGCGAGCGAGCAGGCGCGATCGGGTTCCGCCGTGCTCGACGACCACACCGGCCACCCGGTCTCCGTCGGTGATCAGGTCCGTCATCGCCGTGTCGAGCCGCACGGGCACGCCCGCGTCGCGCACGCCGATCATCAACTGCGACATCAGGGCCGGGCCGAGCCCGAGCAGCTTCTGTCGGCGTGCCTTGGCCAGCATCGACCGAGCACCCACCTTCAGCATCCGCGCAGGTCCGCGCCAGCTTCGCAGGCCGGTGCTGAGCCACCGATAGTCGGACTGCTGGACGACGACGTTGAGAGGCGCCTTCATGTAGGGCGGGTGCAGGGTGGCCAGGTCCTCGTCCGCCAGGGCGCGCGCATCGAACGGAGCAGGCTCGCACGAACGCCCGGTGGCGCGGCCTCCCGGCGCCTCCGGAAAGTAGTCGGAGTAGTCCCGCACCCATTCGAGATCGAGCGCCGAGTTGTCGATCAGGAAGTCCAGGGCCTCGGGCCCGTGATCCACATACGCGGCAATGCGATCCGCGTCGGCGTCCTCCCCCACGATGCTCGTCAGGTACGCGCTCGCCGCCTCGCTGTCGTCGGCGGGCGCCTGGCCGCGCAACACCGAATTGCCCGGTATCCACACCCCGCCGCCCGACCGGGCGGACGAGCCGCCCCAGAACTGCGACTTCTCCACGATCACCGTGGTGAGCCCGTGCCTCGCCGCGGTGATGGCCGCGGCCATCCCCGCCGCACCCGACCCCACCACGACCAGGTCGACGACCTCGTCCGCGCCGCCGGACATGTTTTCGGTCGACTGTGTCATTTCGCCACCCCCGAGTACTTGTTCGTCGGAATCATCATGCGAATCATCAGCTTTCGACTCCCTTGCCCTCATTGCCATCCGCCATGCCCCATCGGGGGTGCAGCACCGCATCGAGCGCCCCCTCGACGCAGACCGGGAGCGATGCCCCGCGGTTGCGTGGACTGCGAATCCACTGGCGGTAGCCGAACTCCGCGGCGGCGAGCATCAGGTGCACGAGAAGACCTGGGCGACTGTCGACCTCGGGATCGCGCCCCATTCGCTGTGCGACGAGCTCGACGAGCCTGGCCCGGTGCTCGGGCGCGATCAGCGTGACGCGATCCATCAGGTGGGGCGCGGTCCGGAAGGCCGCACGCCAGCGATCGATCTCCGATGCGCCGAGGGTGGTCGAGCGCGACAGGATCGCCCGCGCCAGCGCCACGTCGGCCGGCTCGGATTCCGGCCGCTGTTCCACGAGCGCCACGATGCCTGCACCACCTTCGTGCACCGGCTCCAGCAGCAGGTCTTCCTTGCTGCGCACGTGACGGAAGTACGTACTCGGCGACACCCCCGCGGCCGCCGCGATCTGTTCGGTCGTCACGGCATCGAAGCCGTCCCTGGCGAACAGCTCGAACGCGGCGCGCTGGAGGTCCGCACGGACCTGGAGCCGCTGCCTCTCACGAAGCGACATGGACAACGCCTTTCTCCCACACCGAAACCGGCCCGACCGCGCCGAGGCGATACATGCGATTGAATCGCCGATTGACAGCATCTACGAATGTGACAGTTTCTGTCAAGAACGGAGATGCTCTCGTGCCCGGGCTCGAACGGTTCATCGGAAAGCGCGCCTCACGGATCGGAGGGCGCTCGTCAGGGCAGCAGCCCCCGGCGCCTGGCCTCGACAACGGCCTCGTGGCGGCTGCCCACCTCGAGCTTGGCCATCAGGTTGCGCATGTAGGTCTTCACCGTCTCGAC
This sequence comes from Rhodococcus maanshanensis NBRC 100610, assembly GCF_001894865.1. Lineage (GTDB taxonomy): Bacteria > Actinomycetota > Actinomycetes > Mycobacteriales > Mycobacteriaceae > Rhodococcus_G > Rhodococcus_G maanshanensis. The sequence goes on along the minus strand of NZ_BCXA01000013.1, from coordinate 50,611 downwards.
ACTGAGCGAGAGGCGATCGGCGATCTCCGCGTTGCGGCAGCCGAGCGCGACATACGAGAGCACGTCGAACTCGCGCGCGGACAGTGTCACCGACGGATCCGCACCGCCTGCGGTCAGCGACCGCAGGGTCTCCTCGACCGCGCGCAGCTGCGCGCCGAGCGCCTCGTCGGCGACCCTTCCTGCGAGGTCGCGCAGCGCGAGGTAGCTCTCGATGATCCGCTCGGACGCCGCCGCGCCGCGTCGGTGCGCCCCCGGCCCCGCACCTGCGTTGGCGAGCATCGTGACGCGGCGGTCCACCTCGTCGCGGATCTCGATCTCCCGCGCCAGCCGGGTCGCGGACCGCATCACCTCGCCCGCCATCACGTCGCCGATCGGTTGTCTCGATCGCAGGCCTCCGTAGATCGCCGCCCGCGTGGCACCGCGCACGACGACCGGGACCGCGAGCAGGGACTCGATGCCCTCCCTGGCGACCTGGACGTCGTAGTCGTGGGTGATGTGGCTGGAGTTGAAGTAGTCGGCGGCGGCCTCGGGACGCTGCTCGGCCATGGCGCGGCCGCCCAGCCCACAGCGGGCGTCGATCACCAGGCCACGCAACACCGCGCTGCGGGTCCCCGCGAACCCGGACAGTCGCATCCGGCCGTTCTCGACGGCGCCTGCGAACAGGACGGGGAAGGGCGTGCGACCGCGCAGGAGCCGCAGCTCACCGCGCAGCGCGTCCTCGTCGCTCGGTCTCATCACGTCGTTCATCAGCACATACCCACTTTGTAGGGTAGCGGCCGCGCGCGAGTGGGCCATAGCGTCGTCGGCAACCGTCTGTAAGCCCCGTCACACGAGGTAGCCGCATGCCCACCACCCCGACCGCCAACCACTCCGAGCTCAGCCCGCTGCGCTTCCTGGAACGCTCGGCGGCGGTCTTCCCCGACCGCACCGCGATCATCCACGGCCACCGGCACTACACCTACCGGGAGTTCGCGGCGGAGGTCGAGCAGCTCGCGCACGCGCTGCGCGAGCGGATCGACCCCGGCGACCGGGTCGCCTACCTCTCGCCGAACACCCCTGAACTGCTGATGGCGCATTTCGCGGTGCCGCTGGCCGGGGGTGTGCTGATCGCGCTGAACTCGAGGCTGGCCGGGCCCGAGCTCGAATACATCCTCGAGCACTCCGGCACCCGCATCCTGTTCGTCGACTCGGAGTTCCTCGGCTCGGTCACCACAGTCCGCGACCTGGTCTCGTCGGTGCAGGAGATCGTCGAGATCCCCGACTCCACCATCACCGTCACCGACCCGGTGACCGGCGTCGCCACCGCCCTCTACGACGACTTCCTGCGCACCGTCGACGGCGTGCAGGAGCCGCTGGTGTGGGGCGTCGACGACGAGCAGCGGATCATCGCGATCAACTACACCTCGGGGACCACGGGAAAACCCAAGGGCGTCATGTACTCACACCGCGGGGCCTACCTGAACTCCTTCGGCGAGACCTTCCACAACGGGTTCACCGGTGACACCAAGTACCTGTGGACGCTGCCGATGTTCCACTGCAACGGGTGGTGCACGCCATGGGCTGTCACCGCGGCAGGCGGCACCCACGTGTGCCTGCGCGCGGTGCGGGCCGACGCCATCTGGGATGCGATCGACACGCTCGGCATCACCAACCTGTGCGGCGCGCCGACCGTGTGCTCGACCATCGCCGACGCGCCGCAGGCGCACCCCCTTGCGACCCCGCTGCGGATCACCACCGCGGGGGCTCCCCCGTCCCCGACGGTGATCGGGCAGCTCGAGACGCTCGGCGCGACGGTCGTGCACGTCTACGGCCTCACCGAGGTGTACGGGCCGTACACGATCTGCGAGTACCAGGAGTCCTGGGACGAGTGCTCGCCCGAGGAACGCGCGGTGCTGATCTCGCGGCAGGGCGTCGGCATGCTGCAGGCCGAGACGGCACGCGTCGTCGATCCGCAGATGCGCGACGTGCCTGCCGACGGCGAGACGATGGGCGAGATCGTGCTGCGCGGCAACAACGTGATGCTCGGCTACTACCGGGACCCCGAGGCCACCGCGGAGGCCTTCGCGGGCGGCTGGTTCCACACCGGCGACCTCGGCGTCATGCACCCGGACGGCTACATCCAGCTCAAGGACCGGGCCAAGGACATCATCATCTCCGGCGGCGAGAACATCTCCACCGTCGAGGTGGAGCAGGCCATCGTCTCGCACCCGGCGGTCGCCGACGTCGCGGTCGTGGGGGTGCCCGACGAGAAGTGGGGTGAGCGGCCCAAGGCATTCGTGCTGCTCAGGCCCGGCGCCGAGGCGACAGTGGACCAGCTCGTCGCGCACACCCGCGGCCTGCTCGCCGGCTACAAGGTGCCGAGGGACATCGCCTTCGCGACGGACCTACCGCGCACCCCGACCGGGAAGATCCTCAAGTACCAGCTGCGGTCCGGCGCCGAGGCCGCTACCCGCGGGTAGCAGAATGACCCCCGAGACAAGACGACCGACACGCGTTTGGAGATGACAGTGGAGCTAGTCGGAGTGATCGGTGGCGGCACCATGGGTGCCGGCATCGCAGAGGTGTGCGCCAAGGCCGGGAGCTCGGTTCTCGTCCTGGAGACCAAGCAGGAGTTCGCGGACGCCGCCCAGGCCAGGATCGCGACGTCGATCGGCCGTGGCGTCGCCAAGGGCAAGATCACCCAGGAGGAGGCGGACGCCGCGATCGCGCGGGTGCGCGTGACCCTCGACATCGAGGAGTTCGCGGACCGCGACCTGGTCATCGAGGCCGCCCCCGAGATCGAGTCGCTGAAGTACGAGATCTTCGGCAAGCTCGACAAGATCGTCAAGCCGTCCGGCATCCTGGCGACCAACACCTCCTCGATCCCCGTCATCAAGGTCGCGGGCGCCACCCAGCGCCCCGAGCAGGTCGTCGGCGTGCACTTCTTCAACCCGGTGCCGGTGATGCCGCTGGTGGAGATCATCTCCACGCTGGTGACCTCCCCCGAGGCCGCCAAGGCGGTCACCGACTACGCCAAGGACACCCTGCGCAAGACCACCGTGCAGGCCGGGGACCGCTCGGGCTTCATCGTCAACGCGCTGCTCATCCCGTACCTCACGTCGGCGATCCGGATGCTCGAGTCCGGCTACGCCACCGCCGAGGACATCGACGCGGCCATGAAGGGCGGCTGCGGCTACCCGATGGGCCCGCTCACGCTGCTCGACACCGTCGGCCTCGACGTCACGCTGGCCGCGGCGGAGTCGCTGTACGCCGAGTTCGCCGAGCCGCACTACGCCCCGCCCGCGCTGCTGCGCCGGATGGTCGAGGCCGGTCGCCTCGGCAAGAAGTCGGGCCGCGGCTTCTACGATTACAGCAAGTAGGCGCTTCGCGCCTGTGCGCGGTTGACGAGTCCCCTGGACTCATCAACCGCGCACGGGCGGCGCAGCCGCCCGAGGGAGGCAACGATGACTCTGCTGATACCCAGCCGATTCAACGGCCCGGACAACTCCGGCAACGGCGGCTACGTCGCCGGCCTGCTCGCCGCCACCCTCGACCCGGGACCGGTCACCGTCTCGCTGCGCCGGCCGCCGCCGCTCGACACCCCGATGGATGTGGCCACCGCGGACGGTCGCTCCGTTGCGCAGGACGCCGACGGCGCCATCGTCGAGGCCCGGCTCGCCGCCCGAGGGGAGGAGCTGCCGCGGGTGCTCGCGGTCGACCTGCCCGCCGCGCGGGCGGCGGCCGAGCGGTTCCCCGGCCACGTCGCTCACCCGTTCCCGCGCTGCTTCGTGTGCGGCAGCGCCCGCGACCGCGGCGACGGCCTGCGGCTGTTCTCCGGGCCGCTCGGCGACGGGCGCTCCGCGTGCGTCTGGCACGTCGAGCCCGACATCGCCGGGCAGCCGGAGTTCGTGTGGGCCGCACTCGACTGCCCCGGCGCGTGGACCGCACACGACAAGATGCCGATGGTGCTCGGCTCGATCACCGGGCTGGTCTCGACGCTGCCCGAACCCGACGAGGACTGCGTCGTCCTCGGCGAGTTCCTCGGCACCGAACGTCGCAAGGTGTGGACCGCGACCACCGCGTACGGGTCGGACGGCCGCGAACTCGGCCGCGCACACGCCACGTGGATCACGATCTAGCGGCGTAGCGTTCGGCGCATGGACGCGCTGGGTGCGACGGTCCGCCTGCGCTCGACCAAGGGCCGCTGGGTGGTGCTCGCGACGGTCCTCGGCTCCGCGCTGGCCATGCTCGACGCGACCGTCGTCAACATCGCGTTGCCGCGGATCGGCGAGGACCTCGACACCGACGTCGCCGGCCTGCAGTGGGTGCTGAGCGGGTACACCCTCACCCTGGCCTCCCTGATCCTGTTGGCGGGCGCGCTCGGCGACCGCCTCGGCAGGCGCAAGATGTTCATCTGGGGCACCGTCTGGTTCGCCGCCTCCTCGCTGCTCTGCGGGCTGGCGCCGAGCATCGAACTGCTGGTGCTGGCCCGGATCCTGCAGGGTGTCGGGGCCGCCCTGCTGACCCCGGGCAGCCTGGCGCTGCTGTCCGCCGCCATCGACCCCGACGACCGCGGCGCGGCGATCGGGCTGTGGTCCGGGCTCGGCGGTGTCGCGGGCGCGGTCGGTCCGCTGCTCGGCGGCTGGATCGTCGAGGTGTCGAGCTGGCGGGTGGTGTTCCTGATCAACCTCCCGCTCGCGGCCGCGGTGGTGTGGGTCGCCGCGCGGCACGTGCCGGAGAGCCGCGACCCGCACGCCCACGGCCGGCTCGACGTGCTGGGCGCCGCGCTCGCCGCCCTCGCCCTCGGCGCGCTGACCTACGGCCTGATCGGCGGGCAGTGGGCCGCCGTCGTAGTCGGGCTGCTGCTGTTCGCGGCGTTCGTCGTCGTCGAGCGGCGCTCCGGCAATCCGCTGGTCCCGCCCGCGCTGTTCCGCTCGCGGGTGTTCGTCGCCGCGAACCTGGTGACCCTGGCGGTGTACGCCGCCCTCGGCGGGGTGTTCTTCCTCCTCGTGCTGGAGCTCCAGCTCGCGGCCGGCTACTCGCCGCTGGCCTCCGGCCTCGCCACCCTGCCCATCACCGGCCTGATGCTGGTGCTCTCGTCGCGGGCGGGCCGCTTCGCCCAGCACCACGGGCCGCGCCTGTTGATGACGGTCGGGCCGCTGCTCGCCGCGACGGGCCTGCTGCTGATGCTGCGGATCGGCCCAGGCGCCTCGTACCTGACCGACGTGCTGCCCGGCGTCCTCATGTTCGGGCTCGGGCTGTCGGCGCTGGTGGCGCCGCTGACCGCCGCGGTGCTCACCTCGGTGTCGACCGACAGGGCCGGGATCGCGTCGGGGGTGAACAACGCGGTCGCGCGCAGCAGCCAGCTGCTCGCGGTCGCGGCGCTGCCGGGGCTGGCCGGGATCGCGGGCACGGGCTTCGCCGATCCGGAGGCCTTCTCGCACGGATTCGACATCGCGATGCTGATCTGCGCGGGCCTGCTGGTGATCGGCGCGGCGCTGGCCGCGGCGATGATCCCGGCGGGGGTCCCCGCGGTGGTCGACGAGGAATCCGTGGCCTGCCGCCCGCACTGCGACATCTCGGCCCCCGCCGTGCAGCCCGGCCGGAGGCCGTGACGCATGCCCGGTTCATCTGGGCGTCCGCCGATCGTGGAGGATTCGCGACGCCGTGATCGCGAGCACGATCACACCCAGTCCGGTCCGACCAGAAAAGAGTCCCCACCCGATGCCCCGTCACCGCCGAATCCCCACCCTCGCCGTGACCGCCGCCTGTGCGGTCGCGTTGTCCGCCTGCAGCACCGCCGACGTGACGGACGCCGCGGCACAGCTGTCGGCGCGCGCACAACAAGCCGTCGACGGCTCCGTCGCCGCCCGCGATGTGTTGAGCGCCGAGAACGGCATGGCGGCCGCAGCCGCGGCCTGCGAGCTGTACGCCGGATGGGAGGGCATGAACGCCGACGTGCGGTCCGCGCTCGCCCCGGTGGTCACCGACCAGCTCGAGCGGTACACGACCGACGGCGACCCGGTGGTGGCATCGGTCGTGCAGCTGACGATCGCCCTCGTCGGCGGCGGCGCGGTCGACGCGAACCAGACACTGGTGGCCCAGCTGCAGGAGTCGTGCCGGGCACTCTGACACCGTTCGGTCTTCCCAAACGACACCACGGCTGGAAGCGTGGTCGGTGAGCTTCGAACCATCTGTGAAACCAGAGGAGCAGACATGCCGACTCGTTCGAGCTACAAGCAGGGAACCCCGAGCTGGGTCGACCTGTCCACCACCGACCCCGAGGCCGCGAAGGCGTTCTACGCCGGGCTCTTCGGCTGGGAGTTCGAGGACATGCCGACCGCCGAGGGTGGCATCTACTCGATGGCGAAGCTGCGCGGCGAGTACGTCGCCGCGGCCTCCGCGATGCCGCCCGATGTCCCGGAGGACCTGCCGCCGGTGTGGAATACCTACCTTGCGGTCGACGATGTCGACGCGGCCACCGCGCGGGTGACCGCCGCGGGCGGCCGGGTGTTGGCCGGCCCCTTCGACATCGACCCGTCGGGCCGGATGGCGTTCGTCGTCGACCCGGTCGGCGCCGCGGTCGGCCTGTGGCAGGCAGGCACCCACATCGGTGCGGGACTCGTCAACGAGGCGGGCACGCTGATCTGGAACGAGCTGATCACCGCCGCGCCGGACGAGGCGCTCCCGTTCTACGAGGCCGTGCTCGGCCTCACCGGGACGACCACGGACATGGAGGGCGGGCAGTACACGGTGCTCCAGGTCGGCGAGGATCAGGTCGGCGGCTGCGCCCGGCCCCGGGTGCCGGGTATCCCCGCCCACTGGCACATTTACTTCGCCACCGAGAACGCCGACGACACCGTCGCGGCGATCAGGGCGTCCGGCGGCAAGGTCCTGGCCGAGCCGTTCGACGTGCCCGAGGTCGGCCGGATGGCCGTGGTGTCGGACCCACAGGGGGCGGTCTTCAGCGTGATCCAGCCACCGGCCGGACAGTGAGAACCCGAGGAGCCTGACATGGCGCTGGGATGGCTGGAACTGCAACGCCGCTCCCACGTCGAGTTCGGGACCCGCATCGAGGCGGTCACCGACTGGTCCGCCCCGACCCCCGACAGCGACTGGGACACCGAGCAATTGGTGCGGCACGTGATCGCCGAGCAGCAGTGGGTGCCGCCGCTGCTCGGTGGGCTCACCGTCGCGAAGGCGCAGGCGCACGTGCACCCGCTCGGCGACGACCTCGTCGCGGAGTGGCGGCGCTACTCGGGGCTGGCGACCGCGGCGTGGGCCGTGGCTCCGCCCGCCACCGAGGTGCACCTCTCGTACGGCACAGTGGCCCTCGAGCGGTACCTGCGCGAGCAGGTGTTCGACGTGACCGTGCACAGCTGGGACCTGGCCAGGGCGGCAGGCCTCGACGAGGACCTAGACCCCGAGCTGGTCGCCGCGGTCTGGGAGGAGGCCGAGGCGCAGCGCGAGATGCTGAGTGCCAGTGGACTGTTCGCACCTCCCGTCGCGGTGCCGAACGACGCGCCGCTGCAGGTGCGCCTGCTGGCCCTCACGGGGCGCGATGCCCGTTCCGTGCCAACACCGGACCGACCGGAGGATGATGATGAGCGTGCCCACTGACCCGAACGCCCCCGACATCAAGCCCCGCAGCCGCGACGTCACCGACGGCCTCGAGAAGACCGCCGCGCGCGGCATGCTGCGGGCGGTCGGCATGGGCGATGCCGACTGGGGCAAGTCGCAGATCGGGGTGGCGTCCTCGTGGAACGAGATCACCCCCTGCAACCTCTCGCTCGACAGGCTCGCCAAGGCATGCAAGGACGGCGTGTTCGCGGGCGGCGGCTATCCCCTCGAGTTCGGCACCATCTCGGTCTCGGACGGCATCTCGATGGGTCACGAGGGCATGCACTTCTCGCTGGTCTCCCGCGAGGTCATCGCCGACAGCGTCGAGACGGTGATGCAGGCCGAGCGGCTCGACGGCTCGGTCCTGCTCGCCGGTTGCGACAAGTCGCTGCCGGGGATGCTGATGGCCGCGGCACGGCTCGACCTCGCCAGCGTCTTCCTCTACGCCGGCTCGATCCTGCCCGGCATCGCGAAGCTGTCGGACGGCAGCGAGCGCGAGGTGACGATCATCGACGCGTTCGAGGCGGTCGGCGCGTGCTCGCGCGGGCTGATGAGCCGCGAGGACGTGGACGCGATCGAGCGGGCCATCTGTCCCGGCGAGGGCGCCTGCGGCGGGATGTACACGGCCAACACGATGGCCAGCGCGGCAGAGGCGATGGGCATGTCGCTGCCCGGCAGCGCGGCACCGCCCGCCACCGACCGGCGACGCGACGGCTACGCCCGGCGCAGCGGCGAGGCCGTGGTCGAGCTGCTCCGACGCGGGATCACCACCTCGGACATCATCACGAAGGAATCGCTGGAGAACGCGATCGCGGTGGTGATGGCCTTCGGCGGGTCCACCAACGCGGTCCTGCACCTGCTCGCGATCGCACACGAGGCGAGCGTCGACCTGAGCCTGGACGATTTCGCCCGCGTCGGCGCCCGCGTCCCGCACCTGGCCGACGTGAAACCCTTTGGCAAGCATGTGATGACGGACATCGATCGCATCGGCGGCGTGCCGGTGATGATGAAGGCCCTGCTCGATGCGGGCCTGCTGAACGGCGACTGCATGACCGTCACCGGGCGCACGGTGGCGGAGAACCTCGCCGAGATCGCCCCGCCCGACCCCGACGGCAAGGTGGTCCGGGCGATGAGCGCACCGATCCACCCGACCGGCGGCATCACGATCCTGCGCGGGTCGCTGGCGCCCGGCGGCGCGGTGGTCAAGTCGGCCGGTTTCGAGTCCGACGTGTTCACCGGCACGGCAAGGGTTTTCGATCGTGAACGGGCCGCACTCGACGCCCTCGAGGACGGCACCATCACCTCGGGCGACGCCGTCGTGATCAGGTACGAGGGGCCAAAGGGCGGGCCCGGCATGCGGGAGATGCTCGCGATCACCGCGGCCATCAAGGGCGCGGGCCTCGGCAAGGACGTACTGCTGCTCACCGACGGCCGCTTCTCCGGCGGCACCACCGGGCTGTGCGTCGGGCACGTGGCGCCCGAGGCCGTCGACGGTGGCCCGATCGCGTTCGTGCGCGACGGCGACCAGATCCGGCTCGACGTGGCGTCGGGCAGGCTGGACGTGATGGTCGAGGAGACCGAGCTGACGCGGCGGGCGGAGGGCTGGTCGGCGCTGCCGCCTCGCTACACAAGGGGCGTGCTGGCCAAGTACTCGAAGCTGGTCGGCTCGGCGTCGCGCGGAGCCGTGTGTGGCTGAGGACACCGCGAACGGCCGCCCCACCCCGCCCGAATTCGCACTGATCCAGGCGGAGGTGGAGCGGAACCTGCTCGGCGGCGACGTCAAGTACACGCGCGCGCAGGCGACCGCGGCGGCAGGCGTGCCCCTCGAACGCGCACAACGGCTGTGGGTGGCGATGGGCTTCGCGGTGGACTCGAACCCGGACACGCCGATGTTCACCGATGTGGACGTCGACGCCCTGCGCACCATCACCTCGCTGGTCGACATGGGAATCATCGACGCCGAGCTCGAGGTGCCGGTCACCCGAGCGCTGGGACAGTCCTTCGCGCGGCTGGCGGAGTGGCAGCTCGGGCTGCTCAACAGCCACATCCTCGACCGGGTGAAACAGGCGGGCGGATCCGATCAGGCCGACGTCCTCGCCGTCGCGGCACAGGCGACCCTGGTCGCCGAACAGATGCTGCCTGCGCTGGAGAAGCTGCAGTCGTATGTGTGGCGCAGGCACCTCGCCTCCAACGCCGCACGGTTTCTCGACAGCGCGGGCGACGGCACCGACAGCCGCACCCTGGTGATCGGATTCGCGGACATGGTCGGCTACACCAGCCTGACCCGGCGCATCGACATCGATGAACTGACCCGCCTGCTCGAGGACTTCGAGTCGACCGCGATGACGGTGATCAACCAGGGGCGCGGTTGGGTGATCAAGAACCTCGGTGACGAGGTGATGTTCGCGGTCGAGGACCCCGCCGACGCCGCGCGGATCGCGCTCGCGCTGCAGGATGCCGCCCTCGCCACCGTGGACCTGCCCGCCCTCCGGGTCGGCCTGGCCATGGGCCCGGTCCTGCTGAGATTCGGTGATGTGTACGGGTCCGTGGTGAACATCGCTGCGCGCCTGACCAGTTCGGCCCGGCCCGGGGCCGTGCTGGTCGACGCCACGCTCGCCGCGGCGCTGGAGGGTGAGGACGATCTCGAGCTCAGGTCGCTGCGGTCGCTGCGTGTGCGTGGGTTCAGCCGTCTCAAGGCATACGCGCTGCGGCGAGCACACGACACCTGAGCCGGACCGTCGCCGAGCGTCAAATCTGTATTCACCGGCCCGTCACCTCTGACCTGCACACTGCGGCCCATGCCAGCAGTACGTCCCCAGGCCGCGCCCCTGCGCGGCCGGTACATCTGTCTCGAACCCCTTTCTCCCGCAGACCTTCCCGAGCTCTGTACGGCGATCGCGGACCCCCGGGTGTTCGCGGGCGGTTTCGGCGGCGGCAGCGCGGGCTACCGGCCCGACCGGGACGACTTCCTGGCCTGGGCGAGGGAGTACCTGCAGTTCGACCGCTGCAACGTCTACGGGGTCCGGGTCCGCGGTGGCGCGCACGACGGCGCCCTCGTCGGCACCACCTCCCTCGGCGACTTCGACGAGGCCACCGAATCCGCACACATCGGCTGGACCGCCTACGATCCCCGGGTCTGGGGCAGCGCGGTCAATCCCGAGGCGAAGCTCCTGCTGTTCGGGCTCGCCTTCGAGAGCGGCTTCGGCCGCGTCAAGATCCAGGCCGACGCCGCGAACGTCCGCTCGCGCTCGGCCATCGAGCGGCTGGGCGCCGTGCTCGAGGGCGTGCTCAGGCGAGACAAGCGGAGAGCGGACGGCGCCTGGCGCGACACCGCGATCTACTCGGTGCTCCGCGCGGAATGGCCGGCAGTGCGGTCCGGGCTACACGCGCGGCTCGACGCGCTCGGGGGCGAACCCATCGGGTACCGGGCCGTCGACCAGGCGCTCAGCGCCTGACCGGCCGGGCAGGGGACTGCCGCGTTCACCCCTGCCCGCGCAGTCGCTCCCCCTCCGCCTCGAGCAGCTCCTCGTAGGCCGCCGCCAGCTCCCGCAGCGCGCCTGCGCAGTCCCCGGTGTACGCGGGTCCGTGCATGAGCCCGAGGGTCCTGGGCGCTAGGTCGGCGAGCCCCCGGATGGTCGGGCCGAGGGCGGGGGTCAGCGCCGTCGGGTGCGCCATCTCCTCCCCCGCCAGCGTGGGGCCGACGATCTCGCTGTCCGTGACGGCGGGGTGCCTGCCGAACGCGGAGAACAGATCGCCGCACAGCAGCGTCGACGTCGTCTCCTCGTATACCAGGCAGGCGTCCCAGCCGTGCGGCACGTGCGGGGTGTCGATGTGACGCACGCGCCGAGCGCCCACCTCGATCACCTCGCCGTCCTGCAGCGGTCGGGGCCGCCGGTCCGCCAGATCGTCGACCTGGACAAAGCAACTCAGCGCGCCGTGTGCGACCTCCGCGTTGGGCGCGGCCGCCAGCCACGAGTTCATCGACCCGCACTCGTCGGCCTCGACGTGGCCGAACGTGATCCACCGCAGCCGCTCGAGTGGGAGCACCCGGCCGACCGCCGCGGAGGTGAAAGGGAACAGCGCGCGCTGGCCCATGTGGAACAGCAGGGGTTCGTCACCGTCGATCAGGTACTGGTTCATGACCAGGTTGGCGTCGCTGACGTAGGTCGAGAATCGGTAGACATCCGGTGCGATCTCGGTCGTCTCTGTGTCCATGTCCGGCTCCGCTCGCGTCACGGCCCCCCGACTCAGCGTGCGCGTCCGCGATGGCGAGCACAAGGCCCGCAGCGGCTACCGGAACGCCGACGCGCCTGTCAGCGCCTGCCCGATCACCAGTTGGTGCATCTCGGAGGTGCCCTCGTAGGTGAGGACCGACTCCAGGTTGTTGGCGTGCCGCAGCACCGGGTACTCGAGGGTGATGCCGTTGGCGCCGAGGATGGTCCGGCATTCGCGGGCGATCGCGATGGCCTCACGGACGCTGTTGAGCTTGCCGAGGCTCACCTGCTCCGCACGCAACTCGTGGCGATCCTTGAGCCGCCCCAGGTGCAGCGCCAGCAGCTGCCCCTTGCCGAGCTCGAGCGCCATGTCGGCCAGCTTCGCCTGGGTCAGCTGGAATGCGGCCAGCGGCTTGTCGAAGACCTCGCGGCTGCCCGCGTAGTCGATCGCGGTCTCCAGGCAGTCGCGGGCGGCTCCGAGCGCACCGAAGACGATGCCGAACCGGGCCTCGCCGAGGCAGCTGAGCGGTCCCGACAGCCCGCGCGCCTCGGGCAGCATCGCCGATTCGGGGAGCCGCACGTCCTCGAGCACGAGCTCCGCGGTGACCGAGGCCCGCAGGGACAGCTTGTGTTTGATCTCGGGGGCCGAGAATCCGGGGCTGTCCGTGGGGACCAGGAATCCGCGGATGCCGTCGTCGGTGCGCGCCCACACCACGGCGACGTCGGCGACCGATCCGTTCGTGATCCACATCTTGGTGCCGCTGAGCACCCAGTCGCCGCGGTCCCGCTTGGCGGAGGTGCGCATCCCCGCGGGGTTGGAGCCGAAGTCGGGTTCGGTCAGCCCGAAGCAGCCGAGCGCCTCCCCAGCGGCCATCCGCGGCAACCACTGCTGCTTCTGCTCCTCCGAACCGAAGCGGTGGATTGCAAACATCGCCAGCGACCCCTGCACCGACACCAGGCTCCGGACGCCCGAGTCGACGGCCTCGAGCTCCAGGCAGGCCAGTCCGTAGGCCGTCGCGCTCGTGCCTGCACAGCCGTAGCCGTCGAGGTGCATGCCGAGCAGCCCCATCCCGCCCAGCTCGGCCGCGAGCTCACGCGCAGGCAGCGTGCCCTGCTCGAACCACCCCGCGACGTGCGGCCGGATCCGCTCCGCGGCGAACCTGCGGACGGTGTCCCGGATCGCCAGCTCCTCGTCGTCGAGCAGCGAGTCGAGCGAGAACAGCTGGGAGACGCTCTGGGGCACGGACATCGAGATACCTCCGCTGCGATCAGGCGCCCGTCGGCGCTGGTTCGATCAGACGCCGTCGGCGCCGAGCGCGTCCAGCGTGCTCTGCGCCTCGGCGAGCTGCCTGCTCAGTTCCTCGACCCGCTTGGCGGCGGCATCGCGCGCCGCGGTGAGCACGGAAGCCACCGCCTGTTCGGCAGCGGGATCACCGAGCTCGCGCACCGCTCGCTCCACCGCATCGGCCGACACGGGGGCCGCGCGGCCAGGGCGCCGCTCGCCGTGGGTCACGGTGACCGTCCACTCGTTGCCCGCCTCGGCGTGCAGGGTGACGCTCACGCTCGTCGGATCCTTCGGCCGGCGTACACGTTTCGCGGGCGTGGCCGCCGGTCCGTCCTGGTGAGCCGATTCCGGCTTCGGCGCGAGCGTCATCGATGCGGGGGTCTTCGGTGCGGTCACGGGCGCCTTCGATCGGGTCGGGGTTGGTGCAGGTGCCGCGGGCTGCGCGGTCTTCGCCGGGCCTGCGGCCTTCACAGGGGCCGTCGTCGCCGGTTCAGCCTTCGCCTGTGTGGCCTTCGTCGGCGTGGCCTTCGCGGCGGCCGCCTTGGCGGGAGCAACCTTGGCGGGAGCAGCCTTGGCGCCCTTCGCCTTTGCCGGGGCCGCGGGGATCCGGGTCAGCCGGAGCTCATCGGCCTCGAACGGCAACTCGTCGTTGACGCCCTTCGGCCGCAGCATCAGCGTGGTGCCCTGCACGGAGAGCACGCGCGCGGAACAGCCCGCGGCCAGGTTCAGGCTCGGTGTGGGTTCGATCAGGTAGACGGTGGCGCGCTTCCCCGCGGCGAGTGCCTCGGTCAGCTCGATCAGGTTCTGTGCGGTGAGGCCGTCGCCGCTTCGCTTACGTGGTGGCATTCCGGGTTAGATCGGGCGATAGCCCGCGCCAACGCCACCACGGGCGTTGATGTCGGCCATGATCACATCGATATTGGTGCCGAGTTCCGGTCCGATGCATGCGAATCCCACGTAGGCGTTGACCATGCCGACCAGGGTAGTGCCCCGGACAACCGGGCTTCCGGAGTCACCCTCGATAACGCACATCTGGGTCCACGTCTCGTTGGTCTGGACCAGGTCACCCCACGTGATACCGCAGGTGTTGCCGGTGCGCAGGCCCTCCTTGCACACGATGTCCGGGAAGTTGGCCGGTGCGCCGATGCCGGTGATGGTGACGCCGCCGACCCGGTTGACCGGGACGACCTTGGCCGGGTTGAACTCGATCACCGCGTAGTCCCACTGGGTGCTCTTGCTGACCATGTGGCCGACGATGCCGGCTTCCTCGTTGTGCGAGGACGTGATTGCCATGCCCGGCTCGCCGCAGTGTCCTGCCGTGATACCGACCAGTCGACCCGCTCCGTCGTGCCCGATGGTGGTCAGCGTGCACATCGCCTCACCGCCGACGATGATCCCGGATCCACCTCCGAGCACCGCTGGACCGGCGGCCGCCGCGGGGCCGACTCCGACGAGGGCGACCATGGCCGCCACCATGGCGAATAGCACTGCGAGTCTTTTCAACATCGTCTGTCCCCTCCGGACGTCTGTCGTCGTCATGTCTCGGCCCCATCTCACCATTGATGATCGACTGGTTTTGTCGGCTGGGCCTCACGATCGAGCCGTGGGGTGCCTTCGATCATAGATCCGCGACTGCGTCGGCACCCAGCCTTTAGAGGGTGGAGGATTGTCCCGCCGACGCGCGGGCCGCCAGGAAGTCGTCGACGATCCTCGCGCAGGCCTCGGGGCCGAGCGGCCGCAGCGTCGCGAGTTTGGTGAACACCAACGGGCCGAGGAGCTGCGCCAGGGCCAGCTCGTAGTCGGTGTCCCCGAGCAGAGCCCTTGCCTCCGCGGTCGCGAAGATCCTGTCGAACGGGGTCCGGTACTGTTCGGCGATCTGGCTGCGCAACGAGCGCAGCTCCGGGCGATCGGCACCGCCCGCGCCCTCCTTGGCGGCGCGTTCGTCGAGCCCGGGCCCCATCCCGAGCCAGCACAGCGCGGTCAGCTGCATCGGTGCGGCCTCGATCAGCCGCGCCTGGTCCGTGAGCAGAGCGATGAGCTGCGCCCGCAGGTCACCGCCCTCCGGCACCGTCGCCGCAGGCGAGATCAGCCGGCCGAACGCGGCCGCGACCAGTTCGGTTCCGCTGTCGAAGTGCCGGTACAGCGTCGCGCGGGCCACCCTGGCCGCCCTGGTCACCGCGTCGATGGTGACGGCCTCGGTGCCGCCCTTGGCCAACAGCGCGGTGGCCGCGTCGAGCAGTCGCGCACGCGAGCGGACCTTGCGGGGGTCCTCGCGGGAATCGGTTTCGGCCGCCTCGGCGGGCTCGTCGCCCATGCCACCTCCAATGACTGCGGGGTTGTGGAACCGTCGGTCTTCAAACGATACTGACAGTCTTGTTTTCTCCACCGGAGGCGCTGATGAACCGTCCGACCGAGTCCGCCAGGACCAAGATGTCCGCACGAGAAGTATGGACGCTCACCGTGGTGTGCTCGGCCGTGGCGATGGTCATCGCGGCGGCGGCCGGACTGAACTCGGCGCTGCCCGCCCTCGCGCTCGACACCGGCGCCACCCAGAGCGAACTGACCTGGATCGTCGACGGCTACACCCTGACGCTGGCCGCGCTGCTGCTGCCCGCCGGGGCACTCGGCGACCGATACGGCCGTCGCGGGGTGCTGCTGGTCGGGCTGCTGATCTTCGCGGCGGCCTCCGCGCTGCCGATCTGGCTCGACTCCCCGCAGTGGCTGATCGGCTCGCGGGCGATCGCGGGGATCGGCGCGGCACTGGTGATGCCCGCGACCCTGTCCCTGCTGACCGCGAGCTTCCCGCCCGAGCAGCGGTCCCGCGGCGTCGCGATCTGGGCGGGCGTCGCGGCGTCCGGCGGCATCGCGGGTCTGTTGGTGTCCGGCCTGCTGCTCGAGAAATGGCAGTGGCAGTCGATCTTCGTCGGGTTCGCCGCGGCCGCGGTCGCCCTGTTCGCGATCGCCTGGACGGTGCCCTCGTCGCGCGAAGAGGACTCGCCGCCGTTCGACCTACTCGGCGCGGTGCTCGCCGTCGCGGCCGTGGGACTGGTCGTGCTCGGCCTGCTCGAGGGTCCGGCCCGCGGCTGGCTCGACCCCGTCGTGCTGCTCGCGGTGGTCGGCGGGCTGCTCGCGGCTGTCGCGTTCGCGATCGTCGAGATGCGACGCGCGCATCCCCTGCTCGACGTCCGACTGTTCGGCGTGCGCGGGTTCGGCGCTGGTGCGGCCTCACTGACCCTGCAGTTCCTCGCCTCCTTCGGATTGTTCTTCCTGGTCATCCAGTACATGCAGCTCGTGCTCGGCTACAGCCCGTTGCAGGCCGGAATCGCACTGGCGCCCATGGTCGTTCCGATGGTCGCGGTCTCCGCGATCACGCCGTGGCTGATCCCGAGGGTCGGCCAGCGCGCGCTGGCACTGTGCGGACTTGCGCTGGCCGGGGTCGGCCTGATCCTGCTCGGCGGGCTGGACATCGACGGCGGGTACGGCCAGGCGGTGGTGGCGTTGCTGATGTTCAGCGCCGGCCTCGGTCTGTGCTCGGCGCCTGCCACCACCTCGATCATGGAGAACACGCCGGACGACAAGCAGGGCGTCGCCTCCGCGGTCAACGACACCGCGCGCGAGATCGGCGCGGCGATCGGCATCGCGGTGGCGGGCAGCCTGCTCGCCGCCACCTACACCCGCGAGATCGCTCCCGCCGTCGCCGCGGTGCCGGAGGTCGCCAAGGAGCCGGTCGGGGCGTCACTGGCTTCGGCGCTCGAGGTCGCCAAACGTGCTGGCCCGCAAGGCGAGCAGCTCGCCGATTTCGCTCGCGACGCCTTCATGGCCGGAATGTCGCACTCGTCGTATGTCCTGGCCGCGGTGATGCTGGTGTCGGCGGTGCTCGTCGGCGTCTGGGCACCGGGACGCGTGCGGACCGCAGGAACCGATGCCGAGGCGGCACCGACGGAGCTGGTCGCGGCGGCCGAACCCGAGTGATCCGGCGCCTCTGGGGGGGTGCGTTCCCGGGCGGGTGAGCGTCAGGCGCCGGTGACGGTGAGAACCAGCAGCGCGAGGTTCAGGGCGACGATGACGGCCGTCGCCGCCCAGGCCGCGACGGTGGTACCGCGCCGGTTGAGGTGCTCGCCCATCAGCCCGCGCTCGGAGGTCATCCGCACCAACGGCACGAGCGCGAACGGGATACAGAAGCTCAGCACCACCTGACTGATCACCAGCGACAGCGTCGGATCGGCGCCCATGGCGAGCACGACCAGCGCCGGGATCAGCACCAGGATCCGGCGCAGCAGCATCGGGATCCGGAAGTGCAGCAGGCCCGACATGATCTCGGCGCCCGCGGCGCAGCCGACGGAGGTGGACGCGAGACCCGAGGCGAGCAGGCCGATCGCGAAGATCACCGCGACCGCGGGGCCGAGGGCGCCGGAGATGGCCGCGTGCGCGCCCGCGATGGTGTCGGTGCCCTCGATCCCGCGCAGCGCGGACGCGGCCAGCAGCAGCATCGCGATGTTTACCGAGCCTGCGACGATCAGCGCGCCAACGACATCGATCTTGGTGGCCTTGAGCAACCGGGGCAGCCTGCCCGGCTCGATGTCGCGGCCGTGCCGATCGCGCGCGAGCGCCGAGTGCAGGTAGATCGCGTGCGGCATCACGGTGGCGCCGAGCATGCTCGCCGCCAGCAGTACGGTCTCGGTGCCCTCGAAGCGCGGAACCAGGCCCGCCAGCGCCTCGCCGCCCGACACGTCGGTGAACGCCAGCCCGCTGACGAAGCCGAGCGTGATGATCGCGAGCATGCTCATCACGACGAACTCGAAGGTCCGCTGGCCGCGGCTCTGGGTGGCGAGGATCGCCATCGAGACGACGCCGGTGATGAGGCCGCCGAGCGGCAGCGGCACCCCGAACAGCAGGTTGAGGGCGATCGCGCCGCCGATCACCTCGGCGAGGTCGGTGGCGACCGCGGCCAGTTCGGCCTGGACCCAGAAGGCCTTGCGCTGAGCGGGGCGGAGTCGATCGCCGAGCAGCTCCGGGAGCGAGCGCCCGGTGACCAGGCCCAGCTTCGCGGACAGGTACTGCACCAGCACGGCCATCGCGTTGGCCAGCACCAGCACCCACACCAGCAGATAGCCGTACTTGGCGCCCGCCGTCAGGTTCGAGGCGACGTTGCCCGGGTCGACGTACGCGATCGCGGCGACGAATGCGGGCCCGGCCAGCGCGATGAGACGGCCCTTGGCCGAGCCGGTACGCCTTGGCGCTCGCTCCGGCGTCGCGGCGCCGAGCTCCTCCACTGACAACGCCGTCTCCCCTGTCGATTCGTGCATCCACCACTCTAGTTCGCAAGACCATATCAGGAAGTTCGGGTGACCAAACTCCTCTCCACCGGACAGCTGTCCGGTGACAGTTGTCACACCACGGGGGTAGATGTACAGTCGCAGTACCTGTTACTCGGTGTCACACAAATGGAGGACTGCTCATGACAACCGCGATGCCGCTGCAGCGCCCCGCGATCTCCGACCGCGAGGAAACGGCGAAGCGGTTGCTGGCGTCCTCCGCCCGCAAGTCCTACGACCCGATGATCGAGGTGGACTGGGAGGCACCGGTACCGGACGACAAGTACGGCCTCACCCCCGAATGGAGCACCCTCTACGGCACCGCGCTGTGGGAGGAGATGACCCTCGAGCAGAAGGTCGAGCTCACCAAGCACGAGGCGGCCAGCGTCTCCAGCGTCGGCCTGTGGTTCGAGATCCTGCTCATGCAGATGCTGCTGCGCGACGTCTACGGCCGCGACAAGCACTCCCGCCACGTGCAGTTCGCCCTCACCGAGGTCGCCGACGAGTGCCGCCACTCGGTGATGTTCGCCCGGGCAGGCGAGCGATTCGGCATGCCCAGCTACGGCCCGCACCCCGTCATCCACAAGCTCGGCCGGATCTGGGGCGGATTCTTCAAGGGCGCCAACGCGTACGCCAGCGTGATGGCCGCCGAGGAGATCCTCGACATGATGCAGCGCGACTTCATGAAGGACGAGCGCGTGCAGCCCGTCACCCGCACGGTGAGCAAGATCCACGTCCTCGAGGAGGCCCGGCACATCCGCTTCGCCCGCGAGGAGGTCGGCCGCCGCCTACAGGGCGCGAGCTGGACCCGCCTGCAGATCGAGCGGCTCAACACCGCCGTCGTCGTCTACTTCGTGATGAAGTCGATGATCCGCAAGGACGTCTACGCGAACGCCGGCCTCGAGCCCGAGCGCGCCATCGCCGAGGCCAAGGCCAACCCGCACTACAAGGACAAGGTCCGCACGTCGGGCACCAAGCTCATGCAGTTCCTCGACAGCGCCGGCCTCGTCGGCGGTCCGTCCAAGCGCCTCTACAAGCGGGTCAACCTGCTCTGATCGCGCGGACGGTCCGAGCCCGACCGGCGATCCGCCCCGCAGTCCCAGCTCCCGCACCTAGGAACGACTCCCATGGCATACGTGATCACCCAGGCGTGCTGCAACGACGCCTCCTGCGTTGCGACCTGTCCGGTGAACTGCATTCACCCGACGCCGGACGAGGCGCAGTTCCGGACCACCGAGATGCTGTACATCGAGCCGGACACGTGCATCGACTGCGGGGCCTGCGTGGACGCCTGCCCGGTCGCCGCGATCTTCCCCGAGGACCAGCTGTCCGAGGCGGATGCGCGATACGCGGAGATCAACGCGAACTACTACGAGAAGTACCCGCTGCAGGAGGGCTGGAAGCCCCTCCAACCGACCGAGGCCAAGCGCGTCGATCTCGGCACCCTGCGCGTCGCGATCGTCGGCGCGGGGCCTGCCGCGTCGTACGCCGCCGAGCAGCTCCTGGTGCACTCGGACGTCGAGGTCGAGGTGTTCGAGAAGCTGCCGACCCCGTGGGGGCTGATCCGCGCGGGGGTCGCACCCGACCATCCCGGCACCAAGGTCATCACCGACGCGTTCGAGTGGACGGCGGCCAAGGACGGCTTCCAGTTCCACCTCAACGTCGAGGTGGGCAAGCACCTGAGCCACGACGAGCTGATGGCCAACCACCACGCGGTGATCTATGCGGTTGGCGCCTCCAGCGACCGCAGACTCGACATCCCGGGCGAGGACCTGCCCGGCAGCCACGCCGCCACCGAGTTCGTGGCCTGGTACAACGGCCACCCGGACTACGCCGACCGCGACTTCGACCTGTCCGGCGAGCGCGCGGTCATCGTCGGCAACGGCAACGTCGCGATCGACGTCGCCCGCGTGCTCACCATGGACGTCGCCGAGCTCGCCGAGACCGACATCGCCGATCACGCGCTGGAGGCCCTGCGCCACAGCAACATCCGCGAGGTTGTGCTGCTCGGGCGTCGCGGGCCCGCCCAGGCCGCGTACTCCACCCCCGAATTCCTCGCCCTCGGTGAGCTCGAGAATGTCGACGTGGTGATCGACCCGGTCGAGCTCGAGCTCGACGAGCTCAGCGCCCGCCTGCTCGAGGGCGGCGAGTACGAGCCGTCCACCGAGTTCAAGGTGCAACTCGCGCGCGAATTCGCCGAACGCACGAGCACTCCCGGCCACAAGCGGATCGTCTTCCGCTACCTGGCCTCTCCGACGGGCCTGCTCGGCACCGAGCGCGTCGAGGCCGTCACCGTCGCGCGCAACGAGCTGGTCGCCGGCGCCGACGGCGCGCCGAGCGCCCGGCCGACCGCGGACTCCGAGACGATGGACGCCTCCCTGGTACTGCGCTCGATCGGCTACCGCGGGCGTCCGCTCGCGGGCGTCCCGTTCGACGAGCGCCGCGGCACCATCCCGAACGACAACGGCAGGGTGCTCGAGTCCGCCGGGGGTGCGCCCGTCGACGGCGTCTACGTCACCGGCTGGATCAAGCGCGGACCGTCGGGCGTGATCGGGACCAACAAGGCCTGCGCCAAGGAAACCGTCCGCGGGCTGCTCGAGGACTTCCAGTCCGGCAGCCTCAGCCGACCGGTCGGCAGCCGCAAGGACCTGACCAAGCTGGTCGCGCAGCGTCAGCCCGCCCGGATCGACTACCGCGGCTGGCAGGCGATCGATGCAGCCGAGCGCGCCAGGGGCGCCGCCTCGGGGCGCCCGCGCGTCAAGATCACCGATGTCGACGAGATGCTCGGCGTGGCAAAGGCGCTGCGCGCCCGTGCGTGGTTGCCGAGTCCCAAGACTCGCTAACCGCGCACGGGCTGCCTTGTGCCCAGGCCGACCCGCCGCACCAGCTGCGCGGTCACCGGGGTCAGCACGATCGCGACCGCCGCCGCGATCGACGCGCCGAACACCAGGCCCGCCGCCACATCGTGCGGGTAGTGCACGCCACTGACCACGCGCAGCATCGCGACCACGACCGCGGTCGCGGCGGCGAGCACGCAGAGCCACACCCGGCGCGCCGCATAGCTGGCGAGCACCACCGCGGTCGCCAGCGCGGCGGCGATGCCGGAGTGGTTGCTGGGGAAGGACCAGTCGCCGAGCGGCGGACACTCCGCGAGAGCGTGTACACCGGGGACGGCGGTGCACGGCCTTTCCTCGGTCACCACCGATTTGACCGCCAGTGTCGCCAGTGCCGACGCGGCCGCGCCCGCCCCGCCCGCGAGCCCGACCGCAAGGGAGTGCGTGTCGCCGCGGCCCCACCACAGTGCCGCCGCGAGCATCGCCGCGAGCGCCAGCAGCAGCACCTCCGCCGCCAGCTCGGTGAGGGTGCCCATCTCGCTCGGCCACGTGCTGGTGACGGCGTCCACCTGTCGGTACAGCGACGTCGAGGCGCCGAAGACCGGGTTGGTGGCGACCTCGGACGGGCCGAACACCGCAAGGATCCCGACGGCGAGGATCAGGGCGGCAACGGCGAGCGGCCAATGCCGCGGCGGGGAGGGGAGGCGTTCACGCATCCGCGGGAATTTACCCAGGGAAACTGGCAGGAAACTGAGAGTGACGACTTCGCCCCGTGAGTCCTCCGGCCCCAAGGGGGACCAGAAGGACTCACGGGCGCAGGAGGCGCCTATCCCCAGCGGGATTGGCCGCCGTCGAGCGGGATGGTGGCGCCGGTGAGGTAGCGGGCGTCCTCGCCGACCAGGAACACCACCGCCCTGCCGATGTCCGCCTCCGGCTCGCCGACGCGGCCGAGCGGGATGCCGGCGACGAACTCGGCGGCTTCCTCCGGGTTCTTGTCCATCCACCACTCCAGCGCCGGCGTGAGCGCGTGCGGGGCGACGTTGTTCACGCGGATCCCGTCGGCGCCCCACTCGCCTGCGGCGGCCCGGGTGAGCACCCGCATGCCCTCCTTGATGGCGCCGTACACGCCGTAGTTGCTGGCGTCCCAGCGAACCGCCGCCGAGGTCACCAGGTTGATGACGGAGCCGCCGCCGCGCGCCTTCATGTGCGGGTGGCAGGCCTGCATCAACCGGAGGGTCGCGAGGGGTCCGGAGGCGAAGGCGCGCTTGAAGTCGTCGTCCTTGACCTTGAGCAGCGGGCCGGGCCTGCTGTCGTTGGCGTTGTTCACCAGGATGTCGATGCCGCCCAGTTCGGTGACGGTCTTGTCCACGGCCGCCGTGATGTCGTCGCCGTCGGAGACGTCACAGCGCACCGGGATCGCGGTGCCGCCGAACTCACGGATGGCCGCGACCGTGGTGTCGAGCTTGGATTCGGTCCGGCCGGCCACCGCGATCGCGACGCCCTCCTTGGCGAGGGCGAACGCGATGCCCTGACCGATTCCCTGACCCGCGCCGGTGATCAGCGCGACCTTTCCCTCGAGAGTCCCCATGTGCCAGTGCTCCGATCTGTGAGAGTGCTTGTGGCTCAGCCGAGCTCGGGATGGGTGGCAATGTAGCGCGCCGGGTACTCGCCGCCGCCGTGAACGGCGATATCGGCCCCGTTCACGTACGAGGACAACGACCCACCGAGGAACAGGCAAGCGCCCGCGATGTCCGCAGGCACCGCCATCCGGCCGATCGGCAGCGTGCGGGCGACCGCCGCTCCCCCGTCCTCGCCGTACACCGACGCCGCGGCCTCGGTGCGGATCAGCCCGGTGGTGATGTGGTTGACCCGGACCTTGGGCGCCCACTCGAGCGCCAGCGCCCTCGTCAGCACCAGCAGCCCACCCTTGGCCGCCGAGTACGCGGCGGTGCCGGGTTGCGGGTCGTGCGCGGAGACCGAGCCGATGTTGATGATCGACCCACCGTCCTCCTGCGCCTGCATCAGCCGGTTCGCGGCCTGCGCAACATAGAAGGGCGCCAACAGGTTCAACGCGACGATCTTCTCGACGAACCGGGGCGAGACCTCGGCCGCGTCGGCATCGGGCGAGCCGCCCGCGTTGTTGATCAGCACGTCGAGCCCGCCCATCGCGGCATGTGCGCTCTCGACCATGGCGCGCACCCCGTCGGCGTCGCGGACGTCCACGGGCAGGAACGCCGCCCGTCGACCGTCGGCCTCGGGCACCGTCTCGGGTTCGCTTCGCGCGCAGACCGTCACCTGCGCGCCCGCCGCGAGGAACGTCTCCGCGGTGACGCGGCCGATCCCCTTCGTGCCCCCGGTGATCAGGACCGACTTGCCTGCGAAGTCGGCGGGGTTGGCGACAGCCATCGCGGTCAGCCCGCGAACCGGGCGCGAGCGCCCGCGATCGCCACGGTGTCCGAGCCGACCTCGAACTCGACCGCGTCGCCGTCGCGCCAGCCGCGCACGGGCAAGGCCTGGCCGGGGAACACCGGCGCGGAGAACCGTCCCGACAACTCCACCAGGTCGGCGGGGTGTGCACCGAGTGCGCGTGCCAGCGGCAGCGTGCTCGCGGCCAGGGTGCACAGGCCCTGCAGGATCGGCCGCGGCTGGCCGATGCGCTCGGCGGCGGCCGGGTCGATGTGGATGTGATGGAGGTCGCCGGTCAAGCGGTAGAGCGCGGCCTGGGTCTCGAAGGTCGCCAGCTCCGCCGACAGGTTCGGCTCACCCTCCGGCGCGGGGGGCTTGGACGGGCCCCGCTCGCCGCCGAATCCGCCGTAGCCGGGCGCGAACAGCGACCAGGTCGCCACGAAGTACTCGCATTCGACCTTGACCTCGAACACGGCCGCGGCACCCTTGTCCCAGACCTCGCCGACGGAGGCGGTCAGGCTCAGCTCACCGCTGCGCGGCAGGGGCTTGAGCACCTTCAGTTCCTGCGACCCGTGCAGCGCGGTCTTGGTGTCGAAGGCGCCCCGCGAGCCCAGCTCGTCGGGGGCCCACTGCGCCAGCGTCAGCGCGAATGTCGGCAGCACGCGCAGTCGGTCCTCGAACACCAGGTCCAGCTCGGTGGCCTCGGCCCCGACCGCGAGCGCGTACATGATCGCGTCGCGCTCGGTGTAGGTCACCGTGCGGGTGCCGAGGTCGACCCCGCGCCACGCGCCGGCCTGCTTGTGCTCCACTGCCGTCATTCTTCGGTCCTTCCAGATGTTTCGGGTCAGGCGGCGCCGAGAATCAGACCGCTCGTGGGAACCGCGGTTCCCGCCGTGACGATCACGTTCTCGACCCCCTCGGGCTGGTTGGTGGACGTACCCCGCAGCAACCGGACCGCCTCGGCAATGCCGTTGACGCCGTGCAGGTACGCCTCACCGACCTGGCCGCCGTGCGTGTTGCTCGGCAGCCGTCCACCGATCTCCAGATTGCCCTCGCGGATGAAGTCCTTGGCCTCGCCGGTACGGCAGAAACCGAGTTCCTCGAGCTGCGGGAGCACCAGAGGGGTGAAGTGGTCGTAGAGGATCGCGGCGTTGATGTCGTCCGGTGTCAGACCGCTCTGGCCGTAGAGCTGACGACCGACGAGACCCATCTCCGGGATGTCGGCGATGTCGGGGCGGTAGTAGCTCGTCATCATGTGCTGGTCCTTGCCCGAACCCTGCGCGGCACCCTTGATGATCGCGGGCTTGTTACGCAGATCCCTTGCGCGCTCGGCCGAGACGATGACGAGGGCCTGGCCGCCGTCGGTCTCCTGACAGCAGTCGAGCAGGTGCAGTGGCTCGGCGATCCACCGGGAGTTCTGGTGGTCCTCGAGCGTGATGGGCTTACCGTAGAACCACGCGGCGGGGTTGTTCGCGGCGTGCTTGCGCGCCACGACAGCGACCCGACCGAAATCCTCACTCGTCGCACCGTACTGGTGCATATACCGCCGGGCGAACATCGCGACCCACTGGGCGGGAGTCGCCAAACCCTGCGGGGTCAGCCATGCGTACGCGGCCCGGTCGGCGGTGCTGTCCATGGGCCGATCGTGCTGGCCGAGACCGAAGCGGACCCCGGAACGCTCGTTGAACGCGCGATAGCAGACCACCACGTCGGCGACACCGGTCGCGACGGCCATCGCCGCCTGCTGCACCGTGGCGCACGCCGCGCCGCCGCCGTAGCCGATCCGGGAGAAGAACTTGAGCTCGCCGAGGCCGCAGTTGCGGGCGACGAGGATCTCGCCGTTGGTCTCCATCGTGTAGGTGGCGAGACCGTCGACCTCGGACGGGTCGATCCCCGCGTCGGCGAGCGCCGCGGTGACGGCCTCGCACGCGAGCTGCAGCTCGGAGCGGCCTGACTCCTTCGAGAACTCGGTGGCACCGATGCCGACGATCGCGGCGGCACCCGAGAGTGGGCTGACGGCCATCAGGCGTGCCTCCCTTCGGCGGCGGGGTACGCGACGGTGACGGTGCCGGACAGGTGGGTGCCGAGGCTGTTGGCGCCCTGCACCCTCACCTCGACGATGCCGTTCTCGGCCGAGACCACCTCGCCGGTCATGGTCATCGTGTCGCCCGGGTAGTTCGGGGCACCGAGGCGGATCTTCACCCGGCGCACGGTCGCGAACGCTCCCGCCCAGTCGGTGACGAACCGCCCCGCAAGACCGTTGCTGGTGAGGATGTTCATGAACACGTCCTTCGAGCCGCGCTCGCGCGCCAGCTCGGGGTCGTGGTGCACGTCCTGGAAGTCGCGCGTCGCGATCGCGGTGGCCACGATGAGCGTGCGGGTGAGCGGGATCGCCAGCTCGGGCAGCACCTCCCCGACCGCGATGTCGTCGTAGCTGCGCCCGGCCAGCGCGGGCGCGGTGGCGGTCATGCGACCACCTCGACGCCCGCCGCGAGCTGCGCGCCGAGGCGGGCGAGATCGGACGCGGACCCGCCGAGGGTGGCGCCGATCTGCTTGCCCCACAGCAGGTGCCGGTGCACCGGGTAGTCGGTGTCGACACCCATGCCGCCGTGGACATGGGTGGTGCGGTGCACCACCCGCTGGCCGCCGTCGGTGGCCCACCACTTGGCGACGAGCACCGACGTGCCGAGCTCCTGGCCCTCCGCGATCCGCCACGCCGCCTGCCACAGCGTCACCCGCATGGCCTCGAGGTCGATGTAGCAGTCGGCCAGCTGATGATTGACGGCCTGGAACGTCGCGAGCGGACGCCCGAACTGCATGCGGCCGTTGAGGTACGTGACGGCCTGCTGCACGGCGCCGGAGCCGACACCGAGCTGGATCGCGGCGAGCGCGAGCTCGACGCGGCCCTGCAGCCACTGGGCGGTGCTGCCGTCGGCGGGGCCGAGCAGCTCCGCGGGGGCCGACTCGAGCGTGACGTTGCCGCAGATCTCCCAGGTGGTGGACTGCGTCTGCTCCACCGTGACACCGTCGGCCGTCAGGTCGACGACGAACAGCGCGGCACCGGACGGCGTGGTGGCCGAGACGATCGCGCGGTCCGCGACGTGCGTGATCGGGACGACGGCCTTGGCGCCGGCCAGGGTCCACCGGCCGCCCGCCTCGGTGGCCGTGGTCCGCGGGTCGCCCGCGACGTACGGCCCGAACTCCTCGAGACCGATCGTCAGGAAGGTGGTGCCCCCGGCGACACCGGGGACCAGCGCGGTCCGCTGCTCGTCGGTGCCGAACTCGGCGACAGCGAGGGCCGCGAGAGCCGACTGCCAGATCGGCACGGGCGCGACGTGCCGCCCCTGCTGTTCGAGCAGTACGTACAGCTCGGACAGGCCCATGCCGCCGCCGCCGAGGTCCTCGGGCAGGGCGATGCCGAGCAGGCCCGTGGTCGCGAGTTCGCGCCACAGCTCGCGGTCGATGCGCTCGTCGCTCAGTTCGACCTGCTTGACGCGGTCGATGCCGGCCTTGCTGGTGAAGACCTCGTCGGCGAGGTTGCGAATCGCCTCTTGCTCTTCGCTGAAGTTGAAGTCCATCAGTGCTCCTCCCGTGCGGCCGGACGGAACGCGGGCAGCGTCAGATCCGGGTCGGCGTCGATCCAGTCCAGTTCCACCGGCATGCCGATCTCGACGTCGTCCGGCGCGACACCTGTCATGTTCGCGATCAGGCGGGTGCCCTCGTCGAGTTCGACGGTCGCCACGACGAGCGGATACTCGAAACCGGGGATCTGCGGGTGGTGGTTGACGACAAAGCTGTAGACGGTGCCGCGGCCCGAGGCGTCGACGGTGTCCCACTCGAGCGAGCGGCAGGCGCCGCACATCGGTCCGGTGGGATGGCGCAGCGTCCCGCAGGCGGCGCAGCGCTGGATCACCAGGCGGTGTTCCTTGGCGGCCTCGAACCAGAAGGCGTTGTCGGCGTTGAGCGCCGGGCGCGGACGCAGGCCCTTGGGACCTTCCGCAGCCTTCGGCTTGAATCGCAGTGTG
This sequence comes from Rhodococcus maanshanensis NBRC 100610, assembly GCF_001894865.1. Classification (GTDB taxonomy): domain Bacteria; phylum Actinomycetota; class Actinomycetes; order Mycobacteriales; family Mycobacteriaceae; genus Rhodococcus_G; species Rhodococcus_G maanshanensis. The sequence goes on along the minus strand of NZ_BCXA01000013.1, from coordinate 22,933 downwards.
CGCCACCGCTGGGTCGCGACCACCTCGTCGTCACCACCGTGCGCATTTGCGGCACAGCCGCGGCGGTACGTCTTGAGCGTCGTGACGAAGTGGCCGACGCCGAGGCCCGTCTTCTTCTCCTCGGAGATCGACTCGATCACCTCGGTGAGCGAAACCCGGTCGCCGGGACGCAGTTCCACGAAGAACTCGAAGTCCGAGTCGGTCGCGACGACGGAGGTGAAGCCGGCGTCGTCGAGCGTGGCGATCAGGTCGGTCCACACCTGGGACGGATCGTTGTTCGCCATCTTGTCGGTGAAGGTGCGCATGGTCCACACCTGCGCCATCAGCGCGGGCGCGACGGCACCGTCGCGACCGGTGGCACGGGCGGCCTCGTCGTCGAGGTAGATGGGGCTGGTGTCGCCCATCGTCTGGACCCAGTGCCTGATCATCGGGGTGTTGACCTCGTCCGGACCCCAAGTCGTCGGCGTCAGGACCTGACCCTCGAATGCCCTCAGCTTGGTGAGGAATTCGCTCACTTGACCCTCTTCTCACGCACGAGGCCGAGGCCCATGGTGCCGACCATGTCGCGCAGCACCTCGTTGACGCCACCGCCGAAGGTGTTGACCATGCCCTGGCGGGAGATCTGCTCGATCTGACCGGCCAGCAACGCACCCGGCGAGTCGGGCCGGATGCGGCCCGCGGCACCGAGGATGCCGAGCAGCGTGCGGTAAACGTCGATGTGGGTCTCGGTGCCGTACGCCTTGGTAGCCCCGGCATCCGCACCGGACAGGGTGTCTGCCGCGACGGCCGCCGTCATCTTCCAGTTCAGCAGCCGCATCGCCTCGAGCTTGGCGTGCGTGCGGGCGAACTCCTGCTGCACCCAGGGGATCTCGATGGCGCCGTTCTCCTTGGCCCAGTCCAGCACCTGGTGCCACAGGCCATAGGTGCGGCCACCGATCGCGGCGAGACCGATGCGCTCGTGGTTGAGCTGCGCGGCGATCAGCTGCCATCCGCCGTTGACCTCGCCGATGACGTCCTTCTGCGGAATGCGGATGCCGCTGTAGTAGGTCGAGGTGACCATGAGTCCGCCGACGGTGTTGATCGGCGACCACGAGAAGCCGGGGTCGCCGGTGGGGACGACCAGGATCGAGATGCCCTTGTGCTTGGGCGCCTCCGGATCCGTGCGGCACGCGAGCCACACGAAGTCGGCGGTGTTGGCGCCCGAGGTGAAGATCTTGTTGCCGTCGACCACCCACTCCTCGCCGTCGAGGACAGCGCGGGTCTTGAGCGAGGCGAGGTCGGTGCCCGCCTCGGGCTCGGTGTAGCCGATCGCGAAGACGATGTCGCCCGCGAGGATCCCCGGCAGGAACCGGTCCTTCTGCTCCGGCGTGCCGTACTTCATCAGCGTCGGTCCGACGGTGTTCACCGTGACGAACGGGAAGGGCAGCCCGGCGCGCTGCACCTCGTCGAAGAACACGAACTGCTCCTCGATGGAGCGGCCCTGCCCGCCGTACTCGACCGGCCACCCGATGCCGAGCCAGCCGTCGCGGCCGAGCAGCCGGACGATCTCGCGGAAGTCTTCGCCGCCGACACCCTGCTCACCTGCCGTGCGGCGCTTCTGCTCCGGCAGCAGTGCGGCGAAATACGCGCGCAGCTCGCGGCGCAGCTCGGTCTGCGCGGCAGACTCCATCAGATCCATCGATGCTCTCCCCAATCTCGCGGCGTGCGCGGATCACGTGCGCTCGCGCGAATGGGACGCTACGGAGCGGCGCGGATCCGGTCCGGTTCAGTCTCACTCAGCGGTAAATCCTGCGGGCCGTCTTCGTCACCTGGGATGAACACCCCGACGAGCAGCGCGACCAGCGCCGCGGCCGATCCGATCCCGAAGACCAGCGCGTACGCGCGGGCCGTAGGGAACTCCACGCCCGCGACCTGCATCATCGACGCGGTGGTGACCGCCGCGACGACCGCGCTGCACGCGGAGGTACCGATGGATCGGGCCAGCGAGTTGAGGCTGTTCGCGGCCGCGGTCTCGGACACCGGTACGGCGCGCATGATCATCGCCGGAACCGCCCCGTATGCGAATGCGGCGCCGATCGCGGTCACCGCGATGCACGCGACGATCACCCCCAGCTGGTGCGGCACCAGTGCGCGGGTGAGATTGGCGACCAACAGGATCCCGGCGCCCAACAGGAATGTCGTCCGTGGCCCCCTGCGCCGCGAGATGTGTGCGGACACGGGCGAGAACGCGATCATCATCAGGCCGCCGGGCAGCAGGGCGATCCCGCTGAGCGTCAGCGACATCCCGTAGCCGTACCCCGTCGCGGTCGGCGCCTGGAAGATCTGCGCGCTCACCATGAACGAGGTGAACATGGCGAAGCCGATCAGGATCGAGGCGATGTTCGTCAGCAGCACCTGCCGTCGGGCGGAGACGCGCAGATCCACGAGCGGCCGCTTGACACCGTCCGAGGCCAGCCGCAGCTCGTAGACGCCCCAGAGCAGGAACAGGGCGGTCGACCCCGCGAACAGCCCGAGAATCACCGCGCTGGACCAGCCCCAGCTGTTGCCCTGGGTCACCGCGAGCAGCAGGCAGATCAGCGCCGCGGACAACCCCACCGCCCCCACCAGATCGAATCGCCCTCCGGTCCGCACCGGCGACTCGGGCACCAGAAGCCAGATGGTGACGATCTCGATGATGCCGAGCACGGCGGCACCGCCGAAGAGCCAATGCCAGCTCAGGTGCTCCGCGACCACTCCGGTCAGCGGCAGCCCGATGGCGCCGCCCGCGCCGAGGGTCGAACTCATCAACGCGATGCCCGAGCCGACCCGATCGGCAGGCAGCTCGTCGCGCATGATGCTGATGCCAAGGGGGATGACGCCCATCGCGGCGCCCTGCAGCGCCCGGGCGACGAGCACCACCGCGAACTCGTCGGACACCGCACCGAGCGCGCTGCCCAGCACCATCACGGCCAGCGCGATCAACAGCATCCGGCGCTTGCCGAACATGTCACCGAGCCGGCCCAGCACGGGCGCGCAGACCGCGCCCGCGATCAGGGTCGCGGTCACCAGCCACGCCGCGTTCGAGGCGGAGGTGTTCAGCAGACGCGGGAACTCGGGCAGCAGCGGCATCACGATCGTCTGCATCAGCGAGACCGCGATGCCACAGGAGGCCAGGGCGATGACCACGAGTCGGGCGGACGTCGACCTCCCGACAATCGGTTGTGTGGCCAACATTCCTCCAGACAGAGTTCTCGACCCCGATCATGCGCCCTCGCAGCCGGATCCCGGAGTGCTTTTCCCGCTCAGCGGGCTCGGCCGGGCTCCGCACCGGCAGTCGGGGTCGCATACTCGGGGCATGAGCACTCAAGACCACACCGACCGACTCGATCTCGCCGATCTGGTCGGAAGATACGCGGCGGCGGTCGACGGCCGCGACACCGCTGCCCTCGTCGCGCTGTTCACCCCGGACGCCGAGTTCGTCCAGCCCGCCGCGCTCGTTCGCCGTGGCCAGAGCCCCGTCGTCGCGGGTGCCGAGCAGATCGCCGCGACGGTCCTCGGAGCGGTCGGGCACCTGCACTCGACGCATCACGCGGTCGGGCAACAGGTGCTCACCGTGGACGGCGACACCGCGGCCGGCCTGGTCTACTGCCAGGCGCACCACATCTACCGCGTCGAGGACGGGTTCCGCGACAACAGCCTCGCCATCCGCTACCGGGACACCTACCGGCGGGTGGACGGTCGATGGCTGGTCGCGCGCCGCGAGCTGGCGGTCGACTTCGCCGAGGACCGGCCCGTGACGGTGCCGGGCGCCTGACCATCCCGCGGTCCGGGAAGGATCGGCCCCGGATTTCGGGGCCGATCCTTCCCGGGACACTCGATCAGGGCACGCCGAGCAGGCGCAGACCGGCCGCCGTCGCCGCTGCGGCCAGCACGGCCACGAGGAAGGGCGCCTTGCGCCAGGCCAGCACCCCGCCGACCAGCACGCCCAGCGGTCGTGCGATGCCCGCCGCGCCGTGGTCCTGCGTCAGCGCCGTCGTGGCCGCGACCGCGACCAGCAACACCACCGCCGCCGTGCCCATCAGCTTCTCCACCCGGTCCGGCACGACCACCCTGGTCCGCAGCGCGGGGCCGGCGAACCGGAAGGCGAACGTTCCCGCCGCCAATACCAGAACCGAAACCATCAGTACCGCAGACACGTTCACCCGACCGCCACCCTTCGCGCGCCGCCCGCGCATAGCCCCACGAGCGCCAGCAGCACCGGGATACCCGCGGGCAGGAACGGAGTCACGGCCAGCGCCACGCCCGCCCCGACCAGTGCGGCCCGGGCGGTGGCCAGATCGCGCAGAGCCGGAATCACCAGCGCCAGGAGCACGGTGGGGAACATGGCATCGAGCCCGAGGACGTCGGTGTCGCCGATGACGCTGCCCGCGGTCGCACCGATGAGCGCCCCGAGGGGCCAGCAGACCAGGATCCCGATGCCGCACAGCCAGTAGGCGGCGCGTCTGCGCGCCGCGTCGTCCTGACCGAGGGCGAAGACCGCGCTCTCGTCGTTGAGGATGTGGCTGCCCAGCAGCCGTCGCCAGCCCCCGCCGGTCACGCCGCCGACCGCCAGGCCGAACGGCAGGTGCCGCGCGTTGACGAGCAGGCCGGCGGCGAGCGCCGCGAGCGGGCTCCCGCCTGCCGCGACGATGCCGACGAACAGGAATTCCGAGGCGCCTGCGAGGACGAGCCCGGCCATCAGCACGGGTAGCCACGGCGCGAACCCGAGACCGACCGCGATGGCGCCGTAGGACACGCCGACGATCCCGTCGGCGAGACACACCAGGGCGATGTCCGCCCGGAGCCCGCGATCCAGTGTTCGCCATGTCGAACGCATGACTTTTATAATGAACACACACCAAGCGTTCGTCAAGTCGAACAATACGACCGATACAGTGAACGCATGGCACCGGAGGGGAAGGCACCGCTGGACGCGATCGCGTCCGCGCTGCGGCAGGAACGCGAGCGGGCCGGGCTCTCGCTCACCGAGGTGGCCCGGCGCGCCGGGGTGGCCAAGTCGACGCTGTCCCAGCTCGAGGCGGGCACGGGTAATCCCAGCGTGGAGACGCTGTGGGCACTGTGCACCGCGCTCGACATCCAGATCTCGCAACTGCTGGACCCGCCGCGACCGCGGGTCCAGGTGATCCGCGCCGACGAGGGCCCGGCGCTGCACTCGGATCGGGCCGACTACCAGGCCACTCTGGTCGCGTCCTGCCCGCCCAACGCGCGCCGCGACGTCTACCGGATCGCGGCCGAACCCGGTCCCGCGCGCGAATCGCAACCGCACCCGCCCGGCGTCATCGAGCACGTCGTGCTCAGCGCAGGCCGGGCCCTGGTCGGGGTGACCCAGGAACCCGTCGAACTGGGCCCCGGCGACTACATCGCGTATCCGGGCGATGTCGCCCACGTGTTCCAGGCGCTCGAGCCGGGCACCCGCGCGGTGATGATCTCCGAGCACTCCTGAATCCAGTCCCCACGTGTCGCCTCCAGCAGGCACGAGAAGGCGTCAACGGGAACCGGATCCCGTCGGCGTGCGTCCAACAGGACATGACGCAGACTCTGAACTCGACAGCCCACGATTCCGGAATCAGCGAGCGGTGGATGGTCCGGTTCGACTTCTTCGCCGAACACGGTCTTCCCGGGTTCTGGAAGAACAGCCCCGAGTGGGTCGCCGCATTCAAGGCACTGCCCTTCGGTCGACGAATGACCATCCAGTTCAACTGGCCGGCAGCGCTTTTCGGCGTCTTCTACCTGTTCGCCAAGGGGCTGTGGCGGAAGGCGGTGACATTCATCGCGCTCGGCGTGGCCTATGGCGTGGTCGCGGTGTTCGCGGACACGCCCGCATGGGTGGACCGGGGCGTGGCAATCGGCCTCACCGTCTTCTGTGCAACCCGGGCGAACGTGTACTTCTACGAGAAGAAGGTCCTCGGCAAGCACACCTGGTCGCTGTAGCAGGGCCGTCGGGGTCGGTGCATCCTGGAGACATGACCGAACGCAAGCCGTGGGACGTCCCGTTCGAGTCGTGGGTGGAGCGTCAGATCCGCGTCGCCCAGGAGCGCGGCGACTTCGACAACCTGCCCGGCGCAGGCAAGCCCATCCCGCACCTCGCCGACGACGACGAGCTGTGGTGGGTGAAGAACAAGCTGCGGGCGGAGGGCCTGTCCACCGAGGCCCTGCTGCCACCCGCGCTGCAGCTGCGCCGCGAGGTCGAGCGGCTGCCCGACACCGTCGCGGACCTGCCGACGGAGGCCGAGGTACGGGAGGCAGTCGCGGAACTCAACCGCCGCATCGCCGACTACCTGCGCGCGCCGAGCACGCCGCGGGTGCCGGTACACCGGGTGGACGCCGACGCGGCCGTGGCCGGCTGGCGGACCGGCCGCCGCCCCCGCACCGGGTGACCGCTGCCGTCACCCGATTCCGGCATCCCTCAGGCCAGGCCCAGCCGCTTCGAGCACTCGGCCATCTCGTCGAGCACCGCGTCGAACGTGGTGGCGTGTCGCGACGCGGAGAGCAGGATCCGATCCGACCCGAGCGAGAACGCCCAGTCGATCTTCGACCCGTCCACCCGCGTCAGCAGGTGGCCGAGCACCAGCGCGACCTCGGACGGGTCGCGCCCCGCCTCGACCGCGGACGAGCGCATCAGCGCCACCGCGGCGTCGAGGTCCGCACCGCCGAGACCGAGCGGCTGAAAACCGTTGCCCAACCGCCCCGCCCGCCGCGCGGCGGCCTTGCTGTGGCCGCCGATGTACAGCGGCACACCGGACTCGCGGACGGGCTTCGGGAACGAGTACGCCCGCTCGAACCGGTAGTGCTCGCCCTCGAAGTCGACGCCCTCGGACCCGCCGGCCCACAACGCGCGCATCACCGCGATGGCCTCGTCGGCGACCTTCCCGCGGCGGTCGAACCGGCCCCCGCAGGCCTCGATCTCCTCACGCATCCAGCCGACACCCAAGCAGATCCGCAGCCGACCACCCGATAACCGGTCGAGCGTCGCGAGCCGCTTGGCGAGCACAACGGGGTTGTGGTTGGGCAACACCAGGACCCCGGTCGCCAGACCGAGGGTGGTGGTGGCGCCTGCGACGAACGAGAGCAACTCGAGCGGATCGGGCAGCGGGCAGTCGTCCGGCAGGTGCGACTTGCCGGTCGGCGAATAGGGGTACTCGCTGTCGGTGTTGCCGATCACCACCGAATGCTCGACCGCGGAGATCTCGTCGAATCCGAGGGACTCTGCCGCCCTTGCGAACTCGAGCACCTTGTCCGGATCGCCTGCCATACCCAGTTCCACCGGGAAGACCACACCGAGCTTCACGTCACGCCCTTCCGTCGTTGTCAGACCGTGAGGGCGTCGACCAGTTTCGGCGCCCACACCACCTTGCCGATGAACCTGTCCGCTCCTGGATCGGTGGCCAGCCACACCGCGGCACGGGCGGGCACCGTTGCGGGGACGGCATCGAAGCCGCTGTCCACTATCGCATCGGTACCGCCCCGCGCCTGACCCGACTCGGTCACCACGAACCCGGGACTGAGGTTGAACGCGCGGATCCCGCTGCCGCGGTACTCCGCATTCACCGCGCCCGCGAGCCGGCCGAACGCGGCCTTCGACGCCGCGTACGACAATCCCCAGCCACCCTCGCCTGGCGCCGCGGGCGGGTCCATGCTTGCCGAGCCGGACACCAGATCGATCACCACTCCCGACCCACGCGCCACCATCTGCGGCAGCACCCGCTGGACGAGCGCGAGCTGGTGCAGGAAGTTTCCGCGCACCATCGTCTCGGCGTCGGACACGTCGATGTCGAGGATCCGGTCCATGTTGCCCGCGGTCTGCGCGTACGCGTTGTTGACCAGCACGTCCACCCCGCCCCACCCCTCCAGCACCCGATCGGCAGCGGCCGTCACCGAGCGCAGGTCGAGCAGGTCCATCGGCACCGGCATGGCCCGCACCCCGAGGGCCTCGATCTCGGCAGCGGTGGTCGCGAGGCTGCCGGGAACCGGGATCGGGTCACCGTGCGTGCGCGGAGCGACCCGACCATCACCCTCCCGCACGGTGCGTGCCGTGAAGGCCACGTCGAATCCCTCGCGGGCGAAGGCGAGGGCGATCTCGCGCCCGATCCCCCGGCTCGCGCCGGTCACGAAGGCCACGCGACGATTCGTCGTCGAATCAGACACCGAGGAACCGCTCCCGACCGGAGGCCTGGAACTCGGACTCCAGCCGTCGCTTGTCGTCGTCGGACATCGGCCGGTAGCTCGGACCGCCGCGTCCCTCCCACCGGAACACCGGCTCGTCGGTGCGCCAGAGCTCTGCCTGCAGCTCACGCTTGAGCACCTTGTTGGACCCGGTCACCGGCAGATTCGTCGAGACCCGGACGAATCGCGGCGCCGACTTGGTACCCAGGTCGTCCTGGGTGCCGAGGAACTCGGCGAACTCCGCCGGATCGAAGTCGGTGTGGTCGGCGACCTCGATCGCGGCCATCACCTGGTCGCCCGAGCGTGGATCCGGCACCGCGTACACACCGGTCGCGATGACCTTCGGGTGCCTGCGCAGGACCCGCTCGATCATCAGCGCGGAGGTGTTCTCCCCGTCGACCCGGATCCAGTCGCCCTTGCGGCCTGCGAAGTAGATGAACCCGGCCTCGTCGATGTAGCCGAGGTCGCCGGTCCAGTACCAACCGTGCTTGATCCGGTCGGCGATCGCCTGTTCGTTCTTGTAGTAACCCTCGAAGCGCTTGGCGCCGCCCTTGTCGATCATCTCGCCGATCGCCTCGTCCGGGTTGAGGACGCGACCGTGCTCGTCGAGCTTCGCCCGCGCGCACTCGATGCGGGTGTCCGGGTCGACGACGGCGATCTCGTCGTGCGCAGGCCTGCCGAGCGCGCCCTCGGGCGCCTCCGGGTCGAGCTTGACCGAGCCGGCACCCTCCGACGAGCCGTAGCCCTCGAACAGCTCGGCCCCGAAGCGGCGCACGAACTCCGACTTGTCCTCAGGAGAGGCCTCAGTGCCGAATCCGCGGACGAGGGCGTTGTCGATGTCGTCCGCCCGCTCGGGCGTGGCCATCAGGTAGGACAGCGCCTTGCCGACGTACGTGAAGAACGTTGCGCCGAAGAACTTCACGTCGGGCATGAACCCCGTCGCGGAGAACTTGCGCGCCCGCGGCAGGCACACGGTCGCGCCGTTGGCCAGCGCAGGCGCCCACAACGCCATCAGGGCGTTGCCGTGGAACAGCGGCATGCAGCAGTAGTCCACGTCCTCGCGGACGTGTCCGTACTTCACGGTATTCGCGTACGCCAGGCGCGCGAGCCTGCCCTGGCTGCATCGCACGGCCTTGGACATGCCGGTGGTACCGGAGGTGAACAACAGCAGGAACAGCGTCGACTCGGAGACCTCCGCGGCCGGCACGGGGTCCGCGACCCGATGCGCCGCAACGCGTTCCGCGTACGCCGGATCGTCGACGAGGAGGAACCGGTCCTCGGCCAGCCCGAGATCGAGCCCGCGAAGCTGTGCCATGCCCGCCGTGTCGGTGACGATGAGCTGGCAGTCGACGTAGCGGACCTCGGCCTCGAGCTCCGCGCCGCGCCTGGTCGGGTTGATGCCGACGATCGCGGCCCCGCTCATGGCGGCGCCGCCGAGCCAGAACAGGAACTCCGGGGTGTTCTCGAGCAGCACCCCGATGTGGAACGGGCCGTCGATGCGCAGTGCGGCGGCCATGGCGCCGCGGGCCGCGCTCTCACGAACGGTCTCGTCCCAGGTCCAGTCCCGCTCGTGGGTGCGCACGCCCAGGTGCGCGTCCCCGAGCCGGTCCATCAGCATCTCGGCGATCGTGGCGCGTTCCAACTCGACTCCTGTACTCGGTACCTCGGTACTCACAGCATCGGTTGCCACCCTCGTCACGCGGGCACCGGGGGGTTCGCGGGCTTCGGGTTCAGCACGCAGTGGGTGCCACCGTAGATGGCGCACATGCATTTGTTGCAGTGATTGCACAGCGACTTGGTGTTCTCGTCCTCGCGGATCCTGTTCACCATCTCCGGGTCGCGCAGCAGCGCGCGGCCGACGGCGACGAACTGGAATCCCTCGGCCATCGCCTCGTCCATCACGGCCTTGTTGGTCACGCCGCCGAGCAGCACCAGCGGCATCGTCAGCTGCGAACGGAACTGCTTGGCGTCCTCGAGCAGGTAGCCGTCCGTGTACGGGTACTCCTTGAGGAAGTGCTTGCCGACCAGCTGGATGCCGAGCTTGGTCGGCTGCGGCATGACGGCGGCGAACTCGCGCAGCGGCGCGTCGCCCTTGAACAGGTACATCGGGTTCAGCAGCGAACTGCCCGCGGTCAGCTCGAGGGCGTCGAGGGAGCCGTCCGCCTCCAGCCACTTCGCCACCCGGATCGACTCGTCCAGCCAGAAGCCGCCGGGCGCACCGTCGTCCATGTTGAGCTTCGCGAGGATGGCGATCTTGTCGCCGACGGCGTCGCGGACCGCGCGGGCCGTCTCCAGCGCGAACCGGGCCCGGTTTTTCAGCGACCCGCCGTACTCGTCCTTGCGCTTGTTGACCTTCGGGCTGAGGAAGGAACTGATCAGGTAGTTGTGGCCGAAGTGGATCTCGACGGCGTCGAACCCGGCCTCCACCGCGCGGCGGGCCGCGTTGGCGTGTCCCTCGGTGATCCGGGCGATGTCCGCCTTGGACGCCGGCTTGGAGAAGTTCTGGGTGGTCATCCGGAACTGACGCGAGGGCCCGAGCGCGGGGTGGCCGATGTACTTCGAGGCCGCGACAGGTCCGGCGTGGCCGATCTGCGCGGACACCGCCGCCCCCTCGGCGTGCACGGCGTCGGTGAGCCTGCGCAGGCCAGGCATCGTCTCGTCGGTCCACTGGATCTGGCCGGGTGAGGTGCGTCCGTCCGGGGCGACCGCGCAGTACGCGACCGTCGTCATCCCGACGCCGCCCGCGGCCGGGCGACGGTGGAAGTCGATCAGCTGGTCGGTGACCAAGCCCTTGGGGGTGAGGCCCTCGAAGGTCGCGGCCTTGATGACGCGGTTGCGCAGCGTCAGCGGGCCCAGCTTGGCGGGCGCGAGCGGATCCGGGGCGGAAATCTTGGGCGAACCGAGATCGGTGGTCATGACACTCCTCGTGCAGCGATGTCCCCCGACGCTATCCAGGCCGTTCCCGGTCGACGGCCGAAGTCCCGGTCAGTGGAAATGCGCTCCGGACCCACCCCTTCCCGTGAGATGTTCCGTGCAGTTCAATAGCTGCAGAAAGGCACCTTCGATGACCACTGCCACGGATCCCCAGGAATTTCTCGCCGCCGTCATGGCCCGGCTGACGGGCCCCGGCGGACCGTTCGAGATCGCGGAGGAAGAGGTGCTCGGCACGCGGATGCCGGTGATGGTCAATCGGGGCAGGGCCGTGGGCGAGCTGGTGTCCGCGTCGGCCGCCTACGGCGACCGCGACTACCTGGTCACCGAGGACCGCCGGATGTCGTTCGCCGAGCACGCCGCCGCGGTCGCGTCGCTGGCCGTGGCCCTGCGCGACGAGTACGGAATCGGCAGGGGCGACCGGGTCGCGATTCTCGCCGCCAACACCATCGAGTGGGTGGTCGCCTTCTGGGCCACGCAGACCCTCGGCGCCATCACCGTCGGGCTCAACGCGTGGTGGGTGCCAAGGGAGATCGAGTACGGGCTGCGGCTCTCCACCCCCAAGGCACTGATCGTGGACGCGAAGCGGGCCGCGTTGATGACCGAGGTCGACACCGACATCCCGGTGATCACCATGGAGACGGACCTGCCCCGGCTGATCGCCGCGCACCCCGACGCGGAACTGCCAAGGACCGGCGTCACCGAGGACGACCCGGCGGCGCTCCTGTACACCAGCGGAACCAGCGGAAAACCGAAGGGTGCCTTGCATTCCCAGCGAAACCTGCTGGCGGTTGCCGACTATCACCGGTTCGGCGACGCGCTGGCAGCGGCCTTCGCCGGCAAGGAGTACCGGGAGCCGAGCGACCTCCGCTACCTGTTGACGTCACCGCTGTTCCACATCGCCAGCCTGCACAACCTGGCGGTCCCTCGACTCGCCACCGGCAGCGCCGTGATCATGTACCAGGGATCGTTCGATGCCGACCGGGTGCTTGGCATGATCGAGCGCGAGAAGGTCACCAACTGGGGAGCCGTGCCCACCATGGCATCTCGGCTCATCGAACACGGCAACGTGCGCAAGTACGACACCTCGTCCATGACCTCGTTCTCGCTGGCGTCAGCGCCGTCGTCGGTGGCGTTCAAGGAGCGGCTGAGCCGCGAGGTTCCGTTCGCCCGCGACGCCCTGGTGGACAGCTACGGCCTCACCGAGTGCAGCACGGCCATCGCCGTCGCCACCCCGATGGACATCGAACAGTTCCCCGGCACCCTTGGCCGCCCCATCATCACGGTCGCACTGGAGATCCGGGATCCGCTCGGGACGCGCCTGCCCGACGGCGAGGAGGGCGAGGTCTGCGTGCGCAGCCCCTTCGTGATGCTCGGCTACTGGGAGAACCCCGAAGCCACCGCCGCCGCGATCACCGACGACCGTTGGCTGCGCACAGGCGATTTCGGCAGGATCGAGGACGGCCGGCTGCGGCTGACCGGACGGCGCTCCGACCTGATCCTGCGCGGTGGCGAGAACATCTACCCCACCGAGATCGAGCAGACCCTCGACGAGCACCCCGATGTCGTCGAGTGCGCGGTCCTGGGGGCCTCGCACCCCGATCTCGGGCAGGAGGTCGCCGCGGTGGTGGTCCTCGCTGATGGCGCCACCGCCGACGAGGACGAGCTACGCCGTTTCGCCGCCGAGCGGCTGTCCTACTTCAAGGTACCGACGCGATGGCGGCTGACAACGGACCCGTTGCCGCGCAACGCGACCGGCAAGATGGCCCGCGGCAAGATCGAACCATAGGGAGATGGCGTGACAGGCACGGACGGATCCGTACCCACCCGGTCGGGGTCATCGGCACTCGATGACCTTCTCGACAAGCAGGCCATCTACGAGGTGGTGATGCGCTATTGCCGCGGTATCGACCGGCTCGACTTCGACCTGGTGCGCGGCGCCTACCACCCGGACGGCGTCGACCACCACACCGGTTTCGACGGCGGGGTCGAGGAGTTCATCGCCTGGGTGCGCCCGAAGCTCGCGCTGTTCGGTGGCACGATGCACACCATCGGCAACCATCTCGTCGAGTTGCACGGCAACCGCGCGATCAGCGAGTCCTACTTTGCGGCGACCCATTGGGGCCATCCCGAGTTCGGAGACTTCACCAGCGGGTCACGCTATGTCGACTTGATGGAGCGGCGCGAGGGTCGATGGGCAATCGTGGAGCGCTGGGCCGTGCGCGAGTGGACCCGTTCGGACGAGGGCCGCATGATCACGCCGGAGGCCGCCGGCCCACGCGGCCGCCGCGACGGCACCGACCCGCTGGTCGAACTGCAGTCGCGGCTGGCCGCGCGGTAGCGGGACCCGGGACCATGCGGCGGGCTCGGCGGGCGATCAGCTACCGAACAGGGATCCGACGGACTCCAGATACATGCCGGCCGAATCAGCAGAACCCCTCTGAGGGGTGTCCGGGCTGGCGGCGAGTTCCGTCGCACCGTCCGCATCGACGCAGGTCGCGGTGACGTTGTACTTCCAGTCCCAGTTGAGCACCGGCGAGGTGTACGTGCCGACGCCCGGGCTTCCGGTCACCACCACCTCGCCACGGGTCGAGTACCTACCGAAGAACTCGGTCACGTCGACATGGCATCCGACCAGCGTCGGAGAACTGACTTCGGTGAGCTCCACCTTGATGGTGCCGTTCGGCATCGTCCATGCGTGCAGGTAACCGGCCACCGTTGCGGAACCGAGCGCGGGATTGACGGACAGGGCCAGAGCGGCGAATCCGACGACGGCGCCGACGCGGGCAATGCTCTTGCGGGAAGTCTTCACAGTGTGTCCATTTCTTGACGAGGGGTCTGTTCCGATGGAGCACGCGCAGGCATGACAGCTGACATCATGCACCGCACCTCGCGATCCGAACCTCGTTCTCGAACGATTGGGCAAATTCGTCCACTTCGTCCAGTTGTACTGTTTAACAACAGATTTCACGGAACCACACTGTTTCCTCACGGACCCCGGAGCGCGCATGTGCTCGCTCCGGCGTCCGATGGAGGCCTGAAACCGCCGCGTCGATCAGCTGCCGGTGGTGAACTGGACGCTGCCCAGGTTGATGCCGCTGCTACCCGTGCCGTCACCGACGGTGACCTCCTCGCCGCCCGCGGGCGTCAGGTAGCTGAAGCCCTCGGCGTCGAAGCAAATACCCTCGACGCGGTAGGTCCCGTCCTTGAGCGCGGGCGACGTGTAGGTCCCCGAGGCCGGGTTGCCCGACAGCCAGGCCGAGTTGCCGGCCACCCACTCACCGGCAAGATCCTTCACCTGACCGGAGCATGCGAGCAGGGTCGGTGAGCTGACGCCGGTGAACTCCACGACCACGCTCTTGCCCTCGACGTGCACGGCGGCAGAACCGGCGACCGCGGCGGAGCCGAGGGCGGGGTTGGCGAGCAGGGCGACGGCGGCGAACCCGATGGCGGCGCCGGCACGAGCGATGCTCTTGCGGGATGTCCTCACTACATGACCTTTCATGTCGGTTTCTCCAGGTCGTCGGACCTGGGCAAAGGGAAGAAGTCGAACTGCGGCTGCCATCATGCACGGCCGTCGGGGCCGCAGCCGGACTTCCCGCATTTTCACCGCCTGCGACTACCCGTCGAATTAATGTGCCTGCCTCGATCATTCGATCGAGGTGCCCGATGCTGGTAGCAGCCGACGCGGGGGCCGTAGTATCGGCACGTGTCGCAGATCAGCGGTACCGACGATCTGGCCTCGGCGCTCGCCGCGCTGCGGGCCCGGGTCGCGGGCGAGGTGGACGCGAGCACCCGGCGCCGGGCCGAATACAGCACCGATGCCTCCAACTACCGGGTCGTACCCGATGTGGTGGTTTTTCCCCGTTCCGAGGACGACGTGGCGGCGGTCCTGGACGTCGGCCGCACCCACGGCCTTCCGGTGACGGCCCGGGGGGCCGGAACCTCGGTGGCGGGCAACGCGATCGGATCCGGGCTGATCCTCGACTTCAGTAGACACCTCGACCGCATCGTGGCGCTCGATCCCGACCGGCGGACCGCGGTGGTTCAGCCAGGGGTGGTGCTGAGCACGCTCCAGCGGGCGGCCGCGGCCCACGGATTGCGGTTCGGCCCCGACCCGTCCACACAGGACCGCTGCACCCTCGGCGGGATGATCGGGAACAACGCCTGCGGACCTCGGGCCGTCGCCTGGGGCCGCACCGCCGACAACGTCCATGCCCTCCGGATCCTCGACGGCACCGGGGCGGAGCGGCGCCTGGCCGATGACCTCACGGCCGCGCCGGGGCTCGACCGTCTGGTTGCCGACAACCTCGCGGTGATCCGCACCGAACTGGGCCGCTTCGAGCGGCAGGGGTCGGGGTACGGACTCGAGCACCTGCTCCCCGAGCGCGGGCACCACGCGGCCCGTGCCGTCGTCGGCTCCGAGGGCACCTGTGGCCTCATCCTCGACGCGACGGTCGGGCTCGTGCCGGTCCCGGCCGCCACCGCGCTCGCGGTCCTCGGCTACCCCGACATGCCTGCCGCCGCGGACGGTGCCGCCGTGGTGCTGACCGGCCGTCCGCTGGCGATCGAGGGTATCGACGCGCGACTGGTCGAGGTGGTCCGCAGGCACAAGGGCGCAGGCGCGGTTCCTGACCTGCCCCGCGGCGCCGGCTGGCTGTTCGTCGAGGTCGACGGCTCGACACCGGCAGAGGCACTGGCCAGGGCGGCCGAGATCAGCCGCGGGGCGGGCGCCCTGGACAGCCGCATCGTGGCGACCGGCCCGGAGTCGGCCGCGCTGTGGCGAATCCGCGCGGACGGTGTGGGGCTGGCCGGACGCACCGTCGACGGCCAACCCGCCTGGCCCGGCTGGGAGGACGCCGCGGTCCCCAGGGAGCGCCTCGGCGCCTACCTGCGCGACTTCGCGGAGCTGACCGGCAGGCACGGGGTCGATGGACTGCTGTACGGGCACTTCGGTGACGGCTGCGTACACGTCCGACTGGACCTGCCCATCGCCGATGCCCCGCAACGCTTCCGGGCCTTCCTCGTCGACGCTGCCGCTCTTGTCGCGGGTCACGGCGGCTCGCTGTCCGGCGAGCACGGCGACGGTCGCGCCCGCTCCGAACTGCTTCCGCTGATGTACTCGGAATCGGCGCTGGCCGCGTTCGCCGGCTTCAAGGCGGTCTTCGATCCCGGCAACGTCCTGAACCCGGGCGTGCTGGTGGACCCGGCGCCCGTGGACACCGCGCTGCGAGTGGCGCAGGCGCCGCCGGTCCCCTTCGCAGGCGGCCTGGCGCTGGCCGCGGATCGCGGTGACCTGAGCATGGCGGCCCATCGCTGCGTCGGCATCGGCAAGTGCCGCGCGGACACCTCGGGCTCGGGTGGTTTCATGTGCCCGTCGTACCTCGCGACCGGCGACGAGAAGGACAGCACCCGCGGCCGGGCGCGGGTGCTCCAGGAGACGATCAACGGGTCGCTGGTGACGGGCGGCTTCGGATCGCGGGAACTGGAGGAGTCCCTCGACCTGTGCCTGTCCTGCAAGGCCTGCGGCTCGGACTGCCCGGCCGGGGTGGACATGGCCGCGTACAAGTCGGAGGTGCTGTATCGGCGATATCGGCGCCGGCCGCGCCCCCGCACCCACTACGTGCTCGGGATGCTGCCGCGGTGGTCGCGGATCGGCCGCCGGCTGCCGTCGATCGTCAACGCGGCGAGCGCAATCGGTCCGCTGCGCCGGACCGGTCTGCGGATGGCCGGCCTCGACCCGCGGCGTGAGGTCCCCCGGTTCGCCGACCAGAGCTTCCGGCGCTGGTGGCAGCGACGGCCCGCCCCCACGGGATCCGGCCGCGAGGTACTGCTGTGGATCGACACCTTCACCGAGGCCTTCTCCCCCGAGGTGGGTCAGGCGGCGGTCGCCCTGCTCGAGGACGCCGGCTATCGGGCACTGATCACCCGACGGTCGGCCTGCTGCGGGCTCACGTGGATCAGCACCGGCCAATTAGACGGCGCCCGAGGACAATTGCTCGGCACCCTGGACCAGTTACAGCCCCACCTCGAAGCGGGTCGCCCCATCATCGGCCTCGAGCCGTCGTGCACCGCGGTGCTGCGGTCGGACCTGCTCCAACTGCTCCCGGACGATCCCCGATCGACACTCGTCGCCGCGTCCACGCACACCCTGGCCGAATTCCTCACCACCGCAACCGATACCGAAGGAAAACCGTGGTCGCCACCCCGTCTCGACGGGGTCCGGATCGTCGCGCAACCGCACTGCCACCAGCACGCGGTGATGGGCTTCGCGGCCGATCGAGCACTGCTGGCGCGGGCGGGTGCCGAGGTGCTGGAGGTCGCCGGGTGCTGCGGCCTGGCCGGGAACTTCGGGATGGAACGCGGCCACTACGACGTCTCGGCCGCGGTGGCCGAGAACGGGCTCCTGCCCGCGCTCCGGGAGGCCGGGCCCGATGCGGTGCTGCTGGCGGACGGCTTCTCCTGCCGCACCCAGGCGGACCAGCTGGCCGGCCGCGACGGCGTCCACCTTGCGCAACTGCTGGCCGGCACGCTCGAACCCGGCATCGACTGATTCCCGCGTCGAATCCGCAAAGTCCTGGAGATTTCAGTGACAGGATCAGTCCGCGTCGCTAGCCTCACCCGCGTTGTGCGTGACTCGGGTTGATCGAGCGGTTCCGCTCGGAAGGGATGGGGCAGATGGGCAACGAAGCGAAGACGAGATCACGGGGCCGCCGAATGCGGATGCTGGCCGGGGCGGTGGCCACCGCGACCGTGGCGGTGACCATGCTGGCGATGCCGGCGACGGCCTCCGCCGCTCCCACCGTGCAGAAGCCGACGATGACCACCACCCTCGACGGCAGCAACCTCACGATCAGTCTGGGCAAACCGGCCTTTGACTACAAGCCCGTCCTCGGCACCCCGGGCGCGCCGAACGCGGTCATGACCCTGCTCGGCCTCGATGCCGGTAGCCTCGCCGGCATCGTCTGCGCCCTCAACGACTGCGAGAACGGCGGCAGCTGATCGCGCCTTCGGCGCCCGTGAGTCCTTCCGGTCCGCCACGGGGCCAAAAGGACTCACGGGCGGCGCCGACGACTACCGCGGTCGCGGCACCTTCTTGTCGATGAACAGGCCCTCGACGGACACGCACACCTCGCCGTCGGCGGTGATGCTCCCGATGGTGTGGATCTTGCGGCCGTCGACCGATTCCTGGCGCCCCTGCACCGTCAGCGGCCGGAACAGCGGGGTGGGACGGTGATAGCGCACGTTCAGCTGCGCGGTCATGCCGTCCTTGCCCGCCCAGGCGTTGGCGACGCCGAGCGTGTGGTCGAGCAGCAGTGCGGACACTCCACCGTGCACGCAGCCGGGTGGGCCCTGGTACGGGATCGTCAGCGTCACCTCGCCCCGCACCGAGCCGTCGGCCATGCCGGCGAGCACCAGCGGCGGGGCGATCGCGTTCTCCGGCCCGGTCACCGGGTCGTGCCGGGTCACGCCCTCTCCGCTCCACATGTCCACCATTCGCTCCCTGACCTCGGGCGCGTGCTGCTCGAGGTGCTCGGCGATGCCGTTGAGCTCCTCGGCCACCCGCTCGAGGTTGGCGTTGGCCCGATCGGTCAGCAGCAGGGCCTCCAGCACCCGCCGGGCCGCAGCAGTGGCCCGGTCCACCGGCGTGTCCTGCGGCGCGGACGTCAAGACCGTACCGTCGGAATGACTTTCGACGGTGGGGTGATTACCGAGGTCCATCAGTTGATCTCCATCGTCGCGTGGGTGAGGACCGGCCCTCCGTCGCGTTCGGGGCAGGTCGCGAGCAGCGTCAACCGGTCTCCGTCCTGCCAGACGGAGGTCTCGATCGTCTCACCCGGGTAGATCGAGCCGGCAAACCGGACCGAGTAGCTCCGCACCCGGGCGGGATCGGCGCCGAGAACACCGTCGACGACCGCCTTGCAGACCATGCCGTACGAAGCGAGCCCGTGCAGGATCGGCCGGTCGAAGCCGGCCATCTGCGCGAACGCCGGGTCGGCGTGCAGCGGGTTCATGTCCGCACTGAGGCGGTACACGAGGGCCTGCTGCGTGCTGGTCGGCGAGACCAGCACCCGGTCGGCCGCGCGCTCGGGTACCGCGGTGGTCACCTCAGGTCCGGCGTCGCCGCCGAATCCGCCCTCACCGCGAGCCCAGATCTGCATTCTCGTGGTCCACAACGGGTTTCCATCCCGATCGGTGGCGGACTGTTCGAGCACGATGACCGCGGCCTTGCCCTTGTCCCACACGTCGGCGACACGCGAGGAGACGCGCGCCGAACCCGACATCGGGATGGGAGCGTGCAGCGTCAGCGCCTGCCCTCCGTGCAGGATCTTCCGCAGGTCGATGTCGATGCCCGGCATGTTCATCCCGGCAGGCCTCAGGTTGCCTGCCGAGATGCCCTGGCCCGCGACCATCGCGAACGTCGGCAGGACCCGCAGGCCCTTCTCGTAGACCCAGCCGAGCTCGGCCGGATCCAGCGAGTTCACACCGGCACCAAGGCCCAGGTGGTAGAGCAACACGTCACGCTCGGTCCAGTTGGCCTCGCGAACGGTGGGTTCGGCGGCCAGCGCGGCCGCCACATCGATCGGCATGCTGGCTAGGACTCCTTCGAGATGGTCCCGGCCTGGTACAGCGTGACCACGCACGCGCCACCGAGACCGAGGTTGTGCTGCAGGCCCACCCGGGCGCCGTCGACCTGGCGGGCATCCGCCTTGCCGCGCAGCTGCCAGGTCAGCTCGGCGCACTGCGCCAGGCCGGTGGCGCCAAGCGGATGACCCTTCGAGATCAGGCCGCCGGACGGGTTGACCACCCACTGGCCGCCGTACGTGGTGGCGCCGGACTCGACGAGCTTGCCGCCCTCGCCCGCACCACACAGGCCGAGGCCCTCGTACGTGATGATCTCGTTGATCGCGAAGCAGTCGTGGAGCTCGATGACGTCGACGTCCTCGATGGTGAGACCGGACTCGGCAAACACCCGCTCGGCCGCGGCCCGCGTCATCGGGGCGCCGACCACGTCGATCATCGACCTGTCGGCGAACGCCTCCGCGGTGTCCGTGGTGAGCGCCTGCGCCACGATCTCGATCGCCTGGTCCTCGAGGCCGTGCTCGCGCACGAAGCGCTCGCTGACGACGATCGCGGCGCCCGCACCGTCCGAGGTGGGCGAGCACTGCGAGCGGGTGAGCGGCGCATGGATCATCTTGTCGTCCAGCACCTGCTGGAGCGTGTACTCGTCGCGGAACTGCGCGTACGGGTTGTTCACGGAGTGCTTGTGGTTCTTCACCGCCACGGACGCGATCTGCTCGACGGTGGTGCCGTAGCGCTCCATGTGCTCGAGCGCGGCGTTGCCGAACAGCTGCGCCGTCATGGGACCGCGGCCCCATTCGTGCTTGGCCGTCATGATCTTCAGGTGATCGTCGAGCGTGGAGACCTTCGGCACGGTGCCGTCGCCGACGAGCGACTTCTTGGTCATCTTCTCGAAACCGACTGCGAGAGCGACGTCGACGATGCCGCCCTGCACCCACTCGCGCGCCATCATGAGCGCATTCGAGCCGGTGGCGCAGTTGTTGTGGACGTTGACGATCGGGATGCCGGTCAGCCCCGTCTCGTACAGCGCCCGCTGGCCGGCGCACGACGGCTGGAAGACGTAACCGACCGCGGCGCGCTGCACCTGGTCGTACGAGACGCCCGCGTCCGCGAGTGCGGCGCCGACGGCTTCGGACACCATGTCCGGGTACTCCCAGTCGCGGCTCTCGATCTTCTCGAACTTGGTCATGCCGACGCCGACAACGAAGGTGCGATTCATAACTGTTGCTACTTTCCGGGCTCGGGGTCTCGGGGGAGACCCAGGATTCGCTCGCCGATGATGTTCAGCTGCACATTGGTGGTACCACCCGCAATGGACATGCACTGCGAGTTCAGGAACATCTGTGTGCTCGACATCCGGTCCTGCTCGCCGAGCAGGGCGCGTGGGCCTGCCCAGTCCATCGCGACCTCCCACACCTGCTGGATGTGCTCGACACCGAGGAGCTTGGCGATCGACGATTCGGCGCCGGGCTGGGCTCCGGTGAGCGAGCGCAGGGTCGTGCGCAGGCCCATCAGGCCACCGGACTGCGCGTCGCACAGCACCTTGCCGAGAACGGTCATCTGTTCGGCATCGAGGCCACCCGGGATCTCGGCGGCCATGTCGAGCAGCGCCTCGCCACCCGAGCCGAGGGAGGAGTCGTTCGACAGCGAGACCCGCTCGTTCGCGAGGGTGGTGCGGGCCAGCTTCCAGCCGTCGCCGGGCTCGCCGACCAGGCACTCGTCCGGGACGAAGACGTCGTCGAAGAACACCTCGTTGAACAGCGCCTCGCCGGTGATCTCGCGCAGCGGTCGGATGTCGAGGCCGCTGCCCGGGATGTCGATGAGGAAGTAGGACAGGCCCTTGTGCTTGGGGACGTCGGCGTCGGTGCGGGCCAGGCAGATGCCCCAATCCGCGGTGCGGGCCATCGACGTCCATACCTTCTGGCCGTTGAGCTTCCAGCCGCCCTCGACCTTGGTGGCCTTGGTGGACAGGCCCGCCAGGTCCGAGCCGGCGCCGGGTTCGGAGAACAACTGGCACCACACGATGTCGCCGCGCAGCGAGGGCGGGACCAGCCGCTCGATCTGCTCGGCGTTGCCGTGCGCGATCAGCGTCGGGACTACCCAGTTGCCGATGATCATGTCGTGCGGCACGAGGTCGGCGCCGCGGAGCTCCTCGGCGATCACGAGCTGGGTGACCGCATCGGCGCTCTTGCCCCACGGGACGGGCAGATGCGGTGAGGTGTAACCCTTCTCGGCGAGGTACGCCTTGCGCTCGGCACCCTCGAGAGTGGTGGCCGGGGCGAGCTCGGCGCGAACGTCGGCGCGGATCTGCTCCGCCTCCGGCGGCAGCTCGACGCTCAGGACACGGCGGGCACCCTCGACCGTCAACTGTGCGACCCGACGCTTCCACGCAGCCGTCGACCCCAGCAGGATCCGCAGCGACTGTGCGCGGCGCAGGTACAGGTGCGCGTCGTGTTCCCAGGTGTAGCCGATGCCGCCGAGGACCTGGATGCAGTCCTTGGTGACCTGGAACGCCGCCTCCGGTGCGACCGCGCCTGCGACCGCCGCCGCCAGCGAGGCCTCGGAGACGTCGACGTCCTCGCCCAGTGCACGGGCCGCGTCCCACGCGGTGACGCGAGCCTGCTCGGCCTGGGCGAGCATGCGGGCGGCCTTGTGCTTGACGCCCTGGAACTGGCCGATCACCCGACCGAACTGCTGACGCACCCGCGCGTAGTCGGCGGCAGTCGTGGTGGCCCAGTCCGCGAGACCGGCGGCCTCCGCCGCGAACAGCGTCGCGGCGATATCGCGGACGCGCCGCGAATCCAGCTCCAGCACATCGCCGTCGGCCAGTTCGAGGCCGTCGACGGTCACCTCGGCGTTGCGGCGCACCACATCGTGGCTGGGCAGTTCGGTGACGTCCAGTCGATCGCGCGGGGCCACGACGAACGCGAGTTCACCCGCGTCGTCCACGGCGAGCAGGAACACGTCGCCCACCTGGCCGCCGAGGATGTGGCTCGACGTGCCCGACAACGTGACCGAGCCACCGTCCCGCACCAGCCTCAACCCGCCCGGCTGTAACGCCACCGCACCGAACAGGCTGCCGTCGGCCAGACCCTCGAGCTCGGACGCTCGACCCGCCTCGTTCAATACCGCCGAGACGATCAC
Organism: Rhodococcus maanshanensis NBRC 100610; assembly: GCF_001894865.1. GTDB lineage: Bacteria > Actinomycetota > Actinomycetes > Mycobacteriales > Mycobacteriaceae > Rhodococcus_G > Rhodococcus_G maanshanensis. The sequence goes on along the minus strand of NZ_BCXA01000013.1, from coordinate 73 downwards.
GGTCGGCAGGAACGGGCCGGGCACCATCGCGCGGCCGAGTTCCTCTGCGACGATGGCGGTTTCGAGCAGCCCG
>NZ_BCXA01000012.1 GCF_001894865.1 Rhodococcus maanshanensis NBRC 100610 | reverse complement strand
AACAAGAACACAGCGTCAAATCGCCTGGTCAGCGCCATTCGAGAGAAATGGCATCGCTTGCGGCCCTGCTTTCGGAAGGCGCGGATAGCCTGGCGTCATGCTCCTCGCACCCCGTTATGGCCAGGCGACGCTGTCCGACCTCGTCCCGTCCGTGCTCGCACATCTCGGCGTCGCCGGCGAGACGGATCGGATCGGCCTCGATCTCTCGGGTGTCTCACGTGTCTGCGTACTGCTGATCGATGGACTCGGCGCCGAGCTGTTGGCGTCGCACCCCGAGGCGGCACCCTTTCTCTCCGCCAGACTCGGCCCCATCCTGACCGCGGGCTTCCCCACCACCACCGCGACCAGCCTCGCCTCGCTCGGCACGGGATTGCCCTCGGGGCAGCACGGTGTTGTCGGCTACCTCATCCCCGCGGCCGGGCAGGACCGGTTGATGAACCCGTTGAAATGGCGCCTGCACGGTGAGGGACCCCGCGTGGACCTCCTCAAGGAATTGGTGCCCGAGGAGTTTCAGCCGACTCCGACCGCTTTCGAACGCGCCGCCGCTGACGGCATCTCCGTGTCCAGGGTTGCCCCGCCCTACCAGGGCGGTTCCGGGCTGACCCGGGCCGCGCTGCGCGGCGGGGAGTTCCGCCCCAGCTTCTCGCTCGGCGACCTGGTCGACGCGTCGGCAGGCGCGCTCCGGCTGGGTTCTCGTTCCCTGGTCTACGTCTATCACGGCGAATTGGACCTGACCGGGCACGCCAGGGGCCCTGCCTCGGCCGCCTGGGCCCTCGAGTTGGCTCAGGTCGACCTGATGGCGCGCCAGCTCGCGGAGCGGCTGCCGCGCGACGGCGCGCTGATCGTCACCGCCGACCACGGCATGGTCGAGGTGCGCTCCCCCGTCGACATCGACGCGTCCCCGGAACTGACCGACGGCGTCCGACTGATCGGCGGCGAGCCCCGGGCCCGCCACGTCTACACGGACGACGGCGCAGCCGACCGGGTGGCCGCGGCCTGGCGAGACCGGCTCGACGACGGGTTCGCGGTGCTTACCCGCGCGGAGGCGATCGACAACGGCTGGTTCGGGCCGACCGTCTCCCCCGCCGCCACCGAACGGATCGGTGACGTGATCGCGATAGCCCGCGGATCGAGCGCGCTGATCCGGACCGGAGCCGAGCCGCTGCAGTCCATGCTCATCGGCCACCACGGATCGCTCACCTCGGCCGAGCTGCACGTGCCACTGCTGGTGTTCCGGGGGTAGAGACCGGCAGCGCGATGTCGTGAGGTCAGGCGGGCGGCGGCGCCGCGGTGTGCCCCCGCACCAGTTCGGTCTCGAGCATCTCGACGGTGGCCACCCCGGAGTGCGAGGGCGTCAGCAGCAGCGCCCCCGCCCGCCTGCCCTTCTCCTCGGCGGGCTGACGGACGGTGGTCAGGCCCTCGCGCAGCGCCTCGTCGACGCCGTCGAACCCGGTGATGGACAGCTGGCCGGGCACGTCGATGCCGCGCCAACGGGCAAAGTCAAGGGCACCGAGCGCCAACACGTCGGTGGTGCACAGCAGCGCGGTGATCCGAGGATTGGTCGCGAGCGCCTGCTCGGCCGCCGAGTGACCGGACCGGGAGCTGTGCTCCGCGCGCTCGATCACCGTCAACGATCGCGGGTCCAGCCCGCTGGCGGCGAGGGCGTCGCGCACCCCGGCGATTCGTTCGCGCTGGACGTGGAAGTTCGGCGAATCGAGACGGGCGGAGTCCGCCACGCCGTTCCGCTGGTCCCGGCCGAGCCTCATGCAGATCACGCCGATGTCCTTGTGCCCCAGCGACACCAGGTAGTCGGCGATCTTGCGCATCGCGCCGCGATCGTCGATCCCGACCAGCGACGCGCCCTCGATCTCGCGCGGCTGGTCGCAGATCACCATCGGCAGGCGGCGCTCGAGAACGGCGGCCAGGTACGGGTCGTCGTCGGCCACGGAGTAGACGACGAACCCGTCCACCCCGGCCTGCTGCACCGCGGCTGCGGCCTGGACGTCGTCGCGCCCCGGCCCGGCCGGGATCAACAACAGGCCCTCCCCTGCCGCCTCGCACGACTCCGCGAGGCCGGCAAGGAAGCTCATCGCCGCCGGGTCGCGGAAGGAGTAGCTCAGCGCCTCGGTGAGCAGCAGGCCGACCGCACCCGCCTTGCGGGTGCGCAGCGAGCGCGCAACCGGGTCCGGCCCGGGGTAGCCGCGCCGCTTGGCCGCCTCCAGCACCCGTTCGCGGAGCTCGGTCGAGAGCTGATCGGGGCGGTTGTAGGCGTTCGAGACCGTCGTCCGGGAGACCTTGAGCTCCGCCGCGAGGGACGCCAGCGTCGCCTGACGGCGCGGATGACGGGACCTGGGCATAACGGGACGGTACGCAATGCCGCGAGTGACCATCAGCACGCCCCCTCCAATGTACAACGGAAACGATTTCCATTAGTATCTAGGCCATGCCCCAGGGAGATCTGACGCCGCTCACCGCCCCGACCCGGCCCCGGCGCCGCGCGGCGGTCGTCACCGCCGGCCTGGCGCTCGTGGGGGCGTTGACCCTTGCCGCCTGCTCGTCCGACCCGAACGCAGGCGCAGGCACCGCCCCGCTCGCCGATGGGCAGCGCGCCAACATCGTGGCCTCCACCGACGTCTGGGGCTCGGTGGCCGCGGCCGTCGCGGGCGATCGGGCCGACGTCACGTCGATCATCAACGACGCGTTCGCCGATCCGCACTCGTTCGAGGCCAGTCCAAGGGACGCCGCCGCTATCACCGACGCCGACCTGGTCGTCTACAACGGCGGCGGCTACGACGAGTTCATCGACGACGTGCTCGCCGGCACGCCCGGCAAACGGACGGTCGACGCTTTCGCCCTGTTCGGTACCGAGACCGACCTGCACGGCGACCACGACCACGCCGCAGAGGCCGCTGCCGCCCCCGTCGAACCCGCCGCGGCCGAGCACGACTCGCACGACGGCCACGACCACGACCACGGCGGTGTGAACGAGCACGTCTGGTACGACACCCCGACCGTGGACGCCGTCGCCAAGCAGATCGCCGCCGAGCTCGGCGCGATCGACCCCGCCAACGCCGCGGCCTACACCGCCAACGCCGCCTCCTTCCACGAACAACTGCACGCCGTCACGGCCATCACCGACTCGATCGCCGCCGCGCATCCGCAGGCACCGGTCGCTCAGACCGAGCCGATCGCCCACTACCTGCTGGTGGCGACCGACCTGAAGGACGAGACCCCGGAGGACTTCACGAAGGCCATCGAGGACGGCAACGACCCGCCGCCCGCGGCCGTCGCCGCGACGCGAGATCTGCTCGCCGACAAGAAGGTGAAGGTCCTGATCTACAACAGCCAGACCCAGGACAAGGCGACCCAGAACATCCGTGAGGCCGCCGAATCGGCCGGCATCCCGGTCGTCGAAGTCACCGAGACCCTCCCCGACGGGTTCGACTACATTCAGTGGCAGACCCGCACCGCCGAATCGCTCGCCGCTGCCATGAACGCCGCGCACTGAGAACCGCCGCGCGCCGAAGAACGAATCCACCGGTCACGCTCGCCGATGAGCCTCGTGACACCCAGACCCGGAATGGCCCCGTGACCCACCCTGCCCCCGACGCATCGAGCGTCAGCCGAACACCCGCCGTCGAGCTGAGAGGCGCCCGGCTGGCCTACGGCGACCGCACGCTGTGGTCCGGGCTGGACCTGAGCGTCGAGCAGGGCGAGTTCATCGCGGTCCTCGGTCCCAACGGGTCCGGCAAGACCTCGCTGCTGAAGGTCCTGCTCGGTCAGCTCCCGCTGTCCGAGGGCACCGCCACGATCGCGGGAACGCCGGCGCGGACAGGGAACTCCCATGTCGGATACGTGCCGCAGCAGAAGACGATGGACGAGGGCCTGCCGCTGCGCGGGCGCGACCTGGTCGGGCTCGGCGTGGACGGCCACCGCTGGGGCACCGGGTTCCGCTCCCGCCGCTCGCGCCGGATCGTCGTCGACGACGCCATCGACCAGGTGGGCGCCCGGGCCTTCGCCGACGCCCCGGTCGGCTCGCTGTCGGGCGGCGAGCAGCAGCGGTTGCGGGTCGCGCAGGCACTGGTCGGCGATCCGAAGGTGCTGCTCTGCGACGAGCCGCTGCTCAGCCTCGACCTGGCCAACCAGCACCGGGTCTCCGACCTGATCAACCAGCGCCGGCTCGGTCACGACACCGCCGTGCTGTTCGTCACCCACGAGATCAATCCGATCCTGCCCCTGGTCGACCGGGTGCTGTACCTGGTCGACGGGCGGTTCCGGATCGGGACGGCCGCCGAGGTGATGACCTCGGAGGTGCTCTCCGAGCTGTACCAGACCGACGTCGAGGTGCTGCACGTGCGCGGGCGGCTCGTCGTCGTCGGCACCGGCGACGCCATCGACGCGCTCGGTTCCACGGGCGCCGACGGAATCCACCACGAGGCGCACGAATGAACGAGAAGCTCGCCGACACGTTGTCGCAGATGTTCGACTGGCAGGCCACCATCGACCTGCTGCAGTACGGCTTCGTGCAGCAGGCCCTGCTCGCCGCCGCCATCCTCGGGCTGCTCGCGGGGGCGATCGGTCCGCTGATCATCAGCAGGCAGATGTCGTTCGCCGTGCACGGCACCAGCGAGCTGTCGCTGACCGGCGCCTCCGCCGCGCTGCTCGCCGGGATCAGCGTCGGACTCGGCGCCATCGTCGGATCGGTGTTCGCCGCCGTGCTGTTCGCACTACTCGGATCCAAAGTGCGCGAACGGGATTCGGTGATCGGCGTCGTCCTCTCGTTCGGGCTCGGCCTGTCCGTGCTGTTCATGTGGCTCTATCCGGGGCGCACCGGCACCAGCTTCTCGCTGCTGGTCGGCCAGATCGTCGGGGTGGGCAACAGCGGCCTCCAGCTGCTGCTGGTGTGCGCGGTCGCGGTGCTGGCGGTCCTGGTCGTGGTGTACCGCCCGCTGCTGTTCGCGAGCACCGACCCGGACGTCGCGGTGGCCCGCGGCGTGCCGGTTCGCGGTCTGGCCATCGTGTTCGCGGTGCTGGTCGGCGTTGCCGCGGCGCTCGGCGTGCAGATCGTCGGCGCCCTGCTGGTGCTCTCGCTGTTGATCACCCCCGCGGCCGCCGCGGCCAGGATCACCTCGAGCCCGCTCCGGACGACGTTGCTGTCGATCCTGTTCGCCGAGATCGCCGCCGTGGGTGGCATCCTGCTGTCGCTGGCCCCCGGCGTGCCGGTGTCCAGCTTCGTCACCACCATCTCGTTCGTGATCTACCTGGTCTGCCGGTTCTTCGGACCGCGCCGGGCCCGCAACGCCGGACGGGTCGCGGTCACGGCCTGAGTTCGCTCAGTGCGGCCTAGGATTCGAGGCGTGGCATCCATCGATCTCAACAGCGACCTCGGCGAGAGCTTCGGTGCCTGGCAGCTCGGCGATGACGAGGCCATGCTCGTGCTGGTGACCAGCGCCAACGTCGCGTGCGGGTTCCATGCGGGCGATCCGACCACACTGTTGGGCACCTGCAGGTCCGCAGCACAGCGGGCGGTGCGGATCGGCGCCCAGGTCGGCTATCGGGACCTGGCGGGTTTCGGGCGCCGCTTCATCGACATCGCCCCCGCGGACCTGACCGCGGACGTGATCTATCAGATCGGCGGCCTCGACGCCCTCGCGCAGACCGTCGGCTCCGCCGTCGGCTACGTCAAACCCCATGGCGCCCTGTACAACGCGATCGTGCACCACCGCGGGCAGGCCCGCGCCGTCGTCGCGGCCGTCGTCGCGTACGACCCCACCCTCCCTGTCCTCGGGCTGCCCGGCTCGGTCTTCCTGGCGGAGGCGGAGGCCGCGGGCCTGCGCACCGTGGCCGAGGCGTTCGCCGACCGCGGCTACACCCCGACCGGCGAGCTGGTGCCCCGCGGACTGCCCGGGGCTGTGCTCTCGGACCCGGAGTCCGTCGCCGCGCGGGTGCTGCGGATGGTCGAGCACGCGGAGATCGAGGCGGTCGACGGCACCGTCCTGACCGCGCCAGCCGAATCAGTCTGCGTGCACGGGGATTCGCCGTCCGCGGTCGCGATGGCCACCGCCATCCGCGCGCGACTCGACCTCGCGGGCGTGCGCGTGGAGCCGTTCGTCTGATGCGCCTGCTCGACGCGGGCGACGGCGGGGTGCTCGCCGAGTTCGACGACCTGGACACCGTGCTCGCGCACTACCGGGCACTGGACGCGAACCGCCCGGCGGGCGTCGTCGACCTGGTCCCTGCCGCCAGGACCATACTGGTGCGATTCGACCCCGGGCACACCGATCGAGCCAGCATCGCGCGCTGGCTGCGCGAGACCGACCCCGAGACCGGGACCGCCACGGAAACCGGTGCGCTGGTAAGGATTCCCGTCCGCTACGACGGGCCGGACCTGGCCACGGTCGGTGAACTGACGGGCCTCGGGCCGGACGGTGTCGTCGCGGCACACACGGGCAGCGACTGGACCGTCGCCTTCGCCGGGTTCGCCCCCGGGTTCGGGTACCTCATCGGTGGGGATCCCCGGCTGCGGGTGCCCCGCCGAGACGACCCGCGCACCGAGGTGCCTGCCGGCGCGGTCGGGCTTGCGGGCGAGTTCTCCGGCGTCTACCCGCGGAAGTCGCCGGGCGGCTGGCAGCTGATCGGTCACACCACCGAACTGATGTGGGACGCCGATCGCGAGCCACCGGCGCTGCTCCGGCCGGGAGACACGGTCCGGTTCGTCGCGGTCTGAGCTGTTCGCCGAGTGTGCACCTGCCGGCGCATCCACTCGGCCGATGCCCCGGCAGGTGCACACTCGGCGGGGGTCAGGGGCGCGGCCGGGTGCTGCGCCAGGCGGTCAGCACACCGGCGGCGGCGAACACGGCGAAGAACCCGAACAGGAGCCTCGCCGAATCCGCCATCGACCCGCCGAGATTGACCAGGACGCCCGCCGACGCCGACCCCACCGCGTTGGCGACCAGCTGCACGGTGTTGATAGCCGCGGCTGCCTTCCCGCCCTCGACCTCGTCGTCCTCGGCACCCATCGCGAAGGTCGACAGGTGCGGCCAGGCCATGCCGATGCCCGCTCCGCCCAGCACCAACGCAGCGACCCAGGTCCCGATCACCCACGCCGTCGCGCCCTCCTGCTGCGTCGCCGCCGCGACGAGGAACCCGATCGTCACCAGGGCTGGGCCCGCGACGACCAGGGCGCGCACCGTCGACCTGCGCGAGGCACCGGCGCTGGAGATCTCGCCCAGCGTCCAGCCGACCGCGAGCGCGGCCCCGAGAAAGCCGGCAGCCAGGGGCTCGAGGCCACCGAGCCGCTGACCGAACAACGGCACGAAGGTCTCGGCGGTCGAGGCGACCGCCAACAGCGCGAACGTCGCGTAGGTCCACTTCAGGGTGTTGCCGGGGGTGAAGGTCACGGCGGGCAGCACCCTGGTGCCCGCGCGTCGCTCGTGCGCGACGAAGACGACCAGCAGCACGACACCCGCGAGAACCCCCAGCACCGTGAGTGCCACGCTCGTCGCGATGCCCGCCACGCTCACCAACAACGCCGCCGCGGACAGCAGCAACATCGACACGGCCGGGACACCGACCCGGGGCCCCTCGATCCGATCGGCCGCGATGTACCGGGGCACGATCGCCGCGATACCGGCCGCCAGCACCGCGAGCACGACGAACGCGAGCCGCCAGGCGCCGAACTGGGCGAACACCCCGCCCAGCGCGGGACCCACGAACGTCCCGACGCCCCACATCCCGGAGACCAGCGCCGAGGCGCGGGCCCACAGATGCTGCGGCAGCGTGGACCGGATCAGCGCGTAGCTGAGCCCGCTGAGCAGCCCGCCGCCGAAGCCCTGCAGGCCACGGCCCGCCAGCAACACGAACATGTCCGGCGCGGCGGCACACACCACCGTGCCTGCCGCGAACAACCCGATCGCGGCGAGGTAGGCGCCCCGCGGCCCCGCGGCCGCGAGCAGCCGGCTCACCAGGACCGCCGAGATCACCGAGGCGACAAGGAATATCGTGGTCGCCCACGCGTAGAACCGCGCTCCCCCGATCTCGTCGACGGCGGACGGGAGCAGGCTGGTGGTCAGATAGATGTTGATCGCGTACAGCGCGACGCCGCCGGCAAGCACCACCATCGGCCCGAGGTAGTCGGGGCCCAGCAACTGCCGCCAGCCGCGGTCCAGCCGAGGGGTCGTGGTGTCGGTCGGCGCCATGACAACCAGGCTAAAACCTCAAGTGCAGTCGAGGTCAAATGTCCGGGTGGCCCCGTCGAGTGTGCAGTTATCGGGGCGTCGCCCGGGAAGCGGCGACGGCAGGTGCACAGTCGGCGGACGGGGAGTGCGGGCCGCCGAGCGCTAGCCGCCGAGCGCGAACGCTACGAGGAAGCCGAGCGCCGTGGACAGCCCGACCCACCAGCCGCCCTCCCGGTACGCCTCCGGCATCAGCGAATCCGCGAGCACCGCGATCGTCGCGCCGCCAGCGAACGCCTGGATCACCGCGATCTGCCGGTCCGGGATGGCGTCGGCGGCCGCATTCGCGGCGATCACCACAAGCACCAGCACGACGGCGGTCACCGTCCACAGCAGAATCGCCCTGCGGCGGTTGAAGTTCGGCTGCTTGCGCATCGACGCCGCGCCCGCGACCGCCTCGGGCACATTGCCGACCGCGACCGCCACGAGCAGCACGACGCCACCGCCCCCGCTCAGCGAGACACCGAGCGCGGTGTTCTCCGGGATCCCGTCGAGCAGCGTGCCGAGCATCAACGCCCAGCCGAGGGCCGCGGCACCGAGCTTGTTCTCGATGAGGTGATCGGACACCACGTAGACGAGCGCGCCAGCCATCAGGGCGGTTCCGGCGACCAGCACGCCCTCGGCCTCGAATGCGGGCTGGAACAGCTCCGTCGACACCGCCGCGACCATGGTGCCCGCGCCGAACGCCATCAGCGCTGCCAACAATGGGCGGGGCAGGTCGTAGCGAAGCCCGACAATTGCCCCGATCAGCAGGGGCACGGCGGTTCCCAGCCCGTACAGCGCGGCAGTGACCATCGGGCGATCGTACTGTCGCGGCCCACGGATGCGCGACAATCGTTGGGTGGCTTGGCTCGAAGTGTTGCGCACCGGGGCGCTGACCACGGTCCAGGACCGTGGCAGGCCCGGATTCGGCGCGCTCGGCGTCGGCGCGTCGGGGGCGGCCGATCGTGGATCCCACGACAGCGCAAACCGCTTGGTGGGCAACGACCCCCGGGCCGCGACGCTGGAGGTCACGCTCGGCGGGCTCGCAGTCCGGGCGCACGGCGGCCTGACCGTCGCGGTGACGGGCGCCCGGGTCCCGCTGTCGGTCAACCACACCCCGACCGCGGACTACAGCGCCGTGCACCTGACCGACGGCGACGTGCTGGCCCTCGGCTACGCCACCGGCGGCCTGCGCTGCTACCTCGCCGTGCGCGGCGGGGTGGATACCCCGCCGACGCTCGGCAGCCGCGCGACCGACACCCTAGCCGGGCTCGGCCCGGAACCGGTGCGGGCAGGCGACCGGCTGGCCGTCGGCGAACTGAGTTCGGACTGGCCTGCCGACGAGATCATCCCGCCGCCCCCGGAACCCCCCTCCCCCGCCCGGCTGCGGGTTCGGCTCGGGCCGCGCTCGGAGCTGTTCCAGGCGGCCGCCGTCGACACGCTGTTCGGCCAACCGTGGACGGTGACGACGGACAGCAACCGGGTGGGCGCGCGGCTGCGGGGCGCCGAGCCGCTGCGGCGCCGGGACACCGCAGAGCTGGCGAGCGAGGGGATGGTCCCGGGTTCGCTGCAGGTGCCGAGCGGCGGGCAGCCGGTTCTGTTCCTGGCGGACCACCCGGTGACCGGCGGCTACCCGGTGATCGCGGTGGTCGTCGACGCCGACCTGGGCGCCGCCGCGCAGCTGGTGCCCGGCACACAGGTGCGATTCGAGCGCGCGAGCAGCTCGCCTCAGCCGGGCTGACAGGCCCGCGTCAGGGCGCCGGCCAGCCGCAGCAGATCGAGGTCGCGCCCGCGCGGCCCGATGACGGACAGCCCGACCGGGATCCCGTCGTCGGTGGGCAGCGGCACGCTCACCGCACACCGTCCGCTCAACCCGGCGATGCACGTCAGCTCGAATGTCGCGGCGCGGGCCGCCTCGATCACCGGCCCACCGATCGTCGCCTGCTCCCGGGTCGGCGGCGGCGAGGACGCCGACGGCAGCAACAACAGGTCGTCGCCCAGCAGGTGGTCGATCGCGGCACCGATCCGCCGCACCTCGTCCGACGCCCGGATCCACTGCGCCCGAGTGTGTTTCGAGGCCGCCTCGAACCGGGACCGCACGTCGGCGCCGAGACTGTCGCGGTGCCGGGCGATCCATGCGCCGTGCGCCCGCCAGGCCTCGGCACCCTGCACGATCCGGAACGCGTGCGCCCAGCCCCCGAGCCCGCCGACGTCCAGTCGCAGTCGCTCGATCGCGGGCAGACCCGGACCGGATTCCCACGCGGCCACGCCCGCGTCGACCGCCGCGCGCACCGGCGGCGACGCGATCGCGGTCAGGTCGTCGGACACGATCACCCGTCCGAACGGCCGCTCCTGCGCCGCGGGCAGCAGCACCTCGCCCACTGCGAGCAGCGTGTCCGGGTCGCGGGCCAGCCATCCGACCGTGTCGAAGCTCGGGGCCAGCGGGAGCACGCCGTCACGATCGATCGCGCCGTGCGTCGGCCGGATCCCGTACAGCCCGAGATAGGAGGCGGGGACCCGGATCGACCCGGCGGTGTCGGTGCCCAGCCCGACCGTGGCCGCACCGGTGGCGACGGCGCTGCCGGATCCGGAGCTGGAACCGCCCGGAATCCGATCGGGCGCAATCGGATTGGGCGGTGTCCCGTGGTGCGGGTTGGTGCCGGCCAGGCTGTAGGCGAACTCGTCGCAGCGGGCGATCCCGGCGATCGCCGCGCCCGCCTCGAGCAGGGCTGCCACGGCGGGCGCAGTCGCCGCCTCCGGCCGGGCCTCGGCTAGCCACTGCTCGTTGCCCGCGCCGACCGGGTACCCGGCGACATCGAACAGGTCCTTGACCGCGACGGTCATCCCGTCCAGCGGTCCCCTCCCGGTCGGCGCGACCAGGGGCGTGCCGAATTCCCGCCAGAGCGTCGGGTCGACCACGGAAACCTCCTGGTCAGGCACTGTGAGTGAATTGCAACCCTATAGGGGTGCAACTCACTCACAGGCGCGTCAGCGCCTTCTCTGGCGGGCGATGTCGGAGAGCACGACGCCCGCGGCGACCGAGGCGTTGAGCGACTCGACCGGGCCCGCCATCGGGATGCTGAGGATGGTGTCGCAGGTCTCGCGGACCAGGCGGGACAGGCCCTTGCCCTCCGACCCGACGACCACGACCACCGGTCCGGTGCCGTCGTACTGGTCGAGGGTGGTGTCGCCACCGGCGTCGAGGCCGACGATCTGCACGCCCTTGGACGCCCAGTCCTTCAGCGTCCTGGTCAGGTTGGTGGCCTGCGCGATCGGCAGCCGGGCCGCCGCGCCCGCGCTGGTGCGCCACGCGACAGCGGTCACGCTGGCGCTGCGACGCTGCGGGATGACCACGCCGTGACCGCCGAACGCCGCCACCGAACGCACCACGGCGCCCAGGTTGCGCGGGTCGGTGATGTTGTCGAGCGCCACCAGCAGCGCAGGCTCCTGCTGCTTGCGCGCCTCGGCGATGAGGTCGTCGGGGTGCGCGTACCGGTACGGGGGAACCTGCAGGGCGACGCCCTGGTGCAGCCCGTTGGCGCTCATCCGGTCCAGGTCCGTGCGCGGGACCTCGAGGATCGAGATGCCCGCCTCGGCCGCCAGCTGCACGCTCTCGGTGAGCCGCTCGTCGCTCTCGGTGCCGACCGCGACGTACAGCGCGGTCGCGGGCACGCCCGCTCGCAGGCACTCCACGACCGGGTTGCGGCCCAATACGTTCTCGGGACCCTCGACGCCCTTGCGCGGCGAACCGCCGCGACCGCGCGGGGCGCTGCCACCGGGCCTGCCGCTGGTGCTCGCGGCCGCCTTGGCCGCCGCCCTTGCCCGCTTGGCGGCGGGGTGCTTGGTGCGCTCGACCGCGGGCGGGGTGGCCCCGCGGCCCTCGAGGCTGCGCCTCCCCTTGCCTCCGGAGCCCGCGACCTGGCCCTTCTTGGTGCCGCTCTTGCGGATCGCGCCGCGCCTGCTCGAATTGCCAGCCATCACAGTCCTGCTTCGTTGTGGTTCGTCTTGAGGGACCACTCGGGTCCGTTCGGGGTGTCGGTGACCTCGACGCCCGCCGCGGCGAGCCGGTCCCGGATCTCATCGGCGGCGGCCCAGTCCTTGTCCGTCTTCGCCTTCTGGCGCGCATCGAGATTCGCGCGGACCAGAACATCGAGCGCCGCGTGGGCCGCCGAGCCGTCGTCGGCATCGGCCGCCCAGTGCGGATCGAGCGGGTCGACCCCGAGGATGCCCATCATCGCCCGCACCTGTCCGGCGATCTCCAGCGCCGCGGTCAGGTCGCCTGCGTCGAGCGCCTTGTTCCCCTCGGTCTTGCTGCCGTGGATCTCGGCCAGCGCCTTCGGCACCGCGAGGTCGTCGTCGAGCGCGGCGGCGAAGCCCTCGGTCCACTTGCCGACCGGGATCTCACCGGCCCGCTCGCGGGTCTTGAGGATGAAGGCCTCGAGGCCGCGGTAGGACTCGGCGGCCACCTCGAGCGCGTGGTCGGAGTATTCGAGCATGGAGCGGTAGTGCGCCCCGCCCAGGTAGTACCGGAGCTCTTGCGGCCGCACCTTCTTCAGCACGTTCGGCACCGACAGCACGTTGCCGAGCGACTTCGACATCTTCTCGCCGCCCATGGTGACCCAGCCGTTGTGCAGCCAGTACCGGGCGAACCCGTCGCCCGCCGCCCGGCTCTGCGCCAGCTCGTTCTCGTGGTGCGGGAACACCAGGTCCAGCCCGCCGCAGTGGATGTCGAACTCCGCGCCCAGGTAGGCCTCCGCCATCGCCGAGCACTCCAGGTGCCAGCCGGGGCGTCCGCGTCCCCACGGCGTCGGCCAGGAGGGCTCCCCCGGCTTCTCTGCCTTCCACAGCGTGAAGTCGCGCGGGTCGCGCTTGCCCTCGGCCGCGCTCTCGCCCTGGTGCACGTCGTCGAGCTTGTGCCCGGACAGCGCGCCGTACTGCTGGTAGCTGCGCACGTCGAAGTACACGTCGCCCGCGGCGGCATACGCGTGGCCCGCGTCGATCAGGCGCTGCATCATCTCGACCATCTGGGTGACGTGGCCGGTCGCACGGGGCTCCGCGGAGGGCGGCAGCACGCCGAGCCGGTCGTAGGCCCAGTCGAAGGCGCGCTCGTAGGTCGCCGCCCACTCCCACCACGGCCGCCCGGCATCGGCGGCCTTGTTCAGGATCTTGTCGTCGATGTCGGTGACGTTCCTGATGAACGCGACGTCGTAGTCGTGCGCGAGCAGCCAGCGCCGCAGCACGTCGAACGCGACGCCGCTGCGCACATGGCCGATGTGCGGCTCGCCCTGGACGGTCGCACCACACAGATAGATCGACGCGTGTCCGGGGGCCAGCGGAACGAAGTCACGCAGGGCCCGCGTCTCGGTGTCGAATAGGCGCAGGGTCACGACGTGCGATCTTACCGGCCCGAACCGGCGTCAACTACCAGCGCGGTCGCGACTGCCGCGATGCCCTCGCCCCGGCCGGTGAGCCCGAGACCGTCGGTGGTCGTCGCGGAGACGGAGACCGGGGCCCCGAGCACCTCGGAGAGCACGTCCTGCGCCTCCACCCGTCGGGGACCGATCTTGGGACGATTCCCGATCACCTGGACCGCGGCGTTGCCGATCCGCAGGCCGTCGCCCTCGATCAGCCTGCGCACCTCGGTCAGCAGCACCGCGCCGCTCGCCCCGTCCCATTCCGGCCTGCCGGTGCCGAACACCGAGCCGAGGTCGCCGAGGCCCGCTGCGGACAGCAGCGCATCGCACAGCGCGTGCGCGGCGACATCGCCGTCCGAGTGACCGGCACAGCCGTTCTCCTCCTCGAACAACAGCCCGGCAATCCAGCACGGCCTGCCGACCTCGATCGGATGGACGTCGGTGCCGATTCCCACTCGCACGGTTGCCCGGCTCCCTACTGCTCGATCGGTTCGTCGTTCGCCAGCGCCCTGGCCAGGGCCAGGTCCAGCGGTGTGGTGATCTTGAAGGCCAGCGGATCTCCCACGATGGTCCTGACCCGCCCGCCGATCCGTTCGACCAGGCCCGCGTCGTCGGTGGCCAGCGAGTCGGCGGCCGCATAGGCGCGCCGCAGCAGATCCGCGGTGAATCCCTGCGGCGTCTGCACGGCTCGCAGCTCCGAGCGTTCCGGGGTGCCGGTCACCGCGCCGAGCAGGTCAACCGTCTTGATGGTGTCGGAGACCGGCAGGGCGGGCACCACCGCGTCACGGCCGGCGCGCAGCTCCGCCACGACGCGGGCGATCAGGGGCGGTGGGGTCAGTGCCCGGGCCGCGTCATGCACGAGCAGCAGGTCCGCGTCCTCGGCGGCCGCGAGCCCCGCACGCACCGAGTCGGTCCGTTCGGCGCCGCCTGCGACGACGTCGACGCCATCGGGCAGCTCCGAACGCACCGAGTCGATCCGGTCCGCGGGCACGATCACCACGACGCGGTCGACGACACCGGACTCGATCAGCCCGTCGACCGCGAGCCGGAGCATGGAGACACCGCGCAGCGTGACGAACGCCTTCGGGATGCCCTCCCCGAGACGCTCACCGCGCCCGGCAGCGGGCACCAATGCAATGACCCGGCCTCCGCTGCGCACTTCGGCCGGGTCAGTCACGTTGCTCATGTGTCAGGACGCTGCTGCGAGAACCTCGTCGAGGATGATCTCGGCCTTGGCGTCGTCGGTGCCCTCGGCGAGCGCGAGCTCACCGACGAGGATCTGACGTGCCTTGGCGAGCATCCGCTTCTCGCCCGCGGAGAGCCCGCGGTCCTGCTCACGACGCCACAGGTCGCGGACGACCTCGGCAACCTTGTTCACGTCGCCGGAGGCGAGCTTCTCGAGGTTGGCCTTGTACCGGCGCGACCAGTTGGTCGGCTCCTCGGTGTGCGGCGCGCGCAGCACCTGGAAGACCTTGTCCAGGCCTTCCTGCCCAACAACATCACGGACGCCGACGTACTCGGCGTTATCCGCGGGGACCCGGACGGTCAGGTCGCCCTGAGCGACCTTGAGAACGAGATATTCCTTTTGTTCACCCTTGATGGTGCGAGTTTCGATTGCCTCGATCAGCGCCGCTCCGTGGTGGGGGTATACGACGGTGTCTCCGACCTTAAAAATCATCTGTCCCGTGCCCCTTTCGATCTTCACAGTTTAACACGGGGCCAGACGGCACAGTCTCCAACGGCCCTGGTCAGGGGCACAGTGGGGTGACCGGAGGGGTTGACAGCCAGACCCGAACGTGCATCCAACGGCGCCCAAACCGACCATCTGGCCTCAGGTTTCGGCGCCGCGAACCCCGCCGCGAAGCCCCGAAGGGCGACCCCGGGACCCGGTCCGCAGACCTGACTACTACTCTGCCTAGTGGAGTACGACCCGACGCCGTGGAGGACAACCCGTGACAGCCCTGAATGCGCCGACTCGACGAGTCGCGACCGCCGTTGCCCTGGCCGCAGCCGCGGCGATCTCGCTGTCCGCCTGCAGCGCGGGCCAGATCACCCAGACCGCGACCCAGGTCGCGGCCGTGAACGGCAACTACGCCAACCAGGGTGATATCTCCCTGCGCAACGTGCACATCCTGTACCCCGACAGCGAGGAGTACAGCCTCGAGCCCGGCGGCAAGGCCGCACTCGCGTTCACCGCGGTGAACAACAGCGAGGTGAAGGCCGATCGCCTGACCAAGATCACCACCGACGCGGCCGACTCGGTCACCATCGCGGGCGAGGTGGGCGGCCGGATCATCGATCCGCAGACCTCCCTCGGCGCAGGCGTCCGCGCCGCGACCGTCCTCGACGACCCCGAGGACCCCACCCAGCTGATCCTGGTGGTGCTCAACGACATCAACGAGGGCGTCTACCCCGGACTGACGGTCCCGATCACCTTCAGCTTCGAGCACGCGGGCGACATCGTCGTCTCGGTGCCGGTCGATGCCGGGCCGAAGGCCGAGCGGCACGAGTCGGACAAGTCCGGCAATGCCGACGCCGAGCCCCTCGGCAGCGGCGGACACTAGTCCCCACGGTTCACGAGAACGGCCCCGACGCTCAGCGTCGGGGCCGTTCTCGTCGTTGCGGCGCAGCACATTTCGACCCCGACGACACACCGGGTCACGCCGCTCGGGATCGCTGTCGGACCCCACCCCTAGGCTGCGGAGGTGGCCAAACCCAAATCGAGCTTCCGCTGCTCGTCCTGTCAGCACTCGATGGCCAAATGGGTCGGCCGTTGCCCCGACTGCGGGTCATGGGGCTCGATCGAGGAGGTGGCGGTCCTCGCGGCGGTCGCGAGCAGGCCGGGCGCCACCGCCGCCCGCGGCGCGTCCATGGTGCCGACGTCCCCCGCGACCCCCATCTCACAGATCAACGGCACCTCCACCAGGGCCAAACCCACCGGCGTGCCCGAGCTCGACCGGGTGCTCGGCGGCGGCCTGGTCCCCGGCTCGGTTGTGCTGCTCGCAGGCGAGCCGGGCGTCGGCAAGTCGACCCTGCTCCTCGAGGTCGTGCACCGCTGGGCCCAGCGCGACCCGCAGGACCGCGCGCTGTACGTCACCGGCGAGGAGTCGGCCGGGCAGGTCCGGCTCCGGGCCGACCGGACCAACTCCGTGCACGAGCGGGTGTTCCTGGCCGCCGAGTCGGACCTGGCCACCGTGTTCGGGCACGTCGAACAGGTCCGCCCGACGCTTCTCATCGTGGACTCCGTGCAGACGATGCTCGCCGCGGATGTCGAGGGCGTGGTCGGCGGCGTCACCCAGGTCCGGGCCATCACCAGCGCGCTCACCTCGCTGGCGAAGTCCAGCGGCATCCCGGTGCTGCTGATCGGCCACGTCACCAAGGACGGCGCGGTGGCCGGGCCGCGCGCCCTCGAGCACCTGGTGGACGTGGTGCTGCACTTCGAGGGCGACAAGCATTCCACCCTGCGCATGGTGCGAGGCGTGAAGAACCGCTTCGGCGCGGCCGACGAGGTGGGCTGCTTCGAGCTGCGCGAGGACGGCATCGAATGCGTCAGCGACCCGTCCGGGCTCTTCCTGCACCACCGCGACGACACCGTTCCCGGTACCGCCGTCACCGTCACCATGGACGGCAAGCGCCCGCTGCTCGGCGAGGTGCAGGCGCTCGTCGCGACCTCACACAACCCCTCACCCCGGCGCGCGGTCAGCGGCATGGACTCGGCACGGGTGTCGATGGTGCTGGCCGTGCTCGAACGGCGCTGCGGGGTCAAGGTCTCCGACAAGGAGGTGTACGCGGCGACGGTCGGCGGAATGCGGCTGACCGAACCGTCCGCGGACCTGGCCCTTGCCGTCGCGGTGGCGTCCGCGTTCAAGGACGCCGCGCTGCCGCCGGGGGTGGTGGTGCTCGGCGAGGTCGGGCTGGCCGGCGAGGTGCGACGGGTCACCGGCGTCGATCGACGGCTGGCCGAGGCGAAGCGGCTCGGCTTCACCCACGCGGTTGTGCCCCGCGACTCCGGGACGCCGCCTGCGGGGATGCGGGCCACCGAGGTCACCAACCTCGGCGAGGCCCTGCGGGTGCTGCCCCGGGCCTGAGCGGGCCTACAGCGAGGAGGACGTGCCGAACGGTGAGGTCGCGTCGCCGTCCACGAAGTCCTGCATCGGCGCGAAGTGCTCGGGCTTGATGGTCAGGAACAGCCCGCGGGAGGTGGCGACGATGTCGTCACCTGCGGTCGGTCCCTCGACGATCCTGGCCTCGGCGGTGGTGTAGACCTTGCGCCGGATCATGCCGTCGATCCGGGAGCGGAACTCGAGCACAGATCCGAGCGGGATCGGCTTCGCGAAGTCGATCTCCAGGTGACCGGTGACCACGGGCCCGCCGAGCACCATGCAGGCCATGCCCTGGACCTCGTCGAAGGCGACGGACAGGATGCCGCCGTGGATCACCCCTGGTCCGCCCTGGTATCGGTTCGCCACGGTCAGCCGGCCGGAGACCTCGAGGCCCTCGCCCGCGGTGAACGTCATCGCCATCCCGGCGGGCTGGTCGTCGCCGCATCCGAAGCACTTGGACCAGTGCTGCGGAAGGGCCCCGCCCGGCGCCGGGAAGAAGTCCGGGCGAGGCGGCAACACGAGATCATCGGGCAGGGTCCAGGTACTACTCACGGCTAACAAAGTATCGGTTCCCCGATCGCGGTCCCGATTCACCCCTGGCCGGGCCCGCACCGGCGCGTCCGGCCCCGGGGAGCCCGCCGCCTCTCCCCCGCTGGGTAACCTTGACGCGAAGCGATGGCGGATCGAACGACTCCGCCCGGCGATGAGGCGCCGCGCACCGCGAACGAGGGGGACGGCAATGGACGACGTCACGCCGTCTGCCGCCGTCCGCGAGACGATTGCTCGACTGGCGCCGGGGACCGAGCTCCGCGACGGCCTGGAACGGATCATGCGCGGCCGAACCGGCGCCCTGATCGTGCTCGGCTACGACGCGGAGATCGAGGAACTCTGCGACGGCGGCTTCGAACTGGACGTCGAATTCGCGCCGACCCGGCTGCGGGAGCTCTCCAAGATGGACGGGGCCGTGGTGTTGTCCACCGACGGCACCCGCATCGTGCGGGCCAACGTGCAGCTGGTCCCCGACTACAAGATCCCGACCGTGGAATCCGGCACCCGGCACCGCGCGGCGGAGCGGACCGCGATCCAGACCGGCTACCCGGTGGTCTCGGTGAGCCAATCGATGAGCATCGTCAGCGTGTACGTCGGCGGCATCCGGCACGTGCTCGAGGGCTCGCCGACCATCCTGTCGAGGGCGAACCAGGCCGTCGCGACGCTCGAGCGGTACAAATCCAGGCTCAATCAGGTCACCAACCAGCTCTCCGTCGTGGAGATCGAGGACTTCGTGACCCTTCGTGATGCCCTCACCGTCGTGCAGCGGCTCGAGATGGTCCGCCGGGTGTCGGTGGAGATCGAGCGCGACGTGCTCGAGCTCGGCACCGACGGCAGGCAGCTCGCCCTGCAGCTGGAGGAACTGGTCGGCGACAACGACATCGCCCGCCAGCTCGTGGCGCGCGACTACCTGGCAGGCCAGGGGCAGGCTCCGACCGAGGCCGTCGAGCGAACCCTCGCGGCGCTCGACAAGCTCACCGACGCGGATCTGCTCGACCTGACCACCCTGGCCCGCGCCTACGGGTACCCGGCGACGATCGAGGCGCTCGAGGCGCCGATGAGCCCGCGCGGCTATCGGGTGCTGACCCGGGTGCCGCGGCTGCAGTTCCACCAGATCCACCGGCTGGTCGGGTCGTTCGGCACCCTGCAGGGCCTGCTCGCCGCGACCGCGGCCGACCTGCAGTCGGTGGAGGGCATCGGCGGGCTCTGGGCCCGGCACATCAGGGAGGGCCTGTCCCGCCTCGCCGAGACGTCGATCTCCGGCCCGTTCGACTGACCGCGAACCGTGCGTGATCCGTACCCCGACCGGGGTGCGGATCGCGCACGGGCCGCGGAGTGGCGTCAGCTGATGTTGAAGGGTTCCGGGGTGCTGCGCAGCGCGCCGAGCTGACCGACGACCGTGTAGGCGCCGGGACCGACCGGGTTACGCGGCGCGGTGCAGCCGGGCTCGGACGTGGCGCCCGACCACTTGACCGTGAACGCGGCCTGCTCGCCGGGCTTGAGGGAGCGGATGTCCGGCGCGGTGTTGGGGAAGCAGTCCGTGTTCGACCAGATCCGCTGCTGCCCGTCCAGGCTGTAGACCAGCACCTGCTGCATGCCCGCGCCGAGATCGCGCTCGCAGGTCGCGGAGCCGATGTTGGTGACCACGATGCCGAACTGCGGCTCCTGGCCGGCCGGATAGTTCGGCTGGTTCGAGCTGGCCTTGATGGCGAGCGACTGATCCGGGCACTGGCCCGCGGGGACCACGGCCGACGAGGACGCTGCCGCCTCACCCGATACGGACCCGGACACCGAGGAGCCCCCGCCCGAACCGCCGGATCCCGAACCGGATGCGGACGCCTCACCGGATCCGGAACCGGACCCCGACCCGCCGCCGTCGCCTGCGGAACTGGGCGCCGCCTGGCCCGAGGACGTGCTGCTCTGCGAGCTGCTGGCGGCGGCCGCCTCGGCCGAGGGGTCATCGTCTCCGCCGCCGAGCGACGTCACGATCCAGACGAAGAGGATGAGCGCGACCACACTCGCCCCGATTGCGAGCGCGCGTCGTCGCCAGTAGATCTCGGGGGGCAGCGGCCCGTTTGGTTCCAACACAGAACCCACGTTAGGTCCCCGGGCCCGGGCGGACCTCCACCAACCCCGGCGTGTCGCTCAGTCGGCAACCTCTCCGATGTCGCCGACGGAGGCCTGCAGCTGCACGCGGCCGTCGGAGAGCTTGTATGTGACGCCCACGATGGCGCACTTCCCCTCCGCCACCCGGTCCGCGATGATCCGGGAGCGCTGCTGGAGCAGCTCGCCCGTCTCGACGACGTGGCGCGCCTCGAGCTCGTCCACCGTCGAGAGGCCCTCGTTACGGCCCATCAGGATCGACGGGGCCACCCGTTCGACGACGTCACGGATGAAGCCGTTCGGGATGGCGCCCTTGTCGAGTGCCTTGAGGGTGGCCGCGACGGCGCCGCAGCTGTCGTGACCGAGCACGACGATCAGCGGCACGTTGAGGATCTCCACCGCGTACTCGATGGAACCGAGCACGGAGCTGTCGATGACGTGGCCTGCAGTGCGCACCACGAACATGTCGCCGAGGCCCTGGTCGAAGATGATCTCTGCGGCGACGCGTGAGTCACCGCAGCCGAACAGCACCGCGGTCGGGTGCTGTCCGTCGACGAGCTTTGCCCGGTCGGCGATGCCCTGGCTGGGGTGCAGCGAGGCGTCGTTCACGAAGCGGTCGTTACCCTGCTTCAGTGCCTTCCAGGCCGAGATGGGGTTCGAATTAGGCATGTCAGTCATTGTGCACCCGGCGCCTTTCGCGTGTCGTCGGCCACCTGGCAAAACCGTGGAACGGGAGGTGTGAAGTTCAAGTGAACACCTCCGCACTGATCGCCTGGTACGAGCGTCAGGCCCGTGACCTGCCATGGAGGCGAGAGGGCGTCACCGCGTGGCAGATCCTGATGAGCGAGATCATGCTGCAGCAGACGCCGGTGGTCCGCGTCGCGCCGATCTGGGAACAGTGGGTGCAGCGCTGGCCGGTCCCCTCTCAGATGGCGGCGGCGAGCCAGGGCGAGGTGCTGCGCGCGTGGGGCAAGCTCGGCTACCCGCGCCGGGCCCTGCGGCTGCACGAGTGCGCGCGGGTGCTGGCCGCCGACCACGGCGACGAGGTCCCAGCCGACGTCGACGTCCTGCTCGGCCTGCCGGGGATCGGCGCGTACACCGCCCGCGCGGTGGCCTGTTTCGCCTACGGGCAGCGGGTCCCTGTGGTGGACACCAACGTCCGGCGCGTTGTCGCCAGGGCGGTGCACGGCGCCGCGGAGCCGGGCAACCCGTCCACCACCCGCGACCTCGCCGACGTCGACGCCCTGCTCCCGAGGACCAGGGCGAGGGCCGCGGTGTTCTCGGCCGCGCTGATGGAACTGGGCGCGACCGTCTGCACCGCGCGCAACGCCGACTGCGACCGCTGCCCGCTGACCGACTGCGCGTGGGTCGGCGCGGGTCGCCCCGCCCACACCGGACCCGCGCGCAAGGTGCAGAAGTTCGCGGGCACCGACCGTCAGGTCCGCGGCCGCTTGCTGGACGTGCTGCGGGAGACCCATGCACCGGTCGAACGGGCGCGGCTCGACCAGGTGTGGCTGACCGACCCCGCCCAGCGGGACAGGGCGCTGGACTCGCTGCTGGTGGACGGGCTGGTCGAGCAGACCGCGGACGGGTTGTTCGCGCTCGCGGGCGAGGGCGGCTCCGACCGCTGACGGATGTCGCTACGCCGAGGCGGCCTAGTCGTCGAGGCCGAGTTCGACGGAGCGGGCCAGCGCTGCGCCGAGCGCGTCCGCGTCCGTCACCAACGTGTGCAGGGTCCTCGCCGCCACGAGCAGCGCGTCGAGATCGTTGCCGTAGACGCTCACCATGCCGCCCTCCGGGTCGAAGCCGACCGCGTCGAGGGTGGCGGGGGCCTGGTCGGTGAGCACCGCCTGAAGGGCACCGGAGAAGTCGTATCCGGAGCCCTCGATGCCGTGCGCCTCCAACGCCGACCGGTGCTGGTGGTACTCCGGGCCGCCGGGCGAGTAGATGATGCTGGAACTGCTGTCGCCGGAGACGAAGAGGACCGGCCGGAGGGCGTCGAAATCGCTTGAGGTTGCCATGCCGCGACCGTACCCAGGCGGTGCGACAGTGCCGTGGTGTCGTGCGCCACCGTCACCTGAGGCATCAGCGAGGGCATCGTCACCCGTGTCACACGAGCTGCTGGGACATCCATCCGCAGACCCTCTGACGCCTGCGCGGATCACCGATTCGAAATCGCGGGCTTCCTGATCGTCTCGAACAGTGTGGTCCAGCTGTCGCTCCCCCGGCCGGCGGCGATGGCCCGGTCGTAGTGGGCCCTGATCGCCAGTGGGAGTTCGACGTCGATCCCGGCATCGCGGCTGGCCCCGACGATGTGATCGGCCGTGGCCCCCATCATCGTCACCTTCGCACCCTCGTCGCGGTGGTCACCCGCGTCGAAACGCTCGGCTGACTCCTCGAGCATCGACACCGCGAGGGTGAAAGTCTCCGCCGCGTAAGGAAAGAACTCGGTTGCGGTGACGCCGGCCGATCCGACCAGCGCGGCGGCGTGGGCGAAGCTCGACAACGCCGTCAGGAAGACATCGAGCTGCGCCTGGTACCAGAGTTGCGCGAGCGCAGGGTCCTCGCCGCGGTAATCGGGCCTGCCGATCGCGGCCAGGGTCTGCCGATGTGCGTCCATCGTCGCCTCGGCGCCGCTGTAGAAGACGTAGGAGCCGTCTCCCCCGACCATCGGGGCGGGCACCATCACTCCGCCGACCAGGAGATCGGCGCCCCGATCGGCGAGCCACCTGCTGGCTTCCCTTGCCGCCTCGGGGGTATCGGAGCTGAGGTTGACCACCACCCGTCCGGCCAACGCGTCCCCGACCGTGTCGAGGATGTCGTACATGGCGCGGTAGTGGGTCAGGCTCAGGATCACCAACTCGCTCGCCAGCACGGCCTCGGTGGGTGTCTCCGCTCGTTTCGCTCCTCTCGAGACCAGTCCGTCGGCTCGGCTCGCCGTCCGGTTCCACACCGTCACGGGATGCCCCCTGTCAAGGTATGCGCCGACCATGGCCTGCCCCATCGGTCCGAGTCCGATGACCGTGACCGGGGTGTGCGCGCTGTCGTTCATCGTGTGCCCTTCGTTCGTTCGGCTGTGTGCTGTTGACGGATCCGAGCCTGCGCGGCCGTCCTTGCGTATCGCTTGTGGTCGGCTGGCGCGGGCCGTCGGTACCCGGTACTCGCCCCCGCCGCCGGTGTCGGTGACCTGCACTACCGTGTCGGTATGCGGTTCGGAGTCCTTGGCCCCCTACGCGCCGAGACCGCACCCGGCCGGCCGATCGCCATCACCGAGCGCAAGGTCCGCGCGCTGCTGGCGGCCTTGCTCGTGCATCCGGGCAAGCCGGTTTCCGTGGATCGACTGGTCGAGGCACTGTGGGGCGACGAGCCGCCTCCGACCGCGCCGAGCACCCTCCAGACCAAGATCTCGTTGCTGCGCCGCGCATTCGAGCAGGCCGAGCCGGGCGGCAGGGAGCTCGTCGCGTTCCAGACATCCGGTTACCTGCTCAGGGTGGACGACGATGCGGTGGATGCGACCCGATTCGAGCGGTTGGCAGCCCGGGCGCGAACCGAACCCGACCCGGCGGCGCGGGTCGCGCTGCTCGATCAGGCCCTCGCGCTGTGGCGCGGTCCTGCCTTCGCCGAACATGCCGAGGAATCGTTCGCCCGAGCCGCCGCCACCCGGCTCGAGGAGGGGCGACTGACCACGCTGGAGGAGCAGGCGGAGGCCCGCCTCGCGACCGGCGAGGATGCGGCGCTCGTCGCCGAGCTGGCCGGCCTGGTCGACCGGCATCCCCACCGGAACAGGCTGCGCGGCGCCCACATGCGGGCGCTCTATCGCGCGGGGAGGCAGGCAGAGGCGCTCGCGAGCTACGCGTGCCTTCGCGAGATCCTGGCCGAGGATCTCGGCCTCGACCCCGATCCGGAACTCGTCGCGCTGCACGGCGCGATCCTCCGCCGGGACCCCGCGCTCGGCCCGACGAGCGCGAGCAGGCCATCGGTGCACGGCAACCTGCCGAGACCGGTCACCGAGCTCATCGGGCGAACGGAGGCGGTGGCGGGCATCCGCGCCGCACTCGATGGCTCCCGACTGGTGACGCTCACCGGCCCCGGCGGCGTCGGCAAGACCCGACTCGCCATGGAAACCGCATGGCAGCTGGAGGATTCGATCTCGGACGGCGTGTGGCTGGTGGAACTGGCCGCGCTGACACGCGAGACCGAACCGGGCACCGCGGCGATCGCCGATGCGATGCTGACGGTCCTCGCCATCCGCGAGCACACCCCGACTCGTGCCGTTACCGCACCGGAACCCACCGATCCGCTTGCGCGCCTGACCGAGGCCCTACGGACCAGGAGCATGCTACTGGTGATCGACAACTGCGAGCACCTGGCGGCCGCGGTGGGTCTGGTCGCCGGGCACCTGCTGGCCGCCGCGCCCGGCCTGCGGATCCTCGCCACCAGCCAGACGCCGCTGGCGATTCGAGGCGAAACCCTCTGGCCCGTAGAACCTTTGAGCCTTCCCGGCGACCCCGAGTCGGTGGCCGAATCGAGCGCGGTGCAGCTGTTCGTGTCCCGCGCCGCGGCATCCGCCCCCGGCTTCGAGTTGACGGCGGACAACGCCTCGACGGTGGCCGCGATCTGCACACGACTCGACGGCATCCCGCTCGCCCTCGAACTGGCCGCGCCGCGCATCCGGGTGCTCGGCGCCGTTCGCCTGCTCGAACGCCTCGAGGACCGATTCAGCCTGCTGACGACCGGCTACCTGGACGCTCCGCCGCGACAGCAGACCCTGCGCGCGATGATCGACTGGAGCAGTTCACTGCTCACCACCGCCGAGCGCACCCTGCTTCGTCGCCTCGCCGTCTACGCCGACGGCTGCACACTCGAATCCGCGGAAGCGGTGTGCTCGGGTGACGGCATCGACGCAGCCGGCGTCCTCGACCTGATCTCCGGTCTCGTCGACCGGTCGCTGGTAGTCGTGTCCGATTCTGCCGACGGACCGAGGTACCGGCTCCTGGAGTCGATTCTCGCCTACGCCGCCGAACGTCTCGGCGAGGCGAGCGAACTCGGCGCACTGCGCGAGCGGCACTGCCGGTACTACACGGCACTCGCCGAGACCGCCCGGCCGCATCTGCATCGGGGATCGCAGCGGACCTGGCTGGCACGGCTCGACGCGGAGAGCGCGAATCTCCGGGGCGCACTGTCCGTCGCCGTCCTCGACCACCCAGATCTCGGGCTGCGCTTGGTCGACGCGTTGACCTGGTACTGGGTGCTGCGCGGCCGATTCACCGAGGCCGACCGCTGGCTCGACGCGGCACGGCGGAGCACGGCTAGCCCCGAAGGCCCGATCGCGATTCGAGCGGCCCACTGGCACAGTGGCATTCGACTGCTACGTCACGCACCCGACTCATCCAATGGCCTCGACCTCTCGCCGACGCGGGGCGCAGTCGAGTTCCCTGGCCACGGCCGTGCCATCTGGTTCCTGGCGTACGCGAGGTACGGGGCGGTCGACATGGACGGCAGCAGGGAGCTGGTGGAGCGTGCACTCACCCAGCTTCAGACCGAGGACGATCCGTGGGCGGTGGCCGCCGCCCTGTGCACGCGCGCCCAGTTCCGCACCGGGCCCGACGGGCTCGCCGCGGCCGCCCGCGATGGCGAGCGGAGCATGGCGATCTTCGGTGAACTCGGCGACCGCTGGGGTCAGGCACAGGCCGCCTACCCGCTCGCCTCCCTCGCGGAAATCGCGGGCGACTACGGGCGAGCACGGGACCTACACGCCGACGGGTTCCGTGCGGCGGAGGAACTCGGCCTGTGGCGTGAGGCGACCGATCGATTGTGCGGTCTCGCCCGAATCGCGCTCCTGACCGGCGATCTCACCCGCTCTCGGGAGCTCCACGAACGGTCCCTACAGATGGCACTGGAACACGGTTACCGCAATGGAGAGGTCTCCGCCGAGATCGGGCTTGGCCTGACGGACCGCCGGGCCGGCCGACTGGAGGACGCGGAACCCCGCCTCCTGTCGATGCTCGACTGGGGCAGGCGCACCGATTTCGGGCCGATCACCACGCTCATGCTGGCCGAGCTCGGGTTCGTCGCGGAACTGCGCGGCGACGCCGACCACGCGCTTGCCCTGCACTCGGAGGGCCACGCCGAGGCCCTGCGCCTCGGCGACCCCCGCGCTGTGGCCCTGGCGATGGAGGGCCTCGCAGGGGCCCACGTGCTGGCCGGACGCCCGGCCACCGCCGCCCGGCTGCTCGGCGCCGCATCGGCCGCCCGCGCGTCGGTCGACGCACCCCTACCGTCCGGCGAGCGCGGCGACGTCGACAGGATCACGACCGATGCGACGCAGGCGCTGGGCGCCGACGACTTCGGGCGCGAGTTCGCGGCGGGCGCGGCGCAGGGCCTACCCGGACCGCCGGGGAGCCCCGATCATCGGCCGGAGGCGTGAGCGGGCAACTCACCCAGGAACGCCTCCACCGCGGCGCGATACTCGACCGGCCGGTCGTCGTGCACCAGGTGACCGGCACCCGCGACCAATTCGTACCGCGTCGCGGATTCCCTTGCCGTGTCGGCCATTGCGCGCATCTGCCCGGCCGGGGTGATGGTGAACTCGCCCTCCAGCAGCAGGGCGGGCGCCCGGACCGCCGACCACTGCGCCCAGAAGTCGCGGGTCCCCCACTCCTCGGAGATGTCCCGCCACACCGGCACCTCGCCGTGCAGATGGAAGCCGTCGGACCGCTCCTCGAAGGAGTCCATGAAGTACTGCGCCGCAACGGGTCCGAAGAACTCGATCATGTGCTCGCGGTCGCGGAACGGCTGCGGCCATGACCCGATCATCTCGGCCCAGTCGCGCGCGGTGCGCCCCTGGAAGTCGGGCGCCATGTCCTCGACGACGAGCGCGCTGACGCGATCGGGGTACGCGGCGGCGAAGCACCAGGCGTGCAGCCCGCCCATCGAGTGTCCGATCACCACCATCGGCTCGGTGATCGGCGTCAGCGCTGCGGCGAGGTCCTCGACGAACGCCGCGGTGGTCAGTTCGGCCGGCGCCGGCCTGCCGTGCCCGGCCGCGTCGAAGGTGTAGACGTGCCCGTACTCGCGGAGCCACGGCACGTGCCTGCGCCAGGTCCTGGCGCTGCCCATCAGTCCGTGGAGCAACAGAATCGGCCGACCGGTCCCACCCTCGTCATGCAGCACGGCACCGAGGTTATCCCGGTGCCGTGCTGCCTCGCGGTCGGTGTGCCCGGTCAGGCCCGGCTCGCCTCCGGCACGGCCGAATACCTGCGCCCGCGGATCAGCGGCCAGACGGTGATCGCCAGCCCGAGCAGCGCCACACCCGTGACCAGGATCAGGCCGGGGCGGAACTGATCGAAGCTCGCGGTGCCCGCTCCGGTGTGCGACCCCGCGGTGACCAGCGCCGTGGTCAGTGCGAGCACCAGCGCCGCGCCGACCTGCATCGAGGTCTGGACCAGACCCGAGGCCAGGCCCTGCTCGGAGTCGTCGACGCCCGAGGTGGCCTGGGCCATGATCGAGGTGAAGCCGAACGTGAAACCGAAGCCGAGCAGGATCACGCTGGGCAGGATGGCCACCGCGTACGTCGGCTGGTCGCTGCCGACGAACAGGAACCACAGGTAGCCAAGGCTCAGCGAGCCGAGCGCGGCGATGATCATCCGCGGCGTACCGAACCGGTCGACGAGACGTCCGACGAACGGCGAGCCGAAGGCGACGATCAGTCCGGCCGGGAGCAACGCCATCGCCATCTTCAGCGGCGACCAGCCGAGCCCGGACTGCAGGAAGATCGTCACCATAAACTGGAAGCTCAGGTAGGAACCGAAGAGCGCGATGATGCTCAGGTTGGCCCGCACGATCGCGCCCACCCTGAGGATGCTCAGCCGGACCAGCGGATGCGCAATTCGCTTCTCCACCAAGACGAACGAGGCCAGCAGTACCGCCGCGAGCGCGAAGAGCCCGAGCGTGAGCGGGTCCGCCCAGCCGCGCGCAGGCGCGGAGACCACGGTGTAGACGGCGAGCATCATGCCCGCGACCAGGGTGACCGCACCCACGATGTCGTGCCCGCCGGTGTCGGCCGGCCGGTCCCGCGGGATGAGGACGACGGCGGCGACGAGGGTCGCGACCGCGAACGGCACCGGCATCAGGAACGTCCACCGCCATCCGGCGCTGGTGAGCAGCCCGCCGAGGATCAGCCCCGACGAGTAGCCGCTGGCACCGAACACGGAGAAGATCGACAGCGCCCGGTTGCGGGCAGGCCCCTCCTTGAAGGTGGTGGTCAGGATCGACATCGCGGTCGGCGCGGTGAAGGCCGCGGCGAGGCCCTTCACGAAGCGGGTCACGATGAGCAGGGTGCCGTTGTCGACGAGCCCGCCGACCAGCGAGGCGACGGCGAAGACAGCCAGCGCCACCAGGAAGACGTTGCGCCTGCCGAGCAGGTCGGCTGTGCGCCCACCGAGCAACAGCAGGCCGCCGAAGCCGAGCACGTAGCCGTTGATGATCCACTGCAGCGAGGTGGTGTCGAGGCCGAGTTCGGTGCCGATCGAGGGCAGCGCGACGCCCACCATCGAGACGTCGAGCCCATCGAGGAACATCACGACGCACAGCACCGCGAGGATCCCCCAGAGGCGGGCCGTCCATGCCTGCCCTGCGACAGGAGTGGTCGAACCCGGCGAAGCGGTGAGGTTCGGAGTGGTTTCGGTGATAGTCACGTCGAGGACTGTATGTGCACGTGCAATCAATGCGCAAGCACTAATTTCGTTAACATTTAATTCGCTTGCATCAATCGGTGGACCGGCACTAGGATGCGGCCATGACGTCAGAAGCGGAGCTCCGCGACACCTGGCGAGCGCTGCTCGACCGGTACAACGGGATCGCGTGCGACCTCGATCGACAGATGCAGAGCGCGCACGGCCTGAGCATGAGTGACTTCGAGACCCTCGACCGCCTGATGAGCGTCACCTGCAAGCACCCGCGAATGCAGGAGCTCGCCGCGGACATGTACCTGAGCCCGAGTGCCCTCTCCAGGAGCGTCGCGCGGCTGGAGAAGGCGGGGCTCGTCGCGCGGTCGCTGTGCGAGTCGGATCGTCGCGGTGTGTTCGTCGACGTCACCGACGCGGGCCGTGCGGTCCACGCCGACGCGGGCAAGATCCAATTGGCCGTCCTGACCGAGCATCTCGCGGAGCCCGACACCACCGGCGCCTGATCCCGAGCGGAGTACGCTCGCCCGCATGGCAGTCGTGAAGATCAATGCAATCGAGGTTCCCGAGGGCGCGGGCCCCGAGCTGGAGAAGCGCTTCGCGAACCGCGCGCACGCGGTCGAGAACTCCCCCGGCTTCCTCGGCTTCCAGTTGCTGCGCCCCGTCAAGGGCGACGAGCGCTACTTCGTCGTGACGCAGTGGGAATCCGAGGAGGCCTTCAAGGCCTGGGCCGACGGCCCGGCCAGGGCCGCCCACTCGGGTGAGCGCGCGAAGCCGGTGGCGACCGGCGCCTCGCTGCTCGAGTTCGAGGTCGTGCTCGACGTGACCGCCGCGGCGAAGGACTCCTGAGCCCCGAACCGCGCATGCGCCCAGGGACGAGCGGATAGGTTCGTCCGTATGGCCAGGGCGTTCGACGCCGCGAAGCGGCACGCGTTGCAGACCCTGCTGTCGATGCCAGCGGGCCTCCTCCGCCGGCTGGCAGGGCGGCCGGTGGAGATCGACGGCAACGTCCTCGACGCCGAGATGCAGCTCATGCTCGCGTTGGGGAGGCTCGAGGGCGCGGCCGCCGAGGAGCGTCCGATTCCAGGCGGCCGGCGCGCGCTGCTGTCCAGTTCCAGGGCCGTCGGCGGCAATCCGCCGATCGGTGCGGTCACCGACCGCGACATCGACGGCCCGGCAGGCCCGCTCCGCCTGCGGTTCTACACCCCTCGCGGCCTGACCACCACGTCGCCCGCGCTGGTCTACCTCCATGGCGGCGGCTGGGTCTACGGCGATCTCGACAGCCACGACGCGGTGTGCCGCTTCCTCGCCGAGCGGGCCGGGATCCGGGTCGTCGCCGTCGACTACCGGCTGGCCCCGGAGTCGCCCTTCCCCGCCGCCGTGCGCGACGTCGAGGCGGCGTACTCGTTCGTGACCGCCAACGCGGCCGGCTTGGGCATCGACCCGGACCGGGTCGCCGTCGGCGGCGACAGCGCGGGCGGCAACCTCGCCGCCGTCCTCGCCCAGCGTGCCGCGCGCGGGGAGCTGGGTGCACCCCCCGTGTTCCAGTTGCTGATCTATCCCGGGACGGATGTCGCGGTGAAGCGGCCCAGCCGGAGGACCTTCGCGACCGGATTCTTCCTGACCGAACGGTTCATGGACCTCTGCGAGGCAAGCTACGTCCCCGCGGGCGTGGACCGAACCGATCCGCTGCTGTCCCCGATCTACGGCGACCTCACCGGCCTTCCTCCCGCCTACGTCGTGACGGCGGGATTCGATCCGCTGCGCGACGAGGGAGAGGCCTACGCCGAGAAGCTGCGCGAGGCGGGGGTCGAGGTACAGCACGTGTGCGAGCGCGGGCTGATCCACTCCTTCGCGAACATGGTCGGGGTCGGCCGCTCGGGTCCCGAGGCGATGGGACGGGCCGCGGCCGCGTTGCGCCTTGCGCTGTCCGCCCCGCCGTCAGCGCCCCGCCAGGACCGACAGCATCCCGTCGACTGACGCCGACCAGCTGAACTGTTCGGCCCGCAGCCGGGCCGAATCCCGGCGCGCACCCGCGGGGAGGGCCAGGACCTCGGTGACGGCGTCCGCCAGCGCGACGCCCCTCCCGTGCGCCAGCGCCCCGCAACCCGGGGTGATGATCTCCGCGAGGGCGGACGACCGCGCCGCGACCACCGGCGTCCCCGCGGCCAGCGACTCCAGGGCCGCCAGGCAGAACGTCTCGTGCGGGCCCGGCGCAAGGGTGACATCGGCGGAGGCGAACAACGTCGCCAGCCGTCCGGAGTCGCCGATGAAGCCCGC
Source organism: Rhodococcus maanshanensis NBRC 100610 (assembly GCF_001894865.1). Taxonomy (GTDB): domain Bacteria; phylum Actinomycetota; class Actinomycetes; order Mycobacteriales; family Mycobacteriaceae; genus Rhodococcus_G; species Rhodococcus_G maanshanensis. The sequence continues at coordinate 179,883 of NZ_BCXA01000012.1, read as the reverse complement.
GAAGTGCACCGGCAGCTTTCGCGCCCTGTGTCGCAAGGCTTCTCGCTTCGGCCCGTCGCCTGCGATCACCAGTCGGATGTCCTGGCCCTGCCCGACGAGGGACCGGACCGCGTCGATGCTGCGATCGACCTGCTTCTCCACCGACAGCCGACCGCAGTGCAGCAACAGCCGTTGCGACGGCAGGGCGTAGTGCTCGCGCACGCCCTCGTCCCGCCGATCCGGATGGAACAGCGCCAGGTCGACGCCCAGTGGAACGCGGAACAGGTTTCCCGCGCCGATCCGGGTGAACTCCTCGGATGCGAACGCGGTGGTGCAGACCACCGCATCGAAGTTGCGCACCATCCTGGCGTTGGCGACATCCGCCCACGATCGCGCCGTGCGCGGCGGCAGCACCTGACCGAGCAGTCGGTCGAGTCGTTCATGGGACACCACCACGCTCCGCACGTCCCGCCGACGCGCCCACTGCCCGAAGCCGCGCAGCGTCAGCCGGTCCGACACCTCCAGCGCGGCCGGGCGCAGCCCCCGCACGACATCGGCAACCCGGCGCGGGTTGACGGCGCGGTAGCCACCGGTCCCCGGGATCGGCACCGCAGCCAGGGTGATCCGCAGGACCCCGCTCGCCATCACCTCCTCGGCGTCGCGCCTGCCGGGAACGACCAGGATCACCTCGTGCCCGCGTCCGCAATAGCCTGCGCCCCAGTTGTGTAGGGCGGTGCGCAGCCCACCCGATCGGGGACCGTAGAAGTTGGCCAGCTGCACTATTCGCACCGACCCATCGATCCCGGTCGGCATGGCGAACCCGCCAACTGTCACCGACCGCCCGGTGAAGTACGCGCGAACGTCTCGCCGATCGGCCGGACGGTTGCGATTGACACCACAGTCGGGTCAATGCGAGAGTGCGCTGGTAATAGCGATGGTTGACGGGAATCCGGTGAGAGTCCGGAGCGGTCGCGCCACTGTGATCGAGGCACACCCTCGACAGCCAGATACCGGGGCCATCGCATGGGCTTTTTAAGGGACGCGGAATCCCAGGAGGAACCATGGCACTCGTACACAATCCCAGCACGGCGACCGATTCTGTCGGCATCGCGATGATCATCGCGGGCGTTGTCCTGCTCGCGATGCTGACCCTCTACCTGGTCGGCTTCGACCAGGGTGCGGTCTCGCGCACCGGTATGTACATGCACGAACTGATGCATGACGGTCGGCACCTGCTGGGCCTGCCGTGCCACTGACAGGAACCTTCAAGAACCTCCTCATCCGCGGCCTGCTGGCCGGCCTCGTCGCCGGACTGCTCGCCGGTGCCGTCGCGTTCGTGATCGGCGAGCCGCACATCAACGCGGCCATCGCGATCGAGGAGGCGGCCTCCGCACCGGCGGAGGAGCACAGCCACGACGCCGCCACGACGGACGAGCACCCGCACGACGCGGGCGGCGCGGCAGAGGAAGGCCACTCGCACGGCGACGATGCACTCGTCAGCCGCGACGGTCAGCGGTTCGGCCTGTTCCTCGCGACGACCCTCGCGGGTCTGGCCCTCGGCGCGATCTTCGCAGCTGTCGCCCACTACGCACGCCGGGTGACGGCACTGTCGGGTCCGGTGCTGGCCCTGGCGCTGGCAGGTCTGGGTTGGCTGGCGATCGAGGCGGTGCCGTTCTTCAAGTACCCGGCGAACCCGCCCGCGGTCGGTGACCCGGACACCATCAACCAGCGCACCTGGCTGTGGCTGGCGTCGGTGGTGCTCGGCTTGTTCGCGGTCGCGGTCGCGGCGTACGTCGCGCGCCTCGTCGCCGCGACCGGGTACCTGTCGGTGCAGGTCGCGGCTCCGGCGTTGGCGTTCCTGGCGATCGTCGCGATCGGCTACGTCGTGCTGCCCGGCATCAACGAGGTCGGCGACGACTTCCCCGCGACGCTGCTGTGGGAGTTCCGCATCTCGTCGCTGGCGATCCAGGCCACGCTGTGGCTGGCGCTCGGCCTCGGGTTCGCGTTCCTCACCGAGCGCGCCGCGAAGGCGAGCTCCCGGTCGGAGGCGTTGACCGCCCGCTGACGGTCACCACTCGAGCGAAGCGGTGGAGGCCGGTGCATTGCATCGGGCTCCACCGCTTCTCTCGTTGTGCCGCAGCGCCGACCGATACCGTGGGGTGAGCGAGGATTCACGCCACAGGGTGATGCCATGCGCCGCATCGGGGCGGCACGCTCGGAAACCATGACCACCACCGAGATCCGCACCCGCCCGCCACGTCAGGTGGAGCTCTCCTTCACCCTGCTCTGCGTCGCACTGCTCGCCGGCATCGTCGAGGCGATCCTCCAGGCGGCTCGCGCACTGGAGGAGGGCGCCGCGAGTCCGTCCGCGGCGGCGGCCCAGGGCGCGGTCCGGCTGGCGATCTACGGCGCGGTGTACGCGCTCGCCGTCGCGATGCGGCGCGGCTCGAACCCCGCCCGGCTGACCCTGCTGATAGGCCTCGGGACGGTGGGGATCGGGTCGCTGGTGATCGAACCGGCGGCCTGGCTGTTGTCGGCGAACGGATTCGATCTCGCGGACCTCACGGTCGCGTCGACCCTCATCGGTCTGGCGCGGACCGTCCACGTGATCGCGGTGGTCGCCGGGCTGTACCTGTTGTTGGGTGCGGACGCCCGGCGGTACTTCGCGCGCCGCTAGACGGCGCAGGAGTCGTCGGCACAGCTCCCGGCGTCGTCGCCGAGGGTGACGATCGCCCCCGACTGCGCGTAGGCCTCCTCGAGCAGCTGGGTGAACACCTCGACGGGCTGCGCACCCGAGACGCCGATCGCCCGATTGGCCGCGAAGAACGGCACGCCGGTGACGCCGAGCAGGCGCGCCTCCTCGATGTCCTCGCGCACCTGATCGGCCGCGGCGTCGGTCTCGAGTGCGGCGCGGATCGCGGTCGCGTCGAGCCCGGTCTCGGCGGCGATCGCGACCAGTTCGTCGCGGTCGTCGACCACCCGGCCATCGGTGAAGTGGGCGCGGAACAGCGCCTCCATCACGTCCTGGCCCCGGTCCCCCGCGAGGTGGACCAGCCGGTGGGCGTCGAAGGTGTTCGCGGCGATCACGGTGTCGAAGTCCATCGTCAGTCCGTCGGCCGCCGCGGTGGACGCGACGTGGGCGAACATCTGCCTGATCTGATCGGCAGGCAGGCCCTTGTGCCGAGCCAGCGCCTCGAGCTCGCTGGCCCTGGCACCGACCGGCGTCTCGGGGGCCAGCTGGTAGGAACGCCACACCACCCGCACCCGATCACGGTGCTCGAACTTCTCCAGGGCGGCCGCGAAGCGGCTCTTACCGATGTAGCACCACGGGCAGGCGATGTCCGACCAGACCTCCATCACCACGGCGGGCTCGGTGGCGGTTACGGGCTGGCTGTTCGTTTCGAGGCTCACGGATGGTTGAAACGTCCACCATCGCGCTTCTGTTCCTGGTTTCTAGGTGACCAGCGCCGCATCGAGGGTGATCGGGACCCCGGTCAGGGCCTTGCTCACCGGGCAGGTCTGCTTGGCGGCCTGCGCCGCCGCGGCGAACCCGTCCGCGTCGAGCCCGTCGACCTCGCCGTGGACGGTGAGCGCGATCCCGGTCAGCTTGAATCCCGGGTCGTCGGGGCCCAGCGTCACGTCCGCGGTGATCTCCAGGCTCTGCGGGGTGCCGCCCGCCTCCGCGATCAACGCGGAGAGCTGCATCGCGTAGCAGGACGAGTGCGCCGCGGCGATCAACTCCTCGGGGCTCGTGGTCCCGCCCGCGTCCTCGGCGGCACGCTTGGGGAACGAGACCTCGAAGGTGCCCGCACCGGAACTGCTGAGTTCGACCTGACCGGACCCGTCCTGCAGGGTGCCGTTCCAGGCGGTGCGGGAGGTGCGTGTCGGCATGGGTGTTCCTTCCGTCGAGCGTGAGTGTGGTCAGGACCAGTGTTCCCGCGTTCGCGCCGGGGAACACCCGAATTCGGCACACCGGTCGCGGGCGCTACCGCACGCCGCTCGACTGCTCCGCAGCGTTGTCGGTCTCGTGGTAGTGCGCCAGCAGGGCGCGTTCCTCGTCGCGCTTGGGGAACGCGAAGAAGACCAACGCCGAGCCGACCAGCACGATGAGAATCGCCGCCGCGTAGGCCTTGGTGTCGCCGTCGAGGAACGCCGACCGCGCCGCGCTCATGATCGGCTCCGCGTACTGCGGGTACCGCTCGGCGATGTCCGCGGCGCCGGCGAAGGACTTCTCCAGGGCGGACTCCACCTCCGAGCTGACCTGATCCGACTGGGGCGACGAGGCGATGGCCGCGGCGAAGGAGGCCGTGTACCCGGCAGTGAGCAGCGCGCCGAGCACGGACTGGACGATGGCGCCACCGAGGTCACGCTGCAGATCCGCCGTGCCCGAGGCCATTCCGGCCCTGGACACCGGCACCGAGCCGGTCAGCGACCGGGACGCAGGCGTGCCCGCGAGCCCGACACCGATGCCGAGGAAGATGTAGCCGAGCGCGATCTTCCAGTACTGCGCGTCCTCCTTCCACAACAGCAGCGCCACCAGCAGTCCCGCCACGATCGCCACGTACCCGAGCAACAGGGTGAACCTGGCGCCGTGGGACTCGACCAGCTTCGCGGACTGCGGCGCCACCAGGACCATCACCGCGGCGGCTGGCAGGCCCGCCGAACCAGCCGCGAGCGTGGAATAGCCCAGGACGTTCTGCATGAACTGCTGGCCGATGTACATCGTGCCCATCAGCGTCCCGAACACCACGATGCCCGCGACCGCGGCCACCCAGAAGATCCGGCGACGGGCCACACGGAGATCGAAAAGCGGTGCGGGAGCCCTCAGTTGACGCCAGAAGAACACGGCCCCTGCGGCGAGTGCGATCGCCAACAGACCCAGCGCGGTGGCGCCCATCCCGTCGACGGGCGCGAAGTTGATGCCGAGTACGAGGGCGGCGACCAGCACCACGGACACCATGCCGCCGAAGTGGTCGACCGGATCCGTCGACTCGTTCACATGGCTGGGCACGAAGACGACCGAGAGGCCGAGCGCGATCAGCGCGAGGGGCAGCGTGATGAAGAAGACCGAGCCCCACTCGAACCATTGCAACAACGCCCCGGAGGCAAGCGGCCCGAGCGCCGAGATGCCACCACCGATCGCCGACCACAGCGCGATCGCCTTGGTACGCGCCGCCCCGGACCACAGCGCGGTGATCAGCGCCAACGTGGTCGGGAACGCCAACCCAGCGCTGATGCCGCCGAACAGTCGGGCCGCGAACAGCACCTCGAAGTTGGGCGCGAACGCGGCGATCAGGCTGGCAGGCACCGAGAGCGCCATGCCGAGGACCAGCATCGTCTTGCGCCCGTACCGATCGCCGAGGGCACCGAGATACAGCACGGACGCGGCGAGCCCGACCGAGTAGCCGACCGCGATCAGGTTGAGCTGTGTCTGGCTGGCGTCGAAGGCCTTCCCGATGTCCGGCAGCGCGACGTTTGCCACCGCCAGGTTCAGGTTCGCGACGGCGGCCACGATGATCAACGAGAGCAGTACGAGACGCGGCCGTGCGGGCTGGTCTCCGGGGGATGCGATTGCCACGCACCCAGTTCACACCATCTACGGCTCACCGGTGCGAATTGCGGGGCCGTGGCGCGGTCGTCATTCCGGAAGAAACCCGAGATCGCCACGGCAGGCGGTGTAGCCTCAGAGGGCCGCGACACTGTGATCGGGGATCAGCTCCCCGACCGCGAGAACACGCCGACCTTCGTTGGAACCACGGGACGTCCCGTTACCAGGAGGAACCATGGCAGTAGTCCATTCGCCAAGCGGGACAGTGGAATCGATGGGCGCGATCGTCCTCGCCATCGGCGTGATCCTGTTCGCGTTGCTCACGCTCTACCTGGTCGGATTCGACCAGGGGGCGATCTCCCGCTCCGGCATGTACATGCACGAACTGATGCACGACGGTAGGCACCTGCTCGGCCTGCCCTGCCATTAACCGAACCGGCGAGCATGAGCCACCGGTTCGGACAACACGGCCCCCGTTCCTGACGGACCGGCCGAGGCTCGACGAACGACGGAGATCTCGATGAGTTCACCGAACAGTTTCGACGCGCTTCAGACCCGCGTCGCAGATATCGCACCGGTCTACCGCAATCCGTTGGACTCGCCCTACGAGATCTCCAACGAGATGTTCGCCGCACTGCGGCACGTCCTCCACGACGTCGGCGGCCAACCCGACCTGCCGATCGAGTACAAGGAGAAGGACGAAGAGCCATGGGAGATGCGCACCTACGTCACCTGTGAATGCCTGGGCTGGCGCGGCGTGTGGAATTCCGAGGAGCGACGCCGGGCCGAGAACGATCTCGGCGCGACGCTCTACTTCGGACTCCCCTACTACGCCCGATGGGCCACCGTCGCCGCGAAGACCCTGATCAACAAGGGCCTGATCACACCGGACGAACTGTCGGCCAAGCTGGACGAGGTGCGGGCACGGACGGGGGCGGCGTCATGACGAAGTTCCAGATCGGGGACCGGGTGACCGTCAGGGACGCGACCTCGATGTTCCACACCAGGACCCAGGCGTACACCCGCGGCCGGACCGGCGTCGTGGTCGAACACCGCCCGGAGTGGGTGATCCCCGAGGACGAGGCGTGGGGACGCGAGGACGGTCGCAAGGAACCCTTCTACGTCGTGCGGTTCCTGCAGCGCGACCTCTGGCCCAAATACACCGGATTTGACGCCGACACCCTCGAGACCGAGTGCTCGGAGCGGTGGCTGGAACCCGCCGAGGAGGAGCCGAAGTGAGCCAGACACACGACGATCACCACGCACCGATCCAGGAATCCGGTGAGATCAGCGAGTTCGAGGTCCTCGAGACGGCCGTCCGGGAACTGGCCATCGAGAAAGGCCTGTTCTCGGCGGAGGATCACCGCCGCTTCTCGGAGTGGGCCGAGTCCGTCGGCCCCGCAGGCGGATCGCGGCTGGTGGCCAAGGCGTGGACGGACCCCGAGTTCAAGGCGCGACTGCTCGCCGACGGCACCGAGACCTGCAAGGAGGTCGGTATCGACTGGCGGGATCCGACCGGGTCGGGAACCCCGAGCGACTACACGTACTTCTACGTCCTGGAGAACACCCCGACGGTGCACAACGTGATCGTCTGCACCCTGTGTTCCTGCTACCCGCGGCCGGTGCTCGGCATGTCGCCGGACTGGTACCGCACCCCCAACTACCGCAGGCGCCTGGTCCGCTGGCCGCGAGAGGTGCTCGCGGAGTTCGGGTTACACATGCCGCCCGAGGTCGAGGTGCGGGTGCACGACTCCAACCAGAAGTCGCGGTTCATGGTGATGCCGATGCGGCCCGAGGGCACCGAGGGCTGGACCGAGGAACAGCTCGCCGCCATCGTCACCCGCGACACCATGATCGGGGTCGCGCTGCCCCAGGTCGACTGGACCGCCTCCGATGCCCCGTCGAAGGTGGGTGCGTGATGAGCGAGGGATACCGGGTGCTGTTCGAGACGCTCGAGCCAGGATCGCGGCGCGAGTCGAGCCTGGCCGAGCTGGACGGGAAGCCGGCGCCGTGGGAGTCGAGTATGCAGGCCACGTGCGAGTGCCTGTCCTGGCGGGGGGCGTTGGACAACCTGGAGCGCCGCGAGGCCGAGGACGAACTCGGCGAGACCATCTACCTCGACTTCCCGGTCCGCGCCCGCTCGGCCGTGGTCACCGCGCACGCGCTGATCGACCTGGGTGTCATCGACGAGGTGGAACTCCGGGCGAAGATGAAGGCGGTGCGGGAGCGCTTCGAGCGCGAGTGAGTCCCCCGCAGGCCGATCAGCCGACCTGATACGTGCCCATGCCCTTGGCCACCAGCGTGCCCCCGCCGGTGGTCACGATGTCCACGGTGCAGCTGCTCAGGCGACGGCCCTCCGTACGCGCGTTCCGATGATGTCGACGTCCTCCGCGAACGCAGGCTCGAGGAACTCGACGGACATGGAAACCGTGACGCCCCGCAGCTTTTCGGGGACCCTCGGTCCTGCCCACGCCGCTGCCATGATGCCGATGTCGATGCACGCGGCGAGCGCGCCGCCGTGGACCATCTCGCCGACGGTGACCAGGTTGTCGCGGAAGGGCATGCGCAGGCGTGCGTGATCGTCGCCGATGTCGACGAGCTCGATACCGAGGTGCTGCACGAAGGGCGAGTGCGGGAGGAACAGCCGCATCGCCTCCGACCCCGTGGTGGGTGCCTGGATTGTTGCCTCGGACATGACCTCACCCCTAAATCAGAGTTTGACTACGTTTTCGGAACTGTACTACGGTTTCTGTCATGAGCCTAGACCCGCCCGCGGACCGCAGGCGCCGCCGCACGCACACGGCGGTCCTCGACGCCGCTGATCTGCTGTTCACCCGGGACGGCTACCGTGCGACGAGCGTCGACGCCCTGGCGAACCAGGCCGATGTCGCACTCAGCTCCATCTACGCGAACTTCCCCGGCGGCAAGGCCGACGTGTACGCCGCGCTCGCCTGCCGCACGGCGACCGAGCACGCGCAGGGCATGCGAGAGGCGCTGACCGGCACCACCGCCGAGGACCGTCTCCTGGTGGCCTTCGATGCGTACGTGTCGTTCCACCGCTCCCGACCGCTGGCCTTCCGGATCCTCGGTCTGACGGACGTCGACGACCGGGATTCCGAGGTCGTGGCACAGGCCCGAGCGCGCATCGACGCGACGCTGATCGGGATCACCCGCGAGCTGGTGGCGGCGATCGGCCCCGCCGTCCCTGGCACCGAGGAGATCGTGCTGCTGGCCTGGGCGACCGTCAACGGCGTGCTCAGCCTCGAGCATCGCCGCACGGTCACCCGCGGCAGCGCGGATTCGCTCATCGAGATGGCGCGGGCGGACGGCGACCGCAGATTGAAGGAGTCAGCACATGCTCAGAGGTGAACTGGGCCGGGCCGATCGGCTCCGGGTCGTGTTGCAGGCGGCGGCCATCCAGACCCGTGCGCTGCCAAGCCAATTGGCGGGCGTGGCGAAGTCCGGCCCGGCGGCACCGCCGCTGTTCGATCCGCCGGATTCCGCCCTGGCCAGGGAGGCCCTCGAGCACGCCCGCGAGGTGCTCAGCCCGGCCATCCTCGCGCACAGCCTGCGGTGCTGGCAGTGGGCCATGCGATTTCGCGCGGTGGACGGGCTCGAACCCGACCCCGAGGCACTGTTCGTCGCGTGCGTCCTGCACGACACGGCGCTCGGCGCCCCCGCCGATGCGCATGTCGGCTGCTTCGCACTGCTGGGGGCCGAGGAGGCCAGGCGGTTCGTGGCTGCCCGCGGCGCCCCCGCATCGGCGGAGACGGTGGCCACCGCGATCGTGCGCCACATGGACCCGCGCACGCCAACCGGGCACGGCCCCGAGGCCGCCCTGCTGCACGACGCCGCCCACCTCGACGTCGCCGGGTATCGGGTTCGGGACCTGCCGCCGGAGGTTCTGCGCACCGTCATCGCGGCACTCCCCCGCGACGGGCTCGGCGCGGAGTTCGGCGCGCTCGCCCGGCACGAGAGCCGGGTCAGGCCACGTTCGACGATGGCGGTGCTGTGGCGCGGCGGGATGCGGATCCCGCTGCGCCTCAACCCCCTCGACCGGCTCGGAGATCACTGACCGCACCGACGGCATAGCGTGCTGTCCATGGCCACCGATGACGATCCGACCATCCCGCCGCCGGTCGGCGGTGTCACCCGGATCGCGGCGCAGGCGCGAGCCGCCCATCGCAGGCGGCGTCGGCGGCGCGGCCCGACCCTGGTCGGCATCGACGGTCCCGCGGGCGGCGGGAAGTCCACCTTGGCCGAGCGGGTCGCCGCGGCACTGGACGACGCGCCGGTCGTCCGGATGGACGACCTGTACCCGGGCTGGGACGGCCTCGCCGCGGCCGTTCCCCGGCTCGTCCGGTGGGTCCTCTCCCCCGCCGAGCACGGCCGGGTCCCGCGCTATCGGCGCTACGACTGGCATCTGGGCGGATACGCGGAGTGGCGCGCGGTCCGCCGCCACCGATACCTGATCGTCGAGGGCGCGGGCGCGACCAGCGGGCGGGCCCGCGGGTACTACGCCGTGCGGGTGTGGGTCGACGCCGACCCGGGCGAACGGATGCGGCGCGCGCTGCTGCGCGACGGCGACATGTTCCGGCCGCACTGGGCCCGCTGGGCCCGGCAGGAGGCGGCGCTGTTCGGGGCGGACCGGACGCGGCGGGCCGCCCACATCGTCGTCATCACGAGTTCGACTGCCCCGGACGATGATCGACCGTAGTAGTCCCACGGTAGGAGATCGGCCGGAACGAGATCAGCTGCGGGGTGGATGCTCCTGGCATGGTGCCTGCGTGAGGCTGGGCGGGTTGGTCCCTCGAAAGGAGCTCCCCGCGTGTTCCCCCGCCTGCCCGATCGCACCGCGTCGATCGTCTACATCGCCCTCGTCCTGGCGGTCGCGCTCGGCACCGCGAACATCGCCGAGGGTCTGCTGCTCGCGGTCTCGCCACTGCTGACGGTGCTGGTCATGATGCTGGTCGTCACCCGCGAGGGCTACCGTCGCGCCGGGTGGCGCCCGCTGGGCATGACCCGCCTCGGCCTGCGGTACTGGCCCTACACGCTCCTGGCGACCGCGGGGGTGTCGGCACTCGCGATCGTCGGCGTCGTGCTGGCGGGCGCCGGAAGTCTCACCGCCCCTTCGGGTGACTGGCTGCGGTCCTCGCTCCTCCTCTGCATCACCGGGCCGATCCTCGCGTTCGCCGAGGAGATCGGCTGGCGGGGATACCTGCAGCCGCGTCTGGAGTTCCTCGGCGAGCGGTGGGCCATGTTCGTGGTCGGCGTCGTGTGGATCTGCTGGCACCTGCCGTACATCCTGCTGACGCCCAACTACCACGCCGAAGGACAACGCGCCCTCGTGCTGATCCTGTTCGGCAGCACCGTGGTCGCGTTCTCATTCCTGTTCGGGTACCTGCGCATTCGCTCCGGCAGTGTGTGGCCGGCCGTCCTCGCGCACTTCGCGCACAACGCCTCGTTCGCCGTTCTCGCCACCTACGCGATCACCACCGACCGTCCCGTCGTCGTCAACGAGTACCTCGCCGGGGACACCGGCCTGTTCGTGCTGGTCGGCACCGCGGCCTTCGCCATCGCACTCGCGCGACGCGGGGCCACCGTTGGCGGTGATCCGGTGGAGCTCTCGCCCCAGACGCCCGGGCGTGGATGACCACTCCTGACACGAGCTATGCCGCTACACCCGTCCACGAACGCAGCGCCGTGCGCCACCCGTCGTCGCCTGCCGTGGTCCCGACCCAGGCGATGTATCCGTCGGGACGCACCAGCAGATCGGGGCCGGCGTCGGTTCGTTCGACTTGGAGAACGTCGGTGTCGCGGCGGGCCGCGCCGCGCCGACGGACGAGCACGAATCCCGGGGAGCGTTGTACCTCGGTCAGTCGCCCCCGCCGTAGCGGCACCTCGGTGGCGCGGGTGCCGACGAGGGAGTGCTGCCCGCGACCGTGGCGATAGCGCAGGGTGACGCCGGAGAAGGCGCCTGCGATCGGGTTCGAGATCGGCCGGATCGCAAGGATCTTCGGCGCAAGGAAGTCGCGGGCCCACCGCGCCAGGACCGGCTTCAGGGTCACGGCCCGCATCAATGCGCCGCTCTGGAACAGCACGAGGCGGCCGATCGGGTGTCGCTCGGCCTGGTAGGTGCCGAGGATCGCGTCGTCGGCGCCACCGAGCGCGAGGTCGAGCTTCCAGGCCAGGTTGGCGCCGTCCTGGATGCCGGTGTTCATGCCCTGGCCGCCCATCGGCGAATGGACGTGGGCGGCGTCGCCTGCGAGGAACACGCGTCCGTGTCGATAGTTCTCGACCTGCCGCTCGTCACAGTGGAACCGAGACCGCCAGCTGATCTCGCCGAGCCCGACCGCACGGCCGAGAGTCCGGTCGAGGACCTCCTCGACCTCGCCGGGCTCCACCCCGACGCTGTCCGGGAGGCGATGGTCGCGGTCCCACGTCACGGACCGATACCAGCCGTCGTCGCCGTACGGCACCAGGAACGCGAATTCGTCGGCGGTGCTGCCGAGAAGGGGCCCGCGGCCCGCTGGGCCGTTCGTGAGACGGACATCCGCGAGGACGACGGACTCGAGGACCGTCTTGCCGGGGAACGGGACACCGAGCAACTCGCGGACCGTGCTGTGGGCGCCGTCGGCGCCGACGACGTAGCGGGCCCGCCAGGCTCGGGTGGCGCCGCCGCCCTTGGGTTGGGTGGTGACGGTGACACCATCGGAGTCCTGCTCCAGACCAACGACTTCGGTACCCCGGTGGATGGTGGCACCCTGCTCACTGGCGTACCGCAGGAGCGCACCGTCCACGTTGGTCTGCGGAGTGATCAGGGCATACCGGTATCGCGACGGCAGCCGCGTCAGGTCGAGTGTCGCGCCGCCGAACAGGTGCACCTCGGCAATCGTGGTGCCCATGGCGAGCAGACCGTCCGCCAGGTCGCGGCTGTCGAGCACCTCGAGCGTGCGGGCCATCGTCGCGAAGGCCCGGCTGGACGGATTGATCTGCGGCCAGCGCTCCAGAACGGCGACCTCGCGGCCGGCGCGGGACAGATCGCCCGCGATGGTCAGACCGGTCGGGCCACCGCCCACCACGACCACATCGACGTTTTCCATGACTCACACTCCCGCTATGTCACCGAGTGTTGACATAAACGCTACGCCGCCCCGGCCGGTAAGTCCACGGTCGGTGACATAGCGGATCGTGCGGGATAGGTTCGGGGGCATGAGCGGCACGCGCATCGGTGACACCGGACCAGCCCGCACCAGGAACGCCGAACAGACCCGCGCGGACATCCTCGCCGCGGCCAGGGCACGCTTCGCCGCGGACGGCTTCGAACGCACCACCCTGCGGGCCGTCGCGGCCGACGTGGGAATCGATCCCGCGCTGGTGATTCGCTACTTCGGCAGCAAGAAAGACCTGTTCGCGGCCGCGGCCCATGTCACTCTCGATTTCCCGGACCTGCGCGGCATCCGACCAGACGGGCTGGCCGAGGTCCTGCTGCCCCGCTTCTTCGCCGTATGGGAGGGGCAGAGCACCTTCCTCGCTCTGCTGCGCTCGGCGATGACCAGCGAGAGCGCCGCGGCCACGATGAGAGCGGTCTTCGTCACCCAGGTGGCACCAGCGCTGTCGGTCGTCACTCCCGACGAACCTGCCCGGCGGATCGGCATGCTCGGGTCGTTCATCATCGGCCTGGCAACCGCCCGCTACGTGCTCGCCACCCCCGGCATCGCCGAGGCCAGCCACGCCGAGATCACGCGGTGGGCGGGTCCCGTCATCCAGCACCTCCTGACCGGTCCGGCACCGCACCCCGATGTTCGCCCTGACGACGGCTGATGGTCACCCGGCGCCCCTAGGTTCAGCCCTCATGCGCACTCACACAACAATGTTGACCGCGGCGGCCGCCGCGGTCCTCGCCGCCGTCGCGGCCGCTCCCGCCTCGGCCGCGCCGCCCGCGGCCCCGATCGTGAAGTCGTCCGCGACGCTGCCCGCCACCCCGCTCTCCGACGTGGCGCGGCAGATCACCGACGACCGGGGCGTCAACCTCGGCGGCATCGGCAGCGGCATCTTCCCGATCGGCGGCGGCGAGTACTGGACCGTGACCGATCGCGGACCCAACGGCGAGGTGAAGGTGGACGGCGCGGACCGACGCACCTTCGTCGTCCCCGAGTTCACCCCCGCGCTGGTCAGGATCCGGGTCCAGGGCGACCGGATCGCCGTGCTCGAGACGCTGCCGCTGACCACCCCGGCAGGCGCGCCCGTCACCGGCCTCTCGAACCTCCCCCGCGACGAGAAGCCGTACGCCGCCGATGCCGCGACGCTGCTCCCGTTGAACCCCAACGGACTCGACACCGAAGGCGTGGTCCGCACCCCGGACGGCCACTTCTGGCTGGTCGACGAGTACGGCCCCTCGATCGTCGAGGCCGACGCCACGGGCCACGTCGTCGCCCGGCACGTGCCCGCGGGACTCGAGGACGACTACACCGCGGCCGGGGTCGCGTACCCGGTGACCGGCAGCCTCCCCGCCGGCCTGGCCGACAGGAAGGTCAACCGCGGCTTCGAGGACATCGCCCTACTGCCGGACGGCCACACCGTCGCCGTCGCGCTGCAGAGTTCGGTCGTGGTCAGCGGCGACAAGGACCGCACCGTCACGGAGCTGCTCACCTTCGACACCGCGACCCGCACCACCGTGCACGAGTTCGGGTACCAATTCGACGACCCGTCCACCTTTGCGGCAGGCACCAGGGGGCGCGACCTGAAGATCTCGGCGCTGATCCCGCTGTCGCAGAACCGGGTCCTCGTCGAGGAGCGCACCGACACCGAGGCCCGCTTCCACGCCGTCGACCTGGACCCGGCCCGCGCGCTGATCACCAGCGCCGACAAGACGCTGTTCGCAAACCTCGCGGGCGTCGCGGGCGTGCCCGGCAAGATCGAGGGCGCCGCACTGCGCGGAAACCGACTGATCCTGATCTCCGACAACGACTTCGGCTTCGACGGCACCCGCGCCTACGCCGCGGGCCAGGACGTCGCCGGCAGCGGCATCGAGACCGTACTGGTCGAGGTCAAGGTCGACGACGGCGCCGGGTCCTCGGATCTGCCGTTCCCGATCACCCCGCTCTCCTGAGCTCGAACAGGGGCGGGCACTCGAGTGGGGTGTCCGCCCCGAACGGCACTCGGGGTCAACCGGATTCCGGCGCCGGACGGGCATCGATCATGTCGAGGTCGGCGCCGTAGCGGGTGACGGTCGCGGCGGCGCGGGTGCGCAATGAGGTGCGCAACCACTGCGGTGCAAGGGCTTCCGCATGCGTGGCGAGTTGCCACAGCGCCCATTCGGCGTGCCTCGAGTCTTGGAAGGTCACCTCCATGCGCAGCCAGCCGTCTGCGTCGGGTTCCTCGGCGAGGACGGCCAACGCGGTGTCAACCAGGTCCTTCCGCCGAGTCGGGTCCACCCGTGCCAGCACGGCGACCTGTTCGCCGCCGGTCCGGAACTGCACGGCGCGTTCCTGCCAGGCCCGGTCCAGATCGACCCGGTCCGGTCGCTGTGCGGGCTCGGGCAGCTCCACGGCGGCCAGGACCCGGGACAGCCGGTAGGTGCGATCCGCGCCCGATCTCGTGGCCAGCAGGTAGCCCTGGTCGCGTGCGGTGACCAGACCGATCGGATCCACCGTGCGCCACTGTGGTGTCTGCCCCTCGGCCGCGTAGTGGATGCGCAGCTTGTGTCCGGCGAGCACCGCGCGGCGGACCTCGGCCACGATGCCGTCCGGCACCTCCTCGGCGACCAGCCGGCGCGAGAGGAGGTCGGCCTCTGGATCGATGAGCAAGCGCTGGGCCGCGCCGGTCGCGGTGTCCCGGTAGTTCTCCGGTAGCGCGTCGACCACCTTGAGCATGGCCGAGGCTAGCGCCGAACCGAGGCCGAATGCCTGTGCGCCGCGCCGTGATCCGGCGACCAGCAGGGCGAGCGCTTCGTCGTGGTTCAGTCCGGTGAGCTCGCTACGGAGACCGGGCAACATCGCGAAGCCGCCGTGCCTGCCGCGCTCGGCGTAGACCGGGACGCCTGCCGCGGACAGCGCCTCGATGTCGCGCAGCACCGTCCGGGTGGACACCTCCAGCTCGCGAGCCAGCGTGGCCGCGGACAGCCGACCGTGCTGGCGCAGCAGCAGCACCAGCGAGACCAACCGGTCAGCTCGCATGACGAAAATTATGGCAGCAATACATGACACAAGGTGTCGTGTATTGGCTGCGAGGCTTGCCGGCATGACAGAGAAGATGGCCACCGAGCCGATGGACGTACGCACTCTCGATGAATCGACCGGAGCCGATGGGGCAATGAAACGGGCAGCGGTCAACCCGTGGACGTGGTCGGCGGAGCTGGGTTACAACCAAGGCGAGATCGTCTCCGGGCACACCAGGACCCTGTACTGCTCCGGGCAGACCGCGATGAGCGGCGAGGGCAGGCCCCAGCATGCAGGCGACATGGCCCCGCAGTTGGCGCTGAGCATCGACAACCTGGAGGCCGTCCTCAGCGAGGCAGGCATGTCCCTCGCGAACCTCGTCCGGCTCAACGTCTACACCACGGACGTCGATCTGCTCTTCCAGCACTACGGGCTGCTGGCGTCGCGGTTGGGGGCCGCCGGGGTGGCACCGACCACCACGATGCTCGGGGTGACGCGGCTGGCGATCCCCGACCTGATGGTCGAGCTCGAGGGGACCGCCGTCGCGTGATGTGACCTCGCCGCCTCCGGTGCTCTCCGGACGAGACACGAAAACGCCCCGCGAGCTCTCGCTCGCGGGGCGTTTGTCGTATGTGAACCTAGTCGGCGGAACCGCCCTCGACGGGGGCCTCGCCTGCACCCGCCAGCGCCTCCGCAGGCGAATCGGGCACCTTGACCGGCTTCGGGCTACCGGTGAACGTGAACTTCGCGTCCTCGCCGGAGCTCTCGCCGTCCCAGCCCTCGACGTCGACCAGCACGATCTGGCCTGCACCGAGCTCGTTGAAGAGGATCTTCTCCGAGAGCTGGTCCTCGATCTCGCGCTGGATGGTGCGACGCAGCGGCCGCGCACCCAGGACGGGATCGAACCCGCGCTTGGCGAGCAGCGACTTCGCCTGCTCGGTCAGCTCGATGTCCATGTCCTTGTTCTTCAGCTGCTTCTCGACGCGGCCGATCATCAGGTCCACCATCTGGATGATCTGATCCTTGGTCAGCTGGTGGAAGACGATGATGTCGTCGATGCGGTTGAG
The DNA here is from genome assembly GCF_001894865.1 of Rhodococcus maanshanensis NBRC 100610. GTDB lineage: Bacteria > Actinomycetota > Actinomycetes > Mycobacteriales > Mycobacteriaceae > Rhodococcus_G > Rhodococcus_G maanshanensis. The sequence goes on along the minus strand of NZ_BCXA01000012.1, from coordinate 163,129 downwards.
GAACTCGGGCCGGAAGTGCTTCTTGAGCTCGTCGTTGACCTTGAGCTTCATCCGCTCGTAGTTCGACTCGCTGCCCGTTCCGGACGAGAAGCCCAGCCCGACGGCCTTGGAGATGTCCGACGTGCCCAGGTTCGAGGTGAAGATCAGCACGGTGTTCTTGAAGTCGACCGTGCGGCCCTGACCGTCGGTGAGACGGCCGTCCTCGAGCACCTGCAGGAGGGTGTTGTAGATCTCCTGGTGCGCCTTCTCGATCTCGTCGAACAGCACCACCGAGAACGGCTTGCGCCGGACCTTCTCGGTGAGCTGGCCGCCCTCCTCGTAGCCGACGTACCCGGGAGGGGCACCGAACAGCCGCGAGGCGGTGAAGCGGTCGTGGAACTCGCCCATGTCGATCTGGATGAGCGCGTCGTCGTCGCCGAACAGGAAGTTCGCGAGCGCCTTGGACAGCTCGGTCTTACCGACACCGGAGGGGCCGGCGAAGATGAACGATCCGGACGGGCGCTTCGGGTCCTTCAGGCCGGCACGGGTGCGGCGGATCGCCTTGGAGACCGCCTTGACGGCGTCCTCCTGGCCGATGATCCGTTTGTGCAGCTCGTCCTCCATGCGGAGCAGACGGGTGGTCTCCTCCTCGGTGAGCTTGAACACCGGGATGCCGGTCCAGTTGCCAAGGACCTCGGCGATCTGCTCGTCGTCGACCTCCGCGATGACGTCCAGGTCGCCGGAACGCCACTGCTTCTCCCGCTCGGAGCGCTGGGCGACCAGCTGCTTCTCCTTGTCGCGGAGGTTCGCGGCCTTCTCGAAGTCCTGCGCGTCGATCGCGGACTCCTTCTCCCGGCGCGCGTCGGCGATCTTGTCGTCGAACTCGCGCAGGTCCGGCGGCGCGGTCATCCGGCGGATGCGCATCCGGGCGCCTGCCTCGTCGATCAGGTCGATCGCCTTGTCCGGCAGGAAGCGGTCGTTGATGTACCGGTCGGCCAGGGTGGCCGCAGCCACCAGCGCGCCGTCGGTGATCGAGACACGGTGATGCGCCTCGTAACGGTCCCGCAGACCCTTGAGGATCTCGATGGTGTGCTCGACCGTCGGCTCGCCGACCTGGACCGGCTGGAACCGGCGCTCGAGGGCGGCGTCCTTCTCGATGTACTTGCGGTACTCGTCGAGGGTGGTCGCACCGATGGTCTGCAGCTCGCCGCGGGCCAGCTTGGGCTTGAGGATCGAGGCCGCGTCGATGGCGCCCTCGGCCGCGCCCGCACCGACCAGCGTGTGCAGCTCGTCGATGAACAGGATGATGTCGCCGCGGGTGTTGATCTCCTTGAGCACCTTCTTCAGGCGCTCCTCGAAGTCACCGCGGTAGCGGCTGCCCGCGACCAGGGAACCCAGGTCGAGGGTGTACAGCTGCTTGTCCTTGAGCGTCTCCGGGACCTCGCCGTTGACGATGGCCTGTGCCAGGCCCTCGACGACGGCGGTCTTGCCGACGCCGGGCTCGCCGATCAGGACCGGGTTGTTCTTGGTCCGGCGGCTGAGCACCTGCATGACCCGCTCGATCTCCTTCGAGCGGCCGATGACCGGGTCGAGCTTGCCCTCGAGGGCGGCCTGGGTCAGGTTCCTGCCGAACTGGTCGAGGACCAGCGACGTCGACGGGGTGCCCGCCTCGCCGCGGGTGCCGCCCGATTCGGAGGGCTCCTTGCCCTGGTAGCCGGACAGCAGCTGGATGACCTGCTGACGGACCCTGTTCAGGTCCGCGCCCAGCTTGACCAGCACCTGGGCGGCCACGCCCTCGCCCTCACGGATGAGGCCGAGCAGGATGTGCTCGGTGCCGATGTAGTTGTGGCCGAGCTGCAGCGCCTCGCGCAGGCTCAGCTCCAGCACCTTCTTGGCGCGCGGGGTGAAGGGGATGTGACCGGACGGGGCCTGCTGACCCTGGCCGATGATCTCTTCCACCTGGCTGCGCACGCCTTCAAGGGAGATACCCAACGACTCCAGCGACTTCGCCGCCACGCCCTCACCCTCGTGGATGAGGCCGAGCAGGATGTGCTCTGTGCCGATGTAGTTGTGGTTGAGCATCCGGGCCTCTTCTTGGGCCAGGACAACAACGCGCCGCGCGCGGTCGGTGAACCTCTCGAACATCGCTCTCCCTCACGTTCTTCTTGGGGTAGATCCCTACACGGAATCCACGAGCCGCACCTCTACTCTAGTGGCCAGTGGTACGACCTGCGCCGCCTCCATCCCATTCACTGCGGGACAGTGTGCCTGCTTACTGGTCCTAACGCAGCAGCCAGGGGTTTCGTTTCCGCTCTGCTCTACGCCAGCAGCGAACAGGGGCAGATGTCGACGTCACGGTCGCACACCTTTTCCCGACATCGCACGGCGATTGGGCGCCCAACGCGTGTGCGGCGGCGCCAGAAGGTGTGCGCAGCAGCTCGGACCCGCCGAGGGACTCAGCCGGCGACCGGCGGCACGAACACGCACGGAACCTCGCGCTGATGCGCGGTGTCGAGCGCGTTGAGCACCATCGTCCGCGCGCGCCGCGCGCCTGCGATCGACAGGTGGTCGGAATAGTCCTGTTCGCAGCCGTCCTGCAGCACGATGTTGGTCGTCTGCGGCCCCGGCTCGATTCCGGAGGTGTACGGAACCACGATCTCGTCGTAGCGCGTGACGATGTTCGTGTACTCGATCCCCGGCACGTACAGGCCGCCGGACCGCATGTGGTCCACGAATCCGGAGCCGTGCATCATCTCGGGACAGGCCTTGCATGCGGGGAATCCCAGCTGGAACTCGTCGTCGACCCCCAACCCGCGCAGCGCGGCGCCGAGGCTGAACCCGTCGACTCCGTAGGTCCCGTCCCACGGCGGTGCCAACGACACGATCCGGCCGACCTTGGCCGCCCCGCCCCCGAACCTCGCGTAGTTGTTGGCCACCACGGTGCCCTGCGAGTGGCCGACCAGATCCACCTTGTCGGCACCGGTCGTGGTGAGCACCCGGTCCACGAACGCCGCGAGTTGCTCGGTGCTCTGGTCGATGGGGAGCATGCCGCCGATCGCGCTCAGCGGCCACGGCAGATCGGCGAAGTTGCCGTAGGTGAGGGCGAAGACACAGAAACCCTCGTTCGCCAGCATCGGCGCGTATGCGGCCCAGTTGTCCTGCCGGTTGCCTGCGGTGCCGTGCACCAGAACGACGGGCGAGGGGTGTTCCGCGGTCGGCCGACACGACCAGTCATTGCTGCCGGGTGCCGATCCGCCCGGATTGGTCAATTCCGGCAGAACGCCCGAAAGAAAGGTATCGGGTTCGGGGAGGGGCGCCGCGCCCACGGCGACTGTGCCCCAGAACAAGGTGGCCGCCGAAATCAATGAACCGATCACAATTCGCCAGCGCATGACACTCCCCTCGAGTTGCTCCCTCGTCCGCCCGCCCGACCGCGAGGCTAACAGCCTGTATGCGATGGGGCGGGCGAAACGAGAGCACAAACTCCAGGGAGATCAGTTGGCTTTGTTGTACGCCTCGGTGATTTCCGCCGAGATACGACCGCGGGCCGAAACCTTGTGGCCATTGCGCCGCGCCCACTCGCGAATCGCCGCACTCTGTTCGCGGTCGATCGCCACCCGACTCTTGCCGCCGGCCACCGCGGCCTTGGCACGCCGACGCCCGGTCGACCGTCGTGCATGGGAAACCCAAACCTCAAGCTGCTCCCGCAGTTTTGCGGCATTCGCTGACGACAGGTCGATCTCGTAGGTGACGCCGTCGAGACCGAACTCGACCGTTTCGTCGGCGGCAGCCTCCTGGTCCACATCATCGATCAGGGTGACGGTGACCTTTTTCGCCATGGATCGAGTTTCCTTTCAATGAACTGCAATTTTGCGCTTCCCCGCGCCGGCTGCGACGAGTCTACGCCCATTCCGACGGACGCAATACCGGAGAAAAGCAATTCAGCAATTGAAAGAGGTCAGCGAGCCGAGGGGCGCACAATTGGGAAGAGGATAGTTTCGCGGATTCCCAAACCGGTCAACGCCATCAACAGACGGTCGATCCCCATGCCGGTGCCCGTCGTGGGCGGCATTCCCTGCTCCATCGCGGCGAGGAACTCCTCGTCAAGGGCCATCGCCTCGTCGTCGCCAGCCGACGCCAGCCGCGCCTGGTCGACGAACCGCTCACGCTGGATCACCGGGTCGACGAGCTCCGAGTAGCCGGTGGCCAGCTCGAACCCGCGCACGTAGAGGTCCCACTTCTCCGTCACGCCCGGCTCGCTGCGGTGCTGACGGGTCAGCGGCGAGGTCTCCACAGGGAAGTTCCGCACGAAGGTGGGCGCGAAGAGCTGGTCGCCACACTGGTGCTCCCACAGCTCCTCGACGAGCTTGCCGTGGCCGTACCCCTTGTCCTTTGGCACCTCGAGTCCGACCTTCTCCGCGAGGGCGAGCAGTTCGTCGACGGTCGTCTCGGGGGTGACCGACACCCCGATCGCCTCGGACAGCGACGGGTACATCTCGAGCGTCTTCCACTCGCCGCCGAGGTCGTACTCGGTGCCGTCCGCGAGCGTCACCAGCTGGGTCCCGAAGGCGGCCTGCGCCACCTCCTGGATCAATTCGCGTGTCATCGTCGCGGAATCGTCGTAGGTGCCGTATGCCTCGTACGTCTCGAGCATCGCGAACTCCGGCGAGTGCGTCGAATCGATGCCCTCGTTGCGGAAGTTCCTGTTGATCTCGAAAACCTTCTCGATACCGCCGACGACGCATCGCTTGAGGAACAGTTCCGGGGCGATCCGCAGATACAGATCGATGTCGAGGGCATTCGAATGGGTGATGAACGGGCGCGCCGCCGCGCCGCCGGCCAGCGTCTGCAGCATCGGGGTCTCCACCTCGAGGAACCCACGCCGCTCGAGCGCGTTGCGCAGCTCACGGACCACCGCGACACGCTTGCGGGCCATCTCCCGCGCCTCGGGCCGCACGATCAGGTCGGCGTACCGCTGACGGACCCGCGACTCCTCGTTCATCTCCTTGTGCGCGACCGGCAGCGGACGCAGCGACTTCGATGCGATCTGCCAGGCGTCGGCCATCACACTGAGCTCGCCGCGGCGAGAGCTGATCACCTCGCCGTGCACGAAGACGAAGTCGCCCAGGTCGACGTCCGACTTCCACGCCGCCAGCGCGTCCTCGCCGACGGAGGCCAGGCTGATCATGGCCTGCAGCTGGGTGCCGTCGCCCTCTTGCAACGTCGCGAAGCAGAGCTTGCCGGTGTTGCGGACGAAGATCACCCGGCCGACGACGCCGACCTCGGTGCCCGTGGCCGTGTCCGGCTCCAGGTCAGGGTGCTGCGCGCGCACCTGTGCGAGCGTGTGCGTGCGCGGCACCGAGACCGGGTAGGCCTCCTGACCCTGCGCCAGGATCCGGTCCCGCTTCTCTCGGCGGATCCGGAGCTGCTCGGGGGTGTCATCGGCCTGCTGAATTGCTGCATCACTCACGGGTGACCAGCATAATGCGCCCTCAGTGAGCGGCGACGGCCGCGGCCTCCCGAACGTAGTGCCGGGCCCGCGTCGCGACGCCGAGCAGACCGGCGGAACGGAGCGCCTGGTACCCGCCGACGAGATCGGTCGCCCGGTGCAGGCCCAGTTCCTGCAGCGCCGCGGCCGCCAGGCTGGACGTGTAGCCCTCCGAGCAGACCACGATCCACTCGACGTCGTGATCGACGGCCAGCGCGATGCGTGCGCTGCTCGTCGGGTCGAGGCGCCACTCGAGCACGTTCCGTTCGATCGCCAGCGCGCCGGGCAACGCCCCCTCGGCGGCACGCTGGGCCTGCGGCCGGATGTCGACGATGATCGCGCCGCGGGCGACGGCCTCGGCGACCTCGAACACGTACATGCGGCGGTAGCTCGCGCGGGCCTTCTCGAGCATCTGGTCGATGGTCATGCCGACTGTCCTTCCGGGAGATCGGTCAGCTCGGTGCGGGTGCGCCGCAGGGTGCCCTGATCGGTCACCTCGTAGTAGGACATCGCCGTGAGCGGCGGCGAGTAGGCGTGCACGCTCAGCGTCGGAGCGACCGGATCCACCGGGTCGCCTGGGGCCTGCATGACGTCGTGCACCCAACCGAGCGGGAAGGAGGCCTGATCGCCCGCGCCGAGCGTGCGGTACTTCAGTTCACCACCGCTCCAACGGTATTCGGCCAGGACACCGCTCAGCACGGTGAGCGCGCCGAGCGATCCGGCATGGTCGTGCAGTTCGGTCGCGAGGCCTGGCGCCCAGCTGATCAGCCAGACGTCGACGTCATCGTCGGCGTGCAGGCGGGTGGACCAGCGCTCGTCCGTCGGCCACGAGCCGGCCCCTGGCAGCAGATCGGCGAAGCGGCCGTCGAGCACGTCCTGCGCGCCCTGATCGGTGATGCGCAGCAGGTCGGCAGGCCGCAGGCGGCTCGGCGAGGACAGTGCGGTGACCGGTGACGGCACCGAAGAAGAGACCACAGATGTGGAAAGCATGGGAGAAACTCCAGGAGGGTGAATTGGTCAAGGCCGTGAGACGTGCCTCAACGAGTCGAGGCGGCGTTCAGCCTCGACAACACTCCTGAGCAACCATGCGGCGATTCACGCCAACCAGTGTGGCACAGAACCCCGAATTGGCAAACCCTCCGACCATCGGCGGTCAGGCCACCGGTGGGTGCTTCGCGGCCCGTCGGGCCTGGTTGCGCTCATAGACGATCCGCAGGCCCTCGAGCGCGAGGTCCCTCTCGATGTGCGCGATCGTCTCCGACTCCGGCATCACCAGTGGGGCGCTCTCCCCCGTTGCGATCACGTTCACGTCGTCGCCCGCGAACGCGGGCACCTCGGCGCGCACCCGGCGCACCAGACCGTCCACCAAGCCTGCGAACCCGAAGATCGCCCCGGCCTGCATGCACTCGACGCTGTTCTTGCCGACCACGGCCCTCGGGCGCACCAGCTCGAACTTCCGCAGCGCAGCCGAGTGCGAGGCGAGCGCGTCCGTCGAGGTCTCCAGGCCAGGCGCGATCGCCCCGCCGAGGAACTCACCCTTCGCCGAGACCACATCGACACAGGTCGCGACCCCGAAGTCCACGACGATGCACGGCCCGCCGTAAAGGTGATGCGCGGCAAGACTGTTGACGATCCGGTCGGCCCCGACCTCCTTCGGGTTGTCGACCAGCAGCGGCACCCCGGTTCGCACACCGGGCTCGACCACCACGTGCGGGACGTGCTCCCAGTACCGGGTCAGCATCACCCGCAGTTCCCGCAGCACCGACGGGACTGTGGACAGCGCCGACACCCCGACGATCTGGTCCACTCGCTCCCCGAGCAGGCCCCGCAGCATCCAGGCCAACTCGTCCGCCGTCATCCGCGGATCCGTGCGCATCCGCCAGTCCCGCACCAACTTCGAGTGGTCGCCCGTGCCGGTGAACAACCCGAGTGAGATGTTGGTGTTGCGGACGTCGACGGTGAGCAGCACGGCTACACCAGCGCCGAGGCGTCTTCGAGGGTGGAGAGCATCCGCGGGGTGATCAGGCCCGACCCCTCGGGGGCGTGCGCCGGGTCGGCACCGAGCTCGATGGCCTTGTTGTCGGCGTCGACGAAGACCACGCGCGGCTGGTAGTCGCGGACCTCCTGCTCGTTCATCACGCCGTAGGCGATGAGGATGACCAGGTCGCCGGGGTGCACCAGATGCGCTGCCGCACCGTTGATCCCGATCACCCCGGAACCGCGCTCACCCGCGATGACGTACGTCTCCAGACGGGCGCCATTGTTGATGTCCACGATGCACACCTGCTCACCCTCGAGCAGGTCGGCGGCGTCCATCAGGTCCTGGTCCACGGTGACCGAACCGACGTAGTGCAGATCGGCGTGGGTGACGGTGGCGCGGTGGATCTTCGACTTCATCATGGTGCGAAACATGTTGTGTCCTTCGGGTCTGGCTGGAAATTCAGGTCGGTGGAGGGGCGCTCTTACCCGGCCGCTGTCGTCTGGGAGGTACGGGAATCCTCTTCCCGTTCGAGGAATCCGGTGCCGACGGCGACGCCGACGTTGTCGATCAATCGGGTGCCACCGACCTTGGCCGCGACGAGCAGTCGCCCGTCCCCGCGCTCGGGCGCCGGTCCCAGGTCGACGCCGCGCACCTCGAGGTAGTCGACGTCCACCTCGGGGGTCGTCGCCAGCACCTCACGGGCGGTGGCGAGGATCGCCTCTGCTCCCCCTGCCGCCGCGTGCGCGCCCGCCACCAGTGCGGCGGAGATGGTCGCGGCCGCGGTGCGCTGGGCCTCGTCGAGGTATCGGTTCCGCGAGGACAGCGCGAGGCCGTCCTGCTCGCGCACGGTCGGGACGCCATAGACCTCGACGTCCAGGTTCAGGTCGCGGACCATCTGCCGGATCAGCGTGAGCTGCTGGTAGTCCTTCTCGCCGAAGTACGCGAGGTTGGGTCCGACGATCTGGAACAGCTTGTTCACGACGGTCAGCATCCCGGCGAAATGCGTCGGGCGGCTCGCCCCTTCGAGTTCGCTGCCGAGGGGACCCGCGTGGATCATGGTGCGCCGGCCTGCCGGGTACATCGCGGCAACCGACGGCGCGAACACCAACTCCACCCCGGCCTCGCGCAGCAGCTCGAGGTCCCGGTCCAGAGTGCGCGGGTACGCGTCGAGATCCTCGCCCGCGCCGAACTGCAACGGGTTGACGAAGATCGACACCACCACCACGCCGCCACGGAGCTTGGCCTGACGGACGATCTCCAGGTGCCCCGCGTGCAGCGCACCCATGGTCGGGACCAATGCCACCTGGCGTCCGACGCCGCGCAGCGCCTTGGTGACCTTGGTCAGCTCGGCGGGTTCGTGGTGCACGGTCAGTTCACCGCGTGCGTAGCCGTTCACGAGCGGCCCTCCAGGATCTCGATGAGTTCGGGCTTGGACCCGGCCCGCTGAGCGGACCGAAGTGAGAGGGCGCGGTAGCCGGCCGCGATCCGGGGGTCGACGTCCTGCAGGACCCGGAGGTGGGTCGCGACCGCCGCGGCGTCACCGCGGGCGACCGGCCCCGTCAGTGCCGCAGGACCGCGCCTGAGCGCGTTGTCGAGGGCGGCGGACAGCAACGGGCCCAGCACCCGCTCGGCCACCCCGTTGGGCTGGTCGTCGATGAGCTGCTGGCCGAGGAGTTCCTCGCCCGCGAGCGCGACGCGGAGCGCGGCAACGGCGTCCACGACCAGGGTGACCAGGTGATTGCTGCCGTGCGCGAGCGCCGCGTGGTAAAGCGGACGGGCCTCTTCGCGGACCCGGACGGGCTCCCCGCCGATCTCGAGGACAAGCGACTGCGCGATCGCGTAGCCGATCTCGTCCGCCGCGGTGATGCCGAAACACGCGGAGGACAACCGAGCGGTGTCCTCGTCGTGCCCGGTGAAGGTCATTGCGGGATGGATCGCCATCGGCAGCGCACCGAGGGCGGTCAGCGGCGCGAGCACACCGATGCCGTTGGCGCCCGAGGTGTGCACGACGAGGGTGCCGGGCTTGACCGAACCGGTTGCCGCCAGGCCGCCGACCAGGCCAGCGAGCTCATCGTCCGGGACGGCGAGCAGCAACAACTCGCAACGCGACGCCACCTCGGCGGCGGGCAGGATCTCGGTCTCGGGGAGCCTGGTCTCGGCCCTGCGAATCGACGCATCGGATACCGCGGAACAGGCGACGACGATGTGGCCGACGCGCTCGAGCGCGGCACCGATCGCCGTTCCCACGCGTCCCGCCGAGACGATTCCGATGGTCAATCGTGCGGGCGCGGGGTCTTGAGTGATCTCGGAGGAGGTCACCGTTGTCCTCTCGTTCGTTCCAGTCCCGCAGGGCGGGTACCAGACGTTCACAGCGAGGATAGCCGCAGCGCCGGGACGGCCGCCATGGCGGAACAGAGTGATCTAAAGCACGCCCCGGCTCAGTCGCGGCGGCGGCGACCGGACCTCGGCTCGTCCGTCTCGGCCTCCGCGCTCTTCATGTTCGCCATGATCTCGGCCACCGAGAGCCCCTTCGAGTGCGCGCCAACCGGAACGGCAGGCTCACCATCGGCCTCGGCCGCGGGCTCCGGCTCGGCGGCACGCCGCCGAGCCCTGCGGGACGAGACCTCGTCCGTGGGCGCGGACTGGGGCGTCGGCCCCGGCTCGGGCACCGGGACGGGCTCGGGTTCGGGCAGCGGTGCGGGGTCAGGGGTCGGCGGCACCGGCTCGGGAACCGGGATCGGCGGCACCGGCTCGGGCGGCGGCTGCGTGGCCGCGGGCTGCCTGGCCGGGCGCGGCGGGGGCACCTGCCTCGGAATGGGGAATGCCGCTGCCGGAACGGCGGGCTCCGGTTCGGTCTCGGGCTCCCCGACAACCATGACCTCGGCGGTGACCGGGTCGTCGTCCGGAGTGGCGAACGTCGGCCCCGCGCCTGGGGCGGCCGAGTAGGCGGGGTCGGGGGTGAACGTCTTCGGCCGCGCCGCGCTCGCCAGCTCCGGGATCCGGGTGGCGTCGGCCTGCAGCGCGACCCGGTCGACGGGCAGCCTGCCCTCGAACAACACCTCGAGGCTGCCGCGAAGCGCCGCCAGCTCCGCCCGCAGGGCCGCGATCTCGGAGACATCGAGATCCGCCTCGCTGCGGACCTTGGCCTCGACGCCCATCTCGTACTCACGCCTCGCGGTGATCTCGCGCTCGAGCTGCAACTCGTACACGGTCTGCAGATCGCGCACCTTCGCCTTGTCGGCGGCGGATTCGCGGCGGTACTTCGTCATCGCGATCGCCGCGATGACCGCCGCCCACAGGGCGACGACCAGGCCGACACGCAGCAACTGGACGCTGTTGCTGAAGATCATGAACAGGCTCGCGATCACCGCCAGTGCCACCAGCGCGGCGACGAACATCTGGCTCGTGCTGCGCTTGTACCGCCGAAGCGAGGCCGCGCGACCAGAAACAGTCATGCAGCCGAGGATAGCCGTCCGCACCGACCACCCGCCGTCACAACGGGCCGGGCCCGTGTCCGGCCGAAGCGGAGCCGGCGTGATTCGGGAGGCATGTCCTGGGCGGAGACCGCCCGGAGATGCGCGGCCGAACGGTACCGTTGCCAGAAGGGATCACGAGACGAGAGGGACGGTGTGATGCCGCCCGGCACGCGGGCCAGAGCCATCGGGAACCTACCCATCGAACCGACGAGCTTCGTCGGGCGTCGACCCGAACTCACCGAGGCCAAGCGGCTGCTCTCCGGCGCCCGATTGGTGACGCTGACCGGGATCGGCGGCGTGGGGAAGACCCGACTCGCATTGCGGGTGGCGGAGGACTCGCGCCGCGCGTTCGAGGACGGGGTTTGGCTCGTCGAGTTCGGAGAGCTCCAGGACGAGGCGCTGGTGCCCGACACCGTCGCCACCGCGTTGGGCCTGCGAGAACATCCGGCGCACCCGCCGCTGGTCCTGCTCACCGAGTACCTGACCACCCGCACCCTGCTGCTGGTGCTGGACAACTGCGAGCACCTGATCGACGCGGTCGCGAAGCTCGCGGATTCTCTACTCCGGTCCTGTCCGGACCTGCGCATCCTCGCGACCAGCCGGGAACCGCTCGTCATCGGCGGCGAGGCCGTGCTGCGGGTGCCCGCACTGGCGGTCCCGGACCGGGGTCCCACGCCAGAACTGCAGAACGTGCCGCAATACGAGGCGGTGGCGCTGTTCGCCGAGCGCGCCGCCGCGGCGCTGCCCGGCTTCGCGCTCACCGAGGACAACCTGGCGCAGATCGTGCAGATCTGTCGGCGGCTGGACGGCTTGCCGCTGCCGATCGAATTGGCGGCCAGGCGGATGCGGTCCATCCCCGCCGAGGAGATCCTGGAAGGACTCAACGACCTGTACATGACCGTCAGCAGGCAAGGCTCGCTGACCCGGCAACAGTCTCTGCGGATGAGCATCGACTGGAGCCACGAACTGTGCACGCGTGCCGAGCAGGTGCTGTGGCGCAGGCTCGCGGTGTTTGCGGGCAGCTTCGGGCTGGATTCGGCCGAGGGCGTCTGTACAGGCGGCCTGGTCGATCCGCCCGACCTGCTCGACGTGGTGGCCTCGCTGGTGGACAAGTCGATCCTGATCCGCGAAGAGGCGGGCTCCGAGGTGCGGTACCGGATGCTCGAGACCCTGCGCGCGTACGGGCGCGAGAAGCTACGCGAAGCGGGCGAATTCGAGGCACTGCTCCGGCGGAACCGGGACTGGTACGAGGGGCTGATGCTGGGAGCACGCTCCGAGTGGATCGGTCCCCGGCAGCCGGAACTGATGGTCCGAATCGCCAGGGAGCAACCGAACCTGCGCGAGGCCATGGAGTTCAGCGCGAAGGAACCCGGCGAGGCGGACCACGCGATGCGGATCGCCATCGCGATGTTCCCGTTCTGGCTCTCCCGCGGTCTGCTCAGCGAGGGCCGACACTGGCTCGACCGCGCGCTCGACCTGCCGGGAGAGGTCCCGACCGCCCATCGGATCAAGGCGCTGTGCGCCAACTGCCTGCTCACGGGCAACCAGGGCGACATCACGACCGCGACGGCACAGGCGGAGGAGGCGCTCCGCCTCGCCGAGGATCTCGGTGACCCGGCGGTCCGTGGGGTCGTGATGCATGCCGCCGGTTACCTGGCCGCCTTCGCAGGCGATGTCCCCCGCGCGGTGGCCTGTCTGGAGGAGGCCCTCGAGGTATTCCGCACGCAAGGCAATCCCATCCGGCAGATCTCGACCCTGCTCGGGCTCGCCGTGGCATACGGGCTGCTCGACGATCCCGCCCGGGCCATCGAGTACCAGGAACATGCCCTCGCGATCAGCGGGGCCAGCGGCGAATTCGTCTACCGCGCCTACGCGGTCTGTGCCCTCGGGCTGGCGCTGTGGAAGACCGATCCGCGGCGGGCTGATGAGCTGCTCGAGAGGGGCCTGCAGCTCGCCCGGCAGACCGACGACATGCTCGCGACCGCGATGTGCGTGGAGGCGAAGGCCTGGATCGCCATCGCGACGGACCGGGCCCGCCGCGCCGCGCTGCTGCTGGGCGCGGCGCGGACCATGTGGCAGCGGGTGGGCAGCCCGGGAGCCGTCGTGCCGAAGCTGGAGTCGTACCACGAGGAGTGCGAGCGGCGGACCCGCCGGGCACTGGGTGAGTCGGCGTTCGAGTCGGCGTTTCGGGACGGCGCCCGTTGGACCGCGCAGGAGACGATCGCCTTCGCGCTCGGGGAGGACCTCGGCGAGGAGAACCCGGAACCGACCGGTGCCGCGACGACCCTGACGCCACGCGAACTGCAGGTCGCCGATCTGGTCGCGCAGGGCCTGACCAACAAGGCCATCGCCGCCAAGCTGGTGATCGCGCAGCGGACCGCGCAGGGGCACGTCGAGCACGTGCTGGCGAAGCTGGGTTTCAACTCCCGAGCTCAGATCGCAGCGTGGGTCGTCGAGCGCCAATCCCGCTGAGCCGCCGCTAGAGCGCGGGCTCGTCCGGCGGTTCCTCCGGGGCCTTACAGCAGTGCTCGAGCCAGAGCGCCGCGGCGACCAACGCCACGCCCGCGACGAGACCGACAACGGTGCCTGCGGTGTCGTCGGAGGCCGCCTGCACCGTCGAGCGCTGCGGCAGCAGATACAGGAGCAATCCGAGCCAGACTCCCGAGCTGGCGGCCCCCACCAGCGCCGATGCCTTGGCCAGCGCCACCGCGCGTGCCGCGGTGATCGGGTGGAGCTGGCGCGGGCCCTGCCCGAGCTGATGCCCCCTGACCCGCGACCGGATCATGAAGGCGACGCCCACCTCGATGGCGGCGACGGGGTAGAGCGAGGCGCCCGCGAACAGCGGGATCGGCGGAAGCGATCCGTAGAAGGCGCGAACCAGGAGCCAGGTCGCGATGGCCGCGAAGGCCGCGAGTCCGAGCAGGTCCCGGATCCGAGTCGTCGACATCATCGACACACCGCCGTCACGGCCGCACCAGCAGGAGATCGGTCCGCCGCACGCCGTCACGCTCGGTGGCGTCGAGGCAGCCGAGCAGCTCTCGCGCGGGCACCCTCACTCCACGCACGGTCAGTGTGGCATCTGGGTCGATCTCCAGCCACGGGACGAGCACGAACGCCCGCTCGTGGGCTCGCGGATGCGGCAACGTCAATTCCGGGTCGGCACTGACGAGGCCGTCGCAGTCGACCACGTCGACGTCCAGGCTGCGCGGACCCCATCGCTGTTCGCGCACCCGGTCCGCGGCGGCCTCCAACTCCTGCCCGAGCCGCAGCCAGCCGTGGCAGTCCAACTCGGGATCGTCGACGATCAGCGTCGCGTTGAGGAAATCCTGCTGCTCGACGCCGCCCCAGGGCGCCGTGGCGTACACCCCCGACACCCCGACAAGGCGATCACCGAGCGCGTCGACGACGGACCGCAGATTCTCGAGCGGGTCACCGAGATTCGACCCGATGGAGAGCACCGCGCGACTCATCCGCGCAGGCCCTTGCGGGAACGGCGCGCCACGACGGCGACGTCGACGAAGGTCAGCGGGATCGGTGCCGACGGCTTGTGGACCGTCACCTCCACCGCGTTCACCCGATCGTCGGTCAGCACCGCGTCGGCGATCTCCCCGGCCACCGACTCGATGAGATCGCGCGACGGGCCTGCCACGATCGCGGCGGCCGTCTCGGCGAGCTCCCCGTAGTGCATGGTGTCGGCGAGATCGTCCGAGGCCGCGGCCGGCGCCAGGTCCATCCACACCGTGATGTCGACGACGAAGTCCTGGCCGTCCCGCTTCTCGTGCTCGAAGACACCGTGATTGCCGCGAACCCGCAGCCCTCGCAACTCGATTCGATCAGCCATCGTGCTTCTCCTCAGCCGCGGTCCACGCGTTCACCACGGCGATCGCGTCGAGGGATCCCCGCGCGTCGTGCACGCGCACGCCCCAGGCGCCGCCCCGCGCGGCGAGCGCCGAGACGACAGCCGTTGCGACCTCGCGCCCGTCGGGGGCGCGGTCACCGTGGTCATCCGCGAGCAAGCTGCCGAGGAAACGCTTGCGGGAGGCCCCGATCAACACCGGGAAGCCGAGCGCGTTGAGCCTCGGCAACGCGCCGAGCAGCGCCCAGTTGTGTTCGGCGGTCTTCGCGAACCCCAGCCCGGGATCGAGGATCAGCTTGCCCGGATCGACGCCGGCCCGAACCGCCAGGTCGACCTGGGTGAGCAGTTCTTCGCTGACCTCCGCCACCACGTCGCCGTAGTGCTCCACCCCGCCTGCGTGCACGTACTCGCCCGCCGAGCGCCAGTGCATCAGGATCCAGGGCAGGCCCGCGTCCGCCATCACCGCGGCCATCGCCGGATCGGCACGGCCACCGGAGACGTCGTTGACGATGGTGGCCCCCGCCTCGATCGCGGCCGCAGCCACCGAGGCGCGCATGGTGTCGACACTGACCGTGATGTTCTCGGCCGCAAGGGCAGCGATCACCGGACGGATCCGCTCGGCCTCGACCTCCGGATCCACCCGCGCAGCGCCGGGCCGGGTCGATTCGCCGCCCACGTCCACGACGTCAACGCCAAGCCGGCTCAGCGCGAGGCCGTGCTCGATCGCCGCGTCCCGGTCCAGGTAGCGGCCGCCGTCCGAGAACGAGTCGCTGGTGACGTTGAGGACACCCATCACCACGCAGCGGCCCGGCATCGGCACCGTCACTTGCGCAGGATCAGGTCCAGAGCCTCGGCACGCGAGGCGGCACTGGACTGCAGCAGACCACGCACGGCCGAGGTGGTGGTGCTGGCTCCCGGCTTCCTGATGCCGCGCATCGCCATGCACAGGTGCTCGGCCTCCACCACGACGATCACCCCGCGGGGATCGAGCTTGCGCACCATCGCGTCGGCGATCTGGCTGGTCAACCGCTCCTGCACCTGCGGACGCTTCGCGTACAGGTCGACCAGTCGCGCGAGCTTCGAGAGCCCGGTGACCCGGCCGGTGGAGCCCGGGATGTAGCCGACGTGCGCGACACCGTGGAACGACACCAGGTGATGCTCGCAGGTGGAGTACATCGGGATGTCGCGGACCAGCACCAGCTCCTGGTGTCCCTCGTCGAAGGTGGTGTTGAGCACGGAATCCGGATCGGTGTAGAGGCCCGCGAAGACCTCCCGGTACGCCCGCGCCACCCGGGCCGGGGTGTCGAGCAGACCCGGCCGATCCGGGTTCTCGCCGACCGCGATCAGCAGCTCACGAATCGCGGCCTCGGCGCGCGGCTGGTCGAAGACGCGCCCGGTCTCGATGCACTCGAGCGGCGCAGCGGCGCCACGCTCATCGGACTCCACCGCGTCGCGTTCCTGTGACGTCGATGCGTCACGGGAATTCGCACCACCGAGTTGATTGACCGACACCCGATCGAACCTCCATTCTCGCCGACCGTTACCCACCGATCACGCCGGTGCGACGCGATCAGTGGGTAAGCCTAGTAACCGCCGGACTACTGCTGACCGTTCGGCCCTTCCCAGCGCTCGGTTGCCGGCCCGCCCTCTTCGGACGGCGCCTGCGGCGGATTCCACTGCGGATACCCGCCGTACGGGTTCTGCGGGTTCTGGGCGTGCTGCGGCTGCTGCTGGTGCTGGCCCTCCCCCGCATCCCGCGGCGGCCAACCCGGCGCCGACCAACCGGCGGGCGCACCGTAGTCCGGCATCGTGCCCTGCTGTGGCTGCTGCCGCGGATCCGGGTACGGCTGGTAGCCGCCGTTCGGGGCCGGCATCGGGTACCCGTTCTGGGGGCCGGGGACCGGCGCGGTCGGCGGAACCGTCTCGCGGGGCTTGCTGAAGGTCGGCTGCCGCACCGAGTCGTCGGGCAACGGCTCGCCGCGCTCGATCGCCAGCTCACGGGGCGTCTTCACCGGGGGCTTGTCGGACGGCGTCCGGCCACCGAAGTCGTTGAACGCGGTGATCCTCGGCCGCTTCTCCACACCCGAGAAGATCTGCTCCAGATCCTTGCGGGTGAGGGTCTCGCGCTCGAGCAGCTCGGTGGCCACCACGTCGAGCAGGTCGCGGTGCTCGTTGAGGATCGCCCACGCCTCGGTGTGCGCCG
Organism: Rhodococcus maanshanensis NBRC 100610; assembly: GCF_001894865.1. GTDB lineage: Bacteria > Actinomycetota > Actinomycetes > Mycobacteriales > Mycobacteriaceae > Rhodococcus_G > Rhodococcus_G maanshanensis. Next base: position 146,146 of record NZ_BCXA01000012.1, on the reverse strand, counting down.
CCTCGATGAGGTTGCGCACCTCCTCGTCGATCTCCCGTGCGACCTCGTGCGAGTACTCGGAGCTCATCCCCATCGACCGGCCGAGGAACGGATCGCCCTGCTCCTGCCCATAGCGGACCGCACCCAGCTTGGCGCTCATGCCGTACTCGGTGACCATCGCGCGGGCGATCTTGGTGGCCTGGTCGATATCGGAGGATGCGCCGGTGGTCGGCTCGTGGAAGACGAGCTCCTCGGCGGCGCGGCCGCCCATCGCCATCACCAGCCGGGCGATCATCTCCGAGCGGGTCATCAGGCCCTTGTCGTCCTCGGGCACCGTCATGGCGTGTCCGCCGGTGCGGCCGCGGGCCAGGATGGTGACCTTGTAGATCGGCTCGATGTCCGGCATCGCCCATGCGGCCAGGGTGTGCCCGCCCTCGTGGTACGCGGTGATCTTCTTCTCGTGCTCGCTGATGATCCGGCTCTTGCGGCGCGGGCCGCCGATGACGCGGTCCACCGACTCCTCGAGCGCCGCCTCCGTGATCAGGGCGCCGTTCTCGCGGGCGGTCAGCAGCGCGGCCTCGTTGATGACGTTCGCCAGGTCCGCGCCCGACATGCCGACGGTCCGCTTGGCCAGGCCCTCGAGGTCCGCGTGCTGATCGAGCGGCTTCCCCTGCGAGTGCACCTTGAGGATCGCCCGACGGCCGGCCAGGTCCGGGTTGCTCACCGGGATCTGGCGGTCGAAGCGGCCGGGACGCAGCAGCGCCGGGTCGAGGATGTCGGGGCGGTTGGTCGCGGCGATCAGGATGATGCCGGTGCGGTCGCCGAAGCCGTCCATCTCGACCAACAGCTGGTTGAGGGTCTGCTCGCGCTCGTCGTGCCCGCCGCCGAGGCCTGCGCCACGCTGACGGCCGACCGCGTCGATCTCGTCGACGAAGATGATGCAGGGGCTGTTCTGCTTGGCCTGCTCGAACAGGTCGCGCACCCGGGAGGCGCCGACACCGACGAACATCTCGACGAAGTCCGAGCCCGAGATCGTGAAGAACGGCACCCCGGCCTCGCCTGCGACCGCGCGGGCCAGCAGCGTCTTACCGGTGCCGGGAGGGCCGTAGAGCAGGACGCCCTTCGGGATCTTCGCGCCGAGCGCCTGGTAACGGGCCGGGTTCTGCAGGAAGTCCTTGATCTCGTACAGCTCTTCGACGGCCTCGTCGGCGCCCGCGACGTCCGCGAACGTGGTCTTGGGCATGTCCTTGGTGAGCTGCTTGGCCTTCGACTTGCCGAAGCCCATCACGCCGCCGCGGCCACCGCCCTGCATCCGCCCCATCACGAAGACGAACAGGCCGAGCAGGATCACCATCGGCAGCACGAACAGCAGGATCGAGGTCAGCCAGCTCTCCTGGCTCACCTTGGTGTTGTACTTCTCCACGCCCGCGTTCTGGACGGCGGTGAAGATCTGCTCGGACGCGGCGCTCGGGTACTTCGCGAGGATCTGGTCCGAGTTGTCGGTCGCGTCGTTGCCCTGCTTCAGGGTGAGGCGGAGCTGCTGCTCGCGGTCGTCGATCTGCGCATCGGTGACGTTCTTCGCGTCGAGCTGGGCGATGGCCACCGAGGTGTCGACGTTTTTGTACCCGCGGGTGTCGTTACCGAAATAGCTGAACGCGTAAATGATCAGCAGGATGCCGGCGACAATCGCCAGGTTGCGAAACACAGTCTTGCGATTCATACAGGTTCAGCCTCTGCAGGCCAGTCCTTTCCAGTTCCGGTCGAGCACAGTGCGCCGGGTTCCGGCTGCTCACCGGAGGTTCAAGGTTACCGCGACCGCCGCGAGCAGTGTCCGTTAGCGCGGGCATCGGCCCGGAGCAGCTGTCGCAGCGGCTTCTGCCAAGTAGAACGCGCGGGCACACCGGATGGTTCCGTGAGCCCCGCCACCGCCGGCAGCCGGATCCGGATGTCGATAGGCTGCGGCCATGACGCTGCCGTACCCCGAGGTCCTGGCGGAGATCGAGCACTCACAGGCGCGGCTGGAATCCGCGGTCGCCGACCTGTCGGACGAGCAGGCCCGCGGCGACTCGCTGCTACCGGGCTGGAGCCGGGGTCACGTCGTCACGCACGTCGCGCGCAACGCCGACGCACTGAACCGGCTGGCCGTTGGCGTGTTGTCCGGGACCCGACCCGAGATGTACCCGGGCGAACGGGAGGCCCGGGGCGCCGCCATCGAGGAGGGGGCGGACCGCCCCGTCGAGCTGCTGGCCGCCGACCTGCGATTCGCCGGGCGACGGGTGATCGAATCGCTGCGGGAGATCGGGCCCGACCAGCTCGACACCCCGGTGTCTTGGCGCAAGCCCGTCACAGGGCGCGACATCCCGGTGCTGCGGTGGTGCGAACTGGAGATCCACCACCTCGATCTCGGTACCGGATACACCGCCGGGAACTGGCCCGATGCGTTCGTCGAGGAGATCCTGGCGCGGGATCTGCCCGAGCTCGCGGCGGCGGAGCCCGATGTCGTGCCGCCCGACCTGCCAAGGGCCGAGCTGCTGGCCTGGCTGGTCGGCAGGCCGACGCGCGCCGGGCTCCCCGAACTGCCCGCCTGGCCGTTCTGACCCTCGGCGCTCACCCCACCGCGACCCGCGGCCACGGCTGCAATGCCTCCAGCTGTGCGGCCAGCGCCAGGATCCGGGCCTCCCCGCCGGCCGGCGCCACGATTTGTACGCCCAGCGGGGTTCCGGACTCGGGGTGCATCCCCGCAGGCACGGTCGCGGCCGGCCAGCCGACCAGGTTCCAGACCGGGGTGAACGGCGCGAAACGCGCGGCGACCATGACGTTCGACGCCCAGGAGCGCTTGCTCCATCGGTGCGCTTGCATCGGCGGCCGTGCGAGCGTCGGCGTCAGCACCACGTCGAAGTCCTTGAAGAACCCGCGCATCGCGGTCTCCAGCCTGTCCACGTGATGCGACTTGACGTGCCGGTGCATCGCGCGCCCGACCGCGGCGTGCGTTCGGGTGCGCGCCTGCAGCAACGAGTGATCGAGACCCTCCGCATAGGCGGCCGTGCCCGCCGTCCAGCGCGCCACCAGCGGCATCGGATTCAGCGGGTACGGCAGTTTCGCGGTCGTGACCGTGTGCCCGGCCGTGCCGAGCACCCGCGCGGCACGTTCCACCCCTTCCCGCCAGTGCCGATCCACCGGGGTCATCGGCGACGGTGAGCCAACCGCCACCGCGATCCGCAGCCGACCGGGATCGGCGAGTTCCGCCAGTTCCGGGCGGTCCGCCATCACCGACAACAGCAGCGCGGCGTCTTGGACCGTCGTCGTCAGCGGGCCGTTCTCCGCCATCCCGAACCAGTTCTCGCCCAGCTCACGGGGCACAAGGCCGCTGCCGGGTTTGATGCCGACCAGCCCGCAGGTCGCGGCCGGGATCCGGATCGAGCCGAGACAATCGGACCCGTGCGACACCGGCACCATCCCGGCGGCCACCGAGACCCCCGACCCGCCGGAGGAACCACCCGCACTCCGCTCGGGGTTCCACGGGTTCCGCACGATCGACTCGTGCGAGTCGGTCGAGGGCCACACACACAGCTCGGACAGCCTGGTCAGCCCCACCGGTACCGCCCCGGCCCGACGCAACCGGTCGAGCACCGGGTGGTCCTCGGTCGACAGCTCCGCAGCGATATCCATGGACCCGTTCCCCAGCGGATGCCCCACCATCGGGATGTTGTCCTTGATCGCGATCGGCACGCCTGCCAAGGGCAACGCCGACAGGCCCGGCCGTCCGGCCAAGGCCACCGCCTCGGCGCGGGCCTGCTCGCCGCGCACGGCCACGAACGCCTCCAGTTCGGGATCGCGTTCGGAGATCCGGCTCAACGCTCCTTCGACCGCGTCGATCGGAGACAGCGCACCCGAGCGCACCCGAGCCGCGATCGCGGCAGCTGTGAATTCGAGTTGGGCGCCGGTGAACAGGGCGTCCACCGAGGAGTTGTACATACGCATTGACCGCCTCATCTGGTTGGTCACTCGATGGTCCTGCGTCCCGACGCCGGCAACCAGACACCCCGGGGTTGGGATCGACCACCCCACGGGTGGCCACAAAGACGAGCGAAAACGGTTGCTGCCGCCGGACCGGAGTGCGATCGTTGCAGGGCAAGCCCCAACCATCCACGTCGCGCGGAGGTAGGCATGGCTGATGCAATCGTGGCCGAGGGACTGGTCAAGCGGTACGGCAAGGTCGTCGCCCTCGACGGGCTGGACCTCGCGGTGCCCGAGGCCACCGTCCTCGCGCTACTCGGCCCGAACGGTGCCGGGAAGACCACGGCGGTCCGGGTGTTCACGACGCTGCTCGAACCCGACGGCGGGCACGCCACCGTCGACGGACTGGACGTGGTCGCCGACGCCAAGGAGTTGCGTTCGCGGATCGGTGCGTCCGGGCAGTACGCCGCGGTGGACGAATACCTGACCGGATTCGAGAACCTGGAGATGGTCGGGCGCCTCTACCACCTGGGCACCAAGTTCAGCAGGGACCGGGCGCGTGAACTCCTGGAACAGTTCGACCTCGTGGAGGCAGGTGACCGGCCGGTCCGGGGTTACTCCGGCGGCATGCGGCGGCGCCTCGACCTGGCCGGTGCGCTGGTCGCGAACCCGCCGGTGCTGTTCCTCGACGAGCCGACGACCGGCCTCGACCCCCGGGCGCGGCTCGGCCTGTGGGATGTCATCGAAGAACTCGTCGCCGGGGGCACCACGCTGCTGCTCACCAGCCAGTACATGGACGAGGCGGACCGACTCGCCGACTCCATCGCCGTGGTCGACCGCGGCAGGGTGATCGCGAGAGGCACCTCGGACGAGCTCAAGGACCAGGTCGGCGGGGAGCGGATCGAGCTCGCCCTCGACCCGGGCGCCAGCCTCGACGATGCGCGGGCGGCGCTGGCACCGCTGTCGGACGGCGACCTCCAGGTGGACCACCACGCCCGCCGGATCACCGTTCCCGTCGCCGACGGGTCGAGCGCTCTCGTCGAGGCCCTCGGCAGCCTGTCGAGGCGGAACGTGACCGTCACCGACGTCGCCTTGCGCAGACCCTCCCTCGACGATGTGTTCCTCGCGCTGACCGGCCACCAGGCCGACAGCACCGGGAACGACTCCGACGGGAACGACACCGACGGCGCCGGCCCGGTCGGCGAAGTCGAGCGCGTCGGTGGTGCCCACCGGAAGGAGCGTGCATCGTGAACGGGATCGAGATGGCGGTCCGCGACGGGGCGACGATCGCCAAGCGCAATGTCATCAAGATCAGGCGGGTTCCGGACCTGCTGATCTTCACGACCCTGTCACCGATCATGTTCGTGCTGCTGTTCGCGTACGTCTTCGGTAGCTCGATCGAGGTGCCGGGGATGTCGTACCGGGAGTTCCTGATCGCGGGCATCTTCACCCAGTCGGTGATCTTCGGCGCCACCTGGACCGGGCTCGGGCTCGCCGAGGACATCCAGAAGGGCTTCATCGACCGGTTCCGGTCACTGCCGATGGCCCAGTCCGCGGTGCTCGTCGGGCGCACCACCAGCGACGTGCTGATCAACGTGGTGAGCCTGGTCGTGATGTCGTTGGCCGGCCTCGCGGTCGGCTGGCGGATCCACACCTCCCTGCTCGAGGCCGCGGCCGCGTACGTGTTGCTGCTGCTGTTCGCCTACGCCCTGTCCTGGGTGATGGCCGTGGTCGGCCTGTGGATCCGGACGCCGGAGGTGTACAGCAACGCCAGCTTCATGGTGATCTTCCCGCTGTCGTTCATCGCGAACACCTTCGTCCCCACCACGAATCTGCCGACGGTGCTGCGGGTCATCGCGGAGTGGAACCCCGTCTCGGCTGTGACACAGGCGGTCCGTGAACTGTTCGGCAACACCAATCCCGCGCTCGTCGTGCCGGACGTGTGGCCCCTGCAGAACCCGGTGGTGGCCTCCATCGCCTGGATCGTCGGGATACTCGTGGTGTTCGTGCCGCTGGCGATCCACCGCTACAAGAAGGCGGTAAGCCGCTGATGGATCGGACCGGCCGGTCGATGCCTGAGGGGACGATCGTGGGGGATCCGACTCGCAGGGGGCACGTTCGGACCCTGTCGCCCGAACGGATGGACGACGAGCGCGCCGTACGGACCGGATCGATCGACGACATCAACGTCGGCCAGCGCATCGACGACTTCGACCTGCTCATGGGGCTCGGCCGCGGGGCATTCGCCCGGGTCTTCCTCGCCCGCCAGCGTTCCATGCACCGACTGGTCGCGGTGAAGATCTCGCAGGACCACGGCACCGAGCCACAGACGATGGCCCAGCTCGACCACGACTACATCGTTCGGGTCTTCGACCAGCGGTATCTCGAGCAATTCGGGGTGAAACTGCTCTACATGCAGTACGTCCCCGGCGGCACCCTGCTCGCCGTGTTGCGCCGGATCCGAGGGAGCCCGCAAAAGCAACGCGGCGGCCAGGTGCTGCTGGACGCGATCGACGAGGAACTGGCGGCCAGGGGTGAGATCCGGCCAACCGACTCCAGCGTGCGGGCAGAGCTCGCCACGCTGTCGTGGCCGGAGACGGTCGCCTGGGTGGGCAGGCGCCTCGCCCTTGCGCTCGACCATGCGAGCAGGCAAGGAGTGATCCACCGCGACATCAAGCCCGCGAACATACTGCTCACCGCCGAGGGAGTCCCCAAGCTCACCGACTTCAACATCAGCTTCAGCGCCCAGCTCGGCGGCGTCAGCCCCGCTGCGTACTTCGGCGGCTCGCTGGCCTACATGTCACCGGAGCAACTGGCTGCCCGGCATCCACACGCGACCGGGAGCGCCGCCGACCTCGACACCCGCAGCGACATCTTCGCGCTCGGCGTCCTGCTGTGGGAACTGCTGACCGGTAGGCGCCCGTTCCGCGACGCGATCGACGCCGACGAGTCGGACACCTCGCTCAGCACCATGCTGGACTTGCGCAGCCGCCGGATCGACCCCGACGTGGTGGCCGCGCTGCCACCCAACTGCCCGGCCACATTGCGCCGGGTGCTGTTGACCTGCCTCGCACCCGACCCTCGCGACCGGTGGCAATCCGGCGCGGATCTGGCGCAGCAGTTCGAGCTGTGTCTGGATCCGCAGGCCCGTGATCTGGTCGATCCGCCTCCGGGCAGCTGGCGGCTGCGACTGCGGCCGTGGTCGGCACCGATCATCTTCATCGGGCTCGTGTTCCCGAACCTACTCGCGGGTCTCTACAACTACGTCCACAACCGAACGCTGATCGTCAGCAAGCTGTCCCCTGCGGCGGTACAGCAATTCGGACTGTTCCAGCTGCTCATCACCGCGATCGTCTTCCCCGCAATGGTGGTACTGCTGGCCTACATGTGGCGTCGTCCGATCGCGGTGACCCGGGCACTGTCACACGGGCGCACCTTCGATCCGACGACCCTTGCCAAGGCACGCGCGGACACCCTGCTGCTCGGCTCCCGCATGGTGGTCGTCTGCTTCGGTGCGTGGTGGGTCTCGACCGTGGTGAACCTGTTCGCGATGCAGGTCGCCACCGGGGTCCCGCGGGGATCGTATGTCCACTTCCTCGCCTCGACGGTGGTGTGCGGCGCCATCGTGATGGCATACCCGTTCTTCCTGGTCACCTTCTACATGGTTCGCTGCCTGTACCCGGTGATGCTGCCGCCCGGCATCATCAGCGGGGACGACACCCGGCGGCTGCGGGGGCTGGAGCGGCTCAGCAACCGCTACCTGGCTCTCGCCGCCTCCGTCCCGTTACTCGGGGTCGCGGGGGCGACGTTCCTGCCCGCAGCCGACCTGGGGGCGATCGTCGTGCCGATCCGGGTGCTCTGTCTGGGGGCGATCGTCGCGTTCGTCGCGGCCTACTGGATGTTCCGGCAGCTCGAGCAGGACCTGCACGCCCTCGAACGCGTGGTGTCCGGCGAACCCGGTCCAGCATTCACCCTCGGCGGTCCCGCCCGAGCGGCGTTATCCTGACGAGGGGCATCCCTCACGGAATCGAGCGCCACAGGCGCACGAGACAGTCCGAGGTTCTCGTGACGAAACGGACCATTCGACCGGCACCGGACCCTACGGTCGCGGCGCCATCATCGCCGGACTCGACGGTCACGGCGCAACCATCGCCCGACTCGACGGTCGTGGCGCAGTCCCCGGTCGCCCGTTTCACGGCCAAGTGGGAGGCCACCGGCACTCCCCCGAATCTCCCCGACTACCTCCCCGAGCGGGCGGACCAGCGACGCGACGCGTTGATCGAACTGATCGCGGTCGACCTGCGGTACCGCTGGCTGGATTTCGACAAGCCCAAGCGTCTGGCCGCCTACCGCGAGGAGTTCCCCGAACTGAAGTCCGAGCCGTTGCCGCCCGCGCTGATCCAGGAGGAGTTCCGTCTGCGGCGCCAGACCGGGCTCACCGTGGAGGCGAGCGACTACTCGCGGGACTTCCCGGAGGAGTCCCAGGTGATCGAACAATCGCAGCGTCCCATCGACGAGAAGTCCACATTGATCGCGAAGCCCGCCGCGGAGACGGCGCTCGACGACATCGACGTCGGCCAGCGGGTGGACGACTTCGACCTGCTGATGGGCCTGGGGCGGGGCGCGTTCGCCCGGGTGTTCCTCGCCCGCCAACTCTCGATGCAGCGCCTGGTCGCGGTGAAGATGTCCCACGATCACGGCACCGAACCACAGACACTGGCCCAACTCGACCACGACTACATCGTCCGGGTGTTCGACCAGCGGGTCCTCGACGAACACAAGCTGAAGCTGCTCTACATGCAGTACGTCCCCGGGGGCACCCTGCTCGGGGTGCTGCGGCGGGTGCAGGCGACACCGCCAGAGGACCGCAGCGGGCAGTTGCTGCTGGACGTGATCGATGAATCGCTCGAGGCCAAGGGCGAGATCCGCCCCAGCGACTCCAGCGTCCGGCCCGAGATCGCGTCCCTCAGCTGGCCGGAGACCGTCGCGTGGCTGGGCCGCCGGCTAGCGGAGGCACTGGACTACGCGGGCAAACACGGTGTGCTGCACCGCGACATCAAGCCGGCGAATGTGCTGCTCACCGCCGACGGGGTGCCGAAGCTCGCCGACTTCAACATCAGCTTCAGCGACGCCGTGGCAGGCACGAGCCCCGTCGCCTACTTCGGCGGGTCCCTGGCCTACATGTCGCCCGAACAGCTCGAGGCCTGCCATCCCGGCCTGCCCGGCACGGCGAGCGACCTCGACACCCGCAGCGACATCTTCGGGCTCGGGGTCATGCTGTGGGAGTTGCTCACCGGCTCGCGTCCCTTCGACGACAGCTCGGCGAGCGGCCAGTCGGAGAAGTCGCTGGAACGGATGCTGGACATCCGCGAGCGCGGCGTCGGCCCAGAGGCGCAGGCCACGCTGCCGCCCGACTGCCCGGCCGCACTGAAGCGGGTGCTGCTGACCTGCCTCTCGCCGGACCCGGACCGGCGGTGGTCGACGGGCGCGGAGCTGGCCCAGCAGTTCGAACTGTGCCTCGACCCAAGGGCCCGCGACCTCGTCGACCCCCCTCCGCGGAGCTGGCGGATGCGGCTGCGGCGCTACGTGATACCGATCACCGTTGCGGCCATGCTGGTGCCGAACGTGCTGGCGGGCGTCTACAACTACCACCACAACAAGTCGCTGATCGTCAGCAACCTGTCGCTCGAGGCCCAGCAGAAGTTCGAAGGGGTCCAGTCCGTCATGAACGGCATCCTGTACCCGATCGGCATCGCCGTTGTGGTGTACCTGAGCCGATATCCGATGCGGATGCCGCGCGGACTGCGCAAGGGCCGCATCTACGACAAGCAGACCCTGGCCAAGGCGCGCAGCGACACCCTGCTGCTGGCCGACCGGGCCGTCCTCATCATCTTCAGCGCTTGGCTGCTGGCCGGCATCACCTACCCGATCTCCCTGCAGATCGTCGCGGGCCACCTCCCGGCGGGCGCCATCATCCATTTCATCGGGTCGCTTGTCGTGTGCGGGGCGATCGCCGTCGCCTATCCCTTCTTCCTGGTGACCTTCTACCTGGTGCGGTGCATCTATCCGATGATGCTGCCGCAGGGGATCACCAGCAGCGACGACGCCCGCAAACTGCGCGGGCTCAGCAGGCGCAGCGTCCGCTACCTGGCGCTGGCCGCCTCGGTGCCGCTGATCGGGGTGGCCGGGGTGACCTTCCTGTCCCCCGACGAGATCACCTCCGTGATCGTGGCCGTCCGCCTGCTGTGTGTCGGGGCGATCGCCGCCTTCATCGTCGTGTACTGGCTGTTCCGGCTGCTGGAGAAGGACCTGCGCGCGCTGGAGCGGGTCGTCTCGCACGAACCGGCCACCCGGTCCGCATGACCGGCGGGGCGGTGAGGTCGTCACCGAGACTCCTACGGGCCCGCGTCTTGACCGACGGTTGAGCTAGGAACAGGCTGATACATGAGCCTGCGATCCAGTAGGTCGGTGAATGCATGTCTGAGCAAGCAGATCACGGAAAGCGCCCGGTGAGCGCGGTACTCGCGGGGCCGTATGGGCATCCGTTCCACCCGATCCTGGTGACGCTGCCGATCGGCGCGTGGGTCAGCAGCCTGGTGTTCGACGTCGCTTCTCGAATCGTCGGGGATCCGGGTTTTCTGACCAAGGGGTCGCTGTGGCTCATCTCGATCGGCCTGCTCGGTGCGCTTGCCGCAGCGACGATCGGGTTCCTCGACTTCATGGCCATCCCGACGGGGACCCCGGCATTCCGAACCGGTGTGGCGCACATGTCGCTGAATCTCGCGGTGACCATCTCGTACGCGGTGAACCTCGTGTGGCGCCACGCCGACTACGGAACCCCGGACGCGGTGGGCATCGGCCAGCTCGTCCTCTCGGCGGTGTCACTGGCCGGGCTGTCCGCCGCGGGCTATCTCGGCGGCCGCCTCGTCTTTCGCGATGGTGTGCGGGTTGTGGACGAAGCGACCCAGGCCGACGCATTCGAGCACCCTTCCCGACCCGACCGGCACCGTAGACCCGATCGGTCCACCACTGCCTAGGAGATGACATGGGTATCGCAGCTCTTGTGACCTGGCTGCTGACGGCCGCAGGCGGCTTCTACCTGCTCGCGACCTGGATCGCCAAAGGCGGTGTGCGGCAACCACGGAACAGCCATTTCCCTCCGGCCGTGATCTTCGGGCATTTCGTCCTGGCCGTGATCGGACTGGTCGTGTGGATCGTGTATCTCGTCGTCGACGAGGACGCCCTCGCGTGGACCGCCTTTGCGCTGCTGGTCCCGGTTGCCCTCCTCGGTTTCACGATGCTGATCCGCTGGATTCCCGTATACCGCGCTGCCGGGGTTGGCGCGGGGAACGGCGGAGATTCGGCACCGGGGACGGCCCCGAACGGGGCGCCGGAGAAACATTTCCCGGTGGCAGCCGTCGCCGGCCACGGGTTCTTCGCTGTCGTCACCGTCGTGCTGGTGCTGCTGACGGCCCTCGGCGTCGGCTGACACCGCGCCCGTCAGACAGGCGCCGTGCGCTCCCACGGCCGCAACCGTTCCAACTGCGCAGCCACCGACAGGATCAGCGCCTCCCCACCGGGCGGGGCGGCGATCTGCACGCCCAGCGGGGTACCCGACTCCGGATGGATCCCCACCGGCACGCTCGCCGCGGGCCAGCCGACCAGATTCCACAGCGACGGGAACGGGGCATAGCGGATGTTGGCCGCGAGGTTCGAGAGCCAGGATTTCTCGCTCCAGCGCAGCGCCTCGATCGGGGACCGGGCCAGCGTCGGGGTGATCACCACGTCGGAGTCGGCGAAGACCCGGCGCAACGCGGCGTCCACCTTTCGCACCTGCGTCGGGTCGACGAACCGGATCAGCGCGCGCCCGACGGCGGCGTGCCTGCGCGTCCGTGGCTGCAGCAACGCCGGATCGAGTCCGGCCGCGTCGGTCGCGGCACCGCCCATCCAGCGCGCCAGGATCACCATCGGGTTCGCGGGATAGGGCAGCCGAGCCGTCGTGAGGTGGTGGCCGGCCCCGCCCAGCACCGCGGCCGCGCTCTCTGCGCCCGCCCGCCAGTACGGATCGACCCGGACCATCGGCAGCGGCGAACCGGTCGCCACCGCGATCCGCAACGGCCCTGGCTCGGCGACGGTCGCCAGCTCCCGGCGGTCCGCCATCACCGACAGCATGAGCGCCGCGTCCTCGACCGTGGTCGCAAGCGGGCCGTTCTCGGCCATCCCGAACCAGGAGTCGACGCCCAGTTCGGCAGGCACCACGCCGAGGCCGGGCTTGATGCCGACCAGCCCGCAGCAGGCGGCGGGGATCCGGATCGAGCCCATCCCGTCCGCGCCGTGCGCCGCGGGAACCATGCCTGCCGCGACCGCGGCCGCCGAACCGCCGGAGGAACCGCCGGTCGTCCGGCCGGGGTTCCACGGGTTCCTGGTGACGGTGACCGGGGTGTCGGTGCTCCCCCACAGGCACAGCTCCGGCACCGAGGTGAGTCCGACCACGACCGCTCCCGCCGCGCGCAGGCGCGCGACCACCGGATGATCCGCGGGCGAGGGCTCGCGGGAACTCGCCCGCGAGCCGTTGCCGAGGGGAAGTCCCGCCACCGGGACGTTGTCCTTGACCGCGATCGGGACACCCGCCAGCGGCAGCGCGGCGAGGTCGGAGCGCGCGCCGACCGCATCGGCCTCGGCAAGGGCCTGCTCGGCGCGGACCGTGACGAACGCGCCCAGCTCCGGGTCCCGCTCGGCGATCCGGGCCAGGGCCGACTGAACGGCGTCGCGGGGCGTCAGCGCGCCGGAGCGCACCCGCGCGGCGATGGCGGCGGCGGTCAGATCCGTGGACATGCCACGAGTATGGCCCGTCAGCCGCCGTAGACCGTGGGTTCGAGCGTTCCGATGTACGGCAGGTCGCGGTACCGCTCGGCGTAGTCGAGGCCGTAGCCGACGACGAACTCGTCGGGGATGTCGAAGCCGACGTTCGCGACCTCGACGTCCACCTTGATGGCGTCCGGCTTGCGGAGCAGGGTGACCACCTCGAGCGACGCGGGATTGCGGGTGCGCAGGTTGCGCATCAGCCAGGACAGCGTGAGACCGGAGTCGATGATGTCCTCGACGATCAGCACGTGCCGTCCGGCGATGTCCTTGTCCAGGTCCTTGAGGATCCGCACGACACCGGACGAGGAGGTCGACGAGCCGTAGGAGCTCACGGCCATGAACTCCATCTGGGTCGGGATCGGCAGTGCCCTGGCCAGGTCGGTCATGAAGAAGACCGCGCCCTTGAGGACGCCGACCAGCAGCAGATCGCCCTCTGGTGCGCCGACCGGATAGCGCTCGGCGATGATCCCGGCCAATTCGGTGATCTTGTCCTGGATCTGGTCCTCGGAGATCAACACCGATGCGATGTCGCCTTCGTACACGGCGCGAATCCCTTCGTTTCGACTGACCTGGTCATGGACGGAACTGTTCATTCACCGGTCGGGGCCGATCGCTGTCTGCCCGAGCGTTAGCCTGCCATGCCGCCGCGACAGCACCAACCTGGCTCCCGGACTTCCCCCGCCGATCGCGACGCCGCCCTGCCCGCGCCACCGCCCGATCAGGTCGTCGGCGGCCCGCAGCTGCCGATCGGTCAGGTCCCGCGCGCCGTTCCCGAGCAGCCACAGACGCAGCGCCCTTCGCCGCACGGCCGGATGGATGTCGACGAGCCCGGCCACGTCCAGCCCGCCCTCGGACTCCGCGTCGGCGAGCACCCGGACCGCGATCGCATCGAGCACCTCGCCGTCCTCCCGCAGCTGGTCGGCCGTGCGGGCCAGCGCCTGCGCCACGCCGCCGCCGAGGATCTGCTCGAGCAGCGGCAACGCCTCCGAGCGCAACCGCACCCTGGTGAACTCGGGACTGAGGTTGTGCGGATCCCGGTACGGGTCGAGCTCGAGCTCCTCGCAGGCCCTGGCCGTGACGCCGCGGCGCACCGTGAGCAACGGCCGACCCCATGGCGCGTCGAAGTCGCGCATCCCGGCGAGCGAACGCGGTCCCGAGCCCCGGGCCAGCCCGAGCAGCACCGTCTCCGCCTGGTCGTCGAGAGTGTGCCCGAGCAGCACCGGCCTGCCTGCCCTGGCGTCGCCCAGCGCCTGGTAGCGGGCGCGGCGGGCGGCCGCCTCCAGCCCGCCGTCGCGGTCGACGCTCACCGTCAGCACCCGAGCCGAGGCGCAGCCGAGGTCGAGGGCGCGGGCCGCGGCCTGCTCGGCCACCGCGCCCGAACCCTCCTGCAGCCGGTGGTCGACCACGAGGGCGTGCACGGGTCCCGACTCGGCGACCGCCGCGGCGGTCAGCGCCAGCGAGTCGGCCCCGCCCGACAGGGCCACCGCGACACCCGTGTCCGCGCCGTGCGCGGCGACCCAGCGCCGGACGGCGTGCCGCACCTCCAGCAACGCCGGTCCCTCCGGCAGCAGCCGCGGGCGGCTCATGCGAGGACCCGGGCGATCCAGCTCTCGGGGTCGTCGATCTCGGCCATCAACGGCAGGGTGTCGGGTCCGGTCCAGATCGCGTTGAACTCGGCCATCCCGACCCGGCCGACGACGGCGTCGACAAAGGCCTTGCCGCGCACGTACTGGGCCATCTTGGCGTCCATCCCGAGCAGCGCGCGGACCAGCCGTTGCAGCGGGTTCACCTGCCGGGCGCGACGGCGGTCGAACGCCCGCCGGATCGCCACCACCGACGGCACGACCTCGGGCCCGACGGCGTCCATCACGTGGTCGGCGTGCCCCTCGAGCAGGGTGCCGAGCATCAGCAACCGGTCGAGAGCCGCCCGCTGGGACTCGGTCTGGGTGGCGCGCAGCAACCCGAGCACCCCGCGGTCCTCGGGAGCGGCGTCGTCGCCCCGACGCTGACGCAGCACGGTGGTCAGCCTGCCGAGCAGCTCGGCGACGGACTCGTCGCCGCCCTCACCGATCGCCGCGACGTTGTCCCGCATGTAGCCGGCCAGCCAGGGCGAGGAGGAGAACTGGACCCGGTGGGTGACCTCGTGCAGGCACACCCACATCCGGAAGTCGCTCGGCACCACCTTCAGCGCCCGCTCGACGCTGACCACGTTGGGCGCCACCAGCAGCAGCGTGCCGTGCTCCCCGGTGAAGGGGTCGTACTGGCCGAGGATCGCCGAGGACAGGAACGCGAGCATCGCGCCGGCCTGCAACCCGGCGGGCACGCCGCCGAGCAGGCCGCGGTCGGTGACCGCGTCGTCCCCTGTGAGGTTGGCCATCGATCGGGCCGCGGCCCGGATCCAGCCGGGCCGATCCACCACCTGCGCCTCGGGGACGGGCAGCCCGTCGGCCAGGCCGGTGACGTCCCGGACGGGACCCTCGGCGCGGATGGAGGCCGCGGACAGCTCCGCGACCGCCGCCTCCGCGGAAAATCTCGTGGTGCTCGGGCCCGGCTTGGTCAGCCGCACCCCGGTTCGGGAAGCCAGGTCCCAGTCGACGACGCCGGCGAATCCGCCGGATCGTGGTGAGTTCGCCGCCTCGCGGCTCACAGGCACCCGCAGGAACGCAGGGTCGACGCGATCGCGTCGAGGGCAGGGCGACTGACCTCCGGCGGCCGGTCATTGGACATCAGCGCGAAGGTCAGCACCCGGTTGTCGACGTCGGTGACGTAACCGACCAGCGCGCTCGCATTGGACAGGGTCCCGGTCTTGGCCCGGACCCACCCGGCACCGCGGCGATCGCCCGAGGCGTAGCGCTCGGACAGCGTCCCGGTGGCCCCGGCCACCGGCAGGTAGTCCAGCATCGGCCGCAGTCGCGGGTCGGCATCGCCCGCGGCATCGGTGAGCGCCTGGTCCAGCAGCCGCGCCGGGATGCGATTGTCCACGGAGAGCCCGCTGGCGTCGTGCAGCGTCATCCCGTTGGTGTCGATGCCCGCGGAGCTCAGGGTCTGGCCGATCGCGGTGACCGCGCCCCCGAACGAGGGTTCCGTCCCGACCGCGATGGCGATCTCCCGGCCGATGGCCTCGGCGAGCACATTGTCCGAGTGGCCCATCATCTGACCGAGTCGGTCGCGCAGTGCGGCGGATTCGACGGAGGCCAGCGGCGCCGCGCCTGGAGGCGCGACCCCGGGCGTGACCTTGGCGGGGTCGACGCCGAGCGCGGCGGCAAGCGCGCGGCCGGTGTCGAGGGACGCGGTGGCGGTGCGGGGCGACTCGTCCTCGAGCGGGTTGAGCCGCCCGCCGTCGAGCATCAGCGATTCGATGGGCGCGATGTAACCGGCACCGATGTCCGCGGGGAACCAGCCCTGCGCCATGGTCGGCCCGGCGTACGCGCTGGTGTCCACCACGATGCTGTCCACGGGGGTCCCGGCGCCCCGGATCTGGGCGGCCAGATCCTCCACGCGGGGCGCGCCCGGGTAGAAGCCGGACTGCCCTGCCGGCTGCGCGGTGAGGGTGGGGTCGCCGCCGCCGATCAACACGATCTGGCCGGGCACGGCTCCCTGCACCACCCTGGTGGCCACCCGGTGCTCGGGGGGCAGGGCGAGCAACGCCGCTGTCGCGGTGGCGATCTTGGTCGTCGACGCCGGGGTCATCGGAACTTCGGGACGCTGGCTCCAGAGCACGGTGCCGGTCGCCGCATCGGACACGGCGCCGGTGAAGTTGCCGAGACCGGGATCGGCCAGCGCCGGACCGAGGACGGCGGCGAGGGCGGCGGGATTCGGCACAGGGGCGTCCGCAGGAACCGGCGCGACCTTGGGGTCGGGCAGGATCGGCGGCGGCTCGGGCATGGTCGTTGTCGCCGCGTCGGCGGACGATTCGCCGTTGAATCGCTGGCCCGCGAACACGGCCGCGCCCGCGCCGACGACGAGGACCAGCCCCGCGGACAGGAGGAGCCGGACCCGCTTGCGCCGTCGCGCCGCCAAGGACCCCAGCTTCCGGTCCTTGGATCCGAGCTTTGCCAACACCCCTCCGTTTGTTTTTTCCGGCCCGTCGCTGCGCCGCAGGTCCGTCTATGTACCTCCACATTATCCCGGACCGGCTACCCTGACCCCGCACCATCCACCGAGACAAAGCGAGGAAGAGGCGTGGAGTTCGACGTCACCATCGAGATCCCCAAGGGTCAGCGCAACAAGTACGAGGTCGATCACGAGACCGGCCGGGTCAAGCTGGACCGCTACCTCTACACCTCCTTCGGCTACCCCGCCGACTACGGCTACATCGAGAACACCCTCGGCGAGGACGGCGACCCGCTCGACGCGATGGTGCTGCTGCCCGAGTCGGTTTTCCCCGGCGTGATCGTCGAGGCTCGCCCCGTCGGCATGTTCAAGATGGTCGACGAGGCAGGCGGCGACGACAAGGTGCTGTGCGTGCCCGCGGGCGACCCGCGTTGGGACCACATCCAGGATCTCGCCGACGTCTCGCAGTTCGAGCTGGACGCGATCAAGCACTTCTTCGTGCACTACAAGGACCTCGAGCCGAACAAGCACGTCACCGGCGCCGACTGGGTCGGCCGCGCGGAGGCCGAGAAGGTCATCACCGAGGCGATCGAGCGCCTGAAGGCCAACGGCGGCCACTGAGCCCAAATCACCGAAAGTGTGGGATTCCGCCCGTTCTCCGGGCGGGATCCCACATTTTTTGTTTGCCCCGAGAGCGAGACCCGGTGGCGGCCCCTCACCCATGTCCGCTGGTTGTCGCCCTCCACCACTACCATTCGCCGGGTGACCGGATATGACGACGATCTCGACTACCTCGACACCTCGACGCTGCCGCCCCGTCAGCAGCGGATCCTGGCTGTCATCCGAGATTTCGTGGTCGCGCACGGTTACGCACCCAGCTCCAGGCAGATCGGGGACGCGGTGGGCCTGCGATCCTCCTCTACGGTGTCGAAGCATCTGAAGAGCCTGGAGGAGAACGGTTTTCTGCGGCGCGGCGACTCGGTCTCACGGCCGATCGACGTGCGTCTGTTCCTCCGGGGATCGTCGACCCGGGAGTCCGCCGAGAGTTCGGTGACCGTGCCCGTGGTCGGTGACATCGCGGCAGGCACCCCGATCCTCGCCGAGGAGCATGCCGACGACATGCTGACGCTGCCGCGCGAACTGGTCGGCTCCGGCACGGTCTTCGGCCTGCGCGTGCGCGGCGATTCGATGGTCGATGCCGCGATCTGTGACGGCGACATCGTGGTCGTGCGGCAACAGCACGAGGCACATTCGGGTCAGATCGTTGCCGCGATGATCGACGGCGAGGCCACCGTCAAGGTGTACCGGCGCAGGAACGGGCACATCTACCTCGAACCGCGTAACCGTGCCTATGAGGTCATCGACGGCGACGAGGCCGTGGTGCTGGGCAAGGTCGTCTCGGTGATGCGCCGAGTCTGAGCCACGCCGACGCACGAGGGCCCCGCCCGGCTACCGGACGAGGCCTCTCGTGCACATACCGTTCTCACTCCTCGGCGCCCTCGCCGGTTTCCTTCCTCGCCGCCGCCGAGGCCGCCAGTCCCCCTGCCGTGCGCAGCGGGACCTCCTTCCAGAAGAAGACCAGCACCAGGGCGACCAGCGCGACACCGGTCACCGACAGGAACACCGTCGACATCGACTCGGAGAACCCGACCTTGAACGGTTGGGCCAGCGCCGGGCTCAGCTGCTGGATGATCGAGCTGTCCTCGAGGACCTGACCCGCCGAGGTCACATCCTGGTTCGCCAGCCCGGTCGACAACGCCACATCGGCCGGGTTCGAGCTGTGCAGGCCGTCCACGACCGCCTGCTGGAAAGCCGGATCCGTGGCGGCCGAACGCAATTCGTTGCTGATGTTCGGGGTCAGCTGCGTGAACAGGATCGACAGGAACACCGCGACGCCGAGGGTGCCGCCGATCTGCCGGAAGAAGGTCGCGGCCGCCGTCGACACCCCCATGTCCTGCGGGGGCAACGCGTTCTGGATCGCCAGCGTCAGCGGCTGCATCAGGTTGCCGAGACCGAAGCCGGTGATCGCCATGAAGACCATGACGAGCGGCAGCGCCGAATCCGCGTGCACGAAGTGCAGCAGGAACATGCCGAGCGTGAGCAGCGAGGCGCCGATCAGCGGGTACGCCCGGTAGTGCCCCGTCTTGGAGATCCGCTGACCCGAGATGATCGAACCCGCCATGAGTCCGAGCACCATCGGCAGCATCTGCATGCCCGCCAGGGTGGGGCTCGACCCGCGAACCACCTGCAGGTACTGCGGCAGCAGCGTGATGCCGCCGAACATCGCCGCACCGACGACGATCGAGATGACCACGCCCATCGCGAAGGTGGAATTGCGGAACATCCGCAGCGGGATCAACGCGGCGTCGCGCATCCCCCGTTCCACGAAGATGAACCCGAGCACGCCGAGCACACCGATGACGTAGCAGGCGATTGAAAGGCTACTGTCCCAGCCCCATTCGCGACCCTGCTCGGCTACCACCAGCAGCGGCACGATGCCGATCGCGAGGACGAGCGCGCCCCACCAGTCGATCCGCACCCCGGGGCGGTGGACCCTCGGCAGGTGCAGCACCTTCGAGACCACCGCCAGCGCGAACACGCCGATCGGGACGTTGACCAGGAAAACCCAACGCCAGCCGTCGATTCCGAGGATGGTCTCCTGGCCGGCCAGCAGGCCGCCGAGCACCGGCCCCAGCACGCTGGACGTGCCGAAGACCGCGAGGAAATAGCCCTGATACTTGGCGCGTTCGCGCGGCCCGACGATGTCTCCGAGGATGGCGAGTGCCAACGACATCAGCCCGCCCGCGCCGAGGCCCTGGAAGGCGCGGAACGCCGCCAGCGCGTACATCGACTGGGCGAGGGTGCACAGCAGCGAGCCGAGCACGAAGATGACGATCGCGGCCATGAAGAACGGCTTGCGGCCGTACATGTCGGACAACTTGCCGTACAGCGGGGTGGAGAGCGTGGCGGTGATCAGGTACGCGGTGGTCACCCACGCCTGCAGCGCGTAACCCTGCAGGTCGTCGGCGATCGTCCGGATCGCCGTCGAGACGATGGTCTGGTCGAGCGAGGCCAGGAACATGCCAAGCATCAGTCCGCTCAGGATGACCAGGATCTCGCGGTGGCTGAACTCTCCCGCTACGGGTGCGGGGGCGGTGCGTTCGGGCGAATTGGTCATCGGACGCCACGCTCGCTGTCGCTGTCGCTCCGCAAGCTCCGCTCTGCCACAGGGTCGCTCCGCAGGCTCCGCTCCGGCGTGAACAGCGGGCGCATCCGCTCATAATCCGTCACGAACCGGTCCATCAGGCGCGCGAAATCCTGCAGGTCCTCGATGGGCCAATCGCCGAGCATCATGCCGAGCCGCTCGTTGCGCAGGTCGCGGATCCGGCCCGCGGCGGCCCGCCCGGACTCGGTGACGGCCAGTACGCTGGCCCTGCCGTCGGTCGGATCGGCCTGGCGCTGCACGTGCCCGCGTTCGACGAGCTGTGCCACCTGGCGACTGACGGTCGACGGGTCGGTGTACATCGACTCCGCCAGAGCGCCCGACCGCATCGGCCCGTCCTTGAGCAGGCGGAACAGGCAGGCGTAGGCCGCCGGGTCGATCCCGTCGGTTGACTTGGCGTGGGCGATGGTCCGGTCCCGCACCCGCTGCAGCCGAACCAGGTAATTGCCGATCTCGTCGGCGTATGGCTCGATCTCGTCTCGCATCACGCACCCCAATGCTTGCGTCACTCAACTAGTTTCCGGCCGCAAGTATGTGACGGGGGCACGCCGTTGGGCAAGCGGCGACGATGGGAACCGGCATCAGGTCGGCCGGAAGCCGGTTCCCACCGTCGAAAGAAGGTCAGCGACCCTTGAAGTCCGGGGTGCGCTTCTGGAACACCGCGGCCATGGCCTCACCGATGTCCTCGGAGGCGAGGAACGCCGCGTTCCATGCCGCCACGTACCGCAGGCTGTCGTCCACTCCTGCCGACCGGCTGTGATCGAGCACGTCCTTGATGCCATGCACCACCAGCGGCGGGTTCGCGGCGATCTCGGCTGCCGTCGCGTGCGCGGCGGCCAGGACGGCGTCTGCATCGGCGAACACGTCGTTGACCAGGCCGATCTTCTCGGCCCGCGCCGCGTCGATGTCCTTGCCGGTGAGCGCGAGCTCGCGCATGTGGCCGTCGCCGATGATCGCGGGCAGCCGGGCGAGGGTGCCCATGTCCGCGACGATCGCGACCTTCACCTCGCGAATGCTGAACTTCGCATCCGCGCTCGCGTACCGGATGTCGGCCGCGGTGACGAGGTCGACGGCGCCACCGATGCACCAGCCCTGGATGGCCGCGACGACCGGCTTGCGGCAGTCGGCCACGGCGTTGATCGAGCGCTGCATCTTCTTGATGTCGTCGTGGAAGGCGGTCCGGGGTGCGGCCTGCGCCTTGTCGCCGAGGACAGGCGCCATCATCGGGGCCATCGCCGCGAGGTCGAGGCCGAAGGAGAAGTGCTTGCCCGATCCGGCGAGGACCACCGCGCGCACCTCGGGGTCGGCGTCCAGCTCGGCGAAGATCAGCGGCAGCTCGCGCCAGAAGTCGGGACCCTGCGCGTTGCCCTTGCCGGGCCCGATGAGGGTCACCTGTGCGACGCGGTCCTTGCGCTCGACGGTGAAGGCGTTCCAGGTCTGCTCGGTCATTACTCAAGAGTAACAATCCCCGGCGGCGCGCGTTAAGGCTGCGCAAACTCCGCCCGCGGGGTCTTTTCCGGGGTCAGACTGAGGCGCAGAATCGGCTTTCCGGGGCCGGGCGAGATCGGAGATGCCATGTTGATGCATCAGGGGATCGGGCTCGACAGGTTCAACGCGTTGTCCGAGCGGGGTGCGGTGCACGCGCTGTTCGAGTGCTGCTGCTCGGCGACCTGGGCCCGGCAGGTCGCGGCGGGCAGGCCGTACGGCTCGCACCTCGACCTGCTCACCGCGGCGGACTCCGAGCTGTTCGAGCTGTCCGAGGTCGACATCGACCGCGCCCTCGAGTGTCATCCCGGGATCGCCCGCCGGGCCCAGACCACGGCCTCGAGCCAGGAGCAGTGTGCGGTCTGGGCGCCGGACGAGGCCACCATGTCCGCGGTGCTGGCGGCGACCGCCCGCTACGAGGAGAAGTTCGGGCGCGTCTATCTGTGGTGCGCCGCCGGGCGCGGCGCCACGGACCTGCTCGACGACCTGACCCACCGGCTGGGCAACTCCCCCGACACCGAACTCAAGACCATGCTCGGCGAGCTCGCGAAGATCAACCGGAGCCGGATCGAGCGGATGCTCGGCCCTGAGGGCGGCTACGTCGACTACTGACGCGCGGGCACGGCGCTGAGGCCGACCCTCGTCGCGAACACGGCCGCCGCCGTCCGATTCGGCGAGCCGGTCTTTCGCAGGATGTTCTCGACATGGGTTGCCACCGTGGCGGCGCCGACGCCGAGGGCGGCGGCGATCTGCGCGTTCGATCGGCCACCGGAGACGAGCACCAGCACTTCCAGCTCGCGCAGCGTCAACTCGGCGGGGGCGTCGACGCCGCGATACCGGACGAGCGTGCCGGCCCGGACCGACTCCAGACGGACCCGGTACACCTCGCCGTCGACGATCAGGATCCGGAACTCCGTGCCCGCCGCGCACAACTCCTGCCACGTCTGCCCTGCCCCGAGCAGGCGCGGCGAGGCGCCAGCCGTGACCGGCCACGGCCGACCCGCGACGTCCACAACGAAGGCCTCCTCGCCGGGCTCGACGCGAACCCGGCCACCCCCGGAGCTGGCCAGCGGGTCGATGGACTCGGCCAACGTCTCCGCGAGCAGGGAGACCAGCGCGAGCGACTGGTCGTCCATGCCGCCCTCCGCATAGGTGCTCAGGTTCAGCATCCCGACGTACCGTCCGTCCGGGGAGAACAGGCAGTGGCTGAGCCCGTCGCGGTAGCCGTGCGCCCCGATGACGTCGTCGAAGATCGCCCCACACCTACGGCCGGGCTCGATGTCGTGCAGCCGCAGCGGGATCCGGTGCTGCTGCAGCTCGGCGAACAGGGCCAGGTCCTGCATGCGCTCGTTCACCACCCGGGCCGCCTCCAGCGGATAGCCGAAGCTCGCCGAGGTCACATGCTGTCGCCGCATCGGGTCCCAACGGGAGAGCGCCGCGTGGTCGTGCGGGACCGCGGCGCGCAACGCGAACAGCAGCCTGCCCGCCTCCGGGGCCCGCGAACCCGCGCCGACCTCCGCGCGCAGACGTACGGCGGCACCAAGACGCTCGCGCGCGGACGACGTTCTCATGGCAGGAGTATGCCCGGCCCCTGATCGCGACCGCCGCGGTTCGCGCTTGTCCGCGGAACGCCTCCGTAGAACGACGGAGGCCGGGCGCGCCGCCTCGCCCTACCGTCCGCGGAACCAGCAACCACATCGAGGAGGACCGGATGGACATCGGCGAGTACGCGGCACAGGACGCAACGGGCCTTGCGGCCCTGATCCGTGACCGGCAGGTCAGCGCGGCAGAGGTCGCGGCGGCCGCGGGCGAGGCGCTCGACAGGGTCGACCCGCAGTTGTCCGCGATCGCGGGCGAGCGGTACGAGACCCCGCTCGGCTACGACGAGACCGGCGTCTTCGCGGGAGTTCCCTTCGCGATCAAGGACCTCATCGCGCACGCGGAGGGCGTCCCGACCCGCAGCGGCAGCCGGTTGTTCGGCCCTGGCGTCACCTACCCGTACGACACCTACCTGATGGCCCGCTTCCGCCGGGCCGGCCTGGCCACCATGGCGACCACCACCTCCCCCGAGTTCGGCTTCAACGCCACAACGGAGGCGCTGGCCTACGGCGGCCCGACCCGCAATCCGTGGGACCTCACCCGCAGCGCCGGCGGCTCCAGCGGAGGTTCGGCCGCGCTGGTCGCGGCGGGCGCGCTGCCGATGGCGCACGCCAACGACGGCGGCGGGTCGATCCGGATCCCGGCCGCAGCCTGCGGGGCCGTCGGCCTCAAACCGAGCAGGGGCCGGATCACCGCGGGGCCGGACTTCGCCGATCCGCTGATGGGCCTCGGCGTCGAGTTCGCGATCACGCGGAGCGTGCGCGACTGCGCCGCGCTGTTCGACGCCGTGCACGGCTCCGAGCCGGGCGACCGCTACCTGTTCCCCGCGCAGGAGCGGCCCTTCGCCGAGCAGGCGCGGACCGGATCTCGGCGGTTGCGGATCGCCTTCACCACGACCCCAGCCGACCCGGACCGCGCGGTGGACGCCGAGAGCGCGGCCGCGGTGCGGCTGGTCGCGCAGCAGTTGTCGGAGTTTGGCCACGACGTGCACGAGGCGGCGCCGTCGATCGACTCCGCGGCGTTCGACCGCGCCAACCTGGATGCGTGGTGCAGCTTCCTCGGCGATGCCGTGACCGGTGCCGCAGCGCAGTTGGGGCTGACCCCAGGGCGGGAACACCTCGAGGCGACCACCCTCGCGTGCGTGGAGCACGGGAAGACGCTGTCCGCCTTCGACATCTACGCCGCCGAACGCGTGTTCAACACCGTGACCAGGGAGGTCGCGCGGTTCCTCACCGGATTCGACGTCCTGCTGACGCCGACGACGAGCCTGCCGACCGTCCCGCTCGGGCGCCTCGACGCCGACGACCCGGCGCTGGACGCGCGGGGCTGGTACGACCGGATCTTCGAGTACGCGTCGTTCACGGCAGTGTTCAACGCGACAGGGCACCCCGCCATCTCGCTTCCGCTCGCCCAGTCGACGCAGGGCTGGCCGATCGGCATGCAGTTCGTCGGCCGGTACGGCGACGAGGGGACGCTACTGGCGCTGGCGGGCGATCTCGAGCGGGCCATGCCGTGGGCCGACCGACGCCCGCCGGTCTCGGTGTACTGACCGCGGCGCCGCGGTTGGGTGGCAGGCGGGCGGGCCCACTCAACCGCGGGTTGCGCTCGCGATCGCCCCGGCGAACAGCTCGGACACCGCCGTCTGTACCGCATGCCGGTCGACCTGCTCGGGGTCGACCGCGTGCTCGAGCATCAGCCCGGAGATCAGCGCCATCAGCGTGATCGCGGTATTGCGGGCGTCGAGGCGCCTGCCGACGCCCCAGTCCGCCGCCCGCTCGGCGATGAGCTCCTCGAGTTGGCCGCGCAGGTGCCGCCGCTCGCGCAGGTAGGCCTGCGCGATCTTCGGGTCCCTGGCGGCCTGCAGGCCGAACTCGAGCACGAGCAGCGCCCAGCCGGGGTCGGAGATCAGCCAGGAGCTGATCGTCTCGCCGCCACGCCCCGCGGCGGCGGTGGGGCTGAGCCCGGCGATCTCGGCGAGCACCCGCCCGGCCAGCTCGAGGGACCGCTGCGCGAACAGCTCCGCGAACAGGTCCTGCTTGGACTCGAAGTTCGAGTACACCGCACCCTTGGTGAACCCCGCCCTGCGGGCGATGTCCGCCAGCGTGGCCGCGGCGAAGCCGTTCTCGACGAATTCCTCGGCGGCCGCGTCGATCAGCCGTTGGCGCACCACGTCGCGTCCTGGCCGGGCGAGCGGACCCGGCGGTGACGCAGCTCTCCCTTGACCGATCTCATTCACGATACCTACGGTATTCAATACCGAGAGTATCGGCAAGGATGCGCCGCGAGAGCAAGGAAGCCATGACGACCACCACCACCGAACCGCACCGGTCCACCAGCCCGACCGATCGCTACAGCCCGCGGCAGATCATGATCGCGGTGGTCCTCGGCGTGCTGCTGCTGCAGCTCGGCTTCATCACCAGCTACGTGGCCGCGTTCCACCAGCCGACCCCGCGCGACATCCCGATCGCGGTGGTCGCCGAGATCGGCCTGCCCGACGGCATCGGCCAGCAGGTCACCGACGAGCTCAACCTCATCGACGGCCACCCGGTCGAGGCGAGGACGGCGGCCAACACCTACGACGCGCGCTCGCTGATCCGGGACCGCGAGATCATGGGCGCCTACGTCATCAGCCCCACCGGCACCGACACCCTCATCACAGCCAACGCCGCGGGCAGCTCGGCCGCGACCGCCCTCGAGGGCATCTTCACCAAGGTCGACGCCGCCGAGCACCGCACCTTCGTCGTCCGCGACGAGGTGCCGGTCGCGGTGCACGACAACCGCGGCCTGTCCGGCTTCTACCTCTCGCTCGGCTGGGTGGTCGGCGGCTACCTGCTCGCCGCCGCCATCGGACTGCTCATCGGCGCACCGCGCACCCTGCGGGAGGCTGGCAGGCACATCGCGATCATGGCCGGGTACGCCGCGATCTCGGGATTCCTCGGCGCGCTCATCACCACGCACCTGCTCGGCACCTTCACCGGCCACCTGCTGCCGCTCTCGCTGCTCGGCGCGGGCGTGGTCTTCGCGACCGGCATCTTCACCATGGGCCTGCGGGCGTCGGTGGGGATCCTCGCGGTGCCGCTGGCGATCCTGATCTTCGTCGTGCTCGGGAACCCGAGCGCAGGAGGTGCTTTCGGCTCCAACGTGCTGCCGGGCTTCTACGCCGCCATCGGGCGCTGGATCACCCCTGGAGCGGGCACCGAGGGCGTGCGTTCGATCGTCTACTTCCAGGGCACCGGAGTCGGCCAGCCGATCGTCACGCTCGTCATCTACGCCGTGCTGGGTGTCGCGCTCATGCTCGGCTGCACCGCGAGGAACACCAGGCAGACGGCCGCCGCGGCGTGAGTGCCGCGACACGGCGGCCCGCATGCCGTGCGCAGCCGCCGTGCCGGTCCTACTGTGGGGCATGGCCAGGCTCCTGCACCCGAACGCCGCCCACGTCGCGCGCGTCCTGATCTCCCGTGGCCATCACGGTGTGGTGGTGACCCAGGACGAGTCGACCCACACCGCCGAGGCGGCCGCAGCCGCGCTGGGCGTCGAGGTCGGCGCGATCACGAAATCGCTGGTGTTCCTGCTCGACGACGACCCGATCCTGCTGCTGGTCTCCGGCGCCCACCGGGTCGACATCGAGCACACCGGCAAACGGCTCGAGGGCGCCCTGACCCGGGCACCCGCCGACACGGTCCTGGAGGTGACCGGCCAGCCGATCGGCGGCGTCGCCCCGGTCGGGCACCCGACGAATCTGCCGACGTATGTGGATGCTGCGCTCTCCCAGTACCCCGAACTGTGGGCGGCGGCAGGCCATCCCGCGACCGTGTTCCGCACCACCTTCACCGAGCTGCTCCGCATCACGGCCGGGCTGGCCATCGACGTCGACTGACCCGGGTCCTATAGTGGGCGAAAACAGATCCCTGGAGGCGAAGTGACTGACGGAGTGTGGAGCCGGCGACACGTCGACCTGTGCCGCACCTCCGCGAGCCGGTGTCCGAGCTGATCCGACTCGTCGCACGCACCGCTGGTGCGTGCATCTAGCGCAGCCGAAGATCCGGAGAATCCGTTGTCACAGCCACTCGAGAACCTGCCGAACGCAGCCACCCCCGAGGACCCGATCGGCATCACCGCCGACCAGTACCGGGCGGCGATGCGCCGTTACCCGGCGGGCGTCACCATCGTCACGCTCGACTCAGGGGCTGGGCCGGTCGGCTTCACCGCCACCTCGTTCGCGTCGATCTCGCTGGACCCGCCGCTGGTCTCGTTCAACATCGCGCACACCTCCTCGTCCATCAAGGCGCTGCACGGCGCCGACTCGCTGGTGATCCACCTGCTCGGCGAACACCAGCAGCACCTGGCCCAGCGCTTCTCGCGCAGCGCCGATCAGCGCTTCGCGGACGAATCGCTGTGGAAGCGCCTCGAGACCGGCGAGCCGGTGCTGCACGGCACTCCGATCTGGCTGCGGACCACCGTCCACCAGCTCATCCCGATCGGCGACCACACGCTGGTCATCGGGCTGGTCACGCGGGTGCACGACGAGGACGACGCGGAGGCGGCCGCGGCTCCCCTGCTGTACCACGACGGCCAGTACTTCCGCCCGACCCCGCTCGGCGAATGATCCCGGCGGCGAACATCACCATGCCCACCTCCACCTTCACCTCCCCCGTTCGGAGTGAGTGTCGCAGCTGTCGTTAACCACGACCGGCGCACACCATCACAATTGAACTGGGAGTTACCCATGATTGATTCCACACTGGGACAGCGGGATTCGAATCCCGACCTCATCCTCACCCTGCAATTCAGCAACACCGGATCCACCGATCGGCAGCAGCTGGTCGCCCTCGCGAACGCCCTTCGCGCGACCGCGCAGGAGCTCCTCCCCGGGGTCAGCACCCGGGCCCGGATGGACACCGCACCCACACCCGCCGCCGCACCCTCGAAGCCGGCGGTCATCGACGCGCCGCTGGTCATCGACCTCCCGGCCCGTCAGGTGTTCACCCGCGGCGTGCCGGTCTCGTTGAGCCACACCGAGTTCGAGATCCTCTCCCACCTGGCACGACGGCCGCGGGTGGTGGTCTCCAGGCGTCGGCTGCTCGAGCTGAGCGGCAATCTCGGCGAGCGCGAGCGGGCGGGGCGCAGCGTGGACGTACACGTCTCCCGGGTCCGGATGAAGCTGGGGCGTTACGGCTGGCTGGTGTCCACCGTCCGCGGCACCGGCTACCGCTTCGATCCCGACCCCCGGGTCCGCATCATCACCGAGCCCGTGGCGGCCTGACCGCATACGACGGCGGGAGCCACCGGCCGGCATGACCGACCGACGGCTCCCGCCACCATGTGCCAGTTACGAGGCGAGAATGCTTCTGCCGGAAGTCAACCCGAACTGACCGAGCACCTCGCCGAGCGTCGCCGATGGCCGGGTGAGGCCGCGCTCGTGCAGCAGCGGCAGCACGTCGTCGACCACTCGGTCGAGCACGCGGGGCAGGACCAGCGGCAGCAGGGTCACCCCGTCGGCGACCCCAGCCGCGCTGATGTCGGCGATCAGCCCGGCCAGCCCCGATGCCGTCCCGACGTAGGAGATCGAGTCGGGCAGCCGGGCACCCCGGAGCCCACCGTCGAGCAGGGCCAGTTCCCTTCGTGCGGAACGTGAATCATCGCCGAGGAGCACCTCGACGTCGAGCAGCACGGTGACCGAGTCCGGGTCCCGGCCATCCGCCGCGACGTCCGCCCGGATCCGGTCACGCTGTTGCTGTGCCCCGCGGAGGTCGTGCGCCCGGATTCGGACAACGGTGCCGGGAACCGCGGCCAGGTCGAGCTGCGCATCGGGGTCCGCAGGCGCGGTCAGGTCCACCCAATAGTCGGTGAGCCCGAGCGGGATCCGGAAGTCGGTGTGCGCCGCGGATGCCGGATGGTGTCCGGCGCCGGACAATTCGACCGCGACATGCAGCGGCCGGGTACGGAAAGTCGAAATGGTGGACATGGGTCTCCTCGAGGGATGCGTGCGAGCTGATGAGCTGGGGACGAGCTCAGCCCAGACACATGCCCGACGCGGTACGGCAGAGATCCACATGCCGACGGCACCACCGAGCGTCAGTCGCCACGGTCGTCACGGGTGCCATGGCGCGAGTTTACCCGGCAAGGCCCGCCGCGGGTCGGCGACCGTCCACCAGTTCCCGCAGCGCCGCGACCAACCGGTCCACGTCGGCCGCATGGCTGCCCAGCCCGAGGCTCGCCCGAACCGCACCGTCCGGCCTGCCGAGCCGGGCCAGCAGCGGGTGCGCACAGAACCGACCGTCGCGTACCCCGATGCCGTGCCGATCCGAGAGGTAGCTCGCCACTTCACGCGGCGTGCAGCCGTCGACGGCAAAGGTGACGATGCCGACCGAATCCGGTGAGTCGGACCAGATCCGGAGCAGCTCGACACCGTCGATGCCGCGCAGCCCGTCGACGAGCCGCGCGCACAGGGCACGCTCGTGCCGCTCCGAGGCGTCCGCGTCCAGCCCGGCCAGCGCCGTGCAGGCCGCCGCCAGCGCCGCGACGCCGAGCACATTGGGGGTCCCTGCCTCGTGCCGCTGCGGGGCAGGAGCCCAGTCGACGCCCGCCGCCGAGACGTCGCGGGTCGCGCCGCCACCGACCAGATACGGCTCGGCGGCGTCCAGCCAGTCCCGCCTGCCGATGAGCGCGCCCGCCCCGAACGGCGCGTACAGCTTGTGGCCGGAGAAGGCCAGGTAGTCGATGCCGAGCTCGGCGATGTCCACCCGCCGGTGCGGCAGCAACTGGGCGCCGTCGACCAGGATCCGCGCCCCGCAGGCGTGCGCGACCTCGGCGAGCCGGGCGATCGGCAGCACCTCACCGGTGACGTTGGAGGCGCCGGTGACGGCGAGCAGCGCGGCCGGCTTGCTGCACAGCTCGGCGACGATCCGCTGCACCGTCTCGGCGACGGTGTCAGCGGACCGGACGATCCGCGCGCCGTTCTTCTTCCAGGGCAACAGATTTGCGTGATGCTCGATGTCGAGGACGACGGTGTCGCCCGGCACGCAGCCGGCGAGCAGGTTCAGCGAGTCGGTGGTGTTCCTGGTGAACACCACCACGTCGTCCGCCCTGGCCCCGACGAACCCGGCGACCACGTCGCGTGCTCCCTCATAGCTGGCGGTGGACACCTGCGAGGCGTACCCGGCGCCCCGGTGCACGCTGGCGTAGTACGGCAGCAGATCCTGCACGCGCGCCGTGACCTGCGCCAGGGCGGGCGCGCTTGCCGCGTAGTCGAAGTTCGCGTACGTGCAGGTCCCGCCGCCGG
The DNA here is from genome assembly GCF_001894865.1 of Rhodococcus maanshanensis NBRC 100610. Taxonomy (GTDB): domain Bacteria; phylum Actinomycetota; class Actinomycetes; order Mycobacteriales; family Mycobacteriaceae; genus Rhodococcus_G; species Rhodococcus_G maanshanensis. Next base: position 115,703 of record NZ_BCXA01000012.1, on the reverse strand, counting down.
ACAGCGGGACGGTCAGGTCGGCGCCGGAGACCTCGGCGAACGGCCGGTCGGTGGAGCAGCGCTCGTCGGAGCGAACGGCGGTGGCGGTGAGTACAGCAGTCATCAGACATCCCTCGGTCAGGGACCCGTGTGCTTGTGGAAGACAACGAGCCCGCGCTTGCCGGGTCCGGTGTTGGACCACAGCCAGGTCGTCACCCGGGGCACCCCACCGCGGTGGAGGGTTGCCGGCCAGCAAGCCGGGGCTATCTGCTGGCACTCATGACCTACGGCGAGGATGGCAGTTCGGAAAGCGGGTTGTCAACAGCAGAGACCGGCTCGCGCGATCCGCGAGCCGGCCCCTGACGCCCGATGGCCTGTCTCATTCAAATGAAATGACTTGTTGTTCAACCTTTCTGATCCGACCCAGACCTAACAGGCGGCGAGGAGCATCACCGGCGCACCGGGCTCCATCCGTACGCACGGCACCCCGAGCGCGCGCACGTGCTGCACCGCCGCAGCGTCGGCGGCCGAGCAGATCCCGTCGAGCACGTCCTCGGTGACGATCGCGCCGAGCAGGTCGTCACCGAGCGCCCGCGTGGACTCCAGGCCGTGCCGCACGAGCCACCGCTCGGTCTCGACGAAGGCCGCCGGGGTTCCGATGAACAGCACCCGCCGGAGCTGCGGCGCCGCCTGTGTTGTCGTCATGGGGTTTTCCTCCTGGGTTCGGGTACGGATCAACTCTCGCCGGGGGCGGGGCTGGCGTCTGTCCGCCGATCGGCCGGTCCTCCGGTGGAACCTCGGGTCCGCCGATCGGCGGACAACTGAGCGCTGCGTCACACCCGTGACCGGGGTCACCCCATCTGACTGATCACTGCGATCAGCCAGGAATCTCACTATTGACTGTTCTGCCAGCCATATCGACTGTGGTGTCGACACACAGCGCATCTCGACACTGCCCTGATCGCCACCCAGCCCAGCTATCGGAAGGACGTCAACGATGACCACCCTGGAAGCCAGCCCCGTCACCCGCACCGAGCGCAGCGGTTTCGACCACGAACACGTCGCCCTCGAATGCGGACCGCGCTCGGGCCTCCCGATCACCGTCGCCGTGCACTCCACCCGGCTGGGGCCCGCGCTCGGCGGCTGCCGGGTGTGGCAGTACCCGGACTGGCAGTCCGGCATGGAGGACGCGCTCCGGTTGTCCGCCGCGATGACCCTCAAATGCGCGGTCGCGGGCCTGGACACCGGCGGCGGCAAGTCCGTTATCACCCTGGCACCCGGCGAGGTCCTCGACGGGGACCGCCGCCGCGCGGCCATGCTCGACCTGGCCGACATCGTCGACGTTCTCGGCGGGAGCTACCGAACCGCCGAGGACGTCGGGACCAGCGCGGCCGACATGCAGATCGTCCGCGAACGGACCGCACACGTCTTCGGCCTGCCCACCGCCTCGGGCGGGATCGGCGAACCGGCCGAGCCGACCGCGGTCGGCGTCTACTCCGCCCTGCGCGCGACCGTCGACCGCGCGTTCCCCGGCTCCGGCCTCGCGGGCCTGAGGATCACGATCAGCGGACTCGGGCAGGTCGGCTCGCGGCTCGCCCGCACGCTCGCGGCCGAGGGCGCCGTCCTCACCGTCAGCGACATCGACGGCGGAAAGCTGGCGCTGGCGCAAGAGATCGGCGCCCGCTGGGTCCGGCCCGAGGACGCCCCGGCCGTGCCCGCGGACGTCTTCGTCCCTGCCGGCGTCGGCGGCGTGCTCACCGACGAGGTGATCGACGGCCTCGACTGCCGCGCGGTCGTGGGTCCGGCGAACAATCAGCTCGTTCGCCCGGACGGCGCGGATCGCCTGGCCGCACGGGGGATCCTGTGGGCACCCGACTTCGTCGCCAATGCGGGCGGTGCCCTGTTCGCGATCCTGGCCGACGGCGAGAACAGGGGCTACGACGAGGTTCTGGCCCGGGTGAACCTCATCGGCAGCACCCTCGGCGAGCTGTTCGACCGGGCGGAGCGCGCGGGCATCACGCCGTTGGCCGCCGCCCACGCGGCCGCGGACGAGCGACTCGGCCGCGGCTGAGCGATCTCCGGGCGTGGCGGCGCGGTCGGCCGTAGGGTCGGGCACGCCAGGACCGCGCCGCACCGTCTGGAGGAGCCATGCCCGCATCCGAGCCGCCCGCATCCCGCCGACCGGACCCCGGGCCGGTCATCGAGGCCGGGCGCGCGGCCAGGCGGCCGCTCGCCGAGCCGCGGTTCCGTGTCGCGGACCTGCCCGACCAGCGCGGCCGGACCATCATGGTCACCGGCGCCAACAACGGCCTCGGGCTGCAGGCCGTGACCGCGCTCGCGGGCGCGGGCGCCCGGGTGGTGCTGGCCTGTCGCGACCTCGAGCGCGCCGCGAGCGCGCTGGAATCGGTCCGGGCGGCCGGTCGCGCCGCCGGATCCACCGCCGAACACGTGCTGGTCCGGCTCGACCTGGCGGACCTGGCCTCGGTGCGGGCCGCGGCCGCCGAGACCGCGGCGGCGGTGGACTCCGTCGACGTGCTCATCAACAACGCCGGGGTGATGGCGATCCCGAAGAGCACGACGGCAGACGGGTTCGAGACCCAGTTCGGCACCAACCATCTCGGCCATTTCGCGCTGACCGACGCGATGCTGCCGCTGCTCCTGCGGGCCCCGGCGCCGCGAGTGGTCACCCTGGCGAGCATCGCGCACTACGGCGGGACCATCGACCTCGAGGACCCGAACTTCGAGCGACGTCCGTACGAGCGCATGGCCGCGTACCGGCAGTCCAAGCTCGCGAACCTGATCTTCAGCGCCGAGCTCGCCCGACGGGCCGCGGCCGCGGGCAGCCCGCTGATCTCGATCGGTGCACACCCTGGCGTGGCCGCGACCAACCTCTTCGACGCGATGCTGCCGCCGATACCCGGCCTCGCGTCGCTCACCCGGCTCGGCATGCGGATCGTCGTCAACAGCGAGGCCGACGGCGCGCTGAGCCAGCTCTACGGCGCGACGATGCCCGATGTCGACAACGGCGACTACCTGGGCCCGGAGCAGCTGCGGGGCATGCGCGGACCCGTGACCCGGTGCGGTCGCAACGAGAGCGCGCGGGACCCGAAGCTGGCGCGGGAACTGTGGGAGCTGTCGGTCGAGATGACCGGCGCCGACTTCGCCGCGCTGCGCCCATGACACCGATTTGATTCGAATCCTGATCCGCGGTTTCCTTTCGCCATGACCACGGCCACCCTGCTCAGCTTCGCGGGCCTGTGCCTGCTGCTCGCGCTCATGCCGGGACCCGACTCGTTCCTGGTGCTCCGCTACAGCATCGGCGGCACCCGCCCCGGCGTCGCGGCCGCCGTCGGGGTGTCCATCGGCAGCCTGTTCTGGGCGGTGGTGGTGGCCCTCGGCGTCGCGGCACTGCTCGAGCAGTCCGCGTCCGCCTACCGAGTGGTCAAGATCGCAGGCGGGCTGTACCTGCTCTACCTCGGGGTCCGGGCCCTGCTCCGGCGGCGGGCGGCAGGGCCCGCGGCGACGGGACCGGTCGCAGCCTCGACCGGATCCGCGTTCGGTGCCGGGGTGCTCTCGTGCGCCCTGAACCCGAAGATGGGCCTGTTCTACCTCGCCGTCGTCCCCCAGTTCCTCGACCAGGTGACCTTCGGCTCGGCGATGACCCTCGGGGCGGTCGAGGCTGTGGTGGCGCTGGTGGTGATGGGCGCCTTCGCGGTCGCCGCGTCGCGCCTCGTCGCGCTGCTGCGCAGGCCCAAGGTGACCGAGCGGCTGGAGACCGTCAGCGCCGGAATCCTCGCCGCGCTCGGCGTCGGCACCCTCGCCTCGGCCGGCGGTTCCTGACCGAGGCGTCCCGCCTCGGTCACCGCTACCCGCGCGGGGTCATCGGGGCGAGGCCGAGCTCGGCGAGCGCGGCCGCCCCGCGGGCGGCGTGGTCGCCGCCGGCGAGCACCATGGTCCGCGCCGACTGGTAGCGGCACCCGGCGGCGTCGAACGCCTCTGCCGTGGCGAGCAGCCGCTCCCGGTCGTCGGCGAGCAGCGCACCGGCCCGCTCCACGATGGCACCGGCGACGGGGTTGCCCGCCACGATGGTCCCGGCCTCGGCCAGGCGGTCGGCCGCATCGGGGCTGCCCGCGAGCACCGTGGCCTCGGCGCGCAGCGCCACATACCAGTGCAGCCAGACCCAGGTGACCCATCGCCACACCTCGCCGGGCTCCGGCGCCATCCGTTCCAGCGCCCCGCCCGCATCCCCGTTGTGCAGCAACAGCATCGAGTCGTAGACCGCGCGGTAGCCGTAGGTGTGTTCCGCCGGGGTGTCGAGTTGATCCATCACGGCGGACCATTCGTGCCGTGCATCCTGGTCGTCGCGCAGGCCGTGGATCATCTCCACGCCCGCGACCGCAGCACCGAGAACCGATCCGGTCGGGTTGCCTGCCCGCTGCCACGCCTCGAGGAACCGGGCACTGCGGGTCAGCACCTCGTCGACGTTGCCCGCCAATGCGTCGGCCACGAGCAGCTGGCTGATCGCACGATGGCCGACCTCGGCCAGCATCGGATGATCCGCGAGTTGCCGTGCCCACCGGCGGGCACCGGGAAGGTCCCCCACGCCGAGGCCGGCCTCGGTGGCCTCACCGAGCGCGTCGATCAGCTCGTGGGTGCCGGTCGGGGTGCGCGGCGCGGACGCGAGCAGCGTGATCCGGCGCCGCGCCGTGGCCGCGGCGGCGAACGGGTCACCGGCCCAGCTCTGGGTGCCGGTGAGCGTGTCGAGCGCGGCGGACTCGGCGAGCGGGTCGCCGGCCCGGTGGGCCAGTTCGACCGCCCGTTCGGCGCACGCGATCGTCTCCGGTACGACGTCGGGTGAGCCCTCGGCCGCACCGAACGCCTCGGTGAGTGCCCTCCCGGCCTCGGCCAGCGCCACCGCGGCCCTTGCGGCCGGGTCGTCGCCCGCCAGCTCCTCGGCCTCGGCAATCAGCGCGATCGCCTCCCCCGGCGGAAGCGGACTGACGAACTTGCTCGCGAATCGGTAGGCGTTGGTGGCGGCGGTCGCCAGGTCGGCGGCGGCGCCCGCGGTGTCCCCGGCTCGCCGGGCGGCGTCCGCGGCGGCCCGGTTCAGGCGGTACATGTCGTCACCGCGCATCCGGCATCCGGCCACCGCCGCTGCCTGCCGGAGCATCGGTGCGGCTGCAGAGTCGTCCGCGAGCGCGGCCGCCTGCTCGTACCGCTGCTGGGACTCGCCGATCAGGTGGCGGGTGAAGGTCAGCTCGGCCAGCTGCCGGGCGAGGCCGTACGCCTCCGCGCGCAGCTCCTGCCGGTCGGCCGCCCACGCCAGGGCCGCGCGGAGGTCGTCGGCCACCGCGTCGAATCGTGCCCGCCAGTCGGCCCGGACCACCGCAAGCTCGGCGGCCTCGGCCAGACACCAGCGCAGGTGCAGGGACCGGACCTCGTCCAGTTCACCGGCCTCGGCGAGCCGCTCCATCCCGTACTGGCGGATGGTCTCCAGCGCCCGGTACTCGGTCCCGGTCGGGGACGCCGTCACCGCCAGCAGGCTCTGCTCGGCGAGCCTGGCCAGCCCGTCCGCGACAACGCCCTTCCCGGACGCGGTGACCTCCGCGGCCGCCGTGACGGAGAACGACTTCATGAACACCGACATCCGGCGCAGGAGCACTCGATCGTCCGGTTCCAGCAGGGCGTGGCTCCAGTCCAGCGCCGCCCGCACCGAGCGGTGCCGATCGTCGGTGCGGGCACCGCCCGCGAGCATCCGGAGCTGGTCGGACAACCCGTCGGTGAGGCCGTCCAGCCCGAGGGTGGTCCAGCGGGCCGCGGCCAGCTCGATCGCGAGCGCCATCCCGTCCAATCCCCCACAGAACGCGGCAACCTGTTCCCGCAGTGCATGATTGGGCGGCCAGCCGCTCGCCGCCGCGCGATCCATGAACAATGCGACCGCGTCCGATTCACCGTCGCCGGCCAGCGACATCGGCGGGACCGTGTACGCCCGTTCGAACGGCACCAGCAGCCGGGCCCGGCTGGTCGCCAGCACCGTCACCCGTGGGCACGCCGCGAGCAACCGCTCGATGAAGGGCGCCACCCCGTCCCGCACGTGTTCGCAGTTGTCCAGGACGAGCAGCGCGTGACGGTCGGCCAGCGCGGCCAGCACCGACTCGTCCATGCCGCGGCCGGGCTGCTCGCCGAGGCCGAGCGCGAGGCCAACCGTGCCCGCGACCACGTCGATGTCCGGGCTGGTGATCGGCACCAGGTCGACGAACCACACGCCGTCGGAGAACTCCTCGGCCACCTCGGCGGCGACCGACAACGCGAGCCGGGTCTTGCCGACACCGCCTGGGCCGACCGCGGTGACCTGCCGATCGTTCCTGACCATCTCGGTCAGCTCGGCCCGCTCCCGCCCCCGCCCGATGAACGAGGTCAGCGGCGCGGGCAGGTCCGGCGCCGGGTGCGAACGGTCGGCGCGAGCCGGCTCGGACGCGTGCTGGGCGAGTGCCCGCCGATCCGGGACCTCCAGCTTGCGCAGGAGCGAGGAGACATGGCTCTCCACCGTGCGAACCGAGATGAACAGTCGCGCACCGATCTCCGCGTTGCTGAGGTGCTCCCCCACCAGCGTGAGCACCTCGGCTTCCCGAGCGGAGATGTCCACTGTCGCCGTCATGGGCCTCATTTTGCAGTATCCGCCTCGCACTCAGGACTTTCGGACGGTCTCCGTGTCGGGCACGGGCGATCCGTGCGCCGATCAGTGGAAGGTTCCGTGGTCACCACGGATGTGGACAGGCCCCGCTGAGGGAGATGGTGGTGACACGTCCGGTTCACCTCGACAGACGGACAACCCGGGTCGACACGACCCACGACTTCAGGAGTGATCATGACCAGCACTGCCACCCAGGGAATCAAGACCGTTCTGCATCCCGTGTCCGACCTCGCGGCGGCCAAGACGATCTACGCCGCGCTGCTCGGTGTGGAGCCGCAGACCGACTCGCCCTACTACGTCGGCTTCGAGGCGGAGGGCCAGCACATCGGGCTGGTGCCCGGTGGTGGACCGCAGGGCATGACCGCGCCGGTGGCCTACTGGCACGTGCCGGACATCGAGGCGAAGCTGGCCGAGATGACCGCCGCGGGCGCCACGGTGAAGGAACCCGCAAACGAGGTCGGCGGTGGCCGCCTGGTGGCCACCGTGACCGACACCGACGGCAATGTCCTCGGGCTGATCCAGGACCGCTGAGTCCAACCCCCACCGCCGTCCGCGACGCCATCGTCTCTCGTCATCCCGAGGAGTCCCCATGAACTGGAACAACAGGTTTCGGCAGATCCACCGCTGGACGGCCATCGTCTTCACGGTCACCGTCATCGTCGCCACGGTCGCCGTGGCGCTGAAGGCCGCCATCTGGTTTTCCTACCTGCCGCTGCTCCCGCTCGCCGTGCTGCTCTTCAGCGGCCTCTACATGTTCGTGCTGCCGTACACCCGGCGCAGCGCACGCAGGCTCGTCGGCGTGCGGTGACCCCGGGAGCACCGCTCCAACGCTTCACGATCGTCCCGACCACAGTTGACACGAAGGAGATAGACCGATGACCGCTCAGAAGTCCAAGTCCGCAGTGGCGTTCACCGACGAAGAACGTGCCGCGATGAAGGAACACGCCCAGGAGCTGAAGACGGCCGCCCGCCGCGGCTCCCGCACGAAGAAGGCGGATGGCGAGCAGGACGTGCTCGAGAAGATCGCCGGGATGGCGGAATCCGATCGCGTGATGGCCGAACGGATCCATGCCATCGTCACGGCCAACGCACCGGACCTCGCACCGAAAACCTGGTACGGCATGCCGGCGTACGCCAAGGACGGGAAGGTCGTGTGCTTCTTCCAGAGCGCGGAGAAGTTCAAGGCGCGGTACGCGACGCTCGGCTTCAACGACATCGCGAACCTCGACGACGGCACCATGTGGCCGACCGCGTTCGCCCTGACGACGTTGACCGATGCCGACGAGAAGAGGATCGGCGAGCTCGTGAAGAAGGCGGCTGCCTGAGGTCCGGGGCCTGCCACTGCGCGGCGGTGGCAGGCCGGCCGTCCGTTGCGCGGGCCAGACCAGCGCGCTGTACTGGCAGCGACATCGACGAAAGGAACCGGCATGGCACGCGTCGTCATCATCGGCGGTCACGGCAAGATCGCCCGGCATCTCGCACCGATTCTCGCGGGCCGGGGCGACCAGGTCACCGCCGTGATCCGCAATCCCGGGCATGCCGCAGACGTCGAGGCGACCGGCGCGAGTGCCGTCGTCGCCGATGTCGAGCACCTCGACACCGACCGGATCGCCGCGCTGATCCGCGGGCATGACGCCGTGGTCTGGTCGGCGGGCGCGGGCGGCGGTGACCCCGCGCGCACCTACGCCGTGGACCGGGACGCGGCAATCCGCTCGATGGACGCCGCCGAGCGCGCGGGCGTCGACCGGTACGTCATGGTGTCCTACTTCGGGGCCAGGGCGGACCACGGCGTACCGAGCGACAGTTCGTTCTTCCCCTACGCGGAGGCCAAGGCCGCGGCCGACGACCATCTCCGCGGCACCGCCCTGTCCTGGACGATCCTCGGCCCCAGCACGCTCACCCTCGACGCGGGCACGGGCAGGATCGAGGTCGGGCCGGGCCTCGAGTCGGGCACCGTGCCCCGCGAAGACGTCGCGCGGGTGGCGGCGGAGGTGCTGGTGCGGCCGGCGACCGTCGGGCTGTTCATCGGCTTCAACACCGGCAACACCCCGATCGACGACGCCCTCGACTCGCTCGCCCGAGGATGATCACAAGGCCACCATCGAACTGGCGATCGACCGAACCGTGACGCCACTGCCTGTACGCACCGGTCAGTTCGGGAATATGATCCCAGCACCCCTCAACGGACGGGCTTCTGCGACAGGGCGAACGTGTTTTCTCCTGGTCGGCGTTCGAAACCCGTCCCGCGAACTTACGCTCGCACCGTCGAAGGGCGACTCAGTCATGGACGAGGGCACTGCGGAGGAACGGCGAGAACCGAGCGACGGCACACGGCGGTTCGGCGCCGCTCCGCAGGGACAACCTTTCCTCCACAAGCCTGTCGCGCTCGTGACACTGGTGGGTGGCGTCATCGGAATCATTGCAGCGATCGTCGGGATCGTCGTGGCGTTCACCGGCCCACTGAAACCGGCCGAAGGGGAGGAGCGCAAAGCCGCCGTTGAAGCCTGCATGGTCCGGCACGGCTTGGACGACCCGCACGAGAAGAACGAGGGCGGAACCGCGGGGACCGTCCTCTTCCGCGAATGCACCTGGCCTGCTCCCGCCGGCGCCGAAGCAGACGGATACACGGAGATCGCGGTGACCAGCTACGACGGGCCTGGCGAATCAGAAGCAGAAGGGATGACGGTCGCGAACCGTGTCCGGTCCGCATGCCGCGATGTCGAACTCGTATACCTCTTCAACAATCAGGGAACCTTCGTCCAGGCGGACCCGACCATCCTCAGCAAGGGTGAGATTCGGCGGGTGGAGGGAGGATCGGTCTGGATCCCCGAGAACGAGACCGAGGCGAAAGCCTTCACCCCCAGACGCGACGAATCGATCGTCATGTCGAACGCACGTTACAAGCTCGACTCGGCTCGATGCCTCTGACCACCACGCTGTCAATCGCGGCGCTGGAACTGATCCCCGGGGCCAAATCTATCCAGGCGACGAAACGCCGTTCACGAAGGAACCGGAGCCCGGCTGATCGATCCGCTCGATCAGTCGGACCGTCACCAGGCCCCTGGTCCGAAAGAACGTCACCGACTCCGGCCACACCACATACGTCCAGCCACCCTTGCTCGCACTCTTGCGCATGGTCGCGGTGAATTCAGCCTCTAGCACGTCGCCCTCCTTCGCCTGAGCAAACTTCCGGTGCCTACCGATGTAGACAGTCGAGCCGACGGAAACTCATCGACCCCCAGTCCGCCCCGGAATGTCAGTGCCCATCCGCGCGGGTGGCCCTGACCTCCTCGAGCCGTCGCCGCAGGAACCGCTCGGTCGTCTCGTTGCCTGCCGACTCCAGCGCCGCGAGGTAGGCATCCTCGGCCTCGGCGCTGCGGCCGAGGCGTCGCAGCAGGTCGGCCCTGGCCGGGACCCGCAACCGGGCCAGCCGTGGATCGTCGGGAACCGCGTCCAGCGCCTCCAGGCCCCGCTCCGGTCCGTCCCGAAAACCCACCGCCACGGCCCGGTTCACCGCCACCACCGGCGAACCGGTCAGCTCGAGCAACCGCTCGTAGGCCGCGACGATCACCGTCCATTCGGTGGCATCCCAGCTCGGCGAGCCCGCGTGCGCTGCCGCGATCACCGCCTGCGGAAAGTACTGGCCCGTGGAATGCCTGGCCGCGGCCAGGGACCGCATCCCCTCCTCGATTCGGCCGCGATCCCACCGCGTGCGATCCTGCTCCTCGAGCGGCCTGGCCGTGCCGTCGGCGGCGATCCGCTCTCCCCTCCGGCTGTCCTGCAACAACATCAGCGCGAGCAGCGCCCACGCCTCCGGCTCGTCGGGCATCAGCTCACACAGCAATCGGCCGAGCCGGATCGCCTCCTCGCACAGCTCGCCACGGATCGCCGAGCTTCCCGAGGTCGCCGAGTATCCCTCCGTGAAGACGAGATAGATGCACGCGAGAACCTGCGGAACACGCTCAGGGAGAAGGTGTTCCGGCGGCAGCCGGAACGGGATGGCGGCCGTGCGGATCTTGCTCTTCGCGCGGGTCAGCCGTTGCGACACCGTCGGCTCGGGCTGCAGGAACGCCCGCGCGATCTCGGCCACCGTCAGGCCGCAGACCAGGCGAAGCGTCAACGCGACCTGTGCCTGGGGAGCAAGCGCGGGGTGCGCGCACGTGAAGATGAGGCGGAGCTGATCGTCCCGCACGGGCCACACCTCCTCCTCCGTCGGCGGGAACAGCCGGGTGGCGTCGAGTTCCTTGTTGCCCCGCAACGACTCCCGGCGAAGCCGGTCCAACGCACGGTTGCGCGCGACCGTGGTGATCCAGGCCCCCGGGTTCGCGGGCATCCCCGTCCCCGGCCAGCTCCTGATCGCCTCGGCGAAGGCCTCCTGCACCGCGTCCTCCGCCAGCGTGAGGTCACCGACCAGCCGCGCCACCGTCGCGATGGCGCGGCCGGACTCAGCCTTGAAAACCTGGTCGACCTGCACTCACTCGTCCACGATCTGTCGCAGCTCGATGCAGCCCTTGGGGCCGAGCGGGATGCGGGCCGCCATGGCCGTCGCCGCCTCGCGATCCGCGGCCGCGAGCAGGTACACGCCGTTGGCGATCTCGGCGGCCTCGGTGAACGGTCCGTCGGTCAGCAGCAGCTCGTCATCGCGAACGCGGACCGTCGTCGCCGACGACGGCGGATACAGCGCGCCGCCACCGCGGAGGGCAGGGCCCGCGAACTCCCCGAACCGGGCGTGCGCGCCGATGCTCTCGTCCCACTCCGCCGACCCCGGCGTGTTCGCCGCACCCGCCGGCTCGCGCAGCACCGCGAGATAGCACCCGGCGTGCTCGTCCTCCAGCCGCCAGAAGACCATCGGCCACAGCTCGACGAATCCCTCCGAGGCGTCCGGAATCTGCCGGGCCAGCTCGAGCGCCGCGTCCAGATCGTCGGCCTCGAGCACATAGAACCCTCCGACCACCTCGGAGAACTCGGCGAACGGCCCGTCGGTGACGAGCGCGCTGCCGTTCTCGTGGCGGATCGTGACCGACTCCGCGGTCGGGTACAGCGCGCCGCCCCCGACGAGTGCGGTGCCAGCGGACTCCCAGAACCTCTCGTGCCGGGCCACCGCATCCCCGAACTCCGGGGTCCCCGGGGTCGACCCCGCGCCGTTCTCCTCGCCCGCCAACAGTGCCAGGTAGTACATGGTCGTCATCCTTCCAGTCGGGTGTGGGCCGGGAGGCCCCTCTACCCAGGCGACGAAGGCGCCACCCCGAATACGACACCACGGCGGAAGAAATTTTCGGGCGTAGTCTTCTCGCATGTCTCAGCGGCAGTTTCCGTCGCCCGCGCGGGCTCCGATCCCCCTCTACTGCGCGCCGCATTCGTCCGCGAGTTCACCAGCTAGCAAACTTGTCATGAGATAACGACTCGACAGCCAGCCGACTCAGACAGGAAATCCGGGTGCCACTGCAGTTCCAACCGGTAACGGACCGATCCCAGGTGATCCCGACCGAGTACCTTCGGTCGTCACTGGCTCCCGCGCCACGCACCCTGATCGACATCGTCATCGCGACCGCCGAGGCCAACCCCGAGGCGCTCGCCATCGACGACGGCACCACCACCCTGACCTACCTCGAACTGCTCGAGGAGATGTACCGGGGCGCGCAGCAGCTCGGTGAGGCCGGGGTCGGCGCGGGCGACCGCGTCGGCATCCGGATGCCGTCCGGCTCGTACACCCTGTACGTGGCCATCCTGTCGGTCCTCGCCGCGGGCTGCGCCTACGTGCCGGTGGACGCGGACGACCCCGACGAGCGCGCGGAGCTGGTGTTCGGCGAGGCCCAGGTGGCCGCGATCATCACCGGCGACTCCATCGAGCCCGGCACCGCTCCCGAGCGTCAGGACCCGCCTGCTCCGCGGGTCCCCACCGTCGCCGACGACGCCTGGATCATCTTCACCTCCGGATCCACCGGCACCCCCAAGGGCGTCGCGGTCAGCCACAGGAACGCGGCGGCGTTCGTCGACGCCGAGGCGCGGATGTTCCTGCAGCACGCGCCGCTCGGTCCGGGCGACCGGGTGCTCGCCGGGCTGTCGGTCGCCTTCGACGCCTCCTGCGAGGAGATGTGGCTGGCCTGGCGGCACGGCGCCACCCTGGTCCCCGCGCCGCGCGCCCTGGTCCGCAGCGGAATGGACCTGGGCCCGTGGCTGGTCTCACGCGATGTCAGCGTCGTCTCCACCGTGCCGACGCTGGCCGCGCTGTGGCCCGCCGAGGCCCTCGAAGCGGTGCGGCTGCTCATCTTCGGCGGCGAGGCCTGCCCGCCGGAGCTGGCCGAACGGCTGGCGGTCGACGGGCGCGAGGTGTGGAACACCTACGGCCCGACCGAGGCCACTGTCGTCGCCTGCGGCGCGCTGATGGACGGCACCGGCCCGGTCCGCATCGGGCTGCCGCTGGACGGCTGGGACCTGGCCGTGGTCGACGGCGAGGGCAACCCGGTCACGGTCGGCGAGGTCGGCGAGCTGGTGATCGGCGGGGTCGGCCTCGCCCGCTATCTCGATGCGGCGAAGGACGCGGAGAAGTACGCGCCGATGCCCTCTCTCGGCTGGGACCGCGCCTACCGCAGCGGCGACCTGGTCCGCCTCGAGCTCGAGGGGCTGCTGTTCCAGGGTCGCGCCGACGACCAGGTCAAGCTCGGGGGTCGACGCATCGAGCTCGGCGAGGTGGACAACGCGCTCCAGAACCTGCCGGGGGTGAGCGGGGCCGCGGCCGCCGTCCGCAAGACCGCCGCCGGGAATTCGATCCTCGTCGGGTACCTGGCCAGCACGGACCCCGACTTCGATGTCGCAGCGGCCCGCGAACTGCTCGCCGAGCGGCTGCCCGCGGCGCTGGTGCCGAGGCTCGCCCTGCTCGACGAGCTGCCCACCCGCACCTCCGGCAAGGTGGACCGGGCGGCGCTGCCGTGGCCGCTGCCGGGCGCGGGCACAGGGGACGCCGCCGCAGGCGCCGGACTCGAGGGCACGGCGGCCTGGGTGGCCGGGTTGTGGGCGTCGATCCTCGGCGCGCAGATCACGGGTCCCGACGACGACTTCTTCGCCAGCGGCGGCGGCTCGCTCGCGGCCGCCCAGGTGGTGACCGCGCTGCGGGAGCGCTTCCCCGAGGTCACCGTCGCCCAGGTGTACGACCATCCGCGGCTCGGCTCGCTGGCCGGGTTCCTCGACGAGCTCGCACCGAGCGTGACGGCGGAGCCGAGGAACGTCGAGCCGACCCCACGGTCCACCCAGCTCGCGCAGATCCTGCTCACCATCCCGCTGACCACCCTGACCGGGCTGCAGTGGGTGACCTGGCTGGCGATCGTCAACAACGTCTTCGCCCTGTTCGCCGACGTGCCATGGGCGCCGACCGTGTCCTGGTGGGCGGTGCTGGCCGCGTTCGTCGCCTTCATCACCCCGCTGGGCCGGATGGCGATCTCCGTCGCCGGCTGCCGGCTGCTGCTGCGCGGGCTCGCCCCCGGCACCTACCGGCGCGGCGGCAGCGAACACGTCCGGCTGTGGGTCGCGCACCGGCTCACCGAGGCCAGCGGCGCCGCCAACCTGTCCGGCGCGCCGTGGATGATCTACTACGCGCGTGCCCTCGGCGCGACCGTGGGCCGCGGGGTCGACCTGCACACGCTGCCGCCGGTGACCGGGATGCTCGTGCTCGGCGACGGCTGCTCGGTGGAGCCAGAGGTCGACCTGACCGGGCACTGGATCGACGGCGACGTGGTGCACATCGGAGAGATCCGGATCGGCGCAGGCGCGGCGATCGGGGCCCGCTCCACGCTGCTGCCCGGCGCCCGTGTCGGCAAGAACGCCGAGGTCGCGCCCGGCTCGGCGGTGACGGGGCGGGTCAAGGCCGGGCAGAGCTGGGCCGGCTCGCCCGCCGTCAAGGTCGGCAAGGCCACCCACCCGTGGCCGACCGAGCGCCCACCGCTGGCGACCCACTGGGTGCCCGTGTTCGGGCTCACCTCCGTCGTCATCGCCGGCATGCCGATCCTCGCGCTCGCAGCCGGGATCGCGCTGATCGGCTGGGGCGTCCACGACACCCCCGACCTCGGCTCCGCGGCGGGCCGGGCGCTCGCCTGGCTGCCTGCGGCGACGGTCCTGACGCTCGCCGTGTTCGCGGCGCTGACCCTGATCGCGGTCCGGCTGCTCGGCATCGGCCTGCGCGAGGGCTACCACCCGGTGCGCAGCCGCGTCGGCTGGCAGGTCTGGGCGACCGAGCGGCTGATGGACTCGGCGAGGACCCTGCTGTTCCCGCTGTACGCCAGCCTGCTCACCCCGGTCTGGATGCGGCTGCTCGGCGCGAACATCGGCAAGAACACCGAGATCTCCACGGCGCTGGTGCTGCCGAAGTTCACCACGGTCGCGGACGGCGCGTTCCTCGCCGACGACACCATGGTCGCCTCCTACGAGCTCGGCGGCGGCTGGCTGCACATCAAGGAGGCCAAGGTCGGCAAGCGCGCCTTCCTCGGCAACTCCGGGATGGCGGGGCCCGGTCGGCGGGTACCGAAGAACGGTCTGGTCGCGGTGCTGTCCGCCGCGCCGAGCAAGGCCAAGTCCGGCTCGTCGTGGCTGGGCAGCCCGCCGGTGCGGCTGCGCCGGTCGGTGGGCGACACCGACTCGTCCCGGACGTTCGAACCGCCGCTGCGGCTCAAGGTCGCCAGGGCCGTCGTGGAGACGTGCCGGCTGATCCCGGTCATGATCACCTTCGGCATCGGCCTCGGCGTGCTGTTCGCGCTGCAGGCGATGGCGGGCGCGGTCGGCTTCTGGTTCGCGGCCCTGTTCAGCGGGATCGTGCTGCTGGTCGCGGGCGCGGTGGCCGGCACCGCCTCCGTCGTGGCGAAGTGGCTCGTCGTCGGGCGGATCCGGAAGGTGGAGCACCCGCTGTGGAGCTCCTTCGTCTGGCGCAACGAGGTGTCGGACGCCTTCGTGGAAACCGTCGCCGCGCCCTGGTTCGCGCGCGCGGCCACCGGCACCGCCGTGCTCGCCGTCTACCTCCGTGGCATGGGTGCGACGATCGGCCGCGGCGTCTGGTGCGAATCCTATTGGCTCCCAGAGGCGGACCTGGTGACCCTCGGCGACGGCGCGACCGTGGAACGGGGTTGCGTCGTGCAAACCCACCTGTTCCATGATCGGATCATGTCCATGGACACCGTCACCCTCGGCAACGGAGCAACCCTGGGACCGCACTGCGTCGCGCTGCCCGCGGCAGGTATCGGCGACGGGGCCACGGTCGGGCCCGCGTCGCTCGTGATGCGCGGCGACACGGTGCCGCCGAACACCCGCTGGCAGGGCAACCCGATCACCCCCTGGGCGTGACGATGGTGAAGCCGGGGAAGTTCTACGAGGAACCGATCGATTCGTACCTGCCCCACGTCGGCAACCACGGCTATCGGGTGTCGCGTTACGAGCTGGACCTGACCTACAAGGTGCACGGGAACCGGCTGTCCGGCAAGGCGTCGGTCACCGCCGTCACCACGGAGATCCGGGCGAAGTTCGCCTTCGACCTGTCGCAGAGCCTGTCGGTGTCCAAGGTGTCGGTCAACGGTGCCAGGCCCGCGAAGTACACCCACCAGCAGGGGAAGCTGACGATCACCCCGGCGCATGCGATCCCGGCGGGCGGCGCGCTGTCGGTCACCGTGCAGTACGCGGGCACCCCGAAACCGATCCGCAGCCTCTGGGGCGAGGTGGGCTGGGAGGAGCTGACCGAGGGCGCGCTGGTGGCCAGCCAGCCGAACGGCGCCGCGTCCTGGTTTCCCTGCGACGACCATCCCGGCTCCAAGGCCAGCTACCGGATCTCGATCACCACGGACTCGCCGTACTACGCGCTGGCGAACGGCGCGCTGGTGCGCAAGCAGGTCCGCGCCAGCCACACCACCTGGGTGTACGAACAGACCGAGCCGATGGCCAGCTACCTGGCCACCATCCAGATCGGACCGTACGAGCGCAGGCACGTCGACAACGGTGCCGTCCCCATGCACGCGGTGCTCCCCCAGCGGCTGCGGACGGCGTTCGAGCACGACTTCGGCAGGCAGCCGCAGATGATGGAGACTTTCGTCCGACTGTTCGGGCCCTACCCGTTCGAGGACTACACCGTCGTCGTCACCGACGACGAACTGGAGATTCCCATTGAGGCGCAGGGCATCTCGGTCTTCGGCGCGAACCACTGCGACGGCAGGCGCAGCGCCGAACGGCTGGTCGCGCACGAGCTGGCGCACCAGTGGTTCGGCAACAGCCTGACGCTGGGGTCGTGGCGCGACATCTGGCTGCACGAGGGCTTCGCCTGCTACGCGGAATGGCTGTGGTCGGAGAACTCCGGCGGGCCGTCGGCGCAGGAGATCGCGACCCAGGCGCACCGCAACCTCACCGGGCTGCCGTACGACGTGCTGCTCGGCGACCCGGGGCCCGAGCTGATGTTCGACGACCGGGTCTACAAGCGCGGCGCCCTCACCCTGCACGCGCTGCGGACCACGCTCGGCGACGAGGCCTTCTTCGACCTGCTCCGGCAGTGGACGGCCAAGCACCGCCACGGCACCGTCACCACCGAGGAATTCACCGACCTGGCGGCGCATTACACCGATCGGTCGCTGCGCCCGCTGTGGGACGCGTGGCTGTTCCAGAAGGCGATGCCGTAGGCGGCTGCGGAGGGTGGTGACGGGTTTCCCTCCTGTGGTGGATAGCGGCGGTGGGTGCTGACACGCGACTCTTGTCGTGTCAGCAAAACCACCACCCAGCAAGGAGATTCACATGTCGAACACGATCAAGCGAACCATTGCCGCCCTCGCCCTCTCGGCCGCCGCCCTGGGCGCAGGCGCTGGTGTTGCATCCGCCGACCCGAACGGCGGGAACGGCGGCTCGTTCAACGTCGGCGTCGGCGGCATCCAGCTGCTCTCGAACGGCAACAACCAGGGCTCGCCGAACGTGGGCAACGGCGGCGCAGGCGGCAGCTGCGCCTTCGTGACGTTCTGCTGATCGCGACCAGTTCTTGCCTGGGGCAAGTCCTCGTCTCAGCACAGGGGCCCGGCCCGCCTCCTCGCCCGAGGCCGCGCCGGCCCCCTGAGCAGGGTCGCCTCGTGCCGCCCCGACCGCCCTCCCGACCGAAAGGCCCCGACATGTCCACCAGAACCCTCAACCGCGCCGCCGCCGCGCTGGCCACCGCCGCATTCGTCCTCACGGCGGGTGCAGGCATCGCCTCGGCACAGCTCCCCAGCGACAGCTTCAACGCGAGGGCAGGCGAGACCGCCGTCGGCCCGCTGTCCACGCCCGGCGTTGGCGCCAATCTGACGGGTGTAGAGATCGGCGACCTCCGCGTTCCGGTCCCCCTGCCCGCCTAGGCCCGCCGCCACCTCGCCACCCGCTGTCAGCGGGTCGGCAGGTGCGATCGGCTCTTGACCAGCACCAGCACCAGGGACGCCGCGGCGACGACGGCGCCTATCAGGAACAGCAGCGGGTAGCTGAACACCGTCGGCCAGGCCTGCACACACAGCGCCATCGCCGCGGGGACCGCGAACCCGATGTAGGTCAGCGAGTAGAACACCGCGGTGAGCCCGGCAAGGTCGTCGGGGCGCGCGATCCGCTGGATCTCCTGCAGCCCGGATACCAGCGCCATGCCGTAGCCACCGCCGAGCACGACGGCCGCCGCCAGCGCCAGCGGGACCGTCAGCCGGTCGGCGGCGACCGCGGCGACGGTCATACCCACCACCAGGATCGCGAGCGCGACGGCAACCGCCCTTGCGCTGCGCGGGGTGTCGATGCGCCTGCCCACGGCCTGGATCGAGAACCCCCCGGCCAGCGCGACCACGCAGAGCAGCGCCGAGAACGCGACAGGACGACCCCCGCTGTGCTCGGCCATCAGCGCGGGCATCACCGCGTAGGCGCAGCTGGCCGACCCGAACACCCACGGCGCGAGCGGGACGATGACGTACCGGAAGCGCAGGTGCCCGGCCGCCGGGATCCGCAAGTCCTCGCGGAGCGGGACGCGCTGATCGGCGGGCACCACGGGCCGGGTCTCCGGCGTCGCGAACAGGGCGACCCCCGCGACCACGGCGATCGAGATGTGCACCAGGTACGCCAGTGCGCTCGGCCACGGCGCCCACTGCGCCAGCACGCCCGCGACCCCGGCGCCGAGGGCGAACCCGGCGGTCAGGCTCATGGCCGCGCGCCTGGCACCCGAACCGGCGCCCGCGCGCCGATCCCACGGCTCCGCCGACAGTTCCTTGAGCCAGCTGCCGCCGACCGCCATGCCGATGCCGAGACCGATGCCGCTGAGGATGCGTCCGCCGACGAGCAGCACGGAGCTGTCCGCTCCGGTGGCGAGCACAAGGGATCCGGCCGCCGCGATGAACGGGGCGGGCAGCATCACCGGCCGTCGGCCGAGCCGGTCCGACAGCGGCCCGCCGATGAGCAGGGCGGGCACGATGCCGAACACGTACGCGAACAGGAAGCTGTCCACCACCACCGGGGAGTAGCCGTGGTCGAGGCGGTACATCACCAGCAGCGGGGTGAACTCGTTGCCGCCCCACGCGACAGCGAACATCGCCGCGGACACGAGCGCCCACGGCGCCACGGTCCGGTTCCGCGCACGGCGGCCGAGCGCGGCCGGTGCGGTGTCGGCCCTGGTGCCGGTCTGCACGCTCATCGGGCACCGGCCGACAGCAGCGGCAGGCCGTGCACGCGGCGCATGTGCACCGTGACGGCGGCGTCGTAGCCGTCGGCGTCCGCCGATTCGACCAGGTCGGCCAGCGCCGTGTGATCGTCGATGATCGACGCGAGCTGCAGCGGGTCCCTGGCCAGCGAGCGCGCGGTCATTCGCCGCTGCCGCTCGCGCAGGCGGGCGTAGAAGGTGACGAGCAGCGGGTTGCCGCCTGCGCGCACGATCAGCCCGTGAAAGTCGGCGTCGAGGCCGCTGAACCCGTCCACGTCCCCGCTCGCCGCCGCCTCGCGCTGAGCGACGAGGTTCGCGCGCAGGGCCGAGGCCAACCCGGTCCTGGCGGTCTCGTTGCCGGCGACGGTCCGGACGGCGTCCGTCTCGACAAGCCTGCGCGCGGCCACGACGTGTTCGGCCTCGCCGTCGGCGACGGGCACGATCAGCGCCCCGCGCTTGGGGTAGAGCCGCATCCAACCCTCGGCCTCGAGCCGGAGGAACGCCTCGCGGACGGGGGTGCGACTGGTACCCATCTCGGCGGCGATCTCGCCCTCACTGATCAGCTCACCACCGGGCAGCGCGGCGGACAGGATCCGCTCCTTCACCTCGCGGTAGACGACCTCCGCCGCCGAATGCAACTTAGACACAAGATGTATTTATACCGGCCGCGCGCAGCACCGCCGCAGGTGGGGTGGTATTTCTGGGGTGGCCTATGGCACCCAGTACTTGGCCGCGAGGTGCTCGATCACGGGATCGTCGTCGAGCGCCTCGTCCAGTGCGGCGAGGTCGTCGTCGAGCGCGACCAGCCGCGGATCGTTGCCCTCGCCGCGCTCGGAGGGATGGCCGCCGTCCTCGGCGATCTGACGAAGCAGCTTCTCCCGCACGCGGTCCTTCAGCGATTCGGCCATAGCTGAGCATTGACCAGAGCGACCGCCGCTGTCGACCGGACGCGCCGAATCAGTCGTCGTGCTTGCGGAACACCCGACGCGCGACCGGGATGAGGACGACCAGCGCGCCGACGAGCACGATCAGCGAGAAGATCTGCATTGCCATCGGATACCTCCAGGTCGAGTTCATCGGTCGTCAGGTCGGCGCGAGCACCGCACCCCACGGGGTGTTACGCACCACGGTGAACACCGCCGACAACACCAGTATCGCGATCGTGGCGGACCGGCCGAGCACGATCATCCGGTCGTCGACCCCGCCCCACCGCCGCCGCAGCCAGCGCATCCACGCCACCGCCAATACCAGCACCAGCGGCAGGATCAGCACGTTGCTCGACAGCGACCCGATCAGGTCCCCGTGGGTGAGGTCGTTCACCGCGCGCAGCCCACCGCAGCCCGGGCACCACCAGCCGGTGAGCACGTGGAACGGGCAGAACCCGTAGGCGCCCGCGCGGTGCGGGTCGCGCAGGTAGAGCAGGGTCGCCGCGCCGAGGCCTGCCGCCGCGACGGCCATCGGCGCACGCATCGAGCGGGCCCTGCTCCCCGTCTGCATCACCGTCATCGCGTCACCATGACACTCATTGCGGGGCCGTCACCGCGCCCTTGATCACGACAGAGGTGACCAGCATGTCGTGCCAGCACCGATGCCGCGGATCCCACAGCGGCCACAGGAAATTCAGGAAGCAGAGGTCGCCGAGAATCCACAGCAGCAACCACCGCACCAACGCCATGCCTGGACCGAGGGGCCGTCCGTCCGCCTCGCGGACCACCGAGATGCTCAGCCACTTCTTGCCGAGCGTCTGCCCGGTGTTGCCCTGCCGGAACACCATGTTCCAGACCAGCAACGCGAGCGCCAGCAGAATCCCGGCCACCATGATGGCCACGCCGACGCCGTTGACATTCGTCAGCTCGGTGTCGGAGTCGTAGTAATAGTCGCCCGAGTAGGTGGTCGTGACCGAGCTCGAGTCCTTGAATGCGATGAATGCCCCGAGCCCCGCGAGCAGGTAGCCGGGCAGCGGGACCACGATCCGGTCGAGCAGATACGCGCCGACCCGAGACCACCAGGAGGCATACGGGTAGGCGGGCGGTGGCGGACTGCCGTAGGGCTGGCCCGGCGGCGGATAGCCCGGCTGTTGCGGGTACTGCGGCGCGCCGCCGTAGGGCGGCTGACCTGGCGGCGGGTACTGCGGGGCACCGTACTGCGGCGGCCCGTACTGCGGCGGCTGCTGGCCGTACGGGGGCTGGGGCGGCGGCGGACCTGGCGACGTCGGGCCGGGCTGCTGGGGCTGATTCGGGTCCGACATGGCGCCACTTCCTGTCCGCAGGGTGGTGGTTCACTTCCCAAACCATAGCCCGGAACGACATTCGGCCACGGTCCTTGTCCGGCCGGTTCTCGAGGGCTACATTTCGCCTGATCCCAAAGCACAGGCAACGACGCCGGGATCGCGAGTGTCGAGGGTCTTCTACGTCGGCTCCTGAGACTGCGAGACGAACGGCAGCGACAAGGAGACAGACATGACCGAACCGATATTCGACAAGTCCGAACAGCTCAAGCAAGTACAGCAGGCGATTCTCGAGGGCGAGACGATCATCGCCGTCTACGACTGCATCGGTGCGGGCACCGGATTCATCGGACTGACCGATCTCCGCGTCGTCATTCAGGACAAGAGCTTCGTCGGCAGCAGAACCGCGATCACGTCCATTCCGTACAAGAATGTCCGGTCGGTGTCCTTTCTCAGCAACAAATCGTGGGCCGGACATTTCTTCTCGTCGAGCAGCATCGCCGTTGACATCGGCCAGCAGACCTACGAGGCCGATTTCCGCGGCATCGAGAAGGCGCAGCACGTGCACCGGGTGATCCTGGAGCAGATCACCAGGTAGGCCGCTCCCCGGTCCGGTCGTACACATATCGACTGGTGGGGATCACGTCCACGTCGGTGCTCGCGCCGAAGGTGGCGGTGCTCTCGATCATCCGCGCCACCCGGCGCCCGAGCTCGGCGTCGTCCCCTGCGCTCCCGTAGAACGCGTGCGGATCGGTCATCGCGGCCATCGGGAACAGTTCCTCGACAAGAGCGTCGACCCGGGCGCCCGCGGTGAGCGGCTCGACCACGGTGTTCTGCACGTAGCCGAAGGTGGCCTGGGTCTCGATCGCCACGGTGGTGTGGTGGTTCTGCCAGCGGTCGAGCCATTCGGGTCGATCCATCCCGGCGGGGATCCGCAGCAGTGCGACGTTGGCCAGGGCCTCGGTGCGGACTCCGTTCGCTGTCGATGGCGCAGGCATCAACACCCGTTCCTCGACCACCCATCCCGCGATTCGGTCGGCAGCCGCCGAGAGGGCTTCGGTGACGGCCGCGAGCTCGTGCGGAATCCAGATGCTGACGATGGCACCGACGGGCCGCTCGTAGGTCGTCAGGCGGAGCTGCGCGGGCGCCACGTCGGCATCGTCGATGTTGACCTGGAACCTGGTGGCTCCGAGCGCGGCGAGTCGCTCGCGGAGCTGCTCAGCGAACAACGTGTCCGACAAGCGCGGCCCCCAGAGGGCGTACATCAACTTCATCGTCGAATCCTCTCTGCGGCCTGGCATTCCGGCGCAGTCCAGCCCGGGCGATCCAGCCGCGACCCAAAGTAGGGTACGCATCGCCCCGGTCAATACCCGACACTCGGGTTCCGAATCCGACCACGTGATCCCGGCGGCTCTGGCGCCGGTCCGCTGTTGCGCCGGACACGACCAGGCCGCAGAGTTGTCGATCGTGAGCCAACGCATCCACCACCTCAGCTGCGCGACGATGTGCCCCAGCGCAGGCCTCGTCCCTGGCCTCGCCCCGTCACGCCTGGTCGCCCACTGCCTGCTGGTCGAGGGACCGGAGGGCCTGACGCTGGTGGACACCGGCTTCGGCACGGCCGACGTCGCCGATCCGGTCGGCAGGCTCGGCAGGCCGTTCGTGATGTCGGTCGGCGCCAGGATGAACCTCGCGCTCACCGCCGTCGCCCAGGTGCGCGCGCTCGGCTACGACCCGTCCGACGTCCGCGACATCGTGGTCACCCACCTGGACGGCGACCACGCGGGCGGCCTCGGCGACTTTCCGTGGGCGCGCGTGCACGTGCACGCCGACGAGCTCGCGACCGCGCGCACCAGGCCGACGCTGCTCGACAAGACGCGGTACAGCGCGAAACAGTGGGCGCACGATCCGACCTGGGTCGAGCACCGCCCCGGCGGCGACCGGTGGTTCGGCTTCGAATCGGTGCAGGCGGTCAGCGAGGACGTGCTGCTGATACCGCTGCGCGGACACACCTTCGGGCACAGCGCGGTGGCGGTGCGTCGTCCCGGCGGCGGCTGGTTCCTGCACGCGGGCGACGGGTACTACTTCGCCGACGAGAAGCTGACCCCGCCCTCCTGCCCGCCGGGCCTGCGGGCGACCCAGATCCTGATGGAGATGGATCGCCGGTCGCGAATCACCAACCAGGGCAGGCTCCGCGAACTGCACGCCGCACACGGCGACGAGGTCACCATCATCTGTGCGCACGACGCGAGCGAGTTCGACGCGCTCGCCGCCGTCACCGACTGAGCGCGGGTCGGGCTACCCGGCGAGGTCGTCCGGGCCGATCGGGTCGGCGTCCCAGAGCGCCTGGGTGACCGACGGGCGGGTCCGGAACCGGTTGGCGACGACGAACCCCACCGCGACGAGCGCGCCGACGGCGGCTCCGGTCACGACGCGGCGACAGGCGCGGGTGGACTTCGTCGGCTCGAGTTCGGTGGTCATGTGAGGAGTCTCCCGCACTCGCGCGCCGAACTCGAAAGGCCCCTCTCCCGCGGGTGCGGGCGAGGGGCCTTTCGAGTGGAGCCGCCTAAGAGAATCGAACTCTTGACCTTTTCATTACGAGTGAAATGCTCTACCGACTGAGCTAAGGCGGCGTGCCCGACCTCGCGGTCGAGCCAGAGGGAGTCTAGCGGCTCACCCCGCGGATGCGAAAACGGCCCCCACTACTTCAGCTCGGCACCCAGCTTGGCGACCATCGCGGCCACCGCGAACCGGGGCTTGACGTTGATCGAGAGCGCCTCGCGGCACTCGAGCACCGCCTCGACACACCGCAGCAGCGCCTCGGGGCTGCCCGCCGCGGCCATCTTCCTGACCTGGTCCGCCTTGTCCGGGTGGTTCGGCTGCGCCCCCGACCCCAGCGCGACCGCCAGCGCGTCCCGGTACAGCCCCGCCAGGTCCATCAGGGCGCGGTCGAGGCTGTCGCGGCCGGTCCTGGTGGCCCGCGACTTCTGCCTGCGCTCGAGGTCCTTGAGCGCCCCGGCCGACCCGCGCAGCGCGCCGGCCGCCCCCTTGCCGGTCCCGCCCGCGCCGAGGGCGGTGCGCAGTTCCTCGGTCTCGCGTTCGTCGCGGGCCGCGCTCATCTCCTTGGCCTCGGCCTCCGCGGCCCGGACCAGCTCGTCGGCGGCGGCGTATCCGGTGGCCGGGCGGGTCGCCGCGGAGGCGATGCCCAGTGCCTGGCCGCGCCGCGTTCGGGCCTCCTCGTCCGTCGCCAGCCGTCGGGCCCTGCCGACGTGGCCGCCACTGATCGAGGCGGCCAGCAGCGCGGTCTCGGCGTCGAGCTGATCGCGCTCGCGCAGCACCCCGGCGATCGCCTCCACCGACGGGGTCACCAGCGCCACGTGCCTGCACCGGGACCGCAGCGTCACCGAGATGTCCTGCGGGTCCACCGAGGGCGCGCACAGCAGGAACACGGTCCGCGCAGGCGGCTCCTCGACGACCTTGAGCAGCGCGTTGGCCGCGCCCTCGGTCAGCCGGTCCGCGTCCTCGATCACCACCACCTGCCAGCGCCCGGTGCTGGGGCGCCGCGACGCGGTCTGCACGATGCCGCGCATCTCCGCGACGCTGATGCTCAGCCCCTCCGGGATCACCCGGCGCACGTCGCCGTGGGTTCCGGCCATCGTTGTCGTGCAGGCGTGGCATCGCCCGCACCCGGGTTCGCCCTCGTCGGTGCACTGCAGCGCGGCGGCAAAGCACAGCGCCGCGACGGAGCGTCCGGAGCCGGGCGGCCCGGTGAACAGCCAGGAGTGCGTCATCAGCGAACCCGCCGATTCGGCGCCGCCCCTTGCCGCCCTCGCGGCACCGGTCAGCTCCACCTCGACGTGCTCCTGGCCGACCAGTCGATCGAATACTCCCGCCACGGGCCGAGCCTATCGGGCGGGGCCGACGCCACCGGGCGGGTGTCCGAAACGTTCAAGACGGTCCAGGCCGCAGGGAACTACCGTCGCGGCATGACACCACAGCTCTCGATGATCGGTCTCGCCGTCGCGGACCTGTCCCGATCCTTCGACATCTACCGGCGGCTCGGCTTCGACCTGCCGGCCGATCCCGGCCAGGAGAAACACCACGAGATCACCCTGGCTGGCGGACTGCG
Source organism: Rhodococcus maanshanensis NBRC 100610 (assembly GCF_001894865.1). Classification (GTDB taxonomy): domain Bacteria; phylum Actinomycetota; class Actinomycetes; order Mycobacteriales; family Mycobacteriaceae; genus Rhodococcus_G; species Rhodococcus_G maanshanensis. Next base: position 90,025 of record NZ_BCXA01000012.1, on the reverse strand, counting down.
GGTCGCCTGGGACACCCTCGAGGTCATCCGCAGCTTCTCCCCCGAGTTCACGCAGGGGACCGGTGGCCCCTCGATGGCCTTCGACTGCGGCACGCCCGAAGCGGTCGACGCCAAGTTCAGCGAGCTCACCGAGGCAGGCTGCGCCGCGGAGTCCAAGCCGTGGGACGCGTTCTGGGGACAGCGCTACGCGGTCGTCAGGGACCCGGACGGCCACGGTATCGAGCTGTTCTCGGCCCTGCCCGGCTGACCGAGGAGCCCCGTCATCGAGGCCCCGGACAACGCCCGGACCTCCCTGGCCAGGTGTGCCTGATCGCTGAAGCCCGCCTCCGCCGCGACCCTGGCGAGCGGGACACCCGCGCGGGCGAGCGCGAGCGCGCGGTCGAAGCGGAGCACCCTGGCCAGCGTCTTCGGGCCGTACCCGAATGCGGACAAGGACTTTCGGTGCAGACGGCGTTCGCTCCAGCCCACATCCGCGGCGACCTGCGCCACCGGGACACCGCGGGCCAGCCGCGCCGCGATCGCGGTCTCGACGGGACCCCCCACCCCGTCGAGACGGTCGCGTGCCGCCGCACTGATCGCCCGCAGCGGATCCGCCTCGGCGGCATGGAAGAGCCTGCGCACCATCGCATCCGGCCACAGCTGATCCAACGGCACCCGGACGTCCCGCAGCTCGTCGGCGCGGACACCGAACACATGCGGACCGACACCTGGCGCGAACCGCAAGCCGATCGCCCTGGTACCCGCGGCGGTGGTGCGGTGCGCCCGGGTGTCCGGGCCTGCCACCAGCAGCCCGCCGCAGTGCCAGATCAGATCCATGCACCCGTCGGGCAGGACCAGGGTGCCTTCGTCCTGCTGCGGGCGGGGCCCGGCGATCACCGACCAGGCGACCGTCCCCGGAACCTCCGCGCGCAGTTCCCGATACGCCACCTCGGCTACACCACCTCAGCGCGGGTCGGTCAGGACTTCTTCGCTGCAGCCTTCTTCGCGGCCGCCTTGGCAGGCGCCTTCTTGGCCGCGGTCTTCTTCGCAGCGGCCTTCTTGGCAGGCGCCTTCTTCGCGGCGGCCTTCTTCTTCACCGGGCCACGCGCGCGCCGGTCGGCGAGCAGCTCCGAGGCGCGCTCGTCGGTGATGGTCGCGACATCGTCGTCCTTGCGCAGGCTCGCGTTCGTCTCGCCGTCGGTGACGTACGGACCGAAGCGGCCGTCCTTGATCACCATCGGCTTGTCCGTCGCCGAGTCCTTGCCGAGCTCACGCAGCGGCGGGGTCGCCGCGCCCGTGCGGCCCCGACGCTTGGGCTCCGCGTAGATCTTCAGCGCCTCCTCGAGGGTCACCGTGAACATCTGCTCCTCGTTCTCCAGCGAACGAGAATCGGTGCCCTTCTTCAGGTACGGGCCGTAACGCCCGTTCTGCGCGGTGATCTCTTCCTTCGACTCCGGGTCGACGCCGACCACGCGCGGCAGCGAGAGCAGCCGCAGCGCGTCCTCGAGCGTCACCGTCGCCACGTCCATGCTCTTGAGCAGCGAGCCGGTCCGCGGCTTCGGGCCCGCGGCCTTCTTGGCGGTCTTCTTCGCGGCGGCCTTCTTCGCGGGCGCCTTGGTCGTGACGGCGCCCTCCCCCTCGGCCGTGACCGGCACGATGTCCGGCTCGGGTTCGGGTTCGGGTTCCGGCTCGGGCAGGATCTCGGTCACGTACGGACCGAAACGCCCCTCCTTCGCGACGATCTCGTGCCCGGTGAGCGGGTCGACGCCGAGCTTGCGACCGTCCTGCGGGGTGGCGAACAGCTTCTCCGCGTACTCGGGCGACAGCTCGTCCGGGGGCAGGTCGTCGGGCAGGTTCGCGCGCTGCGAGACCGGATCACCGTCGGGGTCATCGGGATTGACGACCATGCGCTCGAGGTACGGCCCGAACCGGCCGACCCGCACCACGACGTCGCGGCCCTCGGAATCGGCGAACAACCGGATCGAGTTCACCTCGCGGGCATCGATGTCCTCGAGATTGGTACCGACCATCTTCTTCAGTCCACCGGAGCGCGCGACCGAACCCTCGGCGCCGCGCTCGCCACCGAAGTAGAAGCTGGACAACCAGTTTCCGCGCTGCTCGCGGCCACCGGCGATCTCGTCGAGGTCGTCCTCCATGCCTGCCGTGAAGTCGAAGTCGACCAGCCTGCCGAAATGTGCCTCCAGCAGGCCGATCACGGCGAACGCCACCCAGGACGGCACAAGGGCACTGCCGCGCTTGTAGACGTAGCCGCGGTCCAGGATCGTCTTGATGATCGACGAGTACGTCGACGGTCGACCGATGCCCAGCTCCTCGAGGGCCTTGATCAGGCTGGCCTCGGTGTAGCGGGCGGGCGGGTTCGTCGTGTGACCGTCCGGATCGAGCTTGGTGGCGGTGACCGCCTGCCCGGCGACGAGCACTGGCAGCCGCGACTCGGCGTCGTCGGACTGGCCGCCCGCCTCCTCGTCGACGCTCTCGACGTATGCCTTGAGGAAGCCCGCGAAGGTGATGGTGCGGCCGGACGCGGAGAAGGTGCACTCCTCGCCGGTGCCCGCGGTGCCGGTGATCCGCAGCGTCAGGGTGGTGCCGCGGGCGTCCGCCATCTGCGAGGCCACGGTGCGCTGCCAGATCAGCTCGTAGAGCTTGAACTCGTCGGCGGCCAGCTGCGAGTGCAGCTGCCCCGGGGTGGCGAAGACGTCGCCGGCGGGGCGGATCGCCTCGTGCGCCTCCTGCGCGTTCTTGACCTTGCGGGTGTACTGCCGCGGCGACGGGCTGACGTACTCGGCGCCGTACAGCTCGGTGGCCTGCGCCCTCGCCGCGGAGATCGCCGACGCCGACAGCGTGGTCGAGTCGGTACGCATGTAGGTGATGTGGCCGTTCTCGTACAGCCGCTGCGCGGTCCGCATGGTGCGCTCGGAAGTGAAGCGCAGTTTGCGTGCCGCCTCCTGCTGCAGCGTCGAGGTCATGAACGGCGCGTACGGCTTGCGGGTGTACGGCTTGTCCTCGGCGGACGAAACGGTGAGATCGGTGCCGTGCAGCGCCTCGGCGAGGCGGCGGGCATAGCCCTCGTCCAGCACCGTGACGCCGGTCGACTTCAGCTGGCCGTCGGCCCCGAAATCGCGGCCCGCGGCCACGCGGCTGCCGTCGACACTGACCAGGCGCGCGCCGAAGCTGCGCGGGTTCGCCTCGGCGCCAGCGTCGAGGGTGGCGGAGATGTCCCAGTACTCGGCGGACCGGAAGGCCATCCGCTCGCGTTCGCGCTGCACGATGACGCGCGTCGCCACCGACTGCACTCGGCCTGCCGACAGCTTCGGCATGACCTTCTTCCACAGCACCGGGCTGACCTCGTAGCCGTAGAGGCGGTCGAGGATGCGCCGGGTCTCCTGCGCGTCCACCAGGTCCTGGTCGAGGTCGCGGGTGTCCTCGGCCGCGGCCAGGATGGCGGGCTTGGTGATCTCGTGGAAGACCATCCGGCGGACCGGGATCTTCGGCTTGAGGGTCTCGAGCAGGTGCCAGGCGATGGCCTCGCCCTCGCGGTCGGGGTCGGTGGCGAGGTAGAGCTCGTCGGCGTCCTTGAGCAGGCTCTTGAGCTCGGCGACCTTGGTCTTCTTGTCCGGGCTCACCACGTAGAGCGGCTCGAAGTCGTGGTCGACGTTGACGCCGAGCCGGGCCCACGGCTCACCCTTGTACTTGGCAGGCACGTCCGCCGCACCACGCGGGAGGTCGCGAATATGGCCGACCGAGGCCTCGACGACGTAGTTCTTGCCCAGGTAGGGGGCAATTTTCCTGGCCTTGGTCGGCGACTCGACGATCACGAGACGGCGCGTCTGGTCGGCTGTGGCGGGGCTGTCGCCCGCCGTGTCCTTCTCCCGAGCTGCCACCTTGCTGCCTGCACCTTCCTCGACTCGAAACGGCGATCACTTCAGTAACAGAGTGACACATCCGCGAGACCATCTTTGCAGATCAATCCCGTGTCGACTGTTCTACACCTGCGGCCAGGCCTCGCGCGCCTCCTGCCGGTCAGGGGCCTGCCCGATGTTCTCGACCAGCCGCATCAGCCGCTTGTGCCCCACGATCCTGAGCCCGGGGCCCGCTCCGCGGGTGCCGATGAGGGTGGGGGCGATCCCGGCCCGCATCAGCGATTGGGCGAGCACCGGGTGGGTGTCGGGGGCGTGCGGGTCGAGGCCGAGCACGAACCGATCGCCCTCACCCTCGGACCTGCCCGCGGCCAGCACCCAGGCCCGCAGGGCGCGCGAGTCCGGGATCCAGCCGACGGGCACCGCCTTGACCGCACCCTTGGTCCATTGGGCCGCGAGCGCGGCCAGCTCGGGCACCGATGCGGTGCGGACCAGGGGGCTGCCCTCATCGGATCGGGTGATCTCGGCGGCCAGCCCGGTCTCCTCGATCAGCTCGGCGACGGCGTCGGCCCGCCACGAGGCGTCGACCACGACCGACACCCTGGCCCGGCCGGCGGCGGCGGAGACCTGCCCCTGCGCGGCCAGCAGCCCGCTCAGGTCCGATACCGCGGGCGGCACCGCCTCCGCGGAGAAGAAGGACAGCTGGTTCACAAGAGGGACAGTAGGACAATCCGGCCGTCCGGCCCGCGCTGACACGGCAGGCCGCGCGGAGCCCGGTGGGAAACGACTCGTCCCCCACCACCTCACGGCGCTGGGGGACGAGATGATCCGTCTCGAGGAACGAATGAATCAGACCGCGCGAACGCCGGTGGCCTGGGGACCCTTGGTGCCCTGACCGACCTCGAACTCGACGCGCTGGTTCTCCTCGAGCGTGCGGAAACCGCTGCCCTGAATCTCGGAGTAGTGGACGAAGACGTCAGCGGAGCCGTCCTCGGGGGCGATGAAGCCAAAGCCCTTCTCCGCGTTGAACCACTTCACAGTGCCCTGTGCCATACTTTTCCTTCACTTTCTAACACCGGATTCGGTGAACAGCAGTCAACAGTCCACCGGGCCGGTTCCGACCGCTGTACCGCTGATTTCCCCCTCAGGAAAAGCATCGCCACCGCGCTCGCAACATCGATCCTGCGAGCGCGTACACGAACACAGAAGCTGCGACCACTTATAAGTCAATCACGGTTCGCGCGATGGCAACAGTCGAAATCCAAACAATGGTCGTAAAGAAATGATCTTGTATCCGACGGCGCGTCGGCAACCACTCTATTGGACGCTCGTCAAGTATTGGCAAGGGCTACACAGTGTTAAACACATCCCGGCAAGTACCATCAAAACCGCAGGTGAACGGGCACGTCTACGCGGCCAACCAACGAACTCGGAGTTATCAGTGAGCCAACCGGCCGCCGCAGCAAGCTACGGGCAGTCGCTGCTCGATCGGGTGCTCGCAGGCACCCCCCGCGGCGAAGATCCGCTCACCCACGTGGCGGAACTGCCCGCTCGCGAGTCCCGGTTCACGCAATGGCCATCGTGGATTCACCCCGATGTCGTCGATGCCATGCGCGGCAACGGAATCCCGCTGCCGTGGACGCATCAGGAGGCCGCCGCCTCGCTCGCCGCGGCCGGCACGCACGTCGTGGTCGCCACCGGCACCGCATCCGGCAAATCACTGGCCTACCAGCTGCCCATCCTCACCGCCCTCGCCGAGGACCCGCGCGCGACCGCCCTCTACCTCGCCCCGACCAAGGCCCTCGGGGCCGACCAGATCCGGTCCACCATCGCGCTCACCGAGCAGGCCGAATCGCTCGCGACCGTCTACCCCAACGCTTTTGACGGCGACACCCCGACAGAGGTGCGTCAGTGGGTGCGAGCCAACTCGCGCTGGATCTTCACCAACCCGGACATGCTGCACATCGGCATGCTGCGCTCGCACCAGCGCTGGGCCCATTTCTTTCGGAACCTGCGCTACATCGTGATCGACGAATGTCACTCCTACCGAGGAGTTTTCGGCTCGAACGTGGCACTGGTCCTGCGCAGGCTGAAGCGGATCGCCCGCCGCTACGCCGCCGACCCGGTGTTCATCCTCGCCAGCGCCACCACCGCTGCGCCTGGAGCCGCGGCGTCCCGGCTGATCGGCGCGCCATGCGAGGAGGTCACCGCCGACGGCTCCCCGCACGGCCCGCGGACGGTCGCGCTGTGGGAGCCCCCGCTGATGGCCGAGGTGACCGGCGAGAACGGTGCCCCGGTCCGCCGCGCCGCCGGGTCGGAGGCCGCCCGGATCATGGCCGACCTGATGATCGAGGGCGCCCGCACCCTGACCTTCGTCCGCTCGCGCCGCGGCGCCGAGTTGACCGCGATGGGCACGAAAAGGCTACTCGCGGAGTCCGCCCCGGACCTGACCGAACGGGTCGCCGCCTACCGGGCCGGCTACCTGGCCGAGGACCGACGCGAGCTGGAGGCCTCGCTCGCGGACGGGACCCTGCTCGGCGCCGCGACCACCAATGCCCTCGAGCTCGGGGTCGACATCGCCGGCCTCGACGCGGTGGTGGTCGCGGGCTTCCCCGGCACCGTCGCCTCGTTCTGGCAGCAGGCCGGGCGGTCCGGCCGCCGCGGCGAGGGCTCGCTGGTGGTGCTGGTCGCCCGCGACGATCCGCTCGACACGTACCTGGTCCACCACCCGGCCGCGCTGCTGGAGAAACCGGTCGAGGCCACCGTCACCGATCCGTCCAACCCGTACGTGCTCGGGCCCCAGCTGCTGTGCGCGGCGATGGAGCTGCCGCTCAGCGACGCCGAGGTCGAGCAGTTCGGCGCCGTCGACCTGCTCAACGGGCTCGCCGAGCGGGGGCTCATCCGGCGTCGCGCGCACGGCTGGTTCGTCACTGCGGAGTCCAACCCCCATGCGTCCGTTGACATCCGCGGCGGCATCGGCAAGCAGGTCGCCATCGTCGACGCCGAGTCCGGCCGCCTGCTCGGCACCGTCGACGGCGGCCGCGCCCCCGCGACCGCGCACCCGGGAGCAGTGCACCTGCACCAGGGCGAGTCCTTCGTGGTGGACATGCTCGACCTGGAGGAAGGGCTGGCGCTGGTGCACGCCGAGTCCCCGGAGTGGAGCACCTCGGCGCGCGAGACCACCGAGATCGTCGTCACCTCCCTCCTCGAGCACGCCGAGCACGGCCCGGTCACGGTGGCGCTGACCGAGGTCGAGGTCACCCACCAGGTGGTCGGCTACCTCCGGCGGCTGCCCTCCGGCGAGGTCCTCGACTCCATCGAGCTCGACATGCCGCCCCAGTGCCTGAACACGCGCGCGGTGATGTACACGGTGACACCGGAGTTGATGGAACGGGCAGGCATCACGGCGGACCGGTTCCCTGGCTCGCTGCACGCCGCCGAGCACGCCGCGATCGGACTGCTGCCGCTGGTGGCGACCTGCGACCGCGGCGACATCGGCGGGGTGTCGACGGCGCTGCACCAGGACACCGGGTTGCCGACGGTGTTCGTCTACGACGGCCATCAGGGCGGCGCCGGGTTCGCGGACCGCGGGCACGCCGAGCTGCTGCGCTGGTTGCGCGCCACCAGGGACGCGATCGGGTCCTGCGAGTGCACGGCCGGGTGCCCGTCCTGCGTGCAGTCCCCCAAGTGCGGCAACGGGAACGACCCCCTCGACAAGGACGGCGCGGTCCGGCTGCTGACGGCGGTGGTGGAGGCGCTGAGGGGAACGCGCTAGATGAGGTCGATCTTCTGCATCCAACGCAGGATCGGCCAGCCGGCGAACACCGGCAACCAGCAGGTGAGCACCCGGTACAGCAGCACCGACGGCACCGCGACGGCGGCGGGCACGCCGAAGGCCGCGAGCCCACCGATCAGCGCCGCCTCGACCGCGCCGACACCGCCCGGGGTCGGGGCGGCGGACGCCAGCGTGCCGCCGATCATCGTCACGATCGTGACGGTGACGAAGCTGACCTCGCCGCCGAACGCTTCGACGCTCGCCCAGAGGGCAAGCGCGGCACCGAGAGTGGTGCCCGCACACCCGCCGACGATCAGCAGGAACCGGCCCGGATCACGGGCGAGGTCGAGCAGCTCGGTGCTCACGTCGGCGATCTGGGGGCGCAGCTCGTCGATCAGCCAGCGCCGCAACCTCGGCACGATCATGAAAGCGCCGACCACGCCGAGCAGGACACCGACCACCAGGTAGATGACCGTGGCGTTCGGGATGAAGCCGGACAGGTCCGCGCTCCTGCCCGCCGCGATGCTGAAGAGGATCAGCAGCCCGATGTGGGTGACCACCTGGACGGTCTGCTGCAGCGCGACGGCCGCGGTCGCCCGCACCCCGCCGAGCCCGTTGTGTTGCAGGAACCGCACGCTCAGCGCCAGGCCCCCGACCCCCGCCGGCGTGGTGGTGGCCGCGAAGGTGTTGGCGAACTGCATGATCACCAGGTTCTTGAGCCGGACCGACTCCGAGGCGCAGGCCCACAGCGCCACCGCCGTCCCGATGTACTTCGACACCGACACCACCAGGCCGAGCAGCGCCCACCACCAGTTCGCGGTCTTCAGCTCGGTGAGGAAGGCCGGCACCTGGCTGACGAACGGGTAGGCGACATAGACCAGTCCGATCAGCAGCACCAGCTGGATGATCTGATTCCGGCTGAAGCGGGTGACCTGCTCGGTCTTGATCACCTCGGAGTCGGTCTGGGTCCGGACCTGGTGCCGCGTGGCCGACATCAGCTCGTCCGCGTCCGGCAGCACCCGGCGCAGCCGCTTGGGCATCGCGGCCTTGGTCAACCGGCCCGACGCCGCGAGGACCGCGTCCTCGCCCAGCGTCGCGAGCGCCGCCCGCACCGCGGGTTCCGCCCCGAACCGTGCCCCGGTGGTCAGCAGCAACTGGGCGATGTCCGACTCGAGCTGCGCGTCCGACGCACCGACCTCCGCGTGCGCGAAGCCCTCGAAATGCACTCGGTCCCCGCTGATCCGGAGGTTGTCCGGGCGCAGGTCACCGTGCGCGACCTGATTCGCGTGCAGTATCCGGAGGCCGGACCAAGCGGCCTCGAGGTGCTCGGGCTCCGCCTGCTCGAGCGGGGTCCCCGCGGGCACCGAATGCGCGTAGAGCATCCAGCCCCGCTCGAGTGGGGACACCGCGACGGCCAGGCTGGACGAGAGCCCCATCCGTGCGACCGCGGTCGACATCAGCGCCCGGTGCTCGACCGCCCGGCGCAGCGACGCGTACGGCGCAGGCGTTTCCGAGCTCCGGAAGGTGAGCCAGTGCCAGACCTGGCGGAGGGCGCCCTCGCTGCGCTGGTGCGGCCCGAAGAGCTCGAGGATCACCGCGTCGTCCGCGCCCGCCTTCCGGAGGTCGACGCCGAGATCGACCTTGCGCCAACCGGGACTGCAGTCGGCGGCGAGCACGAGCGGGCCCGATCCGGTGGGGCTGAGCACCGACAACGCGTCCACCCGCAGACCGCGCCTGCCGAGGATCCGGACCGCGAGATCGACCGGGACCTCAAGCGCGGGCGTGCCGACGAACAGCACCACCAGCGCGCCGATCAGCCACCCTGCGGTCAGCCCCAGCATCGACCGCGCGGGGACGACGGCGCTGACGAACAGGTGGATCGGCACGAAGGCCAGCAGCAGCAGCCACCAGATCCGACGCCAGCGGGCGGGCAGCCACGGACCGGACACGGTCAGCATGGCGGCCAGCATCGCGATCCAGCGCGGGTCGTCGAGGAACTGCGACACGAAGGTGTCGAGGTGCCCGTCCAGGTCGAGGTGCCACTTCGGCGCGGACACCCCCGTGCCGGTGATGGACAGCGCGACGACGGCGAGCAGTCCCGCGGTCGCGTACCCCGCGAGCAGCTTCCAGCGTCGGCCCAGGACGAGGCCGACCAGGATCGCGAACGGGAGGATCACGATCGCGGCGCCGTACAGCAGGTAGATCCGGGTCGACACCTCCGGCGAGGCGACCCCGATCAGGTCCGACACCGAGTTCTCCACGGCCTCCCAGCGGCCGCGGGTGATCAGAGACGTGGCGATCACCGCGCCCATGCACAGCGCCGCCAGCACGACACGGAGCTGATCATTGGTACGCCGACGCAACGGCTGCAGGAGGCTGCCCTGGACCGGGATCTCTCGTCCGTCGACTCGCATGGGGTGATCGAGCCTATCCGACGTGCACGCGCGGTCTGCGAGACACATCGGGCTCGGCGCGGCGCAGCACCTCCCGGGTCACGGACGCCACCTCGCCGTGCCCGAAGAACAGGAACTGCAGAAGGTTGCGGACCGGGTTTCCCTCCGTCCACTCGAAGTACACGTTCGGGACCGTCCCGGTCCGGTCCCGGATGTCGAGCAGGATCGCGGCGATGGAGTTGGGGATGGCCGCGCTGCGAACCGTCAGCACCCGGAACCCCTCGCGGTGATGTCCGTGCACCCGCAGGTCGGTGGCGAACTCCGACGCGTCGGTGACGCTCACCTCGAGGAACACGAGGTGCTCGGCGGCCGGGATCCGGCTGACCCGCCGCCGAGCTGACTCCTTCGCCCGATACGCCTCCGGATACGGACGGTCGGCATCGTGGGCGACGATCCGGATGACCCCCCGCGCGGCCTCGTCGATCAGCTCCCGTGCGGTGGCGTCGTAACTCACCGAGTAGGCACGCAGTTCGTAGGCCCGCGTGAAGCGGGACGCGAACGAGACGGTCAGGATGGCGAGGATGAACAGGATCGCCAGGTGCAGGCCCTCCGGGCGTTCGACGATGTTGACGACGGTCGTGTAGACGAAGATGACCGCGACCACCACGAAGCCGATCGCCTTGCGACGCTGACCCCGCCGGTACGCGGACAGCGCGACGGCGACGGCGGCCGAGGTGATCAGCACCAGGACCCCGGTGGCGTAGGCCGAGCCCTGGGCGTCGACGCTGGCGTCGAAATACCAGGTGACGCCGAACGCGATCGCAGCGAACACCAACACCAGCGGCCGCACCGCCCGCGCCCAGTCCGGGGCCATGCCGAACCGGGGCAGGTACCGCGGGACCAGGTTGAGCAGGCCTGCCATGGCCGAGGCACCGGCGAACCAGAGGATCGCGATGGTGCTCACGTCGTACACGGTCCCGAAGACGTTGCCGAGGTATTCGTGGGCCAGGTAGGCCAGCGCACGCCCGTTGGCCTGTCCCCCTGCCTTGAACTCGTCCGCCGGGATCAGCACGGTGGTCAGGAAGCTGGTCACGATGAGGAATGCGCTCATGATCAGCGCGGCGGTGGTCAGCAGGTGCCGCGCCCCGCGGATCCGGCCGCGCGGCGCGGACCTGGTGTCGCTCGGATCGCCCTCGATCTGGGGCATCACCGCGACCCCCGTCTCGAAGCCGGACAGGCCGAGCGCGAGCTTCGGGAACACCAGCAGCGAGATCGCGACCATCATCCAGGGGCTGCCGTGCTCGGCCGTGAGGGCCGCGGTCCAGTCCGTGACCACGGAGGGCGCGGTCACCACGTGCCACAGCCCGGCGGCCACCACCACGAGGTTCAGCGTCAGGTAGGCCCCGACGAGCGCGACCGCGATCCCGATCGCCTCGGCGAAGCCCTTGAGGAAGACGGCCGCGAGCAGACCCAGCAGGACCAGCGTGACCAGCAGGTTCTCCCCACGCAGAGCCGCGGGCGCGAACGGGTTCTGCACGACGTGGGCCGCACCGTCGGCGGCGGAAAGCGTCATGGTGATGATGAAGTCGGTCGCCGCGAACCCCAGCAGGACCAGGACGAAGATCTTGCCGCCCCACTTCGGCAGCAGCCGCGCCAGCATGGCGATCGAGCCCTCACCGCGCGGGCTCTCCTGCGCGACACGGCGATACACCGGGAGCGCGCCGAGCAGCGTGAGCCCGACGAGGACCAGGGTCGCCATCGGCGAGAGCACGCCCGCGGCCAGGGCGGCGATGCCCGGCTGGTACCCGAGCGAGGAGAAGTAGTCGACGCCCGTCAGGCACATGACCTTCCACCACGGGTGCTTCTGCTCCGGCTTCGACACCACCCGGAACGGGCCCTGGTGCCCGGACGGTTCCTCGGTGATGTTCTCGAACAGCCAGGACCGCAACCGCGACGGCGATCGATCCCTGGTGGTCACAAGCCGATACTGCCACCGGCCAGGGATCTCACCCCTCGAAACGCGGCCGATGAGGCCGCGCGCCCGCCCCGGCCCTCACACCGCCCGCGCGGGGACCTCCGGTTCACCGAGGCTGAGCATCAGCCGGTTCGCCCACGAGAACGACGCGGTGGCCAGGACGAGATCGCCGATCTCCTCGGCGGTGAATCCGACGGCGCGGAGCCGCGCCAGGTGATCGGCGTCGGCGCGCGGTGGCTGGGCGGCGAGCGCGGCGGCGAAGTCGACGACGGCGTCCCACCGCTCGTCGACGCGGGCCGTGACGCCCTCGTCCAGGATCTTCTGCACATCGGTCGGCCGCTTGGACAGCTCGGCCGTGAAGCGTGCGTGCACCGAGGTGCAGTACACGCAGCCGTTGTGCCGCGAGGTCGCCGTCGCCGCGAGCTCTCGCTCGGTACGGGCGAGCCCGCCACGCCCGTAGAAGATCTCCTTGTCGTTCGCGCTGCGCTCGCCGAGCACCTCCGGATCGCGGGCCAGCAGACGGAAATACGGGCTCTCGCCGCGGAAGCCCTCCAGGTGGGGACGCTGCTCCTCGGTCGCGTCCTCGAGCCGGATCGGCTCCAGCCAGGGCACCCAGTCGAGCTGGTCCTGGGTGAAACCGCCTGGGCGGCGGTGCTGTTCGACCTCACGTACCTCGGTCATGCCGATTCTCCGATCAGGGTGTACCCGGCGACGAGCCGGATCTGGTAGTTGACGAAGCCGATCGCCTGGGACACGGTCACGATCGCGGTCTCCGACAGCCCCGCCGCACGCAGGGTCTCGATCGCGGACCGGGCGCTGGCCGAGGGATCGACGGTGACCAGCGCGGCATGACTCAGCAATGCCGCGAGCACCGGGTCGTGGACGGCACCCGTCGCCACCGCCTCGGCGAGGTCCTCGGGCAGCAGCGCCGAATAGTGCTCGGCGAGTGCGGGTTGCCGAGCGAGCACCGCGACCCGCAGCGCGACGGCGACGAGTTGCTCGCGGGTCGGCAGGTCGGCGGACGGCGCGACGAAGAGCGCGTCGTGCAGCCGCTGGGTGTGCTCCGCGACCGCGGGCCGCGCCGACCTGAGCGGGGCGACGGCGCCTGCCAGCCGGGCGCCCAGCACCCCGTCGAGCACATCCGCCGTCGAGTTCGGCGGGGACTGGGTCGAGGACGTTGTCATGGTCGTGATTCCTTCCGGTAGGCACCATTCCAGCCGAGGCGCGGGGCCACCTTCGTGGCGATGAGTTCGATCGAGTGCAGCGTGGCCGCCTGGTCCGGGTCGATCGGATGAACCTGGAAGATCAGATCGGTCGACTGCTGCGCAGCCGGGTCGGCCGCGAGCAGGTCGGTCACCTCGTCCGGGGTGCCGACGACGGAATCGCGCAGAATGTCCTCGGTGCTCTCGCTGCCGTCGGCGAGGCCGAGCCGCTCCAGGTATCCGCGGAAACGCAGCGCACCGCGACGGGCGAGCTCGAAGGCCACCTCGTGGTCGTCCGCGACGAAGACGCTGCGCGAGACACCGATCCGCGGCTTCGCACCAGCCGGGAGCGCCTCCCGGTACGCCTCGATCAACGGCTGCTGGACCTCCCCGAGGGTCGCGACCGCGAGACCCGGTTCCCTCGGCTGGGTTCGCGACAGCAGGAGACCGTCCCCGGATTCGCCGGCTCGCACGGCGCCCGACACAGAGAAGGTCGCCTGCCAGCGACGCTCGAGCAGCCCCGTCGCCCGCGGGTAGAGCCGCTTGTCGTCGACGATCTCGGATCCCGACAGCGCGGACGTCAGGCGACCGATCTTGTTGTCGTACAGCGCCCGTCGATCCGCATCCGCCTGAGCGAACAACGCGAATGCGCTCGCCGACCCGCCGGTGCCGAGACCCAGTTCGAGCCGGCCACCGGACAGCGCATCGAGCACCGCCGCGTCCTCGGCGACCCGGATCGGGTCCTCCAGCCCGAGCGTGACGATGGCCGTGCCGAGACGGATTGTGCTCAGCCTGGCCGCCGCGTGCGCCAGGAACACGAACGGCGACGGCAGGCCGCCCTCGGCGGGATCGACGTGATGCTGGGCCACCCAGCCGACGTCGAAACCCAGTTCCTCGGCGAGGACGAACTGTGCCAGCGCGTCACGATAGAGCTCGCCCGCGTCCCGACCCTCGTCGCCGACCAGTCGGGTGAACCACCCGAGCCGCTTGTCCTCGGTCACGTCATGCCACCTTTCCCAAATATGCTTCGCGAACTGCGGGATTTCCCAACAGGTCAGAGGCCTCGCCGTCCAGCACGATCTGGCCGCCCACCAGGACGTTGCCGGTGTGCGCGATGGACAGCGCGAGCTCGGCCTGCTGCTCGACGATGAGGATCGCGAGCCCGAACCGCTCGTTGAGCCGGACGATCTCGTCGAGTACCCGGTCGACGAACAGCGGGGACAGCCCCATCGTCGGTTCGTCCATGCAGATCAACCGCGGCCGGCTCATCAGCGCACGGGCGAACGCCAGCATCTGCTGTTCGCCGCCGGACAGCGTCCCCGCGTGCTGCCCGCGCCGCTCCGCCAGCCGCGGGAAGTGATCGAACAGCTCGGCGGCCCGGTCCGCCAGCACGGAGCGCCGCTCGCGATGCACGTAGCCACCGACGTACAGGTTCTCCTCGACCGTCATCTCCGGAAACACCCGGCGCGCCTCGGGAACCGAGGCCAGTCCGGCCTTGATCCGGCCCGCGGGAGCCACCGCGGTGGCGTCCTCCCCGTCGATCAGCACCCGCCCCGTCACGGGGGTCAGCAGCCCGAGGGCGGTCTTCATCGTCGTCGACTTACCGGAGGCGTTCCCCCCGAGCAGGGACACGATCTCGCCCGGCCGGACCCGGATGGACACCTCGTCGAGCGCGCGCGAGCGTCCGTAGTACACGCTCACCCCGTCGAGTTCGAGGATCGGGGCCGCGTTCTCATCGACCGCCATCGGAGTCCACCTGCCCTCCCCCGCCGACCGTGGCGGGCCGCAGGCGACGCCGCCCGAGATAGGCCTCGATCACTTTCTCATCGGCCTGCACCTGTTCCGGGGTCCCGACCGCGATGATCGAGCCCTCGTCCATGACGATCACGCGATCGGAGAGCTGGTTGACGAGCTCGAGCTTGTGCTCGACCAGGATGATGGTCTGGCCGTTCGCCTTGAGCTCGGCCAGTTGACGTCCGACCTCGGCGGTTTCGCTCTGATTCATGCCAGCGGCCGGCTCGTCGAGCAGCAGCAGGACGGGGTCGAGGGCGAGGGCGCGCGCGATCTCGGTCCGCCGCCGGTTCGCGTACGACAGGGTGTAGGCCGGGTCCCCCGCACGCGGCGAGAGCCGTTCCCCGAATCTCGCCAACCCGGAATCCACCTCGGCGCGCAGGATTTCCCGCTCGGCACGCACCTTCGGAGTCGGCAGCAGCGCCAGTGCCAACTCCGCGAGGATCGGCACCCAACGGAGCACGGGATACCGGACCAGAGAACGGAACGGTCGCGCGGCCCCGAGGGTGGTGTGCAGCCCCACCTCTACGTTCTCGGCCACCGTGAGATTTCCGAAGACCCGGCCGTTCTGGAAGGTCCTCGCGATACCCGCCTCCGCCGCATCCTCAGGGGAGCCGTGCCGTACCGCGCTGCCGCGCAGCAGGATCCGACCGGAATCGGGACGGAGGACGCCGGACACCAGGTTGATCGTTGTGCTCTTTCCCGACCCGTTGGGCCCGATGATGGAGACGAACTCACCCCTGTTGACCTCGAAGTCGATCCCGTCGACTGCCCGCACTCCACCGAAGGATCGGCGCAGTCCCGTCACCGACAGGATCTGCTCAGACTGTTGCGCTGACACGGTCCCTCCTCGTCCAGATTCCCTGTGGTCTGAAGCGGATGATCAACAGCAGGATCACCCCGTAGAGCAGAATGCGGACCTCCGGCGCCAGCCGGAACAGCTCCGGGACGCCGATCAGGACCACCGAGCCGAGGATCGCGCCGTAAGGCGACCCGGTCCCGCCGAGCACGATGATGGTGACCACGAGTAGCGAGAGCCCCAGGTTGAACACCGTCGGATCGATGTACGAGTACTGGTGCCCGAGCAGAGCTCCGCCGATACCGGCGAAGACCGCGCTGATCGCGAAGGCGAGCGCCTTGTAGTCGCGCACCCGGACGCCCGACGATCTCGCCGCCACCTCATCGGAGCCGACCGATCTGAGCACCGTGCCGAGGTGTGACCGCTGGATCGCGACCACCACCGCCACGGTCACGGCCAGGAACACCAGATCGAGGCGGAACAAGTCGGCGGCCGTGGAGAACTCGTATCCGAAGATCCGCGGCGCCGGGATCCCGAACAGTCCGTAGCTGCCGCGGGTCACCGATTCCCAGTTGCGGATGATCCCGACCGTGACGACGCCGATCCCGAGCGTGGCGATCGCCACGTAGTGGCCGTTGAGCCTCCACAGCGGAGCCGCCAGCACGGAGGACACGATCGCCGCGGTCAGCGCGGCCGCCGCCACCGCCGCGAGGAAGGGCCATTCGTAGCTGATCGTGAGGATGGCCGAGGTGTACGCCCCGATCGCGATCGGCCCGGCCTGGCCGATGGTGAGCTGGCCGGCCGAACCCGCCACCAGCGTCATCGAGACCGCGATGATGGCGTAGGCGATGATCTGGGTCCCGACCACGAGGCCGTAGCTGTTGGAGACCAGCGGCACCCCGAGCCCGACCACCACGAAGACGGCCGCCGCCTGCCACCACTGCACCCGGATCTGTCGACCCGCCCCGAGGAAGGTGCCGGTCAGCGGTTCACTCGCGATGGACGGCGCCCTCCCCAGCAGTCCCCCTGGTTTCAGCACGAGGAGCGCGATGAGCACCCCGAAGGTGATCAGGTCTCGGTATCCGTCCCCGAACTGGTAGATCCCCACTGCCTCGATGATGCCGAGTACGAAGCCCCCGATAACCGCACCGGGGATCGAGCCCAGCCCGCCGATGGTCGCCGCGACGAAGCCGCTCATCCCCGCGATCGTGCCGCTGGTCGGCGAGATGTTCGAGTTGTAGAGTCCGACAAAGATTCCCGCCAGACCGCCGAGGCCCGACGCGATGATGAACGCCAGGTTCTGCACGCGAGGAACCGGGATCCCCATCTGGAGGGCGGCATCGGGGTCCTGCGCCGTCGCCCGGATCGCCAACCCGTACCGTCCGTACTTGAGAAAACCGGCGAGGGCGGCCATGACCACGATCGTGATGGCGAGCATCACGACGTCCGAGGTCCCGAACCGCACGCCGCCGATCTGCCAGTTGTTCGTCGGCAGCACCGTGGGGAACGGCCGCGTCTCGGGTCCGAAGATCATCTGGACGAGATTCTCGATGATCATGCCCGCGGCGACGGTGGCCAGGAGGGCCGCCACCGCCGGGCCGCGGCTCAACGGGCGCACCGCGACGATGTTGATGACGAACCCGAGCAGACCCGAGACGGCGACCACCACCACGATGGTGGTCCACAGTGACAGCCCGAGTTCGGCGATCAGCCACCACGCGAAGATCGATCCGAACGCGAACACAGCGCCGTGGGCGAAGTTGATCACGTTGGTCACGCCGAAGATCAGGGTGATCCCGACGGCGATCAGCGCATAGGCGTTGCCGTGGATCAGTCCGGCTATGAGGGTGTCGATCATGTGGTGGGTACGAACTTCCCGTTCTGGAGCACCAGTTCGCGGGGCGACACCCCGTCGGGACGGCGAGACTTCTGGTCGAAGGTGAACTCGCCCAATCCGATTCCGTTGAACTCGGATTCCTTCAGGCCCTTCAGGACACCCTCCCGCGTCGCGCCACCGTGGTTCGCGGCGTCGACGAGCACCTTCAGTGCGTCATAGGCGTAGACGTTGAAGTCACCGGGATCGACCCCGAACTTCGCCCGGAACTTGCCGACGAAGTCCTGGATCCGGGGATCGGTGTCCGCCGGGCTGAAGATCCCGTTCACGATGTCGCCCTCCGCCGCGGGGCCCGCCAGCTCGATGAACTGTGGCGTGTTCTGGCCCCCGAAGAACTGCTTGTCGAACCCGACGTCCCGGAGCTGCTTGACCACCAGGGCGCCGTCGGGTCCGTAGCCGAGGTGCACGAATGCCTCCGGCGCCGCCTCACGACCCTTGATCAGGATCGGCTTGACGTCCGTAGAGTCGGGGAGGATCGGCGACGAGTAGACGATCTCGATACCCTTCTCCGCCGCGAACTGCGAGAAGTACTTGAATGCCTGCTTACCCCAGTCGGTTTCGAGATAGACGACGGAGACCTTCTTCGCCTTGCGGGAAACCCACTCGGCATTGCGCTCCTGGAAGACGTCGAGCGTGATCGACGGACTCCACGAGTACTCGCCCCCGTTGGTGAACTCGACCGCGGAGTTGGTGAATCCGTACTGCACCAGCTTGCCCCGGTTGTACACCGGGGAGGCGGCGATCGAGGCGGGCGAGGAGAAGTCGCCGAGCTCGGCGATCACCGTCTGGTCGTCGACGAACTTCGTCGCGATCGGGACGGTCTGCTTCGGATCGGACTGCGAATCCTCCCATTTGAGCTCGACCTTGCGCCCGTCGATGCCACCGTTCTGGTTGATCTCCTCCAGCGCCAGGTCGAAGCCCTGCTGCCAGAGACGCCCGTATTCCGCCGACGGCCCCGTCTTGGGCCCCGACACACCGAAATAGACGGTGCCGGCGGTGGCCGCCTCCGAATCGCTGCATGCGGCGGTCAAACCGAGCAGCGACACCGAGACGACCATTCCCGCCACTAGCCTGCGGGTGCGTCCTTGGACGGCTGGGTGGGTACTCATTCTGCGAATTCCTCCGGGTGTTTCATCCGCGCGAGCTCGCCGCGACAGACGGGAAGCCTTCGCCCGCGACCTCGTTGTCGCGGGCGAAGGTGAAAGGACGTTGAAATAGAGGGACGGGGCACGCGAATTACACCGATCGCCGATTCCGGCCCTTCATTCGAAGGGGGGTTTCGACGTCGATATCCGTCTCTTTGAATTCTCGACTTGTCTGCGCGGCACAGCGGCAGCGCTCGACTCGAATACCGATCAGTTCTCAGACTGATCGGCTTCTACACTCCATGGCGATCATCAACGCGTTCAGCTTTCACAACAGTAGGGGCGCTTGCCGTATCCGCATGGATACAGCCCGGTCCTCACCCGGGGCACCCCACCGCTCCGCGAGGGTTGCCGATCAGCAAGCCGGGGCTGTCAGCTGATACTCATGACCGTTGGGAGAGAAGGTATCCGGGCCCCCAGCAGGTGTCAACCGTCCGGTTGGGCTTGCCGGGCCGCCGCAGCCCGTGCCGGCCTTCCCGCGACCACCCAGCCCTGCACATTTACAATTCCGAAACGGTTCACAATAATTCGGATCACCGTGAAACAATGGGCCCGAACACAATTCAGTAGTGTCGGACCGTGAACGAATCCAGACCGGCGCCGGTCAACCTGAACTTATCCGACGCCCGAATACTCGTCATCGGCGCGAGCAGCGGTATCGGCCTCGCGGCCGCCGCGATGGCATACCGGGCGGGGGCCTCCGTCGTCGGCGTCGCCAGGGACGAGGCGAGCCTGAAACGGTCCTTCACCACGATCGGCGGACCTGACGCCGCCCGCTTGCTCCCGATCGCGGCGGACGCCCGCGACCCGGCCGGGTTGGAGTCGATCTTCACCCGTGCGGGCGCGGTCGATCACGTGCTGCTGACGGCGGGATTCGCCGCGACCGGCCCCGCACGGACCACCCCGTGGTCGGCCCTCGAGTCGGCGTATCGCGACCGCCTCGCAACCGCGTATGCCGTCGCGCAACGCGCGGCACCCGCCCTGACGGCCGGGGGTTCGCTCGTCTTCACCTCCGGCGGATTCGCGATCCGGCCCGCGGCCGACACGAGCGTCGTCGCGGCCGGACTGGCCGCACTCGAGACGTTCGTCAGGGGGCTCGCGCTCGAGTTGGCACCGAGGAATCGCGTCAACGCCATCCGGCCGGGGCGGATCGACACCCCGATGCTGCGCGGCGCCCTCGCCCGCACCACCGGCGGCCCCGTCGACGACGAATCGGTTGCGGCCGCGGGACGTTCCATCCCGCTCGGCCGAATCGGCGACGCCCGCGAGGCCGCTCACGCGGCGCTGTTCCTGATGGCGAACTCGTACATCACCGGCGTCACACTCGGCGTCGACGGCGGCCAGGGCCTGCGCTAGCAGCCGATCGCGCGCTTTCCGAGCTCGATGATCGAGGCCCGAAGCGTGGCCTCGTCCACCGCCTCGGCTCCGCCGGTCACCATCGTCAGCAGGTGCGGCACGGTGGACGGCCATGCGGCGATCCCGATCAGCGTGAACAGCGAGATCGCGGTGCGGACGTCCGCCTCGCGGCCGAGCAGGCCCGCGAGGCTCTGCACCTTGTCCAGGTACACCTGGCTGCGGGCCTCGACGCTCGGCAGGTCCTCCTCCCGGTAGTGCAACGACTCCCACATCAACAGCCGCAGCAGATCCGGGCGCGCGCGATGGAAGTCGAACACCGCGCCGATGTACTCCTCGATGTCGGTCTCCGGGGTGAGCGGATGCGCCTGGCCGAGCTCGGTCAGCGCCTCCATGATCACCGCGTCGAACAGCTTTTCCTTGCTCCCGAAGTACCCGTAGATGCGTTCCTTGTTGACGCCTGCCCGCTCGGCGATCCGGTTGACCCGTCCGCCCGCGATGCCGTTCTCCGCAAACTCAGAGCGCGCCGCGTCCAGGAGTTTTCGTCGCGTCGATGATCCATCGGCTTGCCCATCCATGCGCGAATCCTATCCGCAACATTTCCTGGTTCCCCGAACCCTTGTGCCCCAACCAACTGGTTGGTAGAAGTATGGCCTGCCCACAATGGAAGGACCTTCGATGACCAACGCCCTGCACATCAACGCCTCCGCGCGCGGCAAATCGAGCGACTCGCGCGGCATCGCCACGACGTTCCTCGACGCCCTTGCCGCCCAGGACCCGACACTCACCGTCGACACGCTCGACCTGTTCGAGGAGCGGCTGCCCGACTTCGCCACCGCCGCCGCTGGCGCGAAGCTCGCCGTCTTCACCGGCCAGGAGCAGACGCTCGAACAGCGTCGGGCCTGGGAGCAGGCCCGAGAGGTCTTCGACCGCTTCGCGGCGGCGGACCTCTACGTGCTGAGCATCCCGATCTGGAACTCCGGGATCCCGTACATCCTCAAGCAGTGGATCGACCTCGTCACCCAGCCGGGGTGGGCGTTCGAGTTCGATCCGACGCAGGGATACACCGGCCTGCTCGAGGGCAAGCGAGCGGTCACCGTCTACACCAGCGGCGTCCACAGCCCCGGCGTCCCCCTGGAGTTCGGAGCCGATTTCGCGACCCCGTTCGTCGAGGACTGGCTGCGTTTCGTCGGCGTCGAGTCGGTCTCCGAGATCCGCTACGCCCCGACTGTTCTGACCTCCGACCCCGGGGCCGGCCTTGCCCTCGCGCAGGAGCGGGCGCGTGAGCTCGCAGCTGCCTTCTGATCTCGCGGCGGCGCCCGCCGCTGCGACGGCGGAACCACACTGGGCGCCGACGGGACGAACGGTCGGCCTGATCTGTCTTGCCGGTGTCCTCGTCGTCGGGCAGCTGTATGTCGTTCTCCCACTCCTCGACGCCCTGGCGCGGGAGTGGGGGGCGGCGCGCGCGGCCGTGACGTGGACGACGACGTGCTTCGGGCTGGCCTACGCGCTGGGCTTTCTCGTCACGGGTCCGCTCTCCGACCGCTGGGGCAGGCGCCCGGTGATCGTCGGCGGGCTGCTGGCGACCTCGGTGACGACCCTGCTCGTGGCACTTGCCCCGAGCCTCGAACTCGGGCTGACGGCCCGGATCGCGCAGGGTGCGACCGCCTCCCTGTTCGCCCCGGCCGCCTTCGCCTACCTCGCCGAGCACATCGAACCGCGACGGCGGGTGCTCGCGTTGACCTGCCTGACCAGTTCATTCCTCGCGGCAGGCGTGCTCGCTCAGGTGGCATCGCAGGCGGCCGCGGCCGCATGGGGCCCGAGCGCGATCTTCCTGCTGAGCAGCGTGGGATTCGTGCTGGTCGGCGCGGCAGCCTGGTTCGTGCTCCAACCGCGGGCACCCTCCCCGGCCCCGCGGGCGAACGAGCCGTCCGGCCTCCGCGCCTCGTTCCGGCCGTTCGCCGGACTGCTGCGGAACCCGGTGTCGGCCTTGCTGTTCGCCAGCTGCATAAGCGTGCTCGGCGTGTTCGTCGGTCTCTACACCGGGATCCAGCTCAGCCCCCCGGACGGCATCGGCGACGGGGCGATGCTGGCGCTTCGGGCCAGCGCCCTGCCCGCGATGGTCGCGGTGCCGCTGCTGGCGGGCCGGCTGGCCGGGGTGGCCCCGACGACCCGGGTCGTCGCGGCGCTGCTCGCCGCGGCGATCACCGCGGCGGCCACGATCGCGCCGTTCGGGGGCGTGTGGGTCGCACTGTGCCTGTTGCTGTTCGTGGCGGCGATCGCGGTCGCCGCTCCCGCGCTGGTTCAGGCCATCGCGGAGCGGGCGGGACCCGCCCGCGGCGCTGCCACCTCGTTGTACACGTTCACCCTGTTCCTCGGTGCGAGCACCGGTCCCCAGTTGGCCAATCTGCTCGCCGGGGCCGGCTACTGGGCAGTCGCGGGCGCGATGTCCGCGGTGGCCCTCGCGGGTGCCGGCCTCGCCTACGCGTCGACACGAGTGGGCTGAGAACGACCGACGCCGGAGCCCCTGTCCCGTTGCGGGACAGGGGCTCCGGCGTGAGCGCCGGGCTCATTCCCTGGTGGTGAACTCCTCGAAGCCCGGGACCGGGATCTTCAGTTGCGCATGGATGTCGCCACCGAGCCCGAACTGACCGATCGCACCCCCGTAATTCTGCTGGTAGCTCTGCCACAGCACCACGACACTGACGATGCGGTTGGCGCCGGGGCTGTCCGCGGGCGGGAACGCGTTCGGCAGTGAGGCCCGGTACGTCGCGCGTCCCTCCGGATCGGTGACGAATACGTTCGGCACCCCCAACGGCCCTGGCCGCGTCGGCGCGGCCGGGTCCAGGTCCCGCTGGCGCAGCGACATCACGGTGTAGAGCGACTCCGGGATCAGGCCCGAGAACTCGAAGTCGAACTCGCCGTGCCTGCCGTCAGCGCTGACTCCGACCCGCACGGTCCCTCGCGCCCGCAGCCAGTTCCCGAGGGTGACCGGTTCGGTCAGGCGCCTGCCGTCCTCGTGCCGCAGATCCGGGATCGGCGTCTCGTGGAAGGCATAGCTGGGCCGCCGGACCTGCGCGGCCTCCGGCACCTGGTCGGGCGCGAAGACGATCGGATAGTTGTTGGCGGGCAACGGTAGCGGCAGGGTGTGCAGCACCGTCGCCTCGTCCTCCGCCGACAGCTGCGCCCCGAGCTCGCGCACGATCGCGTACGGCTTCACGCCCCCGAACACCGGAACCGGGGTGCCCGCATCGACGATCGCGCTCCCCCATTCCCGCGTCACGGAGCCGTCACCCGTGTCCCTGGTGATCCACCCGACCACGATGAAATTGCCCTCGTCGTCGACCACCTCGCTGGGCGGATAGAGCGGGCCCTGCGTGGTGGGGGTGAGCTCGTAGACCCTGGATTCGGTCGAAACCTGTTCCGTCATAGGATGCCTCGCTGCGCGAGCCCGGCGGTAGCGGAGCCCGTGAGCGGGCCGTCTCCGGCGAGGCCGGTGGTCTCGCTCCCGAGGAACCGCCACCGATCCCGGGCAGCGCGCGCCAGGAGCACCTGGTCGTCGCCGCGCAGTCCCGGGTGCCCGACCTCCTCGAGGAAGGCGAGATCGCTCTCGTGGTCGCCGTATCCGTAGCTGTTCTCGGCATCGACCCCGAGTTCGGCCTGCACCGAGGTGACCGCCTCCGCCTTGGCCTTCCCGATCATCGGCCGCTCGACCTCGCCGGTGAGCACCCCTCCCTGGTCGGTGACCGGGCGGCTCGCCACGATCCGGTCGGCACCGACGGCCTCTCCGATCGGAACGAGGACGGGCGCAAACGAGCCCGAGAGCAGCACGATCACGGCTCCGGCCTCGCGATGGGCGTGCAGTGCGGCCAGGGTGGCCGCGTAGTACGGCGCATTTGTGGATTCGAACTCCCGGTACCACCGGCGGCCCGATTCCTCGAGCTCGACGAGCGGCACTCCTCGGAACGTGCGGTAGTAGCTCCGGTTCACCTCCTCCCTGGGGGCACCCTCGTCCGCCTGCCGCCGCAGCGCGCCGAGCAGCCTCGCGTACTCGCTGCCGTCGTCACCGCGTTCCCAGAGCCAGTGTTCGAGGAAGGCGAACATGCTCTTGACGGTGATCAGCGTCTCGTCGACGTCGAAGAAGGCGACCTGCGCGGGTCGTGGGCCGGTGCCCGTCACGCGGTGGCCCCGAGGAAGGCCTCGATCGCCTTTGCCGCCTTGCGCCGCTCGATCTGGCTTATCGTCGAGTTCTCCAGCGCGGCAAACGAGATCGTCGCGGTCGCGACGCTGCGGCCGAACTGGGTCACCTCGATGTCGATCGTGAACTTCAGCTTGGCCGGGTCCTGGATCGAGACCGCGCCGAACCGGGCGTGCAGCGATGCGGGCAACGGGAACAGGAAGGTCTTGAACGCGAGGTCGATCGAGTTCCAGACGACGTAGTAGTGCCGTTCGGGCCAGCGGTTGCCGTACTCGAGCTCGAACGCCCCGAGGAACAGCTGCCGCGCCGCCTCGACGATCACCAGCCCCTGGACGTGCTCGCCGGTCTGGTGGTCGATGAGCAGCTCGTTGTCCCCGTCGATCCGGAGGTCGGAGGTGAAGCTCCCGTCCTCGGCACGCGTCAGGTTGGCGATGAGGACGTTCGTCTCCTGGTACTTGTGCACGTGATGGCGTGGCGCCGGGGCGTCGATGTCGCCGAGCAGGCGCACCTCCGCGGCCGGGGCATGGATCGACGCGACGTGCTCGACGTATTCCTTGTCGTGCCGCTTGATCCCCTGCCCGAGCCGGATGGTCAGGTCGGTGTCGATGTTCCGGAACGCGCCGCCGCGCAGCGCGGAGACGAGACCCGACACTGTGTGGACGCGCGTGCCATCGGCGAAGCCGCGGAATCGATCGGCGACGACGACCAGATCCGTGAGCGGGACCTCGGCGATGGCCTCGGTGGCCGGGATCTGCGACGAGAGAGCCGGGGCGAACTGTACTGCGGACATGGGTATCCCCTTCGAGGACTGAATAGAGCGCTTATGGCGTCGGATGACCGCCATCCGGTCGTCACCCGGAGCACCCCGCCGCACTGGAGGGTTGCCGATCAGCGAGCCGGGGCTTGACGCTGACACTCATGACCGTGGACAGAAAATTAGGTCCACCCGAATCGCCCGTCAACCCAACCAACCGATTGGTTGCTGTGAGGTGGGGCTCAAGTTTGCGATCGGGTAAGGGCGTTGGACGCCGGACGTGCCTGGTCGCGCCGCTACGACACCGGACCCGCCCTGGCCGCCGCGACGGCCTCACCACCTCCGACGGCCGGTAGCGGCAGCCGGACACCGACGGTCACCACCACGTCCCAGCTCTCGACCCGGCAGTCACGGACCACCGCCCGCATCCGCGCGGCGATCGTGGTCGCCGACGCGCACGCCGCCTCGGTGCCACGTTCGAGGGCGGCCGCGGCCGCGAGCGCCGCAAGGTCCGCCGACGACTGGGCCCGGTGCCGTGCCGACACCGCCGAGCCGAGATGGATCACCAGGGCCGCCACCGCGATCAGCGCGAGCATCGCCCAGCAGGCGAGAACGGTCGCGGAGCCGCGCTCGTCCCTCACCTTCCTGCTCCGTTCGCCCCGGGAGGCGGCGAAGTGACGACAGAGGCTTCGGCGACACCCGAGTCCTCCATTGCGGCAACCGCTTCCGCCGAGATGTCGAGCGCGGGCAGCAGTGGCACCGCGGCCTCGACCACCGCGGTGGCGAACCCGTCGACCTCCCGCACCGTGATACGCGCGCCGCGAGGAGCCACCCGCTGCGCCGCGTTGATCGCCTCAGCCCGGTCGCCGCGCGCGACGAGCCGGGCAGCCTCCCGCGCGGCGTCCACGCAGCGAACATGCGCGGACACCGCGAGGAAGGAACCCAGGCACAACACCACGACCACCGTGATCGAGGCGATCGCGATCGCGGCCTCCACCGTCACCGCACCGGCCTCGTTCACACCGCGGTGTTCAGCGCCTTGTCGATGATCCCGGTCAGCGCCGTCACGATGGAGTCGCCCGTCACCACCGAGTACAGCACCGCCCCGAATGCCGCCGCGGCGATGGTCCCGATCGCGTACTCCGCGGTCGACATGCCCTCCTCTGCGGCCGCGGCGAGCAGCAATCGGGTACGCAGCACACCAATCCCCTTGGTCACCATGATGTTCCCCCTTCTCGATCACCGCCGCGGCGTCTCCGCGGCGGGTCCTCTCGGTCCTTCGGCTGCGCGGACTCACAGCACACCCCCGCTCAGCACCCGGGTGGCCAGGCCGACCACAACCGGGACGATTCCGAGGCAGAGGAACGCGGGCAGGAAACACAGCCCGAGCGGACCGCTGATCAGCACACCCGCCCGTTCCGCCGCGGCCACCGCCCGGTCCTCGAGCGCGAGCCTGCGCTGCGCCGCCAATTCGGTCACCGCACCCGCGAAGGCCGCGCCGGACCGCGAGGAGCGACGAGCCATCCGCGCGAGCCCATCGGTCTCCGAGTGCGCCGCCGCGCGCTCCCAGGCGATCTCGGGCTCAGCGCCGAGGGTGAGCAGGTTCGCGGCCGAGTCGAGCGCGCTGCCCAGCGGCTCCGGAGCGGACACCGCGACCGCCTCCGCCGCCACGGCGACGGGCATCCCCGCCTGCAGGCAGGCCGCCAAGAGGTCGAATCCGGCCGCGATCGCCATGGGATCGGTGACCTCGCGGTGCCGCGCGCGGTGCGCCCGCCCCTGCGGCGCCGCCGCCGGTCCCCGGAGTCGCGCCGCCGCCGCACCGGCACCGGGAGCGGCGAGCGCGGCGGCCGCGAACAGCGCCGCCGCCCCTGCGCTCATCGGGTCACCCGCCCGGTGATGCGGTCCGTCCAGAGCAGGCCGGCGCAGGCGAACACCGTGCCGAGTACCAGCAGCATCCCCCCGAGTCCGCCGGACAGCAGCACCCGCAGCGGGCTCGCGCCCATCAACTGGCCCAGCGCGATTCCCAGCAACGGCAGGCAGGCGAGCACCGCCGCCGTGGCCCTGGCTCCCGCCAGCCCGGCCTCCACCCGGTCCCGGAACCTGATGCGCCCCAACATGTCCGCGCGGACCGCATCGAGCAGGTCCGCCAGTGCGACACCGTACCGGTCGGCCACCCGCCACGCCGCCGCCACCCGCGCCAACTCGACGTCGATCGCGCTCCCTTGAGCCTGCAATCCGTCGGCGGCACTGCCACCGAGCCGGGCGCGGGCCGCGGCGGCCCGGAACGCATCCGCCGCGGCACCGCTCGATTCCCCGGCCGCGGTGGTGCAGGCATTCGCCGGATGCGCCCCCACCCGCAGCTCCCCCGTCGCCGCCTCCAGGCAGCCGAGCAACCCGCGCAGGTCCGCGTCACGCGCGCACTCGCGCCGACGGCGAGCGCGGCGATAGGCCGTCGTCAACGCGAGCGCGGCGCCCGCGCATCCCGCCGTCGGCGCGTAGATCATCACGGCGGCAATCAGTCCGAGCGCCACGGCCGCCCGCAACCGGGCATGTCCCCACGGGCCCTCGACGCGACGCGGCGGACTCAGTCTCGTCATCGTCCTGGTGGTGGGCGCGACGATGAGCGCGAGCGCTGCGGCCGTCGACGCCGCGATCACCACGACCCCACCCCGATGCCGCGTCGCTCGAGCAGGTCCGCGAGACGGTCCGCGCCCGGACAGCTACCGGCGGCCGGGGTCCACGCAGGCAGCACGCCGACCTGCCCGCGCTCGTCCCGGTCCAGCACACCGATCTGAGCGAGCCTGCGCCTGCCGTCCGCCGCACGGTGTACGTGCAGCACCACCTGCACCGCCGCCGCGAGCTGGCTGTGCAGGGCGGCACGATCCAGGCCGCCGAGCGCCGCCAACGCCTCCAACCGGGCAGGCACCTCCTCCGGCGAGTTCGCGTGCACGGTGCCTGCCCCGCCGTCATGACCGGTGTTCAACGCGGTGAGCAGGTCCACCACCTCGCCACCGCGCACCTCGCCGACCACGATGCGATCCGGCCGCATCCGGAGCGCCTGCCGCACCAATTGCCGGACAGTCACCTCGCCGATCCCCTCGACGTTCGGGGCGCGGGCGACCAGCCGCACCACGTGCGGGTGGGTCGGCGCCAGCTCGGCCGCGTCCTCCACACAGACGATCCGCTCACGTCGGTCGACCTCCGCCAGCAGCGCCGCCAGCAGGGTGGTCTTGCCGGCGCCCGTCCCGCCGACGACCAGGAACGCGAGTCGGGCGGCGACGATCCGCACCAGCAGTTCACGAGCCTCGGCGGGCACCGTGCCGCCCGAGCAGAGGGCGTCGAGTCCCTGCGTCGCGGGGCGCAGCACCCGCAGCGACACGCAGGTTCCGCCCTGCGCGAGCGGCGCGAGCACCGCGTGCAGCCGAACGCCGAAGCCGGACCCCGCCGCCGCGGGGAGGCGGCCGTCCACCCAGGGCTGGGCGTCGTCGAGCCGCCTGCCCGCCGCCAGCGCGAGGCGCTGCGCGAGCCGTCGCACCGCGGCCTCGTCGGCGAACCGGACCGGTGCGCGCTCCAGGCCTGAGCCCCGGTCCACCCAGACCTGGTCCGGCCCAGTGACCAGGACGTCGGAGACATCCGACTGCGCGAGAAGCGGTTCCAGTGCTCCGGCACCGGTCAGTTCGGTCTGCAGGACCTGCAGCGCGTCGAGCAGGTCCGTGTCCCCGAGCACCCCTGAGGCCTCCGCCCGGATCGCCGCAGCCACCATCGCCGGGCTGGGCTGGGCCGACGTCCTCGACAACCGCTCCCGAACCCGGTCCAGGAGTTCGGGCGAGACCAGGGAGCTCATCCGGCCCGCCCCCCGGTACCCGTCCCGAGCACCTCGAGGATCGCGCCCGCGCCCGCGGCCAACGGCGATCGCCTGCGCAGCCGCAGGCCGCCGCGCTCCAGGGCGGCCGACAGCCGCGGCTGCGGCCGCATCACCGCGAGCACGGGAAGCCCGAGTAGCTCGGCGACATCCCTGCCGCGCAGCCCGCCGGGCGCCGGACCGCGCACCACCACACCCACATTCGGATTCCTGGTGCGCGCCGCGGCCACCACGGATTCTGCGGCCGCCGCCGACCGCACCTGGGCCGGCACGACGACCGCCACCAGGTCGGCCAGATCGAAAACCGCGGCGGCCAGGTCGCCGAGCCCCCGTCCCACGTCGCACACCACGAGATCACCAGCACCGCAGCCTGATTCGATCATCGCCCGCATCGCCGTCGCGGACGGCCGTCCGGCCTCGCCGCCGCGCCCGCAGGACAGCACCGCCACCCCGGCGCCCGCACCGGGCAGGGCGTCGTGCAGGGCGGCCGCCGACACCTGCCCGCCCTCGACGACCACCGCAGGCCAGCGCAGCCCCGGCCGATCCTCCAGACCGAGCAGCAGATCGAGGCCGCCGCCGTGCGGGTCGGCATCCACCAGCAGCGAGCGGCTCCCGGCCCGACGGGCGGGGCCCGCCAGGGCGATCGCCGCGGCCAGCGTGGATGCCCCGGCACCCCCGCAGCCGCCGACCACGGCGATCACCGAACCGCCGGCGACGATACGGTCGCGTCGCTGCGCAAGCGATTGGACCAGGGTGGGTTCGTCGGCAGGCAGGACGAGAACGGACTCCGCCCCCACCGCCGCGGCGGCCTGCCATTCGGGCAGACCGGGCGGTCCCTGACACACCACATGGACGGCCGACCTGCGCGGCAACGCGTCGGCGGCGCAGGCCCTCGCGGCGGCGGGATCAAGCGCGATCGACGCCGCGCCGTCCCATACCTGTCGGGGAATCGGGAGCATCCGCTCGTCAAGGGCGCGGTCGGCCGCGGCCGCGGCACGGCGCACGCTCAGGGACAGGCCGTCCTCGGCGAGGACCGCGAGGACCGGCCGGACATTCGACGGACGCGGGGCATCCGGTGCATGTGGGGGTTCCATGCCGACGAGCCTGCGCGACCGGACGGGACCGCAGGCCGGAGATCTCGCCGAATGTGGACAGAATCCGGCCTGGGGATGGATTCCGGTACCCGCGAACCGTTCCGGCGTCGATGACCGTGCGGAACCATCGCGCTGCGCGGGAGAAGAGGAGGCCCGAACGAGCCTGAAAACGGAGGAAGACCCCCGCCAGGGGGGGAGGAGGCGGGGGTCTTCAGAGTTCAGCCCCGGGGGGTCGGGCTGAACACACCCAGATCAAGTCCAGGTGATTTTGATACTACACCCGCCGCGATCCGAGTTTGCAAATTCGAATTTCCTGTCGGAGATCCGAAGGTGAACACTGAGAATCGTGCTCGGATCCACGATTCACCCGGGGGCTCTATCCTGGTTTCCGTGACCGCAGAGGCGAACAGACAGCCCGGGAACGGCCGGGTCGCGGCGTTCTTCGACCTGGACAAGACGATCATCGCAAAGTCGAGCACGCTCGCGTTCAGCAAGCCCTTTTTCGACCAGGGCCTGATCAATCGACGCTCGGTACTCAAGAGCAGTTACGCGCAGTTCCTCTTCCTGCTCGCCGGCGCCGACCACGACCAGATGGAGCGGATGCGCACCCACCTGACCAATATGTGCGCGGGCTGGGACGTGGAGCAGGTCCGCGCGGTGGTCGCCGAGACGCTGCACGACATCGTGGACCCACTCGTGTTCGCCGAGGCGGCCGATCTGATCGCCGACCACAAGCTGCGCGGCCACGATGTCATCGTGGTGTCGGCATCCGGCGAGGAGGTGGTGACGCCGATCGCGGACGCCCTCGGAGCCGACCACGCCGCCGCGACCCGGATGGAGGTCAAGGACGGGCGCTTCACCGGCGAGGTCGACTTCTACTGCTACGGCGAGGGCAAGGTCGACGCGATCCGCGAACTGGCGCGACGGGAGAATTACGATCTCGACCGCAGTTTCGCCTACTCGGATTCGGTGACCGACCTGCCGATGCTCGCCGCGGTCGGCCACCCGACCGCCGTCAACCCGGACCGCGCCCTTCGGAAGGAAGCTGCCGGAAATGGTTGGCCCATACTGACTTTCTCCAACCCGGTGTCCCTCCGGGCCCGCCTCCAGCCACCGTCGAGGACCACCGTCGCGACAACCGCGGCGCTGGGCTTCGGGGCGCTCGCGGCTGGCGCACTGACGTACGGAATGCTGCGCCGTCGGCGCTGACAGACCCCGAAGACTGGTATCAATCCAGGTGTCCGAACCCCTTGAAGCGAGTGCTGTCACAGGGTACAAAGGAGTTACGGATGAACGGCAGGCCAAGGTCGACCCGGAAGAGAAGGATCGGTCTCCCGGCCGCAAAGTCCCAGCACGGACACCAGGCACCCACGCGGAGCCGCAAGCCACTATAAGGGCAGCAGCGTTGTGGGCCTGCGTGACTCGAACATTCGGCAGCGAGGACCTTGCACGAGTTGCAGAGGCGAACTGACGATGCTCGAGCCTACGCCGAGGCCGGACACACAACCCACCAAGCACGCTTGGTAACCCGGCGATCCGTGCTAGCGGGCGGCGAAGTCGACGAGAGTCGGCAGCGCCGCTCGCATTGCGTCCGGGGCCGTTGACGCATCGAG
This sequence comes from Rhodococcus maanshanensis NBRC 100610, assembly GCF_001894865.1. Classification (GTDB taxonomy): domain Bacteria; phylum Actinomycetota; class Actinomycetes; order Mycobacteriales; family Mycobacteriaceae; genus Rhodococcus_G; species Rhodococcus_G maanshanensis. Next base: position 58,323 of record NZ_BCXA01000012.1, on the reverse strand, counting down.
CCCAGTGCCGTTGCGCCGCAGACGAAGTCCGCCCCCGATCGGATCAGCCCGCGGCCGCCGCGTCCGCGATCGACGTGGCCTCCCTCGCCCCGGCCTCCATCGCGCCGCAGCACAGGATCACCCAGCTGCCGACACCCTCCGGGGTTCCCGACGCGAAGCCCTTGACACCGTCGCGATACGCCTGCTGCCGCCGCAGCCAACTCACCTCGGGCACACCCAGATTGTGGGGATCCAGCCCGGTCGATGCCGCCACCAGCCGGGACGCGGCCCTGGCGACGATGCCGTCGGCGGTGCCGAACGGAGCCAGCGACAACAACTCCCCGTGCACCACGGCCGCGAGGACAGGAGCGGGCGCCTTCGTTCCGCCGGTCACCAACTGCGCGAGACCGTCGAGTCGCTCGGCCACCCCTGGGTCCGTCCGCGGTCGGCCCAACGTGGACTGGTCGGTGACGAGGTCGGCCGCCGCGAGCAGGTGCAGCCGGGCCAGTGCCTGGAGCGGCGCCCGCTGCCAGGTCGGCACCATGATGGTGAGCGCGTCACCGTCGATGGCCTGAGCCACCCGCAGCGCGCCGGCCAGGATCGGGTCGCCCTCCTGGCCCTCGGCGGGCAGTTCGGTGCTGCCCCCGTCGATGGACGCCGACGCCCGCGCGGCCCGGATGGCGGCCTCGGCCGCCGTCGTCGGCCAGCCGCGGCGATTCGTCTTGTGCCGGTGCACGTCGCCGAGCGCATCGCGTGCCCGGTCGGCGGCCTCGCGCACGCCGGGCAGGTCCACCAGGGGCTGCAAGGGGTCGTTCACGCTGCTCAACGCTACCCGGCGCCGCTATCGGTCCCGCGCGCGAGGAGGCCGGGCGGCTCCGCGAGCGGTCACCCCGCACCTTCGGGGTCGGCCTCCCCGAAGGCGACGCGGCCGTCCTCGTGCACCACCAGACCCGGGTTGTACGCGATCTCCCAGCGGTAGCCGTCGGGATCGGTGAAGTACCCGCTGTACCCACCCCACGCCCGCCGGGCGCCCGGCACCAGGACCGTTCCGCCCGCTCGTGCCGCGGTCGCGAGGACCTCGTCGACCTCCCCCTGGCTGCCGACGTTGTGACCGAGGGTGATGGGGGCCCGGCCCTGCTCACCCTCGACGGGCGCCGTCGGCCCGGCCTCCTGAGTCATCTCGTCGACCGACCACAGCGAGAGCACGATGCCGGGTCCGACCTGGAGGAACAGCACCTCGCCCTCGACGTACAGCGTCGGCCTCCACCCAAGACCCCCGACGTAGAACGCGTGCGATCGAGCCAGATCGACGACGCCGAGGGTGAGCACGCTCAGATGCTGATCCATCCCCCCACTGAACCACGTGCTCGGGCTCGAGCCGGGCCGTTCCGCGGCCTCAGACACCCCGCACGAGGTCGCGGCCGGGGATGGCCTCGAGCAGCTTCCTGGTGTAGTCGTGCTGTGGGTTGTCGAACACCTCCACCGTCGTGGCTGCCTCGACCACCCGGCCCTGGCTCATCACCACCACGTCGTCGGCGATCTGCCGCACCACCGCCAGATCGTGCGAGATGAACACGTAAGACAGGCCGAGTTGGGCCTGCAGGTCGCCGAGCAGGTCCAGGATCTGCGCCTGCACGAGCACGTCCAGCGATGAGACCGCCTCGTCGCAGACGAGCACCTCCGGCCGCAAAGCCAGCGCCCGCGCGATCGCCACCCGTTGCCGCTGGCCACCGGAGAGTTCGTTGGGGTATCGCCGCAGCACCGAGCTCGGCAGCGACACCCGCTCGAGCAGGTCGCGCACGATCAGCTCGCGCTCGCCCCTGTCCCCCACCCGGTGGGTGCGCAACGGCTCCTCGAGGGTGCGGTAGATCGAGTACATCGGGTCGAGCGACCCGTAGGGATTCTGGAAGATCGGCTGCACCTGGCGCCGGAACGCGAAGGTGGCCTTCGCGTCGAACTCCGCCAGGTCGCGACCCTCGAACGTGACGGTTCCCGAGGTCGGCTTCGTCAGACCCAGAACCATCTGCGCCACAGTCGATTTACCCGATCCGGACTCCCCGACGATCGCCGTCGTGGTGCCGCGCTCGAGACGGAAGGACACGGTGTCGACGGCCGTGAAGTCGGCATGCCGCCACGGCGCGCCGCCCCGGATCCTGAACCTCTTGACCAGGTTCGAGGCCACCAGCACGTCACCGCCGCCCGTCCCGGTCCCGTCGTCCGCCGCCGCCTGGCCGGTCACCGGGATCGCGCGCGACCGAGCCCGCGCGCGGGCCCTGACGGGCTCGAGTTGCTGCGAGGACAGGGACGGCGCGGCGGATACCAGTTTCCTGGTGTACTCGTGCCGCGGATCGCGAAGGATCTGCCGGGCGGGCCCGGACTCGACGACCCGGCCGCGATACATCACCACCAGATGCTCGGCCCGTTCCGCCGCCAGGCCCAGGTCGTGGGTGATCAGCAGCACCGCCGTGCCGAGTTCACCGGTGAGCCCGGCGAGATGGTCGAGGATCTGCCGCTGCACCGTCACGTCAAGTGCGGAGGTCGGTTCGTCCGCGATGAGCAGCTTAGGTCGGCAGGAGAGCCCGATGGCGATGAGCGCACGTTGGCACATACCGCCCGAGAACTCGTGCGGATACTGATCGACCCGACGCCCCGCGTCGGGCATGCCCGCCTCGGCCAGCAGCTCGACGGCCCGCGCCCTTGCCGCCTTCCCCTTCGCGATCCCGTTGGCCGCCAGGGTTTCCGCGATCTGAAAGCCAATCTTCCACACGGGATTCAGGTTCGATATCGGCTCCTGGGGAACCAGCCCGATGCCGCGCCCGCGCAGCGCCACCATGTCCGCCTTCGTGGCCCCGACCAGGTCCCGGCCGTCGAAGCGGATCTGCCCCGAGGTGACCTTCCCGGTGCCCGGCAGCAGATCGATGATGGCGTGTGCCACGGTCGACTTGCCCGAGCCCGACTCCCCCACGATCGCCACGGTCTGGCCCGGGTAGGCGGTCAGGCTCACCCCGCGCACCGCGGGTACGGCGCGACCGCCGGAGCGGAAGTCGACGCTCAGGTCGCGGAGTTCGAGCAGCGGAGGCGGTTCGTCTCTCATCACTTCCTCGCCTTCGGATCCAGCGCATCACGCAGGGCGTCGCCGAGCATGATGAAGCCGAGGACCGTCACCGCAAGGGCCGCGGCGGGGTAGAAGATGATCCCCGAACCGGACCGCAGCCTGCTCTGCCCCGTGCTGATGTCCCCGCCCCACGACACCACGGTCGTCGGCAGCCCGATGCCCAGGTAGGACAGCGTCGCCTCGGTGACGATGAAGACGCCGAGCCAGATCGTCGTCACCACGATCACCGGACCGCTCGCGTTGGGGAGCACGTGCCGCAGCAGGATGCGGAACCGGGAGACGCCCAACGCCGTCGCCGCGAGCACAAAGTCGCTGCCGCGCACCGCGATGACCGAGCCCCGCGCAATTCTGGCCACGTGCGGCCAGGCGAACAGCGCCAGGATCAGCATCACCGTCCAGATGCTCCGGTTCCGGAACAGCTGCATCATCACGATCGCGGCGAGGATGAGTGGGATGCCGAAGAAGACGTCGGTGATCCGGGAGACGACCGCGTCGAGTCGGCCGCCGTAGAAGCCTGCGAGGGCACCGACGGTGCCTCCGATGAGCAGGAAGATCGCGGTCGCGCCGACGCCGGTGAGCACCGAGGCCCGCGCGCCGTACACGGTGCGGGCGAAGATGTCGCAGCCCTGCAGGTCGAACCCGAACGGATGCCCAGACCCCGGTCCCCGCATGCTGTTCTCCCCCAGACACATTCGCGGGTCCTGACCGGTGAACAGTCCGGGAACGGCAACGACCAGGAGGACGAAGAGGATGAGCAGGGTCGAGACGAGGAACATCGGGTTGCGCCGCAGCCCGCGCCAGGCATCGCGCCACATGCTGGTGGGCGGCGAGGCCTCGTCGAGCCGATCGATGCCGAGCACCTCCACCTCCTCGGGTCCTGCGACGAAGTAGCCCTGCCCCGCTCGCGCCTCGGAGGATGCGCGATCGGGTACCGCGGGGAGGTCCGCATCAGGCATAGCGAATCCTCGGGTCGAGCGCGGCATACAGCAGGTCCACGAGCAGGTTGGCGACCAGGAACACGACCACCAGCACCGTCACGAAGGACACGACGGTTGGGGCCTCGCCTCGGATCACCGCCTGGTAGATCGTGCCGCCGACGCCGTTGATGTTGAAGATGCCCTCGGTGACGATCGCGCCCGCCATCAGCGCTCCCAGGTCGGCGCCGAGGAAGGTCACCACCGGGATCAGCGAGTTGCGCAGGATGTGCACCGCCACCACGCGGCGACGACTCAATCCCTTGGCGGTGGCGGTACGGACGTGATCGGCGTCCTTGTTCTCCGCCACGGACGTCCTGGTCAGCCGCAGCACGTACGCGAAGGACACCAGGCCGAGCACGAAGGCGGGCACCAGGAGCCTCGAGAAGCCGGCATCGGCACCGACGGTGACCGGCGCGATCCCCCACTTCACGCCGAGGAAGAACTGGGCGAGGAAGCCGATCACGAAGACCGGCACCGCGATGATGAGGAGGCTGAGCACCAGCAGGGTCGCGTCGAACGCCCTGCCCTTGCGCAGGCCTGCGATGACACCGAAGAAGATGCCGAACACGGCCTCGATGACGATCGCCATGAACGCGAGCCTGATCGTGACCGGGAAGGCCCTGGCCAGCACGTCCCGCACCGGCTGGCCGGAGAACGAGGTGCCGAAGTCGAGGGTGAAGATGCCTTTGAGGTAGAGCAGGTACTGCACGACGAAGGGCCGGTCGAGGTGGTATCGCTCGCGAAGCTGGTCCGCCACCGCGGGGCTGAGCGGCTTGTCGCCCGCGAGCGCCTGTACGGGGTCGCCCGGGATCAGGAACACCATCGCGTAGATGAGCAGCGTCGCCCCGATGAACACGGGGATCATCTGCAGCAGTCTCCGCCCGATGTACCACCCCACCAGGTCACTTCCTTCCGGCCGCGCGGCGCGGCGTCAGGACTTCTTGATCGCCTCGTACATGGGCAGGCCGTTCCAGCTGATCTGCACCTCGCTCACCGCCTCGGAGTGTCCGGCGGCCGCGATGTAGTCCCACAGCGGGAGCACGGGCAGGTCACGGAGCAGGATCTCCTGCGCCTGCCCGGCGAGCGCGAACGACTCCTCCTGTCCGGTTGCGGCCTCGGCCCTGCGGACCAGGTCGTCGAACGCCGGGTTCGAGTAGTCCTCGTCGTTCGAGCCGGCACCGGTCACGAACTGCGGCTCGAGGAACTCGAGGATCGATGGGTAGTCGCCTTGCCAGCCCGACCGGAACGCCGACCCGATGGTCCGGTTCGTGATCTCGGTCCTGATCTGCTTGAACGTCGGATACGGCGCGCCGACCGCGTCGATACCAAGCGTGTTCCTGATGCTGTTGGCGGCCGCATCGACCCACGCCTGGTGTCCGCCGTCGGAGTTGTAGGCGATCTCGAACCGGCCGCTCCACGGGGAGAGGGAGTCGGCCTGCGCCCACAGCGCCTTCGCGGCCTCCGCGTCGTACTCGAGCGCAAGGACGCCGGGCAGGTTCGCGTTGAACCCGGGCAGCGAGCTCGCCGTGAAATCGCGCGCAGGCGTGCGCAGGCCCTGGAATATCTGCTGGGTGATCTGCCCGCGGTCGATCGCCCGCGACAGTGCCTGCCTGCGCAGACCGCCCTCCGGCCCGGCGAAGTGCGGCAGGTTTCCCGGGATGCCGATCTGCCCGTTCTGCGCGGTCGGGGCCTCGAGGGCGCGGTCACCGAGGTCAGCCCTGAAGGTGCTCATTGCGCTCTCCGGGACGGTGTCGAGGACGTCGAGATTGCCTGCCTGCAGATCCGCGTAGGCGGTGTCGAGCGAGCTGTAGAAGACGAAGCTCATGCCGCCGTTGTTCGGGGTCCGGTTGCCGCGGTAGTCGGGGTTCGGCACCAGGTCCAGCCTGACGTTGTGCTGCCACGCGTCGCCGGCCGCGAACTCGTAGGGGCCGTTTCCGACCGGCCGCTCACCGAACGCCGCCATGTCGAGGAACGCCACCTCGGGCAGCGGATAGAACGGCGTGAAGCCGAGCCGCAGCCGGAAGTCCGCGGTCGGCTGCTTGAGGTCCACGGTGAAGGTGGTGTCGTCGACGATCTTGAGCCCGGACATCGTCTGCGCGGTCGGCGGGCCGGCTGCGACCTCGTCGTAGCCGACGATCGGCTCGAAGAAACTGGACTGCAGCTGGGCGTTCGTCGAGAGCGCGCCGTAGTTCCAGGCGTCCACGAACGACTTCGCGGTGACCGGTGTCCCGTCGGTGAACGTCCAGTCGGGTTCGATCTTGATCACGAACGACTTCGAATCCGTGGTCTCGATCGACTGGGCCACCTCGTGCTGGATGTTGCCCCGCGCATCGTAGGACTCCAGTCCGGCGAAGAGGCGGTCGACGATGCGTCCGCCGCCGTTCTCGTTCGTGTTGGTCGGGATCAGCGGGTTCTGGGGTTCGCTTCCGTTGGCCGTGACCATGTCGCTGCCTCCGTCGGAGGTCGACGAGCACGCGGACAGCACCAGCACCCCGGACAGCGCGAGCGCTGTCAGTGCGGTCAACCTGTGGAACTTCAAGAGTCGCCTCCTGTTCGTTCACACCAAGACGCCGACGTCGCCCGCGCCGGGTGGGCGCGGCGCGCACGCGGCCGACCGTGGATGCCGCGAAGAGTAACCACCGGGCGTCCGGGTGTCTGGCGATTGTCTCGGTCGGGACCAAGTCGTCGGGCAATTGCAACGCCTCGGATACCTGGCGGAACGATCGGTCACCGCGCGGTCGCGCGCGGCCTGTCCCCCTGTCAGGACCGTTCGTCGCTTACCTAGACCGTCGGTCGTGCGGAGACGACCGATCGCCGCAGATCCGAGGGTTGCAAGCGCCTGCAACGATGCGCCCGCCGGGACATGTGACTACCCTCACAAAGGCGCGAATAGCGCCCCAGCGATCACCGAAAGAGGGCACGGGCGACTTAACGCTTCTCCTACCTAAGGCAGGAGACTTCCAGCTCAGACCGCAACTGAACCACCCACCCGAAGGAGGTGATCCGCTTGTCTCACGTCGTCGACACTGATGTGGCCGCGTTCTGCCACAGCCAGAATCACCCTGGCAGCGTTCCGATCCCGACCTGCGGTGAAACCGCACCCAGGGCACCGGAAGGTTCTCTCGCACAGTTCGAGTCGCTTGATTCTCGCAAAACACTGGCTGCACGTCATGCTCGTGTAGGCGGGCTGCACCAACACCACCTTCCGGCCAGCCCGCACGCCACGCTTGATCAGCTCACGCTTCGCCGCGCCGATAGCCGCGTCCGCAGCCTTGCGCGCCATCGTCGACTTCGCCAGGAATCTCGGCTTGAAGTCCTCCACCGCTATCAGGTCATGGCGCTCGACCACCCGTTTCGCCCACATCCGGCTGTCGTGCTCGGTCTGGCGGACCGCCTTCTTGTGCAGCTTCGCGGCGCCTCGTTTGGCACGCTGGTACCCGTTGGACTGCAGGCCGCGTTTCCCGCTGTGGCGACGCGCCATTCTCCGTTGGGCCTTGGCGAGTTCAGCAGCGCAGTGTTTGCGGTGTCCGAGATACGGCAGATCAAACTTGGTCTCGGTGGTCGTCGCTGTAGTACTCACACCCCAGTCGATACCGATCCCACCGTTAGCCTCAGGCGCGGGCGGGACATTGCGGCGGACGACGAACGAGGCGTACCAGTGTCCGAGCGAATCACAGCTGATGCGCACGCTGGACGGATCGGATGGCAACTCCCGAGACCACACCACCGGAACACTGACGCCCTTCGGCAGGACCAACCGGCCGTCGCGAATCCGGAACCCTCGCCGCGTGAATTCCAACGACGGCAAGGTTTTCTTGCGGGGTTTGAACGTCGGCCGGCCGCACCCTTTAACTGTGAACGAGTGGTCGAGGGCGCGAGCATAATTACGCAACATCTGCTGCTGCGCGACCTGCGATCCCTCCCGCAACCATCCATTACACGAGCGAGCTGCCGTGAGGAGTTTGCTCAAGTTCCCAAAGGTCAGCTTGCCGCCCAACCTCTGCTGGTGGACAGCCTCGTTCCACAAAAACCGGCACCGATGCCACTCTGCTGTCAGAGCACGCTGCGCCACCACACCAGGCCGCAGCCTATAGGTGAAGCGCACCACCTCATCCATGCCCAAAACCTAGCCGCACCCACCGACAAATCTCCCGATACAACCCGCGATAGGAGGATGGCGCTTCAACTCCCTGTGAATGACGGAGTATCCGCGCCAAACACATAATGACCAGTACCGCCGATACCAACGCAGCCGAGCACGCGACGAGCTACCCGCCGAGCGCGGAGTTCGTCGCGACCGCGAATGCCGGGCCGGAACTCCAGGCCGCAGCGGATGCCGACCGGCTGGGGTTCTGGGCCGACCAGGCTTCGCGTCTGCACTGGCACGAGCCGTGGAGCCAGGTCCTGGACTGGTCCGACGCCCCGGTTGCCAAGTGGTTCGTCGGCGGCAAGCTCAATGTCGCGTACAACTGCGTCGACCGGCACGTCCTCGACGGCCACGGCGACCAGGTAGCAATCCACTGGGAGGGCGAGCCGGGCGACAGCCGCGACGTCACCTACAACGACCTGCTCGCCGAGGTGAGCAGGACCGCAAACACTTTCACCGAGCTCGGCCTCGTGGCAGGCGACCGCGTCGCCATCTACATGCCGATGGTCCCCGAGGCGATCGTCTCGATGCTGGCCTGCGCCCGGCTCGGCCTGACCCATTCGGTGGTCTTCGCCGGATTCTCCGCGTCCGCGCTGCGGTCGCGGATCGACGACGCCGAGGCCAAGCTGGTCATCACCACCGACGGCCAGTGGCGCCGCGGCCAGGCGGCCCCCCTCAAGACCGCCGTGGACACCGCCGTCGACGGAGCGGAGTCCGTCCAGAACGTGCTGGTGGTCAAGCGCACCGACATCGACGTCGAGTGGACCGAGGGCCGCGACCTCTGGTGGCACGAGACGGTGGCCACGGCCTCGCCCGAGCACGAGGCACAGGCCTTCGACGCCGAGCACCCGCTGTTCATCCTCTACACCTCCGGCACCACGGGTAAGCCCAAGGGCATCATCCACACCTCGGGCGGCTACCTCACCCAGGCGTCGTACACCCACCACAACGTCTTCGACCACAAGGCTGGCAAGGACGTCTACTGGTGCACCGCCGACATCGGCTGGGTGACCGGACACAGCTACATCGTCTACGGGCCGCTGTCGAACCGGACCACGCAGGTGGTCTACGAGGGCACCCCGAACTCGCCGGACGAGCACCGGCACTTCAACATCATCGAAAAGTACGGCGTCAGTATCTATTACACGGCACCGACGCTGGTCCGTACCTTCATGAAGTGGGGCCGCGAGATCCCCGACGCGCACGACCTGTCCTCGCTGCGGTTGCTGGGCAGCGTCGGCGAACCGATCAACCCCGAGGCGTGGCGCTGGTTCCGTGACGTGATCGGCGGCGGGCGCTGCCCGATCGTGGACACCTGGTGGCAGACCGAGACCGGCGCCATCATGATCTCCCCGCTGCCCGGCGTCACGGCAACCAAGCCGGGCTCCGCGATGGCGCCGCTGCCGGGCATCTCCGCGAAGATCGTCGACGACGATGCCAAGCCGCTCGGCGCGGGCGGCAACGGCTACCTGGTGCTCGACCAGCCGTGGCCGTCGATGCTGCGCGGCATCTGGGGTGACATGGAGCGCTTCAAGGACACCTACTGGTCCCGGTACGCCGTGGAGGGCTGGTACTTCGCCGGGGACGGCGCCCGCTACGACGACGACGGCGACCTCTGGGTGCTCGGCCGGGTGGACGACGTCATGAACGTCTCCGGCCACCGGATCTCCACCTCCGAGGTCGAGTCGGCGCTGGTCGGCCACCACAGCGTGGCGGAGGCCGCGGTGGTCGGCGCCGCCGACGAGACCACCGGCCAGGGCATCGTCGCCTTCGTGATCCTGCGGGAGGGGGCCGAGAACACGGGCGAGACGCTGATCGCCGAGCTCAAGGTCCAGGTGTCGACGGAGATCAGCCCGATCGCCCGGCCGCGCCAGATCACCATCGTCCCCGAGCTGCCGAAGACCAGGAGCGGCAAGATCATGCGGCGGCTGCTCCGCGACGTCGCCGAGGGCCGCGATCTGGGTGACACCTCGACGCTGGTCGACCCCAAGGTGTTCGACGCGATCCGAGGCAAGTAGCCCTTCACCGCCTCACCACCGACGGTGCCCCCGCGCGATTCGTTCGCACGGGGGCACCGTCGTCTCCGGTCGCGTGGCCCCGCCGGCCGGGGGCCGCGAACCTTCCCGGCCGTGCCGGATTGGCCTACCATGGGTCCGTCAGCGATGGCCCACAGTCCCATTCATGACGAGTGCCGAGCCGAGTGACGCTCACGGGTCAACCGCGGGTCCGAGCTCGAACGGAGACCGTCATGCCCGATCGGCATCGGCGAACGAGGTTCGCCGCCATACTCGTACTGCTGCTCGCGGCGCTCATCGGCTCCCCCGCCGTCGCACTCGGCGACCAGGACTCCCCCGATCGTCCCGTGCCGAGCCAGGAGCAACGCGCGGCCGCGCTCGTCACCCCGTCCGTCGTCCTGGTCAAGGCGGAGGCAAGGGGCTGGGTCCGCTTTCCCGACGGCCCGCCGATCAAGGTCGATCCCTTCATAACAGGCTGGCGCTGTAGCGGATTCGTCGTCAACCCGGACGGCTGGGTGGCCACGGCGGGCCACTGCGCCGAGGGCGCCCGCGAGGCACTCCTGCGTACCGCCGTCGACTGGGCGGTACACGTGATCCCCACCCTCGATCCCGCGCTCGTGACCGAGACCGCCCAAGCGAACTGGCGGGTCGAGGGTGACGAGCCGGGCTCGCCCCCCTCGCTTGCCATGACCGTGATCGCGGGTGGGACCGCCGAGGGCGAGGCACTGGGCGCGGAGGTCGTCGGCCTGGTGCCGCTCACCGAGGGGGACGTCGCGCTGCTCAAGGTCCAGCGGGGCGGCCTGGCCGCCGCGGAGCTGAGCACCGACACCGGCGTCGACCTCGGCACCCCGGTGGTGTCGGCCGGGTTCCCCGGCACCACCGACACCGCGGCCGAGCCGACGCTGCGACCAGTGGTCGCGGGCGGCGAGATCAACGCCAAGAAGGCCACGGGGACGGTCCCCGTCTACCAGACCGACGCTGAGGTGTCCGAGGCCATGAGCGGAGGCCCCACCGCCGACCTCAACGGAGCGGCGATCGGGGTGAACAGCTTCGGAATCCACGGGCAGACACAGCCGTTCGCCTTCGTTGCCCCGGCACGCGGACTCACGGACCTGATGCGCGAGAAGGGCGTCACCCCGGCACTCGGACCGGCCGACACCGCCTACCGCGCGGGGGTCGAGCACTACGTCGACGGGAACTACACCGCCGCCATCGCCGACTTCGACGAGGTGCTATCCCTCGCGCCCGGCTATCCGGGGGCGGCGGACCTACGGACCAGTGCCGAACAGGAGCGGGATCGGTACGGCGACGCGGCGCCGTCGGACTCGGGCCCCAACTGGGGCCTGCTCGGCGCCCTTGCGGTGCTGATCGCGGTGGGCGCGGGCGCGGTGGTGCTGGTCCGGCGGACGAATCAGGACTAGAGCTCGACCCCGCGCGGATCGAGCTCCGGCGCGTCCAGCGAGGCGTCCTTGGTCTCGCGCATCACCAGCAGCGCGATGAACGTCAGTGCGCTCGCCGCCAGCAGGTAGATGCCAACCCACCCGACGCCGTAGCTGGTCGCGAGCCAGGTCGCGATGAACGGCGCGACCGCCGCACCCAGGATGCTCGCGGTGTTGTAGGCGATGCCCGAGCCGGTGTAGCGCACATTGGTCGGGAACAGCTCCGGCAGTACCGCGCTCATCGGACCGAAAGTGAAGCCCATCAACACCATTCCGATGATGAGGAAGACCAGCATGCGGGCGTCGGTCATCTTCTCGGGGTCGAGGGTCACCGCGAACGTCAGCCCGAAGACCATGATCGCGGCGGTGGTGACCAGCAGGGTGATGCGCCGCCCGTACCGGTCCGCGAGCCAGCCGGTGACGGGCACGCCCGCCGCGAAGAACAACACGGCGATCAGCTGCAGCACAAGGAAATCCGAGTACTTGAAACCGAGACCCGTGCCGCCTGCGGCGACGGTCTTGCCGGTGCCGTAGCTCAGCACCCAGGTGGTCATGATGTAGAAGAGGGTGTACGTCGCGAGCATCACGAAGGTGCCGATGATCAGCTGACGCCAGCTCGTCTTGAACACCGTCGCCAGCGGGGTCTTGACCTTCTCGCCGCGCTCGACCGCGCGCGCGAACACCGGGGTCTCCTCCAGCTTGAGCCGGACGTACAGGCCGATGATCACCATGATCGCGCTGAGCAGGAACGGGATTCGCCATCCCCAGGTCAGGAAGGCGCTGTCCAGATCGGGGTTGGCGTTGTCGTGGCCCATGAACAGGGTGATGATCAGGAACAGGCCGTTGGCCAGGAAGAACCCGATCGGCGCACCGAGCTGCGGCCACATCGCCGCCCACGCCCGCTTGCCGGACTTCGCCGTCTCGGTCGCGAGCAGCGCCGCGCCGGACCATTCGCCACCGAGCCCGAGGCCCTGACAGAAGCGCATCAGGGCCAGCAACGCGGGGGCGATCAGCCCGACCGAGTGGTACGTCGGGAGCAGGCCGATGACGAACGTCGCGATGCCCATGGTGAGCAGCGACCCGACCAGGGTGGCCTTGCGGCCGATCCGGTCGCCGTAGTGGCCGAACACGATCGAGCCGAGCGGACGGGCGACGAACGCGAGACCGAAGGTGGCCAGCGAGGCCAGCAGCGCGGTGGTGCCGTTCCCCTTGGGGAAGAACAGGTGCGGGAAGACCGAGACGGCCGCCGTCGCATAGATGTAGAAGTCGTAGAACTCGATCGAGGTACCGATCATGCTGGCCACCACGATCCGACTGCGGGGTACCGCGTCCTTCGCGGCGACCGCCTCGTCGACCAGTACGTCCGGGGCTTTGCTCATCCGATTCTCCTGCACACCTGTTCCACGGAATGGACATCCACCGCCCAAACCTCAGGAAGCAGATCACCCCCGCCGTTTCCGGGGCAATCCAGCGCGAGGTGTTTGCGCCGAGCGGTATCAAGATCGCGTTAAGCTGCTAGCGGAGCGCCGGGAAGTCTGGTCGGCACATGGCACACCTGTACGCCCGCGACCACCTGGAGAAGCCTGACGTGATCCAACCGCTCCGCTCCGAACTGACCCGGTATCTGCGCACGGAGACCGTCGGCGGGTCGATCCTGCTCGTGGCGGCCGCCGTCGCCGTCATCTGGGCGAACTCCCCTTGGGCCGACGCATACACCGCCCTGAGGGACTGGCAGGTCGGGCCGAGCGCGATCCACCTGAACCTGAGCCTGAACACCTGGGCCCAGGACGGCCTGCTGGCGGTGTTCTTCTTCGTCGCGGGCCTCGAACTCAAACGCGAACTGGTCGTCGGAGAGCTGGCCGACCGCAAGAAGGCCCTGCTGCCGATCATCGCGGCGGTCGGCGGCGTGATCCTGCCCGCGCTGATCGCGCTCGCGGTCGGCTGGGGCACCCCCGGCATCGAGCAGGCCTGGGCGATCCCGGTCGCCACCGACATCGCCTTCGCCCTCGGCGTGCTCGCGCTGACCGGATCGAGGATCCCGGCCAGCGCCAGGGTGTTCCTGCTCAGCCTCGCGGTCGTCGACGACCTGCTGGCCATCATCATCATCGCCGCGCTGTTCACCACCTCGATCGCGATGCTGTGGCTGCTCGGCGCGGTCGCCTGCCTCGCCGCCTACGCGTACGCGCAGCACCGGCGGATCACCACCCCGCTGCTGTACGTCCCGCTGGCGCTGCTCGCCTGGTACTCGATGCACGAGGCGGGCATCCACGCCACCCTCGCGGGCGTCGCCCTCGGCCTGCTGACCAGGGTCCGCAGGGACCCGGGCGAGGCCGAGGCCCCCGCGACCCGGCTCGAGCACCGGATCCAGCCGTTCTCCGCGGGGTTCTGCGTGCCGGTGTTCGCCCTGTTCGCCTCGGGGGTCCCGCTGGGCCGAGAGGTCCTCGAGTCGATGTTCACCGACCGGATCGCGCTGGCGATCATCCTGGGCCTGCTCGTCGGCAAGACCGTCGGCATCTTCGGTGTCTCGTGGGTCGCGGTCCGGCTTGGCCTGGCCACGAAGCCGGGAAACCTCGGCTTCCGCGACATGTTCGCGCTGTCGGTGCTCGGCGCGATCGGGTTCACCGTTAGCCTTCTGGTGGCCGAACTCGCGCTCGAAGGAGCCGAGGCGGAGACGGCGAAGGCTGCGGTCCTGTTGACCTCGCTGACGGCGTCACTGATCGGCTCGGCGCTACTGTTGCGCCGGGGGCGCGTCCACCATGCGCGCGCCAACGCGGCCGGTTCCGCGACCGGTCAGAAACGACCACACTCCGGCGAGCCGGACGACGACACCTTGGAGGGGCGCAGACGTGAGCATCAGTGACCGCAACGGCGACAGGTACGACCGGCTGACCGGGGACGGGGTGCCGAACACCATCACGTCGATCCCGCTCACCGACGTCGATGCGCACGCCCCCGGCACCGCCAGCATCGGGAACCTGGTCAAGGACGCGACCACGCAGGTCTCCACCCTGGTCCGCGCCGAGGTGGCGCTCGCCAAGGCCGAGGTGACCAGCGAGGTCAAGAAGGGCCTGCAGGGCTCGCTGTTCTTCATCCTCGCCCTCACCGTCCTGCTGTTCAGCTCCTTCTTCTTTTTCTTCTTCCTCGCCGAGACCCTCGCCGTCTGGACGCCGCGCTGGCTCGCGTTCCTGATCGTGTTCCTGCTGATGGTGGTCACCACCGCGGTGCTGGCGCTGTTCGGCTACCTGCGGGTCCGCAAGCTCCGGGCCCCGGAGAAGACCATCGACTCGCTCCGCCAGGCCGCGACGGTGCTGCCGAACGCCGCGGAATCGAGCTACAAGCACGGCGACTACACGCCGGGCGAGTACGCCCGCCGGACCGCACCCTAGCGCCGGCATCGAACCGAGAGCATCACCCTTCCCGTGACCTACCCGGATCCCTCCACAGTCCGATTCGACGGCCCGTGGCAGCACCGCGACGTGCACGCCAACGGCATCCGCTTCCACGCGGTCGAGGCGGGCCCGTCCGACCCAGGCGCACCGCTGGTCGTCCTGCTGCACGGATTCGCCGACTTCTGGTGGTCCTGGCGTCACCAGCTGACGGCCCTCGCGGACGCCGGCTACCGCGCGGTCGCGTTGGACCTGCGCGGCTACGGGGACAGCGACAAGCCGCCGCGCGGATACGACGGCTGGACCCTGGCCGGTGATGTCGCCGGGCTGATCCGCGCCCTCGGTCACACCGAGGCCACGCTCGTCGGCCACGCCGACGGCGGCCTGGTGTGCTGGGCAACGGCGGTGCTGCATCCCCGGCTGGTCCGGTCGATCGCCCTGGTCAGCTCGCCGCATCCGATCGCGCTCAAGCGGTCCGTGCTGGCCGACAGCGCCCAGCGGTCCGCCTTCCTGCCCGCGTTCCTGCGCTGCCAGCTGCCGTGGCGGCCCGAGCGGATGTTGACCAGGGACGACGGCGCCGAAGTCGAGCGGCTGTTGCGCGGGCGGTCCGGTCCGGAATGGCCGCAGACCGAGGAGTTCGCGGAGGTCGTCGAGCGCGCCAGGTCCGCGGTCCAGATCCCGGGCGCCGCGCACTGTTCGCTGGAGTACCAGCGCTGGGCGTTCCGCAGCCAGTGGCGGCCGGACGGCCGCCGGTTCATGAAGGCGATGAACCAGGTGATGACCATCCCGGTGCTGCAAATTCACGGGGACCAGGACCCCTACGTACTGGCCGCCGCCCTGCGCAGGGACACCCGGTGGGCCCCGGGGCGACGCCTGCACACCGTCGCGGGCGCAGGCCATTTCGCCCATCAGGAGCGGCCTGCCGAGGTGACCGCCGCGCTGACGGAGTTCCTCACCCGCTGACCTCCCGGCGAGTGTGCAGTTGTCAGCGCGTCCACTCGGGCGATGCCCTGACAACTGCACACTCGGCGAAGCCGCTAGAGGATGCAGCCGCCCGTGTTGACCGCGTTGCTCGCCGCGGAGGCCGCGGCCAGCTGGCGCGAGACCTCCTCGGCGGTGAGCACGAAGCCGGTGTCGCTGTTGTCCACCGCGGCGCCGAACACCACGCCGAGGACCCTGCCCTGCTCGTCGACGAGCGGCCCACCGGAATTGCCCTGACGGATCGAACCGCGCACCGTGTACACCTCGCGCTCGACCTCGGCGGCGCGGTAGATGTCGGGGCCGGTCAGGTCCAGGGTCTCGCGCACCCGGGCCGCGCTGGCCGTGTACGGGCCGCCACCCGGGTAACCGAGGACGATCGCGCTGTCCCCGCTCCCGGCCGGCTCGGGCGCGAACGGCAGCACCGGGGCCCGCAGGCCGGGAACCGCCAGCACCGCGACGTCGACCGCAGGATCGAAGAGCACCACCTCGGCGTCGAGCGGCCCGTCCGCTGTGTCCACCGAGACCCCGGTCGTCCCCGCGACGACGTGCGCGTTGGTCATGACCCGCTCCGGCGACACCACGAAACCGGACCCCTCGAGCGCGCGCTGGCAGCTCGGTGCGACCCCGCGCACCCGGAGCACGCTGGTCTGCAGCCGCTGCGCCACTGGACTGCGCAGCACGCTGGGGTCGGGCGGCTCGACGACGGCGATCGGGGTGCGGCCGAACGGCCCGATCACGTCGGGCAGGCCTGAGGTGTCCAGCAGCGCCGAGAACTCGTCCGGCAGCCTGCGCATCCAGCTCGGGGCGTACTCGTCCACCTGCGTCAGGACCCGCGACCCACGTACCGCGCTGGCGACCTCCGGTTGCGAGGACGCGGTCAGCGGGATGGCCAGCAGCCACGCGGCGACCAGGACGGCGGTGCATTGCAGGCCTGCACCGATGACGCTGTCCACCGACCGCGCGACCGGGCTGTGCATGCCGCCCCTCGCGGCGCGGCCGAGCACCATGCCCGCGACCTCGCCGACGACCACCAGCACGATGATCAGGGTGATGCCCGCGAGCACGCGCATCCGACCCTCGTCGACGTGTACCAGCACGTGCGGCGCGATCAGGATCCCCGCGACCGCACCGAGCACCACGCCGAAGAAGGCGAGCGCGGACGCGACCGCCCCGTGCCGCCACCCCGACGTCGCCGCCAGGATGGCGATCGCGAGGATCGCGAGGTCGATCCAGGCTGAACCGGTCATCGCTCGTGTACCTCCACGATCCCCGCGTCCACCTCGGCCAGCGCGACCTCGAGGTCGCGGATGTCCGATCGGTCCCACTCGATCTCCCAGCCGGAGATCGCGATCAGCCCGGCCAGCACGCCCGCGGTGAAGCCCCACACGAGCATGCCGTCGACGAGGAACGCCGGGCCCTGGTAGCCGAGCCGGTGCCGGACCTGGAAACGGTTGTCCGGGTCGAGCAGGGTGCGCATCGGCACCCTGGCCACCCGCTCGGTCTCGGCGAGGTCAACCGCGCGGACCGGGGACGGGCGGTCCCAGTACCCGATCACCGGCGTGACGTCGAAGCCCGAGGGCGGGACGAAGATGCCGGGCAGCACCGCGAGGGTGCGCACCCCGGCCGGGTCGAGCCCGGTCTCCTCCTCCGCCTCCCGCAGCGCGGTCCCGACGGGCCCGTCGTCCCCCGGATCGCTGGCACCACCGGGAAAGGCGATCTGGCCGCCGTGCTGGCGCAGGGTGGAGGCGCGCTGGAGCAGCAGCAGGTCGGCGTCCTCGGGCAGGCCACCGACCGCGATGGGATCCGCCTCGGGGGACCCGCCGAAGAGCACGAGCACCGCGGCCTCGCGCGCCGCAACGCCGCTCGGTGCCCGCCGCAGCAACACGGGGTTGACGGAATTGGATTCCGACGGCGGCAGCGTCGAGACCCGACGCAGCCATTCCGGCGGCAGGTGGTTGGTCTCGCTCACACGCTCACGCCCAGCTTCTCGCGCACCGCGTCGGCGATCTGGTCGGCGCTCTCGAACGGCACCGGCAGGACCCCGGCCACGGTGCCGTCGGCCCGGACCAACACTGTCACGGGCAGCACGTTCGGAGCCCCGACGGCCGCGGCGATCTTGCCCGTGCCGTCCTGTACGCCCGGCAGGTGCACGCCGTACTCGGTCAGGGCGGACAACGCATTCCCTTCCTTCGGGTCCTGGTGGACGGTCAGCACGGTGACGGCGTCTCCCGCGCGCTGCGCGTACTCCTGCAGGGCGGGCAGTTCCCTCGCGCAGGGCCCACACCAGTAGGCCCAGAGGTTGACCAGCGCGGGCTTGCCCGCCAGCGCGGCACCGACGTCGATCCTGCCACCGTCGGAGAGGCACTCGAGCCCGATCCCGGCCAGCGGTCCGGCCGGGACCGCACCTGGCGCGGGAGCCGGGCAGGCGCTCAGGGCTGCCTCGGCACGCACCCCGGCCAGAGCCTCGGGGGTGTCGCCTGAGGCCCGCTCCTGGGGCGCAGCGGTGGGGACGCCGTAGTCGGCATAGCTGCGCGAGCCGGTCTCCTCCGAGTCGCCGCGCGGCCAGATCGCGACGATCAGGGCCGCAACCACCACGAGCGCGGCCAGGCTCCACCGGCCGGTGTTCGACAATCGCACGTTCAGCTCACCGACCCGCCAGCTCGAGCAGATGTTCGGTCTCGGGGCCCTTCACCAGCGCGGCCGCCGCCACCGGATCGGTGACCCCGATCCCATAGGAGGGACAGTCCTTGGCCAGCAGGCACACCCCGCAGGCCGGCTTCTTCGCGTGGCAGACCCGGCGGCCGTGGAAGATCACCCGGTGCGAGAGGTCGGTCCATTCCTTGCGCGGGATGAGTTCGCCGACCGCGTGCTCGACCTTCACCGGGTCCTCCTCCTGCGTCCAGCCCCACCGCCGGACCAGCCTGCCGAAGTGGGTGTCGACGGTGATACCCGGCACACCGAACGCGTTTCCGAGAACCACGTTTGCCGTCTTCCTGCCGAAGCCGGGCAGCGTCACCAGATTCTTCAGGTCGCCGGGGACCTCGCCGTCGAACCGTTCGAGCAACGCCTGCCCGAGCCCGATGATCGAGTTCGCCTTGTTCCGGTAGAAGCCGGTGCTCCTGATGTACTCCTCGAGCTCCGTTCGGTCCGCCTCGGCGTAGTCGCGGGCGGTGCGGTAGCGGGCGAACAGCGCGGGCGTCACCTGGTTAACCCGCACGTCAGTGCACTGTGCGGACAAGATGGTCGCCACCGACAGCTCGAGCGGCGTGGTGAAGTCGAGCTCGCAGTAAACGTGCGGGAACGCCACGGTCAGCGTGCGGTACATCCGGCGCGCCCGGCGCACGAGGCCGAGCCGGGTCGCCTCCTTCGCCGGTCGCACAGTCGGCGCCGCCCCACGCGGGGCCGGGGTCTGCGATGCGGTGGTGGACACCGGACCAACTCTACGGACGGTGCCAAACGGAACTGGACATCGTTTCGCTTCTGAGACAAACGCCGTGTTTACTACCCGGTATGCAAGGACTGGCTGTGGTGCTCTTCCCAGTGCTGCTCATTCTTTTTGCACTGGCAATGGAGCGGGTGGAGTTCCGGCTGCGCCGGCTGACCGTGCGCGAGCAGGAGGTCCAGGAGTTCCTGGACAAGGCGAGTCATGCCGACGTCGCCACCCTGGCCAACGAGGGCCTGCCCCGGGCGCTCGCCCGGTTCCACCTCCGCCGCAAGCGCGGCGCCGAGGACGAGGACGACGACGAATCGCAGGCGCAGGAACAGCGCGCCAGCTGACCCTTCCGGAGTGTCGGACCCTGTTCGGCATGCGACGCGTGGCGTCGGTCACTAGTCTTCGACGTCGGGACGATAGACTTCCATCGAGTACCAACGATAGGTCGACGCGATCTTGCGTCGATCACGTCGGGGGAGACCACACGATGGCGTCCCCCAACGACCCGAAGAAGGAGCACACGTGGACGAGATCCTGGCCAGAGCCGGAATCTTCCAGGGAGTCGAACCGTCGGCGGTGGCCGCGCTGGTCAAGCAGCTGCAGCCGGTCGACTTCCCTCGCGGGCACGTGATCTTCAACGAGGGCGAGCCCGGTGATCGGCTGTACATCATCGTGTCCGGCAAGGTGAAGCTCGGACGCCGCTCCCCCGACGGTCGCGAGAACCTGCTGACCATCATGGGCCCCTCCGACATGTTCGGTGAGCTCTCGATCTTCGACCCGGGCCCGCGTACCTCCACCGCAACCACGGTGACCGAGGTCCGCGCCGTGCAGATGGACCGCGACGCCCTGAAGTCGTGGATCGATCAGCGCCCCGAGATCGCGGAGCAGCTGCTGCGCGTGCTGGCCCGTCGCCTGCGCCGCACCAACAACAACCTCGCGGACCTGATCTTCACCGACGTCCCCGGCCGTGTCGCCAAGGCGCTGCTGCAGCTCGCCCAGCGCTTCGGCACCCAGGAGGCCGGGTCGCTGCGCGTGACGCACGACCTCACCCAGGAAGAGATCGCCCAGCTGGTCGGCGCCTCCCGCGAGACCGTGAACAAGGCGCTCGCCGACTTCGCGCACCGCGGCTGGCTGCGCCTCGAGGGCAAGAGCGTGCTGATCTCCGACTCGGAGCGCCTGGCCCGCCGCGCGCGGTAACCCACAGCGACAACAAATCGGCCATCCCGTCATGCGGGGTGGCCGATTTGCGTTGTGGCCCGTCCATATAGGCGTAGGGGCATATCCGAGAGCGGAATTCGCATTCGACAGGCATGGGACCGAGACCGCAGTATCGAGGGATGAGATCCGTTGCACCACGGGCATCCCGGAATGGGCATCTGATGTCCGACCCGCAGACCGACGTCGAGTACAACGTCCGGAACACCGTCTCGCCGGAGCTCTTCGACGAGATCATCGCCGAGTACCTGGCCCGATCCGAGAGCGCGGTACGGGGCCTGCGCGGATTCACCGACATCTACTACGACCCGCACAGCCAGCAGAAACTGGACGTGTGGGGAACCTCCGACGAGCCGAGGCCGGTGTTCGTCGCCATCCACGGCGGCTACTGGCGCGCCCTGTCCCGACATCACACGGCCTTCATGGCGCGCGCCCTCGACAGCGAGGGCATCGCCACCGTCACCGTCGACTACGGCCTCGCGCCGGAGACGCCGCTCGAGGAGATCGTCCGCCAGGTCCGAGCTGCGGTCGCTTGGGTCTACCACCACGGCGCCGACCATGGGCTCGACCCCGATCGGATCGTCGTCGGCGGCAGCTCCGCAGGGGGGCACCTCACCGGCACCCTCATGGTCCCCGGCTGGCAGCAACCCCTCGGCCTACCCGAGAACGTCGTGCGTGGTGCCATGCCGATCAGCGGACTGTTCGACCTCCGCCCGCTCGTGGACTCGTTCGCGAACGAATGGCTCGGGCTCGACATCGAGCGCGCGCGGGCGCTGAGCCCACTGCTTCTCGCGGACGGACCGGGACCGACGGCCGTGATCGCGGTTGCGGACCGCGACGGCGCCGGGTTCCGCACGCAGACCAAGCGGTTCCACGACGCCTGGGCCGAACACTCCGCCTGCACCCTGCTCGTCGTTCCCGATCGCAACCATTACGACATCTTTCTCGATCTTGCCGACCCCACCACCACGCTCAACCGCGCCCTCGTCCGGATGATCGACGGGCTCGCAGAACGGCACTCCGCCGCCCGCGCCCTGCCATAGCCGAAAGAGCATAGCGCGGACCGAGAACTGTCGCATTCAGCTATTGCCAGGGCTCCAGATCCCGATAGGCTCGGCCGCATGGACATACCCAAACTGCTCGACGGGCGGCTGAAGCTGCGACACCTCGTGCTCGTCGATGCGCTGACGAAGCAGGGCAGCGTGGTCGGTGCCGCCGCGGCGCTCCACGTGACCCAGCCGGTGGCCACCCGCAGCCTGCACGACCTGGAGTCGATCCTCGGAGTGGAACTGTACGAGCGGGGCCCGCGCGGCATCACCCCGACGATCTTCGGCGAGGCCTTCACCGCACACGCGAGGGCCGTCATCGCACAGCTGACACAGGCGGGCAGGCACGTCTTCGAGCTGGCCGAAGCGGATCGCGGGACCGTGGTGGTCGGCACCCACCTCGCCGGTTCGAACGTCCTGCTCCCCGGCGCGATCGCGCGACTGAAGGTGGAGCGGCCCCTGCTCACGGTGATCGTGCGGGAGGGCACCCCCGAGACCCTGCTCGTCGAGCTCGAGGCCGGCCGGGTCGACCTGATCGTCGGCCGGCTCACCTCCCCCACCGACCAGTCCGCCATCCGCGACACCCTCTACGAGGAATCGGTGGAACTCGTCACCCGCGCCCGCCATCCGCTGGCCGAGCTCGACAGCCTGACGCTCGCCGACCTGGCCGACTACCCCTGGATCCTGCCCGGCACCGAGACGTCGCTGCGCCGCGAGCTGGAGGAGTTCTTCGCCAGGAACGGCATGCCCCTGCCCGCGAACCGGGTCGAGGCCACGTCGTTCCTCACCGTCCGCCAGCTGCTCATCGAGACCGACATGATCGCCGTGCTGCCGAGCCTGATCCCGCGCGACGACGCCCGGCTGACCACGCTCCCGGTGGCGCTGGATCCGATCGGGCACAGCGTCGGGATCACCCTCTCCCCCGGCCGCACCCTCAGCCCGTCTGCCGAGGCACTGGTGGGCAATCTGCGTCGGATCGCCGCGGAGATCGCCCCGCCCGGTCGGTGAGCTCGTCGCCGTCGCGCCGACGGCGACGAGCCGCCCACCCGTCGGGGATGAGCGGCTCGTCGAGAGTGCGATGACTCGCCGGTCCTACGCGTGCGCGTGCTCCTGCGCGGTCGCGGCCTGCGGCCCGCGCGACGTCGACGGCACCAGCCGGAACAGCGCGATCGCGCCCGCAAGGCTGATCGAGCAGATGATCACCAGGTACCAGGTGACGCCGGCCGACGATCCCGTGGCGTTCAGCAGCGCCGTCGAGATCATCGGCGCGAGGCCGCCACCGAGGATGGCTGCGGTCTGCAGGATCAGCGACGAGCCCGAATAGCGCACCCGCGCCGGGAAGGTGTCCGCGATGATGCTGCCCTGCACGCAGTGCGTGACAGGGACGATCAGGCCCATGCCGAGGAACGCGATGACCGCGAGCACCGAGTTCTCGGTGTTGAGCAGCGGGAGGAACGCGATGCACCACAGCAGGATCGCCGCCGATCCGGCGATGAACATCGTCCGCCTGCCGTAGCGGTCCGCGACCATCGTCCAGAACGGGATGCTCGCGAACCACAGCACGGCCGCCGCGGTCACGCACAGCACCAGGAACTGCTTGCCGTATCCGAGGTGCTGGGTGCCGTAGGACAGGGTGAACACCATGAAGGCGTACGCGACCGCGGAGTTGGCCACCACCGCGAGCAGGGTCAGGGAGAGTCGGGGGAACCCGACCTTCAGCGACTCCCGCAGCGGGAAACGGACCACATCACCCTTCTCGAGAACCCCAGCGAACGACGGTGATTCCGTCACCCGAAGCCTGATCACCAGGCCGATCGCGACGAGCACGAAGCTCAGCAGGAACGGGATACGCCAGCCCCACGACGCGAAGGCCTCGTCCGGGAGCACCGCGTTCGTGGTCAGGAAGATGGCGTTGGCGAGCACGAGACCGGCAGGCGTCCCCATCTGCGGGAAGCCGGCATAGAGGTTCTTCTTACCCTCGGGCGCGTGCTCCATCGACATCAGGGTGGCGCCCGCGCCCTCCCCGCCGAGGCCGATGCCCTGCACGATCCGCAGCGCCACCAGCAGCACCGGGGCCCAGAACCCGATCGAGTCGTAGTTCGGGATCAGCCCGATGAGCGTGGACCCGATGCCCATCATCACGAGCGAGACGACCAGGGTGGCCTTGCGGCCGATTCGGTCACCGAAGTGGCCGAACACCAGGCCACCGAGGGGTCGGGCGACGAAGCCGACGGCGAAGGTGCTGAAGGCCGCGAGGGTGCCGACCGACGGGCTCAGGCTGGGAAAGAACTGCTTGTTGAAAATGAGCGCGGCCGCGGTGCCGTAGAGGAAGAAGTCGTACCACTCGAGGGTCGTGCCCGCGAGGGTGGCCATGGCCACCCGACTGCGGGCCGCCGCGGCGGGGCCGGGTTCCGGATTCTCGTTCATCGTGGGACCTATCATGTTGGGAGACAGCGGATGTGGGGACCGATGGTGACGCAAACAGGGTGCGTGCGTTGCTGATCACAGTCTCACCGTGTGAGCCATGACACACAAATGCCGATTCGCCGATCTTCCATGCCCATTTGGTCATAGCCGGCGCGCCGGACCGCCCCGACGAACCGGGCGCCGATCCGATCAGCCCAGCCCCAGGAACCGCTCGGCGTTTCCATGGGAAATCAATTGCCGCGCAGCGTCATCGAGGCACTCACTCTTGCGCACCACTTCTCCGACCGGCCGCTCCCCCAGCGGGTAGGGGTAGTCGCTGCCCACCATCACCCGCTCGACGCCGACGGTGTCGACCAGCAAGCGCAACGCCCGTTCGTCGAAGACCACGGAGTCCACGTAGAAGCGACCCAGGTAGTGCGACGGCGGGAACTCCGACGTGCCGATCACGTCGTTCCGACCGTGCCAGGCGTTCTCCATCCTCCCCAGCCAGAACGCGAAAGATCCACCGCCGTGGGCAAATCCGATCTTCAGGCTCTCGTCGATCCGGTCGAACACGCCGCCGAGGATCAACGCAAGTATGGAGAGATGGGTCTCGGACGGCATCGCGGTCAACCACTGCGCCATCCACCGATCCAGCCGAGGGGAGCTCGCCATGTCCCACGGGTGCACGAACACCGGCACGTCCAGCGACGTGCAGTGCTGCAGGAACGTGACCACGCCCTCGCTGTCGAGGTCCAGGTCGCCGACATGGTTGCCGATCTCGACGCCCCGGTGCCCGTTGGCGATGCACCGCTCGAGCTCACGGCACGCGGCATCGGTGTCCTGCAACGGGACCTGGCAGAACGGGATCAGGCGATCCGGGGCGGGTGCGACGATCTCCAGGGCGAGGTCGTTGAAGATCCGCGCGATCCGCTCCCCCTGCGCGCCGGTGCGCCCGTAGTTGAAGAACGCCGGGGTCGGCGAGACCACCTGCGTGTGCACACCGTCCGCGTCCATGTCCCGCAACCGGGTTTCGGCGTCCCAGGCGTCCGCCTGGATCCGGCGGAACTCCTTGGTGCCCATCATGATCATCGCCTCGGACTCGGATTCGATCCGCAGCCACGGCGCCTCCGGTCCCGCGTCCGACGTCAGGTCGGGCCACCCTTTCGGCACGTAATGGGTGTGGACGTCGATCATTCCGCTCACGTCTCACCCCTTGCCCGGATGGAGGGTTCCGCAGCTCGCGCAGGTGCGGGCGTCGACGCTGTCGTAGAACAAGGTGAAGACCGGGGGAAGGTCGGCGACGATGTCCCTGACCTGCAGTTCGACCTCGTAGATGAGCGCGTCGCAGTTCATGCAGTACCACTGGAACTTCTCCAGGGTCCCCTCCTCGCGCACCCGCTCGATGACCAGACCGATCGAGCCCGCGGTCGGGCGCTGCGGTGAGTGAGGCAGATTCCCCGGCAACAACCATGTCTCGCCCTCGCGAATGTGCACCCTCTCGGGGCCGTTCTCGGTCATGACGTCGACGTGGATGTCGCCCTTGATCTGGTAGAACCACTCCTCGTAGGGGTCCAGGTGGTAGTCCGTGCGCTGGTTCGGCCCGCCGACGACCTGGACGATGAAGTCGCTGCCGAGCGCCATGGTCTGGTTGTTCACCGGGGGCTTGAGCAGGTGCTCGTTGTCGGCGATCCACTTCTGGAAGTTGATGGTCTGCGGGACTCGGGTCATGACAGGGCCTCCGATGCGGTGGTTGGGTGCGGCGGGCGAGCGACGGGTCGGTATGCGACACCCTGCATCTCGATGAGCAGGTGCGGATGCGGCAACTGGTGCACCGCGACGGTGGTCCGGGTCGGCCCGTTCTCGTCGAACAGTTCGGCGTATACCTCGTTGTAGCCGCCGAAGTCGTTCATCGACACCAGGTACGAGGTGACCTGGACCAGGTCGCCGAGCTCGGCCCCGACCTCGGCGAGGATGGCGCGCATGTTCTCGATGACCGCGCGTGTCTGTGCGCGGATGTCGAGCGCGGTTGTGCCCATCTCGTCGACCTCGACGCCGACGAACGTATTGTCCTGGCGTCGCGAACTGGTTCCCGAGACGTAGACGAAATCGCCTGCGACCTTCACGTGCGGGAACCGGCCCCGCGGTGTCGCGAGCCGGTCGATCACCTTGGCGTCGGTCATCTCGTCCCCTTCACGCTGACTCGGCCGAGACCGGCGATGTGGCACTGCGCGACCTCGGCGGTCAGCGCGACCGCCGCGGTGGCCGCCCCTGCGAGGACCACCTGCCCCGCGCGCAGCGGGATCGCGCGCCGCCGGGCCATGTCGACCAGCGCGTGCAGCGCGCGGACGGGATCGCCCAGAATCGCCGACGTGGATCCCAGCACGGCGTCCGCGCCCACCTCGAGGCGTACCTCGCGGTCGTCGACGTCCTGCATCCGCTGCCAGGGGCCGATGACATAGCCGGCGGCGGAGGTGTTGTCGGCCACCACGTCGGTGTACGTGAAGCGGAAGTCCCGGTAGCGCGAGTCGATGATCTCCATCGCGGGCGCGACCGCGTCCACACAGGACACGACGTCCACGGCCGGATCGCCCGGATCCACGTCGCGGGCGAGCCGGTAGGCGATCTCCGGCTCGATCTTCGGGTGGATGAACCGGGTCAGGTCGACGTCGCCGCCGTCCTCGATGCGCATGGCATCGGTGAGCTGCCCGACGATCACGTCGGAGACACCCATCTGGGCCATCTTCGCCTTGCTGGTGAATCCCAGCTTCACCCCGACAATCGATTCGCCCCGGCCCAGCCTGCGGCCGATCAGCGCGTTCTGGATCCGGTAGGCATCGTCGATGTCGACCTCATGGCTGTCCGCGAGGCTGGGCGTGTCAGTGACGGTCCGCTGGGCGCGGTCCAGACGGTCGCAGAGGCCTTCGATATCGATCATGTTGAGCGGCATCACTTCTCACTCTCCCTGTCCACTGTCGTTCCCGATGTCACAGTCACAGTTGCACGCACACATTCGTGGGTTCGGTATAGAAGTGGAGGGAGGATTCGCCGCCCTCGCGGCCGATCCCGGAGAGTCCCGCGCCGCCGAACGGGGAGCGGAGTTCGCGGGTGAACCAGGTGTTCACCCAGGAGATGCCGACCCGCATCTGCTGCGCGACGCGGTGCCCACGGCGCAGGTCGTTCGTCCAGACCGCCGCGGCGAGTCCGTATTCGGTGTCGTTGGCGAGCGCGATCGCCTCCTCCTCGGTGTCGAAGGGGATCAGTGCCGCGACCGGACCGAAGATCTCTTCGCGCACTGCGCGATCGGCATTCGTCAGCCCGGTCCACAGCGTCGGCTCGATCCAGGAGCCGCCGGCGAGGCCCTCGCCGAGCGCGGGGATCCCGCCGCCGGTGAGCACCTTGGCCCCGGCCTGCTCGGCGATCTCGAAGTAGTCGCGGACCTTCTCGCGATGGGCCTGGGAGATCAGCGGACCGGTCGTGGTCGCGGTGTCGGCCGGCGCACCGAGACGAAGCCCCTCGGCACGCTCGACCAGCCCGGCCGCGATGTCGTCGAACACGCCGCGCTGGACGTACACCCGCTCGGTGCACAGGCACACCTGCCCGGTGTTGGCGAAGACCGACCGGGTCAGCCCGGTGAGGGCCTCGTCGACGTCGACGTCGTCGAACACCACGGCGGCGTTCTTGCCGCCGAGCTCGAAGGAGACCGGCCGGACCCGCGGCGCCACGGTCTTCATCACGTGCGAGCCGGTCGCGGACGACCCGGTGAAGGTGACGCCGTCGATGCCGGGATGATCCGTCAGGAACTCCCCTGCCGAGTCCCGGCCGAAACCGTGCACGACGTTGTAGACGCCGGCCGGGAGTCCGACCTCCTCCAGCACCTCCGCGAGCAGCGTTGCGGTGGACGGGGTTTCCTCGCTCGGCTTGACGACGACGGCGTTGCCACAGGCCAGCGCGGGCGCCACCTTCCAGGTGAGCAGCAGCAGCGGCAGGTTCCACGGCACGATCACCGCAACCACGCCCAACGGCTTGCGCACCGCGTAGTTCAACGCCTGCCGACCACCCGCGAGGTCGGTGAGAAACGACTCCTGGCCCGCGGCGGCGACCACGTCCGCGAAGGTGCGGAAGTTGGTCAGCGCGCGGGCCACGTCGAGCTCGCGGGCCTGCGTGATCGGCTTACCCGTGTCGGCCATCTCGGCCGCGACGAACTCCTCGAAGCGCTCCTCGATCCGGTCTGCCGCCCGCCGCAGCAGGGCCGCACGTTCCCGCACGGGGGTGTCGGCCCAACCGTTGTCCAGCGCGCGCCGCGCCGATCGCACGGCGCGGTCGACGAGAGCGATGTCCGCCTCGTGCACCCGGGCCACCAGCCGGCCGGTGGCCGGGTCGAGGTTCTCGAAACTTCGCTCCGGGTCCGGGTCGACGAAGCCGCCGTCCACGTAATTGCGAATCCAGGCTTCGCGCGATGTGGTCATGGACCCATGATTGGCCGTCGATCCATGCCGAACAAATGCGAAATTCCTCGCACCCTATAGCTATTTGGGCATGTCTCGATGCCGGGCGACCGCCTCGCGAACCGCCGGGACCACCTCCACCGCCCATTTCCGGTGTTGGTGCGGGTCGTCGCCCTCGGCGCCGAACACGAAGGTGTCCATGCCCGATTCGAGCACCAACCCGGTCAGCTCGTCGACCCACTGCTGCACCGGCCCGTTGAGGAACCCGCCGCTCGGTCCATCGGTGATGGCCCCGAACACGTTGTAGATGCGCTGGATCGCCGCGGGGTCGCGGCCGGCGGCCGTCGCGGACTCGTCGATGCGCGCGTGCAGGCCGGGCAGCACCGGCGGCGGAAAGTAGCTGACCGACGGGACCCAGCCGTCGGCCTCCCGGCCGAGCACGCCGAGCATCCGCGGGCCGCCGACCCCGAGCCACAGTCCGATGTCGTGGGCGGGTCGCGGTCCAGGGTGCACGCCGGACAGCTGGTAGTGGGCGCCGTCGTAGCGCACCGATTTCTCGCCGGACCACATCAGCCGGATGACGTCGAGGGCCTCCGTCAACGCGCCCGCGGCCTCGCCAGGGGTCCGTTCGGGCCCGCCCATCGCACCGATCGCCTGCCAGAACGCGCCCGCACCGACCGCCAGCTCGAACCGTCCGCCCGAGATCACGTCCAGACTCGCGGCCGCCTTCGCCATCACGGCAGGCGGCCGCAGCGGCAGGCTCGCCACGTCGGGGAACACGCGGATCCTGGTGGTGCGCGCGAGCACGACGGCCATCAGCGACCAGGTGTCCAGGAATCTCTTCTGATACGGATGATCCTGGATGCCAACGAGATCCAGGCCCTCCTCGTCGGCCATCCGGACGAGGTCGAGGATCGCGTCGACCCGGTCGGCATCCGGGGTGGGGAACATGCCGAACTGCAGTGGACGCCCGTAGTCGGTCATCGCCGCGCTCCTCGGTCTCGACTGCGCCTGATGTCAACAGTCGTCGCCCCCGCCCGAATGCGCAACGGTCGCCGCGGGATCGGGCCGGAATGGACCGATCGCGCGGCGACCGTCGGTGGGGTGCGCGTGGAGCGCAGGGACTACTTGGGCTCGACCGGGCTCAGCGAGCCGCCGGCCAGGTTGCCCAGCAGGTCGCCGAGGACCGGCACGAGGGCCTTGAACACGTCGCCCAGATCGGAAACAGATCCCATGGTCATACTCCTAGAAGTCGAGGGTGCCGCCGGCGGTCCGGCGTTACGGGTTGGGGGTCTCGCCCGCGCTACCGGCGCCGGCCGAGCCCGAGTTGAGTCCGGTGAACAGCGTGGTCAGCGAGTTGACCAGCTCGGTGAGGTTCTCGACAGAGGTCATCGTCGTCTCCAGTTCGTGATCGGTCGGTCAGTTCGCCGCGCTGACGGAATCGAGGCCCTCGATGGCCTTCATCAGCGGGAGAAGCTTGAGCATGTCGAGCAGGCCGAAACCGGCGCCGTTGGCATCGAGCAGGTTCTCAACGGATCCCATGGGGAACTCCTAACATCGCGTTGTGACGTGGCACACATACCGTGCCGGACGCCAAGCTATTAGTTAGGCGTAGCAAATGTCTAGTCGTCCGTTACGCGCGGTTACACAGAAATCCGCACCCCCTGCCCGAAACGCGCAGGTAGGCCAATGCAAAATGGGTCACAAGACAAGCAGTCTTGTGACCCATATCACTTTGGAGCTCAGCGGCGCAGGTACTCCAACTGCACCCGCACCGACTGCTCGGCCACCGGCCACAGGCTCTGATCGACGTCGGAGTACACGTGCTCGACCACCGCACGAGGGCCGGCGTCGGCGCCGAGGACCTCGAGCGCCGCACGCACCTGATCGAGTCGCTCCTCGCGATGACTCAGGTACTGCTGCGCCACCGTCTGCAGGTCCGGCAGGTCGGGTCCGTGCCCTGGCAGCACCGCGCGGCCCGTGCCCAGGTCGATGAGCGCACGCAGGGAGGCCAGGTAGTCGCCGAGATCGCCGTCGGAGGCGTCCAGGACGGTGGTGCCCCGACCGAGGATGGTGTCGCCGGTCAGCACCGACCCCTCCCCCTCGATCACGAACGAGGTCGAGTCCTTGGTGTGCCCGGGAGTTCGCAGCACCCGGATCGCCAGACCGACCTCTTCGATGAGCTCGCCGTCCGGCAGGCCCGCGTCGGTGTGCGTGCGGAACCGCGGGTCAACGGACCGGACCGGACTGCCGGTGAGCGCGGCGAACCGCTCCACGCCACCGGTGTGGTCCCCGTGCCGGTGCGTGATCAGGGTCAGCGCCACCGGGCCGACGGCCGCCACCCGCAACAGGTGCTCCTCGTCGGCGTCACCCGGATCGATCACCACACATTCCTCGCGGCCGGGCGCCCGCAGGATCCAGGTGTTGGTGCCGTCGAGCGTCATCATGCCCGGGTTGTTCTCCAGCATCACCGCCGCGATCGGGGTGACCTGGCGCAGCTGGGCGTACGCCGGATGTGCCGTGGTCATGGGCTCACTGTACGACCCGTCGTCGCCGCGGGCCTTGGGCCGCATGCGGATTGAATCCGCCGTCGACGCCCGTGCGCGGGCCCACCGGTCGGCGGGCGGAACGCGCACGGGCATACCGCCCCTATCGGACTTCGGCGATGACCTCGACCTCGACCGGCGCGTTCAGCGGCAGCTCGGCGACGCCGACCGCGGACCGGGCGTGCACTCCCGCGTCGCCGAAGACCTCGCCGAACAGCTCGGAGGCGCCGTTGATGACGCCGGGCTGCCCGGTGAACCCCTCCGCGGAGGCCACGAAGCCGACCACCTTGACGATGCGCACCACCGAGTCGAGTCCGACCAGCGCGTCGATCGCGGCGAGCGCGTTGAGCGCGCAGGTGCGGGCCGCATCCTTCGCCGTGTCCACGGAGACCGCGCCGCCCACCTTGCCCGCCTGCTGCAGTTCACCGTCGATGAAAGGCAGCTGGCCGGAGGTGTACACGAGGTTCCCGGTCCGTACCGCGGGAACGTAGGCCGCGACCGGCGCCGCCACCGCGGGCAGCTCGATCCGCAGCTCAGCGAGCCTGGAGGTCCAGTCCGTCATGCGCGATCAGCCCTTCGGGCGCTTGAGGTAGGCCACGTGCTGCTCGCCGGTCGGGCCGGGCAGCACCGACACCAGTTCCCAGCCGTCGCCACCCCACTGGTCGAGGATCTGCTTGGTCGCGTGGGTCAACAGCGGAACGGTGGCATATTCCCAGGTAGTCAATTCGCTCATGCCGCTGAGCCTAGTCGGCCGACGCCGCGCTCCCGCGACTTATAGGCTCGGGGGGTGGCAGCACCCGCGACAGCACCCGTATACGAGTGGCCCGCCAAGGCGGACAAGGCTCGGCTGCATTTCGTCTCAGGCAAGGGCGGCACCGGAAAGTCCACGGTCGCGGCCGCTTTGGCGCTCGCGCTCGCCGCGGGCGGGCGACGGGTCCTGCTCGTCGAGGTCGAGGGCAGGCAGTCCATCGCGCAGCTCTTCGACGTGCCCCCGCTGCCACCCGAGGAAACCAAGATCGCCACGGCCGACGACGGCGGCGAGGTCTACGCGCTTGCCCTCGACATCGAGCACGCGTTCCTCGAGTACCTGGACATGTTCTACAACCTCGGCTTCGCCGGGCGGGCCATGCGCAGGATCGGCGCCATCGAGTTCGCCACCACCATCGCGCCCGGCCTCCGGGACGTGCTGGTCACCGGCAAGATCAAGGAGTGCGTGGTGCGTACGGACAAGTCCGGCGCCCGGATCTACGACGAGGTCGTCGTCGACTCCCCGCCCACCGGCCGGATCGGCAGCTTCCTCGACGTGACGAAGGCGATGGCCGACCTCGCGAAGGGCGGGCCGGTGTATTCGCAGTCCGAGGGGGTGGTCCGGCTGCTGCACTCGGACGAGACGATGGTGCACCTGGTGACGCTGCTCGAGGCGCTGCCCGTGCAGGAGACCACCGACGCGGTGGTGGAACTGGAGGCCGCCGACCTCCGGCTCGGCACGGTGATCGTCAACCGCAGCGGCACCGCCTACCTGCCGACCAAGACGATGGCGCAGGCCGCGAACGGCACCATTGACGCGGACGCGGTCCGGGACGGGCTGGAGGCCGCCGGGATCTCGCTGTCCGAGGCCGACTTCGCGGGCCTGCTCACCGAGACCATCGAGTACGCCGCGACGCTGCGCGCCCAGGACGACAGCGCCGCCACCCTCGACGAGTTGGACGTCGCGCGACTGCACCTGACGGCGCTCACCGACGGGATCGACCTCGGTGCGCTGTACGAGCTGGCCGAACAGCTGGCCGAGCAGGGCGTCCGTTAACGCTTCTCCTGCTTGGCAGGAGATTCACAGCTCAGACCGCAACCGAACCACCCACCCGAAGGAGGTGATCCGCTTGTCTCACGTCGTCGACACCGATGTGGCCGCGTTCTGCCACAGCCAGAATCACCCTGGCAGCGTTCCGGTCCCGACCTGCGGTGAAGCCACACTCAGGGCATCGGAAGGTTCGTTCGGCGAGTCCGAATCGCTGCTTGGCTCTCGCAAAGCAACTCGAACACTTCATCGTCGTATAGGCGGGCTGCACCAACACCACCTTCCGGCCAGCCCGCGCACCACGCTCGATCAACTCCCGCTTCGCCGCACCGATAGCCGCGTCCGCAGCTTTGCGCGCCATCGTCGACCTCGCCAGAAAGGTCGGCTTGAAGTCCTCCACCGCAATCAGGTCATGCCGATCGACTACCCGTTTCGCCCACACCCGGCTGTCGTGCGCGGTCTGGCGGGCCGCCTTCTTGTGCAACTTCGCGGCCTCGCGCGTTGCCCGCTGGTACCCGTGGGACTGCGGACCAAGCTTCCCGCTGTGGCGCCTCGCCATCTTCCGTTGCGCCTTCGCGAGTTCGCCGGCACAGCGTTTGCGGTGCCCGAGATACGGCAGGTCAAACTCCGTGTCGGTGGTCGTGGCCGTCGTGCTCACACCCCAGTCGACACCGATCCCACCCGTGACCTCCGGTGCGGGCAGGACGTCCCGACGGACGACGAACGAGGCGTACCAATGCCCGAGCGAATCCTGATAGATGCGCACGCTGGTCGGTTCGGATGGCAACTCCCGCGACCAAACCACCGGAACACTGACACCCTTCGGCAGGACCAGCCGACCGTCACGGAGACTGAACCCCCGCCGCGTGTACTCCAACGACGGCAGCGTCTTCTTTCGGGATTTGAATGCCGGCCGGCCACGACCCTTCACCGTGAACGAGTGACCGAGAGCGCGGGCGTAGTTGCGCAACGTCTGCTGCTGCGCGACCTGCGACCCTTCCCGCAACCATCCGCTGCGGGAGCGAGCGTCGGTGAGGATTTTGCTCAGCTTCCCGAGTGTCGGCTTTCCGCCCGATTTCTGTTGGTGGACAGCCTCGTTCCAGAGGAACCGGCACCTTTGCCACTCGGCGTTCAGAGCGCGTTCAGCTACCACACCCGGCCGCAGCCGATAGCTGAAGCACACCACCTCGTCCACACCAGGCAACGTAGCCACAGCCACCGACAAACCTTCCCGACACAACCCGCGATAGGAGGATGGCGCTCCCACTCCCCCGTGAACGACGGAGTATCCGCGCCAAACACCTGATGACCACGACACTCGACATCGACGCGATCCTCACCGACCCCGCGTCCCGGATCGTGGTGTGCTGCGGGGCCGGCGGCGTCGGCAAGACGACCACCGCCGCATCGATGGCGCTGCGCGCGGCCGAGGAGGGGCGCCGGGTCGTGGTGCTCACCATCGATCCGGCCCGCAGGCTCGCCCAAGCGCTCGGGGTGCGCGAACTCGACAACTCACCGCAGCCGGTGCAGCTGGCTCCCGGCGCCACCGGTGAGCTGCACGCGATGATGCTGAACATGCGTCGCACGTTCGACGACATGGTGCTCGAGCACTCCGCCCCCGACACCGCGCAGCAGATCCTCGCCAACCCCTTCTACCAAACGGTGGCCACCTCCTTCTCGGGCACGCAGGAGTACATGGCCATGGAGAAGCTGGGTCAGCTGGCCGCCAGCGACGAGTGGGACCTGGTGGTCGTGGACACCCCGCCCTCGCGCAACGCGCTCGACTTCCTCGATGCCCCGCAACGCCTCGGCGCGTTCCTCGACGGCCGGATGATCCGGATGCTGTCCGCTCCCGGCCGCGGGATCGGCCGCCTGGTGACCGGCGCGATGGGCCTGGCGCTCAAGGCCGTGAACACCATCGTGGGCAGCCAGATGCTGTCCGACGCATCGGCGTTCGTGCAGTCCTTCGAGTCGATGTTCGGCGGGTTCCGGGAGCGGGCCAACCACACCTATCAGCTGCTGCGCGCGGAGGGCACCCATTTCCTGGTGATCGCGGCCGCCGAGCCGGACGCGCTCCGCGAGGCCTCGTTCTTCGTCGACCGGCTGTCCACCGAGGGGATGCCGCTGGCCGGGCTGGTGCTCAACCGGACCCATCCGACCCTGAGCTCCCTGTCGGCCGATCGGGCGACGGCCGCGGCCGATCAGCTGAAGGACCGGGGCGAGCACCCGTTGACGGCGGCGGTCCTGCGGATCCACGCGGAGCGGGCCCGCACCGCGCAGCGAGAGCTGCGGCTGCTCGGCCGGTTCACGGGCGCCCATCCCCGGGTGCCGGTGGTCGGCGTGCCGTCGTTGCCGTTCGAGGTCTCCGACCTCGAGGCGCTGCGGGCCGTCGCGGATCAGCTGACCGGCCGGGGCTGACCGACCTCGCCGCCCGGCTCGGCCCCCGCCCGTCGGGGTTGCCGCACGACGAGCGCGGCGCCGCCGGCGGCGACCAGGCAGGCGGCCGCGCCCATCGCGAGGGCGACCCGGCCGCCGAACTGCTCGGCGACGGCGCCCGCGATCGGACCGCCGATCGGCGTCGACCCGAGGAACGCCACCGACCACAGGGCCATCACCCGGCCGCGCATGCCGGGTTCGGCCTCGAGCTGCAGGGTGCTGTTCCCGATGGAGAGGAATCCGACGCTCGCCGCCCCGACCAGAACCAGGATCACCAGCTCGAGCCAGAGGGTCGGGGCGATGGCGGCGGCAGCGATCAGCACCCCGAACAGCGTCGCCGCCGCGACCAGCGCGGGGATCCCGGTCTTGCCGCGGGCGGCGACGAACAGCCCGCCGACCACCGCACCGAATCCCATCGCCGCGGTCATGAATCCGTAGACGCTGGCGTCGCCCCCGAAGGTGTCGCGCGCGAGCACCGGCAGCACCACCTGGAACTCGTAGGCCAGGCAGCCGACCAGCGCCATCATCAGCAGCGGGACCAACAGTGCCGGGGTGCGCCGCACGTACCGCAGGCCCTCCCGCAGCTGCCCCGGCCTGCGCTGCGCGGCCGGCGCGGGACGCAGCGCGTCGAGGTCGAGGGTGACCAGCGACACGACCACCGCGACGAAACTGACCGCGTTCAGTAGGAAGCACAGTCCGAGCCCGCCTGCCGCGATGATGATGCCTGCGACCGCAGGCCCGACCGCGCGGGCCACGTTGACCAGGACCGAGTTCAGGCTGACCGCGTTGCGCAGGTCCTCGGGCCCGACCATCTCGAGAACGAATGCCTGTCGTGCGGGATTCTCGAAGCTGTTGTTCACCCCGAGCAGGAACGCGAGCAGGTACACCTGCCACAGCGTCACCGCGTTGGTCACCGTCAGGATCCCGAGCACCAGCGCGAGCACGCCCATCATCGACTGCAGCCCGATCATCAGCCTGCGCTTGTCCATCCGGTCGGCGACGACGCCGCCGTACGGCCCGAACAGCAGTACCGGGAGGGTCTGCAGCGCGATCACCAGGCCGAGCGCGGTGCCCGAACCGGTCAGCTGCAGCACCAACCATGCCTGTGCGACGGCCTGCATCCAGGTGCCGACCATCGACACCGCCTGCCCGCCGTAGTACCGGCGGAAGTTCGGGGTGGCGAGGGATGCGAAGGTCCGGTGCGCGGCCGCCGCGAGCGTGGTCACGGCCGGCCGCGCGCGGCGGCGCCCGTTCCGGATCCGGCAGGCTGCGGTGCGATCTCCGTCGCCAGCGATTCGAGCGCGGGCAG
Source organism: Rhodococcus maanshanensis NBRC 100610 (assembly GCF_001894865.1). Taxonomy (GTDB): domain Bacteria; phylum Actinomycetota; class Actinomycetes; order Mycobacteriales; family Mycobacteriaceae; genus Rhodococcus_G; species Rhodococcus_G maanshanensis. The sequence continues at coordinate 21,650 of NZ_BCXA01000012.1, read as the reverse complement.
TGCGGATCGAAGGGCCCGCGCCTGCTCCTCGGGGAGCCGGGCGAGTGCGTCGGTGAACAGTCGGGTCCGTTCACGGCGGAGCCTGTGGTGCAACAGCTCGCCCGCCTCGGTGACCTGCACCTGCGCAACCCGTCGATCCGCCGGGTCGGTGGAACGCTCGAGCAGGCCGTCGGCCTCGAGCTTGCCGACCACCCGCGAGAGCATGGTCGGGTTCAGTCCCTCGGTCTCGGCGAGCGCACCCAACCGCAGCGGGCCGAGCCGGGCGACGGTGCCGAGCACGGAGAGCTGCGTCCGGGTCATGCCGCCGCCCGAGACCTGCCGGTCGACGAGTCGGGCGATCCGGGCGAGGGCGATCTTGAGGCGGGTGACCTCGTCCTCCGAGTACACCGTCGCCATCGCTACCCCTCCCGAATTAATTGCCTATCGGCAAGCATATAACTCGGAGGGAGGCGTGTCGACGCACGGCGGGACCCCGACCCTGCAATGATCGGTGTCATGACGGAGCTGCCCGACTGGGCGCGCGAGCTGAACCTCGCGCCACACCCGGAGGGCGGCTGGTATCGCGAGACCTGGCGCAGCGACATCACCGTCCCGGCGACCGCCCTGCCCGGCGACTATCCCGGCGCCCGCGCTGCCGGGACCGCCATCCTTTTCCTGCTGATGCCGGGCGAACAGTCCGCGTGGCACACCGTGCGCAGCGAGGAGATCTGGCTCCACCACCGCGGCGGCCCGCTCCGGCTGGACCTCGGCGGGGACGACGACCGACCCGGCCAGGCGACCGAACACCTCCTCGGCCCCGACATCGTCGCCGGTCAGGCGCCGCAACTGGTGGTACCGGCGCGGCACTGGCAGCGGGCCCGCCCCGCAGGAGACGAGCCGACGCTGGTCAGCTGCGTGGTCGTGCCGGGATTCGACTTCGCCGACTTCCGCCTGCGCGGGGACTAGCGCCCCTGGCGCGGTGCCGGACCCCCGCAGATAACAGCACGGTCACGTGGCCATTCGGTCCACGGGCAAAACCGGCAGGAATATCTGCGGGTGAAATGAATCGAGCGGGTTCTTACAGCCGAAATGGCGGGGTGTCGTTACCTCCGCCGACCGGCCCGGCCGGGGCATTCGCCCCGGCCGGCGCGCCGGTGTCAGACGGCGTTGGACTGTGCGCGCTGGGTATCGAAGAAGTCGGCCCAGGACTCGACCTCGGGATGCTGCTTGAGTAAGGCACGTCGCTGACGCTCGGTCATGCCGCCCCACACGCCGAACTCGACCTTGTTGTCGAGGGCGTCGGCGCCGCACTGCATGAGAACCGGGCAATGCCGACAAATCGTGGCGGCCTTGCGCTGTGCCGCGCCGCGGACGAACAACTGGTCAGGATCAACAGCCCGGCATCTGGCCTGTGCGACCCACGCGATACGGGCCTCGGCTTCCTCGACGTCCAACCTGTGGGCCGTGGTGATAACGGTCATTCTGGTGCCCCTCTGCAGTCCAAGCGTCGCCCTCGCTGACGCTCTGGAATTACGTATGACCCGCCGTATCACAGCGAGTCACACCACATTCCTCAACGAGTGTTATCTCTATCACACTCAGAAGACAACTTAGGCATTGAAGATCGTCCAGCGCAAGATGCTGAGGCATTTTTTTGGTACGGACGTCCATCAAGTGCTGCATGCGGCCCACATCTGCAGGTCGCAGCCGCAGGCCCACGTAGGCTGTCCCCCGTGCCGATCGCAAAAACTGTCGCGAAGCTCGCCGGATGCTCCGCTCTTGCCGGGGCTCTGCTCGCGGGCGTCATGTTCCCCCTGGCAGGCGGGTTCGGAATCCTGTCGAACCGGGCCGCCGATACCGTCGACAACGTCTCTGCCGAGCTGGTACAGGGCGATGCCCCAACCGTCTCGACCATGGTCGACGCCGCGGGCAACCCCATCGCCTGGCTCTACGAGCAGCGCCGATTCGAGGTGCCGAGCGACAAGATCTCCAACAACATGAAGCTGGCGATCGTCTCGGTCGAGGACAAGCGCTTCGCCGACCACCAGGGCGTGGACTGGCAGGGCACGCTGCGGGCCTTCCTGACGAACACCACCAGCGGCCAGGTCCAGCAGGGCGCCTCCACGATCGACCAGCAGTACGTGAAGAACTACCAGCTGCTGGTCGTCGCCAAGACCGACGCCGAGCGCCGGGCCGCCATCGAGACGACCCCGGCCCGCAAGGTGCGCGAGATCCGGATGGCGTTGACCCTGGACAAGAAGCTGACGAAGGACGAGATCCTCACCCGGTACCTGAACCTGGTGCCGTTCGGCAACGCCTCGTTCGGCATCCAGGACGCGGCACGCACCTACTTCGGGGTCGACGCGAAGGATCTCGGGCTCACCCAGTCGGCGATGCTCGCCGGCATGGTGCAGTCCAGCTCCGCGCTGAACCCGTACACCAACCCCGAGGGCGTGCTCGAGCGCCGAAACATCGTGCTCGACACCATGATCGCGAACATCCCCGGCCGCGCCGACGAGATCCGCGCAGCCAAGGAGGAGCCGCTGGGCGTCCTGCCCGAGCCGAACACCCTGCCCCGAGGCTGCATCGCCGCGGGCGACCGCGGCTTCTTCTGCGACTACGCGCTGCAGTACCTGGCCAACTCCGGGATCAGTCGCGAACAGGTCAACAAGGGCGGCTACCTGATCAAGACCACCCTCGACCCGGTCCTGCAGAACTCGACGCACAGCGCCCTGACCGCCACGGCCAACCCCAAGGTCGACGGGGTGGCCGAGGTGATGAACGTCGTGCAGCCGGGCCAGGATCAGCACCGGGTGCTGGCGATGAGCAGCAGCCGGACCTACGGCCTCAACGGCGAGATCAACGAAACCGTGCAGCCGCAGCCGTACTCACTGGTCGGCAGCGGCGCGGGTTCGGTGTTCAAGCTCTTCACCACCGCCGCGGCGATGGAGAAGGGCCTCGGCACCAGCGCGGTCCTCCAGGTCCCCGGCCGCGCCGAGGTCAAGGGCATGGGCTTCGGCGGCGCGAAGGGCTGCCCGGCCAACATGTACTGCGTCGAGAACGCAGGCAAGTACCCCGCCTCGATGTCCGTCACCGACGCCCTCGCCCAGTCCCCGAACACTGCGTTCGTCAAGCTGATCGAGCAGGTGGGCGTCGCGCCGACCGTCGACATGGCGGTGCGCCTCGGCATGCGCTCCTACACGCAGCCGGGCACCTCCGGTCACGACAACCAGTCGATGGCGGACTTCCAGAAGGAGCAGAACCTCGGGTCGTTCACCCTCGGCCCGACCTGGATCAACCCGCTCGAGCTCTCGAACGTCGCCGCGACCCTCGCCTCGCACGGAAAGTGGTGCCCACCAACGCCGATCGACTCGATCTACGACCGCAACGGCAAGCCGGTGTCCATCACGCAGGAAGCCTGTGAGCAGGTCGTCGAGCCCGGCCTCGCCGACACCCTCGCCAACGCGATGAGCAAGGACGACAAGCCCGGCGGCACCTCGGCTGGCGCCGCCGGATCCGTCGGCTGGACGCTGCCGATGGCAGGTAAGACCGGCACCACCGAGTCGCACATGTCCTCGGCGTTCGTCGGCTTCACGAACAACCTGGCGGCCAGCGTCTACGTGTACGCGGATTCGCCGACCCCCCGCGAGATCTGCACCTCGCCGCTGCGACAGTGCGGCGACGGCAACGTGTTCGGCGGTAACGAACCCGCAAGGGCCTGGTATCTCGCGATGAAGCCGGTGGTCGACAAGTACGGTCCGACCGCGCTACCGCCGATCGACCCGAAGTACCAGCGCGGATCGAAGAACGCTCAGGTGCCGGACGTGGCCGGGATGACGCAGTCGCAGGCGACCGGGGCGCTGCAGGCGGCCGGCTTCACCGTCAACGCCGTCAACACGCCTGGACCGTCGCCGCGCGGCAACGTGCTGAGCACCTCACCCGCCGGCTCGGCGGTGCCGGGTTCGGCGATCTCCCTCTACGTCAGCGACGGCTCGGCGAAGTCCGCCGCGCCTGCGGCACCGGCGCCGGGACCCGCGGCGGCACCCCCGCCGCCGATCCAGATCCCCGGCCTGCCGCCGATCCAGCTCCCCCCGCTGCCGCGCTGAGGCGGCTGCGCCGCCCGTGAGCACTTCTGGTCCCCCTAGGGGCCGGAAGTACTCACGGGGCTCGAAGCGTCTACAACCGGTCTTTGACGGCCTTCGAGATCCGGGTGCCATCGGCCTTGCCCGCCGCGAGCGCGGTGGCGGCCTTCATTACCTGCCCCATATGACGCATCCCGGGCCGCTCACCGATCTCCTCCGCGACCTGCGCGATGGCGGTGTCCGCGACGTCGGCCAGCTCGGCGTCGGTCAGCGGGGTGGGGAGGTACTCGTCGATGATCTGCGCCTCGGCACGCTCGGTCGCGGCCAGCTCGCCGCGTCCCGCCTCGGTGTAGATCTCGGCGGACTCGCCGCGCTTCTTGGATTCCTTCGCCAGGACCTTGAGGACCTCGTCGTCGGTGAGTTCCCGGGCCTCCTTGCCGGAGACCTCCTCGGTCTGGATGGCGGCGAGCAGCATCCGCAGGGTCTGCAGACGAAGGGCGTCCTTGGCCTTCATGGCGGCCGTCATGTCGGCCCGGAGCGTGGATTTGAGGGAAGAAGTCGAATCGGACATGGTGCCGAACGCTACGCGCTCCGCGCACTGACGCGCATGTCGATTGCGCGCGCTGCGTATCCTGAAATGGTGTTAGACGACTCACGCAACGTGCTCCGGGGAACAGCGGCCGGACTGGCGGGCGCCGCGGCGCTCGGAATCGGGTACGCCTCCCTGATCGAGCGGAACGCCTTCACCCTGCGTGAGGTCACCATGCCGGTCCTCGAACCCGGGTCATCCTCGCTGCGGGTGCTGCACATCAGCGACCTGCACATGATGCCGAATCAGAAGCTCAAGCAGAACTGGCTCCGCGAGCTCGACCGGCTCGACCCCGACCTGGTGGTGAACACCGGCGACAACCTGTCGCACCAGCGTGCCGTGCCCGCGGTGGTGCAGTCGCTCAGCAGCCTGCTCGGTCGCCCAGGGTTGTTCGTCTTCGGCAGCAACGACTACTTCGCCCCGAAGCCGAAGAACCCGTTCAAGTACTTCAACAAGGAACACAAGCGCACACACGGCGAGCCGTTGCCGTGGCAGGACCTGCGCGCGGCCTTCACCGAGCGCGGCTGGCTCGACGTGACCCACACCCGGCGCGAGCTGGAGGTCGCCGGCATCCGGATCGCGACCGCGGGCGTCGACGATCCGCACCTGAAGCGGGATCGCTACGACACCATCGCCGGGCCGCCGAACCCGATGGCCAACCTCAAGCTCGGCATCACCCACTCGCCGGAGCCCCGCGTGCTGGACCGGTTCGCGGAGGACGGCTACGACCTGGTGCTCGCCGGGCACACCCACGGCGGCCAGTTGTGCCTGCCGTTCTACGGCGCGCTGGTCACCAACTGCCAGATCGACCGGTCGCGGGTCAAGGGTCCGTCGAAGTGGGGCGCGCACACCCAGCTGCACGTCTCGGCGGGAATCGGCACCTCCCCCTACGCGCCCGCTCGGTTCTGCTGCCGGCCGGAGGCGACCCTGCTGACCCTCGTCGCGGCACCGAACAAGGGTCCCAACAAGGGCGTGCGACCAGGCGTTTCGTCTTCCGCGGCAGTCGTGCGCTAGACTTTCGCTCGCTGCCCGATGAGGGCAGATGCAGGGCACGGGGTGTGGCGCAGCTTGGTAGCGCGCTTCGTTCGGGACGAAGAGGTCGTGGGTTCAAATCCCGCCACCCCGACAGTGCCAGAAGGGCCCGATCCGCGACGCGGATCGGGCCCTTCTGTGTATCCGGGATGCTCAGCCGACGGCGAGGAGATCGATCACGCCCGTGGTGTCCTCGTCGCCGCGCCCCGCCGCCAGACGTCGTTCCATCAACGCCATGTACGGCGTGAGCAACTCCGGGCTGACCCGCTGTTCCGCGGCGGTGCGCAGCAGCGTGGCGTTTCCCGCGACCTGCATGGCGAGGTTGGAGACAACGCCCGTGGTGTAGTCGCCGGTCTCGAGCTGCTCGGCGGCCAGGTGCACCGACGCGGTCATCGCGGCGAGCCAGTCGGCGAGCAGCGACGCGAACCCCGTGGGTGCGATGTCCTCGCGGCGGACCAGGGCGAAGGCGTGCGCGACCCCTGCGAACATCCCGGTCATCGCGCTCAGCAGCGCCACGTCGTGCAGCGCGGCATAGCCGGGGTCGACGCCGACGAAGGTCGTTCCCGCCGGGACCGCCAGCGCCTCGCGGTGTTCGGTGAACAGGTCCTCGGACCCACTGTAGAAGACGTAGGCGCCCGAATCGGGGACGCCGATCATCGGGGGCACGGCCATGATCCCGCCGTCCAGGAAACGGGCGCCGCGCTCGCGGGCCCACTCCGCCCGGGCACGGGCCTGGGCGGGCGTGCCGGTGGTGAGATTCACCAGATCCTTGCCGGACAGGTCGATCCCGTCCAACGCGGCGCCGACCGACTCGTCGTCGAGCAGGCACACCACGACGAGCCGGCCGGCGGCCACCGCCTCGGCGGCCGTGGGCGCGACCGTCGCCCCCTCCGAAGCGAGCGCCTGCGCGCGGTTTGGGGTGCGGTTCCACACGGTCAGCGACGTGCCGGCGGCCAGCCACGCCCGGGCCAGCGCCGTGCCCATCGACCCAAGGCCGAGCAAGGTGATCGAGTTTGTCTGAATGTTGTTGTCTGTCATACGGATCAGGCTCGTCTCCGATGCCTGGACGAACAAGTACGCACTCTGAGGTGGGTGGTTACCCTGAGGTGAGTGACGAGGTGGGAGGCGGGGAGATGGCAACCGTACCGAGAGCGGGAACCTATGTCTGCGGCATCGATGCCGCCATGGGGGTGATCGGCGGCAAGTGGAAGGTGCTGATCCTGTGGGAGCTGGAACAGCGACCGTGCCGGTTCGGCGAGCTGCGCAGGCAGGTGCCCGGCGTGACCGAGAAGGTGCTCGCCTCCCACCTAAGGGAGCTCGAGCTGGACGGCATCGTGCTCCGCACCGACTATGGCGAGGTGCCCCCGCGCGTGGAGTACTCGCTGACCGAGCTCGGCCGCTCGCTGAACGCGGCCCTGGCACCGCTCGGCGCCTGGGGCCGCGAACACGTGCTCGGCCGGACCCCCGACGAAGGGTCGGCCGATGCCGTCGTCAGGCCGCTCGTGCCTCGCGCCGGTACGCCCCGGGCGCAAGCCCGTACTCGCGCTTGAACGCCTTCGCGAAGGCGAACTCCGAGCCGTATCCCGCCCGGCCCGCGACCACGCTCAGCGGGGCGTCCGTTTCGCGCAGCAGCCGGGCCGCCGTCGTCATCCGCCATCGGGTCAGATACGCCATCGGCGGCTCCCCGACCAGTGTCGTGAAGCGCCGGGAGAACGCCGCCCTGGACAGCCCGGCGCGGTCGGCCAGCGACTCGACCGACCACGCGGCCGCTGGATCGTCGTGGATCGCCGCCAGCGCGGGCGCGACCGCCCGGTCGGCGAGCGCCGCGGCCCAGCCCTCGGCGCTCGCCGACGGCTGGGCCTCGAACCAGGCCCGCAGGATGTACAGCAACAGCGAGTCGATCAGCGTGGGCACGATGCCGTCCGATCCGATCCGCGGGTTCTCCAACTCGGCCCCGAGCAGCTGCACGGCTGCGCTGAGCTCGGGATGCCTGCCGTGCCCGGTCTGCAGGTGGACCACCTCCGGCAGCTGGCGCACCAGCGGGTGCGGGCGCCGCTGGTCGAGGTGATAGTTGCCGCACAGCAGGCTGGTCAGCGGCCCGTCGCCGCCCAGCGACACCGTCCCGATCGGCGAGCCCGGGTCGAACCGCTGGGCGGTCTCCTGCACCGGCGGGGTGGTCGGATGATCGGCGAGGATGTGCCCGCGCCCGTCGCGCAGGAAGATCACGTCACCCGGGCTCAACGCGATCGGCGACAGGTGCGGCGCATCCTCCAACGGCACCAGCCAGCAGGTGCCGTGCAGCACCACGTGGAATCCCGCCCCGGCGACCGGAGGCAGCCGCAGGCCCCACGGGGCACGACCGTCGGTGCGTACGGACGACGGGTGCCCGGTACGCATCGAGCCCAGCGCCTCGGTCAGGATGTCCACGCGGTGCCTCCTCGTCTCGACGGCAACGATACGGTCCACGCACCGGCGCTCACGCGACCGTGAGCACCACCTTGCCCTTGGTCCGGCCCGAGCCGACCAGCTCGTGCGCCCGGCCCGCCTCCGCCAGCGGGAATGTCGCGTCCAGGTGTGGACGGATCCGGCCGGCGTCGACGAGTGCGGCGATCGCCTCGAGCGAGGCGTAGTCCGGCTCGACCGACACCCCGGCGAAGCGCCGCCCGGCGGCCTCGACCTCCGCGGCGAGCTGCCGGTCGCCGTGCTCCATGATGCTGACCAGCGTGCCGCCCTGCCGCAGCACTCCCAGCGAGCGCCTGCCCTGCGAGGTGGAGTCGAAGACCACGTCGACGTCCCGCACCACCTCCGCGAAGTCGGTCTCGCGGTAGTCGATCACCTCGTCGGCGCCCAGACCGCGCACGAACTCGTGCCGGGGTGCACCGGCCAGGGCGATCACGTGCGCGCCCCGCGCCTTGGCGATCTGCACCGCGAGGTGACCGACGCCGCCCGCCGCCCGGGTGATCAGCACCCGGTCGCCCTCGCCGACCCGCGCCGCGTCCACCAGCCCCTGCCAGGCGGTGAGCCCGGCGAGCGGGAGTGCGGCCGCCTGCACGTGGTCGATGGTCGCCGGCTTGCGGGCGACCTGCCGCGAGGGGGCGACCACGTATTCGGCGTAGCCGGTGGCGGCGCGGGGGAAGAACGGCATCCCGAACACCTCGTCGCCGACGCGGAACCGGGCGCCGGGCCCGGCCTCCTCGACCACGCCCGAGACGTCCCAGCCGACCCCGAAGCTCGGCTCACCCAGCAGCGGGTACGCACCCGACCGCACCGCCACGTCCACCGGGTTCACCCCGCTCGCGTGCACCCGGATGAGCACCTCGCCGCCGCGCGGCTCCGGCCGGTCGATCTGCACGGCCTCGAGCACCTCGGGGCCGCCGAACTCGTTCTGGATTACTGCCAGCATTGCGAACACTCCTCTGTCGATCGGGTTGGTGTTCTCAACCGTAGGGAGATCCGACGAGCCGCAGAATGTCTCCAGATCTCCGAAACATGTCCGATCGTCCACCACTCGAGGACGCTCGGCCATCGGCCACCCCGCGCGTAGGATCGGCCCCACGGCGAGCGAGACCGGGAAGTGAACCGCGGTGGCCGACAGCGGGACCCAGGAGCGCACCGCGCGGATCGAGACCGCGGGGACGGTGCTCGACGCCGACCTGTGCGTCCCCGACGGCGCCCGCGCGGTGGTGGTTTTCGCACACGGCAGCGGCAGCGGCAGGCACAGCCCCCGGAACCGGCACGTGGCCGCCGGGCTGCGACGGACCGGATGCGCGACCCTGCTGATGGATCTGCTCACGACGGTCGAGGAGCGGGTGGATCTGCACACCCGCGAGTACCGCTTCGACATCCCGTTGCTCGCCGGCCGATTGACCGGCGTCGTGGACTGGCTCGCGGGCCAGGACGACACCGCGACGCTGCCCGCGGTCGCCTTCGGCGCGAGCACCGGGGCCGCGGCCGCGCTCACCACGGCCGCCGACCGGCCCGATCGCATCCGCGGCGTCATCTCCCGCGGCGGGCGGCCCGACCTGGCCGGCGACGCACTCCCCCGGGTCACCGCGCCGACCCTGCTGATCGTGGGCGGCAACGACGTCACGGTGCTCGAACTCAACCGGCGCGCGGCCCGGCTGCTCGCGGGCCCGGTCGACCTCGCGGTGGTGCCCGGCGCCACCCACCTGTTCGAGGAGCCGGGCGCGCTGGATGCGGTGATCACCCTGAGCGCCGACGCGATCGACGGCTGGCTGGCCGGCGTCTAGGGCGTGCCTCCCCCAGCTCTATTCGCGCCGGAGTCAGGCCGCGTCGCGCACTGCGTAGTCGCCCAGCGCCGGCTCGAGCAGGTCGAACACCGCCGACGCCGACGCCACGGCCCGGTCCGCGATCTCGTCGTTGCCGAGGCCGTCGAGCGTCAGGTCCATCACCTCGCGGAACAGCACCCGGTGCGCGCCACCGAGCAGGGTCGCGGCCGCCCGCGGCCCGATGTCGCCGGGCGCCGTGCCCGTCTCGACGGCCAGGACGGCGGCCAGCGCCTCCTCCCGCAGCTCGTGGAGCTCGCGCAGGCGCGCGGTCAGCGTCGGGCTGTCGGCGATCATGCGGGCGAACGGCTCGCCGGAGAACCCGATCACCGGGTCGTGACTGCTGGCCGCGCCCAGGAACGCCGCGCGCAGCGCGGCCAGCGCGGACTCCCCCGGTGCCCGCCCGGCGACCGTTGCCGCGAGCCCGGCGGTGAACGCCTCATGGTGGTCGAGGGCCAGGTCCTCCTTCCGCGGGAAGTAGTTCGTCACCGTCTTCTTCGCCACTCGCGCGGCGTCGGCGATCTCGGCGATCGTGGTGGCCTCGAAGCCCCGCTCGATGAACAGCCGGGTGGCCTGGTCTGAGATCTCCTGCCGGGTCTCCTGCTTCTTCTGCGCGCGCAGTCCGATCATGACCTCAGCATTTCATACGTTCGATCAATTTTTACACCCGTAGTAAGAAAATCCTTGACGGCCGGTTCGCCGTGGGTATAATTACGTCCGTCGTAAAATTACGACCGACAGATCGGAGCCCACATGACCGCGCCCCTGCCGTTCACCGAGACGATGTCCGCCACCGCACCGCGCCCGTCCCGCCGGAGCCGCAGGCACCAGCAGCCGACGCCCCGCCACCACGACCGGGTGCGACAGCCGTTCGGTGTGCCCCGTCGCCGAGCCTTCTGACCCGATCCCGCCCCGCCACCAGCCGCCCACCCAGCCAGGAGGTCCCATGCAGGTCACCACGTCCACCATCTCGCTCACCGTCGACGACGTCGCGGCGTCGACCCGGTTCTTCACCACCCATCTCGGCTACGCCCAGCGCGTGGCCGCCGACGGCTTCGCCTCACTCGGCCGCGACGATGCCGCCGTCGACGTCGTGCTGCTGCAGCGCGGCATCGAGGTGCTGCCCGAGGGGTTCCGCGACCGCCACGCGGACGGCCTCATCCTCGCGTTCACCGTCGACGATCTCGCCGCCCAGGAGGCCCGCATCAAGTCGGAGGGTGTCGAGATCACGATGGCGCTGCGGGAAGAGCCATGGGGCGAGAAGCTGTTCCAGGTGACCGATCCCAACGGCATCGTCGTCCAGTTCGTCGAATGGGCCGACCAGGACGCGCCCGAGGACGCGGAGGCGCTCGCCTGAGGACCCCCGGTGCCGTCCCCACGCGGGGCGGCACCGGACGGGTCCGGCGGTTCGATCCTGGCGCGGCTGCACCAGGTTGCCGCAGGTGTCGTCGCGGCGCCGATTGCCCTCCGCCTGGCCGTCCCGGTCGCGCACCCATCCCACCTGCGTTGGCTTCTTGCGCTGCGGCGTAAGCCTTTCCACGCCGGAAGGTGGCCATTCAGCCCGATTGCAGTTCTGATCGCCACCGCGGAGGGGTCTTCCACAACTCACCCGACCCCTCCTTCTTCGCAACACGAACAAGGATCAATTCGTCGCCGACGCCGAAGGCGACGTCACAGAGTTCCCGGTTGGGATCATCGACTTCGTAATAGGTGCACTTAGACGCACCGCCCTCCCGATCGGTTCCGTCGATCCACGCCTACGACCGATCGATCATTCGCAGAAATTCGGTGGCGATCCAGGAAGTATGGCAGCCAAGTCCCGCAGTATTCACCGCGCAGGCGCGAGCGCGATGTGCTGTAATAGCGAGGTTTTGGGGGATTCCGGAGGGGGAACGATGTCCGATCCATTGCAGGTGGACCCTGCCGAACTCCGTGCGTTCCCATCGAGGATCCGTGATCTCGCCGAACAGAATGGGTCAGCCCGCGACTATCGGGGCGAATGGCTGAGCCTGTCCAACACGAGTGACCGCATCGTCTTCGCGGTCACCCAGGCAATTCAGAAGACGCGGTGCAGGCTCGACGCCGGCTGAGTGGACAACCATCCCCAATACTCGCCAAACAGAATGTGGCCCTGGATATCTGGACCGGGCCCTGGTCAATGGTCCAGGTCCAGATGGCAGATCGACATCGCGCGGAGTGACGCCCCCCTGCCCGCAGACGCGGGCGATTCCCTTCCGTGCGCGACCTTGCCGCGCTCAAACGCCACCGAATACGATTGACACACGTCACAGGTGCCTTGTTCGGGGCGCCGTCGCGGTCCGGTCGGCACCGAGGTCCGGCGTTCTCGGACAGTGGGAGCAGCGCGCGACCGCACGCATTGCGGAGCCGGCCCGACGGACGGAGAGCGTGATGACTGAGGTGAGCGACGACCTCGGTGTGTTGAGGTCGGCGATCGGCGGGCCGGTGTTCGGTCCCGGCGACACCGGATACGACGAGGCCAGATCGATCTGGAACGGCGACATCGATCGCCGTCCGATCTGCGTCGCGCGATGCACGTCCGCCGGCGACGTCGGTTCCGCGCTCGGCTTCGCCCGGGATCGCGAACTCGAGGTCTCGATCCGGGGCGGCGGGCACGCCTACAGCGGTACCTCGGTCAGCGAGGGCGGCATGATGATCGACCTCAGCGCGATGAACCACACCTCTGTGGAACCCGAGACCGGCATGGCCCGGGTCGGGGGCGGCGCCACGATGGCGCACCTGGACGCCGCGACCCAGGCACACGGGCTGGCGGTGACCGGCGGGGTCATCAGCCACACCGGGGTCGGTGGACTCACCCTCGGCGGCGGCATGGGTTGGCTGACCCGACTCGCGGGGCTGTCCATCGACAACCTGGAGTCGGCCGAGGTGGTGCTCGCGGACGGCAGCGTCGTCCGGGCGTCCGACGACGAGCATCCGGAGCTGTTCTGGGCGCTGCGGGGCGGCGGCGGGAACTTCGGCGTGGTGACCGAGTTCGAGTACCGCCTGCACCCGGTCGGCCCCGAGGTGAACCTCGGACTGTTCTTCTGGTCGCTCGACGACGGCGCCGCCGCGCTGCACGTGTGCGAGGAGTTCATCCCGACCCTGCCGGCACGGGCCGGCTGCCTGATCGCGGCCGGGATGTGTGCCCCTCCGGAACCGTTTGTACCCGAACAGTTCCGGGGCATGCCCGGCCACGCGCTCATCATCGCCGGGTACTCGTCGGCGGCGGAGCACGCGGCCACGGTGGCGCCTGTCCGGGACGCCCTGGCGCCCCTGTTCGAGTTCGTCACCCCCATCCACTACACCGGACTGCAGCAGATGCTCGACGGCGCCGCGCCATGGGGCATCCTCGGCTACGAGAAGGCGCTCGACCTCGATGCCCTCACGGACGAGGTGATCGCCGTGATCGTCGAGCGGGCGCCGCGCAAGAGCTCACCGCTCTCGTTCATGCCGATCTTCCGGCTGGACGGGGCCTTCACCGCGGTCGGCGAGGACGACACGGCGTTCGGCGGTGCCCGCACCCCGCACTACGTCTGCAACATCACCGGGATGTCCGACGCCCCCGAGGTATTCGCCGCGGACCGGGCCTGGACCCGATCGATCTGGGAGGCGCTCCGGCCGCTCTCGTCGAACCAGGGCAGCTACGTCAACTTCATGGCGGAACCCGACGAGGACCGGGTCCGTGCCGCGTACGGCCCCGGCAAGTACGACCGGCTGGCAGCGGTCAAGGCACAGTACGACCCCGACAACACCTTCCACCTCAACGCCAACATCAGGCCGGCCTGAGCCAGGGACTAGTCCGGCCGCCCGGCCGCGACGACCGCCCGCACGGCGTCGGGCAGCCGGTCCCGGCGGCTCTTCGGCGGCCGGGCACCGGCCTGGAGATAGCGGCCGGCGAAGCTGTACGGCAGGTCGACCAGGGCCAGCACCACCAGGTCCGTCTCCCGCTTGCCCGCCCGCCCGAACACCGCGCGCGCCAGCTTCGCGATCAGGCTGCCGGTCTGCTCGTCGGACCGCCCCACCTCGGCGAGCAGACCGTCGCCCAGGTTCAGGTGCAGCACGTCCTCGCGGCGCAGCCGATCGAGCAACAGCATGTCGCCGGGCTCGGCGACGCAGTGGTCGTAGAGCGCGAGCGCCAGCTCGACCACCACCTCGACGGGATCCCCTGCGGGGTCGAACCCGACGGGGCGGACCTCCTGCGTGCGGCGCACGGCACGCAGCCAGGTCCGCGCGAGCAGTTCGTCGATCGAGGCGAAGCGGTGATAGATCGACCCCGTCGGCGCACCGGCCCGCGCGGCGATCAGCGCAACCGTCGCGGACCGCGGACCGCGCTCGAGGATCACCTCACGCGCGGCGTCGAGCAGTGCGTCGATGGAGAACGTGGTCCGGGCCATTCGCCGAGTATCGCAGAGTCCGCGACTGGACAGCCATCCGCTCTAGAAGATATTTTCTAGAAATGACATTCTTGAACACCCACGACGACCTGCCCACTCTCAACCGCGACGGCGACGTCTTCGTGCTGAGCCTCGGCTCCGGCGAGAACCGGTTCAACCCCGGCTGGCTCGACTCGATCGACGCGCACCTCGACGCGATCGAGGCCGCCGAGGGTCCGAGGGCCCTGGTCACCACCGCGACGGGCAAGATCTGGAGCAACGGCCTCGACCTACAGTGGTTGATGGCCAACGCCGACCAGATCCCGGCGTTCAGCGCGCGGGTCGAGGCCCTGTTCGCCCGCGTCCTCGCCCTGGGATTGCCGACCGTCGCGGCGCTGCAGGGACATGCCTTCGGCGCGGGCGCCATGCTCGCGCTCGCCCACGATCAGCGGGTCATGCGCGCCGACCGCGGGTACTTCTGCTTCCCCGAGGTCGACATCCAGATCCCCTTCTCGGTGGGCATGTCCGAACTGATTGCCGCCAAGCTCCCCGTGCGGACCGCGCATGACGCCATGACCACCGGCAGGCGCTACGGCGGGGCCGAGGCCACCGCCGAGGGCATCGCCGACGAGGCGGTGGACGAGCAGGCCGTCCTGTCCGCCGCGATGGACCGCGCCAGGGGCCTCGCATCCAAGGCGGGCGCGACCCTGGCCACGATCAAGCAGCGCCGATTCCGCACGGCGCTCGGGGAGCTGCGCACCCCCGCCTAGTCCCGCTACTCCTCTCCCAGGTCGCCGTACTCGGGCTCACCCGAACGCTCATACGAGCTGAGGACGACACCGGTACTCGTGGTCCGCGACTGAACCAACGAATAGGCAGTCGGCAGGGCGTCGGTCGGGAACAGCCGCTTCCCGGTGCCGAGCAGGACCGGGAACGACAGCAGGCGCAGCGTGTCGATCAGGCCCTCCTTCAACAGCCACCGCACCAGCTCCCCGCTGCCGTGGACCTGTAGCTCGCGGCCGTCCCGCTCCTTGAGGGCGGCGATCGCCGCGCGGGGATCACCGGTGATCAGCCGCGTGTTCTGCCAGTCGGCCGCGGCGAGAGTGGTGGTGACGACGTGCTTCGGCAGCGTGTTGAGCCTGGTGGCGATCGGGTGCGCGGGGTCGGTCTGGAGCGGCCAGTACGACGCGAAGATCTCGTACGTCTTCCGGCCCAGCAGAAAGGCGTCCGCCTCGTCGAACACCTCGGTCATGAACCGCCCGAAGTCCTCGTCGCCGTACGGCGCCGACCAGCCCCCGTGGACGAACCCGTCGCTGGGGTCCTCCTGGGGACCACCAGGAGCCTGGTATACGCCGTCGAGGGTGACGAAGGTGGTGACTGTCAGTTTCATCGTCGTGCTCCTGTGCGCTCGGTGTCGCGGGTGTCACAGCTTCTGACTCGCGGAGCGACCGAAACTCATCGGCGCTACCGAAACGTCCCGAGCAGCCGGTCGCGCTCCCGTTCGGCGGTGTCCCTGATCTCCTCGACCACGGCCGCCACCTCCCGCCTGCGCAGCGCCTCCGACCGGGCCACCAGCCAATAGGTCAGTTTTGTCGAGACCAACTCCGGCAGCAACCGCACCAGGTCCGGGTGCCGGTCGGCCATGAAGCACGGCAGCAGCCCGATGCCCGCCGCGGCCCTGGTGGCCTCCACGTGCACGAAGACGTTGGTGGAGCTCACCGATTCCCGCATCTCGGGCGCGATGCTCCGCGCGACGTCCAGGTCGTCGACCTGCAGCATCGAATCGACGAAGTACACAAGGGAGTGCTCGGCGAGCTCCTCGATCGCGTGCGGGGTGCCCCGCTCACGCAGATAGTCGCGGGAGGCGTACAGCCCCAGCACGTAGTCCGCCAACGGCAGTGCCTCGGCCCGGTGCACCTGCGGCCTGCCGACCACGATCTCCACGTCCATGCCGGACCGCTGCCGGGAGGCGCGGCGGGTGGTCGCCACGATCTCCACCGCGAGGTCCGGGTGGCGCCTGCGCACCCGCGCGGCGGCGGGCGCGGCGATGTACGCGCTGAACCCGTCCGTCGCGGACACCCGCACCACCCCCTTGAGCCTGCCCTGACCGGAGGAGTCGGAGGCGAGCGCGTCGACCACCGACTCGACGCTCTCCGCCGCGGCCAGCGCCTGCCTGCCGAGGTCCGTCAGCTCCCAGCCACCCGCCGCCCGCACCAGCAGTCGCCCGCCCAGGCTCTTCTCCAAGGCCGCGATGCGGCGGGAGATGGTCGTGTGATTGACGCCGAGATCCTCTGCGGCGGAGGTGAAGCGCCCGGTCCGGCCGACGGCGAGCAGCACCAGGAGATCATCGGCGCTCGGACGACCGAGCGAATGCCGGTCCACGGAATCCACCACATCTGCATTCTTGCAGATACAGGGTGCGATTTTCCTCATTGTGGGGCGCATCGCGTGCACCAATACTCATCGCAGGACGCCGAATGTGGACTACATCACAGGGCGGACGCGATTGTCGGGCCGAGCACATGAGGAGTTCAGCGATGAGTACCGAACAACTGTCACGGGCGGGCGGGGGCGACCCGGGCCCGGCCAAGGACACCGCGCCGTCCGGGCTGAAGAAGGTCGTCGGCGCCTCGATGGCGGGGACCGTCGTCGAGTGGTACGAGTTCTTCCTCTACGGCACCGCCGCCACGCTGGTCTTCTCCAAGGTCTTCTTCCCCGCGGGCGGGAACGAGCTCGACGCGATCATCGCCGCGTTTGTCACCTACGCGGTCGGCTTCGCGGCCCGGCCCATCGGCGGCATCGTCTTCGGGCACTTCGGCGACAAGTTCGGCCGCAAGAAGCTGCTGCAGTTCAGCCTGCTGCTCGTCGGCGCGGCCACCTTCCTGATGGGCTGCATCCCCACCTTCGGACAGATCGGCTACTGGGCGCCCGCGATCCTGGTGGCGCTGCGCTTCATCCAGGGCTTCGCGGTCGGCGGCGAATGGGGCGGCGCGGTGCTGCTCGTCGCCGAGCACAGCCCCAACCGCAGTCGGGGTTTCTGGGCCAGCTGGCCGCAGGCGGGCGTCCCCGCCGGCAACCTGCTCGCCACCGTCGTGCTCCTGGTCCTGACGACCACGCTCTCCGACGCGGCCTTCCTCAGCTGGGGCTGGCGCGTCGCCTTCTGGCTGTCCGCCCTGATCGTGTTGGTGGGCTACTACATTCGCACCAAGGTCAGTGACGCGCCGATCTTCCTCGAGGCACAGAAGCTGGTCGAGAAGAACAAGGCCGCCTCGTACGGCGTGTTCGAGGTGCTGCGCCGCTACCCGCGCGGCGTGCTCACCGCGATGGGGCTGCGGTTCGCGGAGAACATCATGTACTACCTGGTGGTGACCTTCTCGATCACCTACCTCAAGGTGGTCGTGCACGCCGACACCAGCAAGATCCTGTGGATGATGCTCATCGCCCACGGCGTGCATTTCGTCGCGGTTCCGCTGTGCGGCCGGCTGTCCGACACCCTCGGCCGCCGCCCCACCTACCTGATCGGTGCCGTCCTGGCAGGCACATGGGGCTTCTTCGCCTTCCCGATGATGGACAGCGCGCACAACGCGGTCGTCCTGGCGGCCATCGTGATCGGGCTGATCATCCACGCCTTCATGTACGCCGGCCAGCCCGCGATCATGGCGGAGATGTTCCCCACCCGGATGCGCTACTCCGGTGTCTCGCTCGGCTACCAGGTCACCTCGATCGTGGCGGGCTCGCTCGCGCCGATCATCGCGGCCAGCCTACTCAGCCGCTTCCACTCGTCCGTGCCGATCGCGTTCTACCTGCTCGGTGCCTCGGTCGTGACCATCGTCGCGGTCGCCTTCGCCCGTGAGACCAAGGGCATCTCGCTCGAATCCATCGACGCCGCGGACGCGCGGACACTCGCCGAGGAGAAGGCGGCGGACGCACCGCTCGTCTCCGGCCAGAGCGCGGCGGTGGCCCGATGACGCAGCAGACCCTCGCCGGGCGCTCCGCCCTGATCACCGGCGGCGCGAGCGGGATCGGCGCGGCCACCGCAAGGGCGCTCGCGGCCAGGGGCGCCCGGGTCGTGATCGCCGATGTCGACGACATCGCCGCCAAGACGCTCGCCGACGAACTCGACGGCCGGGCCTGGGCCGTCGACCTGCTCGACACCGAGGCGCTCGCCGGGCTCACCCTCGAGACGGACATCCTGGTGAACAACGCTGGCGTGCAGAGCATCAGCCCCATCGAGGATTTCCCGCCCTCGGAGTTCCGCAGGCTGTTGACGCTGATGGTGGAGGCACCCTTCCTGCTGATCCGGGCGGCCCTTCCGCACATGTACGCCAACGGGTTCGGCCGGATCATCAACGTCTCCTCCGTGCACGGGCTGCGCGCCTCCGAGTTCAAGTCCGCATATGTCACCGCGAAACACGGCCTCGAGGGGCTGTCCAAGGTGACCGCGCTCGAGGGTGGCAGGCACGGGGTGACCAGCAACTGCGTCAATCCCGGGTACGTGCGAACCCCCTTGGTGGAGAAGCAGATCGCCGACCAGGCCGCCGTGCACGGCATCCCCGAGGAGGAGGTGCTGGCGCGGGTGATGCTCACCGAGAGCGCGATCAAGCGCCTGGTCGAACCGGCCGAGGTGGCCTCGCTGGTGGCCTGGCTGGCGGGCGACGAGGCCGGCATGGTGACCGGCGCCTCGTACACGATGGACGGCGGGTGGAGCGCGCGATGATGGACAAGACCGTACAGACGGCCGCCGAGGCCGTCGCCGACATCACCGACGGCTCCAGCGTGGCGGTGGGCGGGTTCGGGCTCTGCGGCATCCCCTCGGTGCTCATCCAGGCGGTGCTCGACGGCGGCGCATCGGATCTCGAGGTCGTCAGCAACAACTGCGGCGTCGATGACTGGGGCCTGGGATTGCTCCTCGGCGCGGGCCGGATCCGGAAGATGGTCTCCTCCTATGTCGGGGAGAACAAGGAGTTCGAGCGCCAGTTCCTCTCCGGTGAACTGGAACTCGAGCTCACCCCGCAGGGCACGCTGGCGGAGAAGCTCCGGGCCGGGGGCTCGGGCATCGCGGCCTTCTACACCCAGAGCGGGGTCGGCACCCAGGTCGCCGAGGGCGGACTGCCGCGACGCTACGACGGCACGGGCGGCGTCGCGGTGGCCTCGCCCGCCAAGCCGGTGCAGGCCTTCGGCGGCCGCGACTACGTGCTCGAGGAGGCGATCAGTACGGACTTCGCCCTCGTCCACGCCGCGCGGGGTGATCGTCACGGCAACCTGGTGTTCGATCTGTCGGCCCGCAACTTCTCGCCGCTGGCCGCCATGGCGGGCCGGATCACCGTCGCCCAGGTCGAGGAACTGGTGGAACCGGGCGAACTCGATCCCGACGCCGTGCACCTGCCGGGGGTCTACGTGCACCGCGTGCTCGAGGTCGGCCACGGCATCACCAAACGGATCGAAAAGCGCACCGTCAGAACGACTACCGAGAGCGAGCGATGAGCATGGCCGGCGGCAACACAACGGCGGGCGCCCGCACCCGCGAGGAGATGGCGGCGCGGGCCGCGCAGGAACTGCGCGACGGCTGGTACGTGAACCTGGGGATCGGGCTGCCCACCCTGGTGCCGAACTTCGTGCCCGCCGACTGCTCGGTGGTGCTGCAGTCGGAGAACGGGATCCTCGGCGTCGGCCCGTATCCGACTGAGCCCGAGATGGATCCGGACCTGATCAACGCGGGCAAGGAGACGGTGACGGTGCTCCCGGGAGCGTCGTTCTTCGACTCCGCGCTCAGCTTCGGGATGATCCGGGGCGGCAAGATCGACGCGGCGATCCTCGGCGGCATGCAGGTCTCGGCGACCGGCGACCTGGCGAACTGGATGATCCCCGGCAAGATGGTGAAGGGGCCCGGCGGGGCGATGGACCTCGTGCACGGCGCGGGCAGGGTGATCGTGCTGATGGAGCACTGCGCCAGGGACGGCGCGCCGAAGATCGTCGAGCGGTGCTCGCTGCCGCTTACCGGCCGGGCGGTGGTGCACCGCATCATCACCGATCTGGCCGTCATCGACGTCACCGCCGGAGGTCTGGTCCTGCGTGAGGTCGCGCCGGGTGTCGAGGTGGCGCAGGTGCTGGAGTGCACGGAACCGGAGCTGATCGTCGACCTGCCGCTCGCGGCGGCGCCTGCCTGAGCGAACCCCTCGCCTGCTCCGATGAACGTGTTGCATTATCGGCGCCGATCCGCAAGATGAAATCGGCGGATTTCCGAGATCGATGGGCCTCGGAGGCCAGCTGAAACCGACATTCCAGGCAATACCCGCGGTTTCTGACACAACTCGTTACCCGACCGTAACTTGCGGTGCCTGTAGTCAAAACTGCAACAAGTTCCCGATTGCGGTGGCACAGTGTGGGCAATTTCATCCAACCGATGCTCGACATCTCTCCCGCGAGTCGGGCGCAAGGAGTGTTATGTCCAAGTCCACAGTGCGGCAATGCGCCGTACCGGTCACGTCCGTGGCGCTGGCCGCGGGTCTGCTGTTGATCGGCAGTCCCGCGTCCGCGGCACCCACGACCACCTCGTTCAAGAACGCCTGCCAGGCCAGCGCCACCATCACCGTTCACAAGGTGGCCGACACGTCGATGACCGTTGACGCGCCCGCCTCGGTCACGGCGGGTGAGACGTTCACCTACCGCATCCAGCCCGGCGGCGGGTCGTACCCCAACAGCGACTCCGGGGCCACGACCACTTACATCTCGCGGCTGAAGGTGGACTACGAGATCCCCGCGAACGCGACGTTCGTCAGCGCGAATGTGGTCCCTGGCACCGGCATCAACTTGGACAACGTTGCGCCCAGTGTGATTCGGGTGAACACCTCGGGCAGCCCCGACGCGGCGGGTCCGATCCTGCGGCTCTCGGGTAACAACGAGGTCATCGGCAACAGCCCCTCGTCGAGCACCAACAGCCTGGGCGGCATCCGGGCACCGAAGCTCAAGAAGAACCTCGACGGCAGCACCAACGCCAACGGGGACAGCTGGTTCCGGCTCCCCGCCATCGATGTCACCGTCACCGCGGGCGCGGCCGGCGTCATCACGCCGAAGGTGCGCACCGCGGGCAGCGCGGGTACCTACAACAACAACGAGAACTACTACACCTTCCTGCCCCTCGCGAGCTTCTTCGGCAACCAGTGGGCACCCACCCGCTGCACCCCGCGCGACGCCCAGGGTTCGGCCTTGAACGCGGGCGCAGGGCCGCTGTCCACGATCAACGTGGGCGCCGCCGCCGCGGACACCACCACCACGCTCAACGTTCCCGGCA
>NZ_BCXA01000011.1 GCF_001894865.1 Rhodococcus maanshanensis NBRC 100610 | reverse complement strand
ATCATGCAGGGAGAATCCCCGCACGGTGTACTCGAGCGAGGGAAGCGAGTTCTTTCGCGCCTTGAACGCCGGTCGCCCCCGGCCCTTCATCGTGAAGGAGTGTTCGAGACCCTGCGCGAATGTGCGCAGCGTCTGCTGTTGTGCGACCTGCGACCCGTCACGCAGCCACGTACTACGCGACCGCACTTGTGTGAGGAGCTTCGACAGCTTCGCGAACGTCAGCAGACTTCCCGACTTCTGCTGGTGGACAGCCTCATTCCACAGGAACCTGCATCGATGCCACTCAGCGGTCAGGGCCCGCTCCGCCTGCGCGCCGGGCCGCAACCGGTACGTGTACCGCACCACTTCCCCCACGCCCCGCAACGTAGCTGACACCACCGACAGAAAGGAGGACGGCGCGTCCTCTCCCTCGTGACCGAGGTAGTGATCGCGCCGAAATTTCCAATGACCACCTCGAACTCATTCCCCAAGGTCGGCTGGCTCCGGGCCCTCGCAGTAACCGGGCTGCCGCCCGCGCTCACCGCGGTTGGTGCGGTCTCCCTGATCGAGGCGTGGTCCGCGGAACTGCCTGACCCGGTCGCCGTGCACTTCGGCCCTGGTGGCGTGGCGGACCGGTTCGCATCGCAGGGCGCCGCGCGGTGGTCCCCGCTGATCGGCCTCGCGTTCGCGGTCGGCCTGTGCCTGATGCTGCTCCTGCTGACCCGGCGGGACCTGCGGTCGGCCCGGGTCGGTGCCGCGGTGGGGTCGGGAACCGGCGCGTTCGTCGCGGCCCTCCCGATCGCGCTGCTCGCCCCGCAGCGCGGACTGGCCGACGCCGCCGAGGCATCGCTGAGCGCCTGGTGGATCGCGCTGCCCGCGGGGCTGGGCCTGGCCGCGGCGGCGATCGGGTACGCGGCGTCGCCCGCGCCGGGACCCGCCACCGCGCACCGCCCGCCCAGCGAGGACGCCCCGTGCATCGCGCTGGCGGATGGCGAGAAGGTCGCCTGGTCCGGGTCGGCCGCGATGCCGCCCTGGCTGGCTGCCGTGGTCGGCGTGGTCCCCGTCGGGGTGGTGCTCGGGCTGGTCGCCTTCGGGTCGAGTTCGTTCGTCCTGGTGCTGGTGATCGCCGCGATCTCGGCCGCGCTGATGGCCCTGGTGCTGGCGCCGGTTCGCGTCACGGTCGACGCCGCCGGGCTGTCGGCGCGGACCCCGATCACCGGCAGGCCGACCCGCATCCCGCTCGACGAGATCGCGGAGGCCGACGTCGTCGCGGTCGGGACGTTCAACAGGTTCGGCGGTTTCGGCTACCGCGCAGGCCCCGACGGCACCGGGCTCATCGTCCGGCCCGGGCCCGCGCTGCGCATCACGCGCGGTGACGGTTCCCGGTTCACCGTCACCGTCGACGGCGCCGAGCAGGCCGCGGCGGTCGTCAACGCGCTCGCCGCCAAGGGGCGCGCGCGTCGCTGACTTCGCGGCATACTCGAGCCAGGGAACCGAACCCCTCGCACGCACGGGAGGATCACGATGACCGAGTTTGCCGGGATCGATCCGGGCGTCGCGCCGAGCGGGCCGGGTTGCGCCGAGTGCGACGCGGGCGGGGGCTGGTGGGTGCACCTGCGCCGATGTGCCCAGTGCGGGCACGTCGGGTGCTGCGACACCTCGCCTGCGCAGCACGCGAGCGCGCACGCGGCGGCGACAGGGCACCCGTTCATCCAGAGCTTCGAGCCGGGCGAGGACTGGTTCTGGAACTTCCAGACCGAGCAGATGTACGACGGGCCCGAGCTGGCCTCGCCGCGGCACCACCCGGTCGACCAGCCGGTGCCGGGCCCGGCGGGCCGGGTGCCCGCGGACTGGCAGGATCACGTCCATTAGCGTCGGCCGACCCGATCCGGACCGCGGGACCCCGCGGTCCGTTGGCGCGGTGCAGTGGGACCCGGCGCAGTACTCGCTGTTCGGGGCGGAGCGACGCCGGCCTTTCTTCGATCTGGTCGGTCAGGTCGGCGCCCTCGACCCGCGACGGGTCGTCGACCTCGGCTGTGGGCCGGGCACGCTGACCGTGACGTTGGCCGAGAAGTGGCCCGGCGCCACGGTGCTCGGCATCGACTCGTCGCCGGAGATGATCTCCGAGGCCGTCGCCGCCCACCGCCACGGACGCGTCGAGTTCGCGCTGGGCGGCGCTGAGGATTTCTCCGCCGCGGGGGTCGACGTGCTGGTGAGCAACGCACTGCTGCAATGGGTGCCGTCGCACCGCGAGTTGCTGGCGAGGTGGGCGGCCGAGCTCAACCCCGGCGGCTGGCTCGCCTTCCAGGTGCCCGCGAACTTCGGCTCGCCCTCGCACCGGTTGATGCGCGAGATCGCCGAGTCGCCGCGGTGGCGCGAACGACTCGGTGGGGTGCTGCGCCACGAGGGCCCGGTGGCCGAGCCTGCGGAGTATCTCGAGTTGCTGCTGGGCGCCGGACTGCGGGTCGCGGTCTGGCGGACCGAGTACCAGCACCTGCTTCCTGGTCCCGATCCCGTGCTGGAGTGGGTTCGCGGGACCGGATTGCGGCCGGTCCTCGATCGGCTGTCGGCCGCCGAGACGGCGGTCTTCGAGGCGGATTACGGGGCCCGTCTGCGGCATGCGTATCCGCGCGGCCCGTTCGGGACCGTCTTCCCCTTCCTGCGGACCTTCGTGGTCGCGGAGAAGCCGGGCGCGTGAACCGTGGCCGCGGTCGAGGGCGTGCTGTTCGACATCGACGGGGTGCTGGTCACCTCCTGGCAACCGCTCGCAGGCGCCGCGGAGGCCCTCGCGACCGTCCGCGACCGTGGGATCGCGCGTGCCTTCCTCACCAACACCACCTCGAGGACGCGGGCCGAGATCGCGGCCGCCCTGCGTGATTGCGGCATGGCGGTGGACGCCGACGAGATCGTCACGGCCGCCGCACTCACCGCCGAGCACCTTCGCTCGGTGCACCAGGGGGAGCGCTGTCTGCTGATCAACCACGGCGACATCGCCGGCGACATGACGGGCGTGGAGTTCGACGCCGAACGGCCGGAGGTGGTGGTGCTCGGCGGGGCCGGGCCCGAGTTCGACCACGCCGCGCTGAGCCGGGTGGTGGAGCTGATGCTCGACGGGGTGCCGGTGGTCGCGATGCAGGGCGGACTGACCTGGGCCACCGCGGAGGGCATCCGCATCGACACCGGGGCCTACCTGCCGGGGCTCGAGGCTGCGGGCAACGCCCGCATCACCGTGGTCGGCAAGCCCTCGCCGACCGGGTTCCTCGCGGCCGCAGGGCTGATGGGGACCCCGCCGGAGCGGACGGTGATGATCGGCGACGATCTCCAGAACGACGTGCTGGCGGCCCAGCGCGCAGGATTCGTCGGGGTGCTGGTGCGTACCGGCAAGTTCCGGCAGTCCGTCCTCGAGGCGGCCGAGACCGCCCCAGGGCATGTGCTCGACTCGGTCGCGGACCTTCCCGGACTGCTCGCCGAGCTGCGGGACTGAGGCCGCCGACGCCACCCCGATCGGCCCACACGAAACCGGTGCCGAATCGAGATCTGTCGATCCGGTTGTTGCCGGGCGAGTCTTGGGTACCGTCGCGTCGGTATCCGTTCGCTCTGCTATCGAGGAGTTCCGTGTCGATTCAGCTCATGCCCCGCGTCCACAGCCTTATTCCGTCGATCACCCGCGCGGGCGCGAGTCTGGCGGTCGGCGTCGCGATCGCGGGGGGCATGGCGGTCGCCGGCTCCGGCGTCGCCTCCGCCGCGCAGGTCGGTTGCGCCTCGCCGCCGTCGGCGAACGACATCAGGGTCATCGGTGACGCGAGCTGCGGCGCCACCGCCACCGTCGGGAACGCCGGGGCGACCGCGATGGACAGCGGGACCGCGGTGAGCGTGGCCAACGGCGGATCCGCGAACAGCCTCGCGACCGGCTTCGGGGTCGCGCTCAGTTCCTCGCGCGACGCGGGCGCCGCCCATGCGTTCGCCATCGGCGGCGGCATCTCGCACTCGAACGCCTCGAACGGCCACACCACCATCTCGGTGGCGGGCTGGGGTTCGGGGGCGACCGCGGAGGCGTCCGGCGTCAAGTGCGTCGGCCCGCTGTCCTTCGCCGTGAACCTGAACACCGGCGCCGTCTGCGCGATGCGCTGACCCACCCGTCCCGACCTTGCACTCGCCACCCCTGAGTGCTAAAAAGGCACTTGGCACTCGCGTCATGCGAGTGCCAGGTCGGGACGGTGAGATCGGGATCCCATCGACACCCCTGGTCGTCCGTCGCGGGCGCCGAGCCTGGCCGTAGGCGTAAATGCGTCATGAGGCGACCCGACGAGCGGTCGCCTGGTGTGTCACCCCAATCCGGAGGATCACTTCGCAATGGCCAAGATCATCGCGTTCGACGAAGAGGCCCGTCGCGGTCTCGAGCGTGGCCTGAACAGCCTCGCCGACGCAGTCAAGGTGACGCTGGGACCCAAGGGTCGCAACGTCGTCCTGGAGAAGAAGTGGGGCGCCCCCACGATCACCAACGATGGCGTGTCCATCGCCAAGGAGATCGAGCTCGAGGACCCCTACGAGAAGATCGGCGCCGAGCTGGTCAAGGAGGTCGCCAAGAAGACCGACGACGTCGCCGGCGACGGAACCACCACCGCCACCGTGCTCGCCCAGGCTCTCGTTCGTGAGGGCCTCCGCAACGTCGCGGCGGGCGCCAACCCGCTCGGCCTCAAGCGCGGCATCGAGAAGGCCGTCGAGGCCGTCACCGCCCGCCTGCTCGACACCGCCAAGGAGGTCGAGACCAAGGAGCAGATCGCTGCCACCGCCGGTATCTCGGCTGGCGACTCGTCCATCGGTGAGCTCATCGCCGAGGCCATGGACAAGGTCGGCAAGGAAGGCGTCATCACGGTCGAGGAGTCCAACACCTTCGGCCTGCAGCTCGAGCTCACCGAGGGCATGCGCTTCGACAAGGGCTTCATCTCGCTGTACTTCGCGACCGATGCCGAGCGTCAGGAAGCCGTCCTCGAGGACGCGTACATCCTGCTCGTGAGCTCCAAGATCTCCACGGTCAAGGACCTGCTGCCGCTGCTGGAGAAGGTCATCCAGTCCGGCAAGCCGCTGGTCATCATCGCCGAGGACGTCGAGGGCGAGGCCCTGTCCACCCTGGTGGTCAACAAGATCCGTGGCACCTTCAAGTCGGTCGCCGTCAAGGCCCCCGGCTTCGGTGACCGCCGCAAGGCGCAGCTCGCCGACATCGCCATCCTCACCGGTGGCGAGGTCATCAGCGAAGAGGTCGGCCTCTCCCTGGAGACCGCCGGACTCGAGCTGCTCGGCCGCGCCCGCAAGGTCGTCGTCAGCAAGGACGAGACCACCATCGTCGAGGGTGCAGGCGACGCCGACGCCATCGCCGGTCGCGTCAACCAGATCCGCGCCGAGATCGAGTCCTCGGATTCGGACTACGACCGCGAGAAGCTGCAGGAGCGCCTGGCCAAGCTGGCCGGTGGCGTCGCCGTCATCAAGGCGGGCGCCGCGACCGAGGTCGAGCTCAAGGAGCGCAAGCACCGCATCGAAGATGCCGTGCGCAACGCCAAGGCCGCCGTCGAGGAGGGCATCGTCGCCGGTGGTGGCGTGGCCCTGCTGCAGTCCGCCCCCGCGCTGGACGACCTGAAGCTCGAAGGCGACGAGGCCACCGGTGCGAACATCGTTCGTGTCGCCCTCGAGGCCCCGCTCAAGCAGATCGCGTTCAACGCAGGCCTCGAGCCCGGCGTCGTCGCGGAGAAGGTTCGCAACCTGCCCGCAGGCCACGGCCTGAACGCCGCGACCAACGAGTACGGCGACCTGCTCGAGGCCGGCATCAACGACCCGGTCAAGGTCACCCGCTCGGCGCTGCAGAACGCGGCCTCGATCGCGGCTCTGTTCCTCACCACCGAGGCCGTTGTCGCCGACAAGCCGGAGAAGGCCGGAGCGCCCGTTGGCGATCCGACCGGCGGCATGGGCGGCATGGACTTCTAGTCCACAGCCACACCAGTTCCACCCGGCGGGGCCCGGGTCACCCGAAAGGGTGGCCCGGGCCCCGCTCGTAGGCGTGGTACCTGCGGAAACACGTTGTTCACCCGAGCGACCAACGTAGGTCACCGATCTGGACGCTCGGTCCGCTATCTTCGTTTGCTGTGGCGAGGGGTCACACGCAGTTTCTGCGATAGGTCAATCTTCTTGGAGGATCACATGGGTTCCATCAGCACCATCATCTCGCTCATCGAGCTCTACCAGCTGCTGAGCAAGTTCAGCTGATCCCCCGAGCAGGCGGCCGGACTCCCGAGGGAGTCCGGCCGCCCGTCTGCTGTTATGGCCAGTTTCGCCAATTTCCGAGACAGTCGTACGCGTTCCGGGTGACACTGTCGGCGCGGGATCGCTGACCACGCAGGCGCTGTGCCTGCGTAAGATCACCCGCAGCAAGCCGAGGGTCCATGCGTACCAGCGCGTGGACCCCCGTTCTGTAGAGAAGTACCGAACACCAACCGATCTCGGCCCATAGACAGTCAGGTGCACCACACATGAGCATGCTTCGTCGATCCGGCGCCCGCACGGCGCGGCTGGCCGCGGCCGCAGCGGCCCTGATGATCCTTCCCCTGGTCGGCGCGGGCGGGCTCGCCACGGCCGCACCCGCGGCTGAGCAGTCCGCCTCGAAGGTCGAGCGGGTCGAGGGCAGCGGGCGTCAGGTGACCGCGTACGTGTACTCGGCGTCGATGGACAAGACCATCCCGGTCAAGGTTCAGCGCCCGATGGACTCCAGCGCGCCGAGGCCGACCCTGTACCTGCTCAACGGCGCGGGCGGCGGCGAGGATTCGGCCACCTGGCAGCGTCGCACGGATGTCGCGACCTTCTTCGCGGACAAGAACGTGAACGTGGTGACCCCGGTCGGTGGCGCCTTCAGCTACTACACCGACTGGCAGAAGGACGACCCGAAGCTCGGCAAGAACAAGTGGACGACCTTCCTGACCAAGGAACTGCCGCCGCTGATCAACTCCGAGTTCAAGACCAACGGCGTGAACTCGATGGCGGCCATCTCCATGACCGGCACCTCGGTGCTCAACCTGGCGATCGCGGCCCCCGGCCTCTACAAGAGCGTGGCCTCCTACAGCGGCTGCGCCGAGACCAGCACCGACATGGGCCGGGCCTACATCAAGATGGTCGTCGAGTCGCGGGGCGGCGCCAAGGTCGAGAACATGTGGGGCGCGAAGAACGACGCGGCCTGGGTGGCGAACGACCCGGTCGTCAATGCCGAAAAGCTGCGCGGCACCCAGCTCTACATCTCCTCCGGCAACGGACTGCCGGGAGCGCACGACAACCTGGAGGAGACCGGCGGCATCTCCGGTCTCGCCAACCAGGCGCTGCTCGGCGGCGTGATCGAGGGCGCGACCCTGATCTGCACCAACAACCTGTCCAAGCGGCTCGGTGAGCTCGGCATCCCGGCCGTCGTCGACTTCCGGCCGAACGGCACCCACTCGTGGGGCTACTGGCAGGACGACCTCCACAAGTCGTGGCCGATGCTGGCCGCATCGATCGGTCTCTAACAGGCCCGACAGCACTGGCGACAACGACGGCGCCGATCTCGCGGAGTACGCGGGGTCGGCGCCGTCTTGTCGTCGGGGGCGGGGTCTGCCCCCGACGAGGCGATCGGTCGAACTAGTTGCCGGCGGCCTTGTGCCTGCCCGGCCTCGTGCTCGACTCGAGCTTGTCGTCGAGTTCGTCGTAGACGACCGAGCCGATCCAGATGATCAGCGTCGCCCACACCCAGGTCCAGAAGCCCCGGATCTGGAAGTCGTTCGTCAGCAGCACCACGATGAGTAGGACGAGGTACGTCGCGACCAGGTTGACGACCCAGGTGTAGGCGCGCAGTCCCGGCACCGTGCTCAGCAGACGGGTGAGGACCGGCTTGACGAACAGCGTGGCCAACGTGAACAGGATCGTGCCGACGATGAACCACAGGGGATAGGAAATGTGGAACGGGCCGAGGACCAGATCGGCGATCCAGAGCAGGACACCGTTCGCGACCAGTGCGGTCAGGATGCGGGGGACCCAGAGCTTGGTTGGGGCCGGACTCGAGGTGGTCATGTCGCCAGGATGAGCTTCGTCGACGGGTGCGATCGGGCTTTTGTCGGCGACTCAATTGATTGATGCACCTACGTTATCCGTCTGTTACTGGATCAGGTGAGATCGTGGACCGCGCCGAGGCGTGGTGAAAGCGTTCACCCGGGCGACACCGCGCCGACGAGCGCGGCGGTTACCGTCCGCGGATGACCGAATTCGACCACTCAGTGGATCTCGCCGACACCTCCGCGTTCACGGTCCTGGATGACGATGACGACGACCCGATCCTGGTCGGCGCGGCGGACGGTCGGGCCGTCGACACCTGGCGCGAGGGGTATCCGTACGCGGACCGGATGGAGCGCGCCGAGTACGAGATGGCGAAGCGACTGCTGCAGATCGAATTGCTCAAACTGCAGAACTGGTCCAAGGCGACCGGGCGCAGACACGTGATCGTGTTCGAGGGTCGGGACGCGGCGGGCAAGGGCGGCACCATCAAGCGGTTCACCGAGCACCTGAACCCAAGGGGCGCGCGGGTGGTGGCCCTCGAGAAGCCGTCCGCTCGTGAACAGGGCCAGTGGTACTTCCAGCGGTACGTCGAGCACCTGCCCGCGGCGGGTGAGCTCGTCCTCTTCGACCGCTCCTGGTACAACCGCGCGGGTGTCGAGCGGGTGATGGGCTTCTGCAACGACGACCAGCACGCGCGCTTCCTGCGCCAGGCCCCGCTCTTCGAACAGATGCTCGTCGACGAGGGGATCAGCCTGACCAAGCTGTGGTTCTCGGTGTCCAGGAACGAGCAGCGCACCCGGTTCGCGATCAGGCAGGTGGACCCGGTCCGGCAGTGGAAGCTCTCCCCGATGGACCTTGCGTCGCTGGACAAGTGGGAGTCGTACACGGCCGCCAAGGAGCAGATGATCCGGTTCACCGACACCGACATCGCGCCGTGGACCGTCGTGAAGAGCAACGACAAGAAGCGCGCCAGGATCAACGCCATGCGGCATGTGCTCAGCCGCTTCGACTACGAGAACAGGGACGACGAAGTGGTCGGGACCCCGGATCCGCGCATCGTCTGTCGCGCGCGAGACTCCTTGGGGGACTGACCGGCCCGAGCTCGGCGGGAGATCCCACAGATTCCGTCGGGCGCGCCGTAGCATCACCGGAACCAATGTTTGACACAACGAATGTTCTCCATGGATAGGCGAGGTGGACCTGCGTGGATGCGCTGAAGATCGCCCTGGAACTGATCGTGGTGCTCGGCGCCATCGTGATGGGCACCCGCTCCAGCGGTGTGGCACTTGGCCTGTGGGGCGGCGCGGGTGTGGCTGTGCTGGTCTTCGTGTTCCGGGAGGACGTGGGCAGCCCGCCGGTCGACGCGCTGCTGATCATCCTGTCGGTCGTGCTGGCGTCGTCGATGATGCAGGCGGCGGGCGGCATCGACTGGATGGTGACGATCGCGGCGAAACTGATCTCCAAGCGCCCCAAGCAGATCACGCTGATCGCACCGCTGGTCTCGTTCCTGTTCGCGGTCGGCGCCGGCACCTCGAACATCCTGTACCCGCTGCTGCCGGTCATCTACGACGCGTCGTATCGCAACGGTGTCCGGCCCTCGCGCCCGCTCTCGCTCTCCGTCGTGGCGACCGGCGTGGCCCTGGCCTGTAGCCCGGTCTCGGCGGCGATGGCGGCGATGGTCACCCTCACCGATGTCGAGCCGTACAACTTCGAGCTGATCGACATCATCAAGATCACGCTGCCCGCCGCGATCGTCGGCATCGTGCTGTCCTCGATGGTCGTGAACCGACTGGGCAAGAACATCGCCGACGATCCGGAGATCCAGGCCCGGATCGCGTCCGGTGAGCTCCTCGCTCCCTCGGCCGCATCAGCGAACGGCCCCGGTGCGGTCGAGCTGAAGTCGACCACTCAGGGTCGCAATGCCGCCATCATCTTCCTGCTCGGCGTCGCCGCGATCGTGATCTTCGGTCTGTTCAAGCAGATTCGACCGGAAGCGGCAGACGGCTCGCCGATGGGTATGACGCCGATCATCGAGATGATGATGTTTCTGGTCGGCACGCTGATCCTGCTGGTGTGCCGCCCGAACGTGGCGGACGTCCCTGGCTCGACGGTCTTCAAGGCGGGCATGGTCTCGGCCATCGCGCTGTTCGGTCTGGCCTGGCTCACCGACACCTTCATCAGCGCCCATCAGGAGCTGATCACCAACACCGTCGGTGACTGGGTCGACGCCGCGCCCTGGATCTTCGCGCTCGGTGTCTTCCTGGTCTGTGTGCTCACCACCAGTCAGTCGACGGCGACCAGGACCATCGTGCCGATCGGCCTGGCGGCGGGACTCGCTCCCGGGCTGCTCACCGGCATGTGGGCGGGCGCCTTCGCGGGCATCTACCTGTTGCCCACCAACGGATCACAGATCGCGGCCGCCAACTTCGACGAGTCGGGCAGCACCAAGCTCGGCACCAAGCTGGTCGACCACTCGTTCTTCATCCCGACGATCGTGTTGGCGATCACCACCATCGCGGCAGGCATGGTGTTCGGGATCGTCCTGGGCTGACCGGCCTCGGCTATCGGCGGTTCCGGTACCCGTCCCAGCTTGCCTTGCACGCGTGGGCGAGCATGTCCACCCGGTCGGCGTCCGGCTCCGGCCAGCCGACGCCCGGCCGCATCAGTTCCGCGGTGAGGTCGGGACCGAGCAGGAATTCGCGCCTGAACTCCGCCTGGACCGCGCCGAGCGCCACCCCCACGGCGGCGGCCCGGGACCCGAGCTCGCGGAATCGTGCACCCGCGGTGATGATCTCGTGGCTGCCCAGGTACGGCTGGTTCAGCATGACGGCGGTCGGGTCGGCCACCTCGAAGCCCGCCCTGTGTGCCTGGGCCAGCGCGCGGACGGCCTGCGGGGCCATGCTCACCGGGTTGTCGCCGCGCGGATCTCCCTGGTCGTCCCCGCGGTTCGACAACGCCACCACATCGGGTAGTCGGTCGGCCTCGGCGCGCTCGACGTTCACCGCGCCGTCCCTGGTGGTGGTGTGGTTCATCGTGTCGTGGAAGGAGAGTGTGGTGAACTCGACCGGCCCGGTTGACTTCTCGGCGCGCTCGAAGGCGAGCGCCACCATCCGCTCGATGAGGTCGTCGCGGGTCCGCTCGTAGACGTCGAGCCCGCGGGAGGCGACCTCGGCGAAGGTGTCGGCGAGCCGGTGCAGGCCGGCGTCGTCGGCCGGCTCGCGCAGCAGCGGATAAAAGGAGAACGTCACGGGGCGGATGGCGTCGACCCCGCTCAGGTCGGCCTTGTTCCCCTTGCCCGCGGCGCGGACCCGAGCGAACGCCTCCCGCAGGGTGGCGTACAGGTCCTCGGGGCGTGCGCGATTCGGGTCGCGCACCATCCGGGGGTGCGGGTTCTCCACGTAGACGATGCGGGGGTCGATCTCCGCCCAGCGCCGCACCACCGGGCTGGTGGAGCAGTCGGTGAAGTCGAACTGCAACCGGCGGGTGAACTCGGGCGCGAGGAACTCGCCGAGCTCCTCGGGGATGGCGGCCCCCGAATGTGGGCAGCTGACAAGCAGATCGGCCTCGGCGAGCGCCTGGTCGAGGCTGCGGCGGCCGCGGTCCGCGTAGAAGATCAGGTCGTCCGGGGCGAACACGGTGCCTGCGGGCAGGAACAGCGGATCAGCGGTTGCCATGTCCGAACCCTATCGGCAGGCGCCGCGGCGAGAGAGTATTGGACCGTGGACACCATTCCGATTCAGATGCCCGACGGCACCACCATTGCGGTACGGCTGTTCGCAGGCCGGGAGGCGGCGCCGGTGGTGGTGATCTTCCCGGGGCTCGGCGTGCCGGGTGGGTTCTACGACCCGGTCGCCGAGGCGCTGGTCGCACACGGTTTCAACGCGGCGATCGGCGAGCTCCGCGGACAGGGCGACAGCAGGCCCCGGCCGGGCGCGGACAGCAGCTACGGGTACCAGGAGCTGGCGTCCGTCGACTATCCGGCGACCTTCGAGGTGGTGCGGGAGCGGTTCCCGGACAGCACGCCCTACCTGCTCGGTCACAGCATGGGCGGCCAGTTGGGGGTGATGTACGCGGCAAGGGCAAGGGGAAAGCTCGGTGGGCTGATCCTGGTTGCGTCCGGTTCGCCGTACCACCGCGGGCACGGGATGGTCCGCGGCGCGGCCTTGCTGGCCGGATCGGCGGCGATGTCGGTGACGGCGAACGTCGCCGGGTTCTGGCCGGGGGACCGGTTGGACGTGGGCGGGTTCGGCAGGCAGTCGAAGGTGCTGATCGGTGACTGGTCCAGGTTCGCGCGCACCGGCACCATCGAACCAACGGGGGCCGACATCGATTACGAGGAGCGGATCGGCCGGCTGACCCTGCCGGTGCTGTCGATCTCCATGGAGGACGACGACCTGGCGCCGCGGCAGGCGATCAAGAACCTGGTCGCGAAGCTGCCGAGGGCGGACCTGACCACCTGGCATCAGCCGGAGCCGCTGGGCCACAACGGTTGGATCCGCAGCCCGGAGGGCACCGTCGGCCGCATCGTGGAGTGGCTGCGCGACCGCGCCTGACCCGCCGAGTGTGCACCTACCGTCCGTTCCACTCGCGCGATGTACCCGTAACTGCACACTCGGCGGGGATACCCTGGATGTGATCACCGCTCGATGTGATCACCACGACCCGCCCGCACCGTGCGGTCGGCTCGGAACCGATCCGCCATGGATGAACCCGTTCGCCCGAGTGACGCGACGATGGCAAGCGGGCCGCTGACCGAGGTGGCCCCCGATTCCGTCGTGCACGCGAGCTCGGCCGTGTCCGGCACCGCCGGCACCCGCCCGGAATCGGGGCTCGTCGTCGACACCGGTGTGCGGCGCCTGGTCGCCGACTGGGAGGCGACCAGGTCCCCGTCCGACCTGTCGGACTACCTGCCGGACGCGGCCGCGATCCGGCGGGCGGCACTGATCGACCTGATCATGGTCGACCTCGAGTACCGGTGGTTGCGCGGCGGCCAGCCGAAACGTATCGCCGACTACTGCCGGGAGTTCCCCGAGTTGCTCGCGGAGCCGCTGCCGCCCGAGCTCGTGTACGAGGAATACCGGGTGCGCCGCGCGAGCGGGGCGAACGTCGAGCCGGAGGAGTACACGCGCGGCTTCCCTCAGCAGGCCGACCGGTTCGAATGGCTGCGCGAGCACGATCTGCCGGGACACCGCGGCTCGCCCGACCCGATCGACCTGCCCGAGAGCGCCGAGTTCGCGGTCGGGCAGCAGCTGGACGACTTCGAGTTGTTGGCGGAGCTCGGACGCGGTGCGTTCGCCAGGGTGTTCCTGGCCCGGCAGCTGTCGATGCGGCGCCCAGCGGCGCTGAAGATCTCCCGCAACGTCGGCATCGAGCCACAGACCCTCGCCCAGCTCGACCACCCGTACATCGTCCGGGTCTTCGACCAGCGGCTGTTCGAGGATCGGCAGGTGCGGGTGCTGGTCATGGAGTACGTGTCCGGTGGCACGCTGCTCGACGTGGTCAAGCTCGTCCGCGCGACCGCGCCGGAGCACAGGACCGGTCAGCTGCTGCTGGACTCGATCGACAAGGTCCTCGCGCGCAAGGGGGAGGTCGGGCCGAGCGAGTCGAGCGTGCGCGCCGAGATCGCGACGCTGTCGTGGCCGGAGACCGTGGCGTGGATCGGACTGCGACTGGCCGACGCGCTCGAGTACGCGTGCGCCCACGGTGTGCTGCACCGCGACATCAAGCCGGCCAACGTGCTGCTGAGCGTCGAGGGCGTCCCGAAGCTCGCCGACTTCAACGTCAGCTCCAGCGATAGCGTCGACCCGGCTGGCCGCTCCGGCTTCGTCGGCGGGTCGGTCGCGTACATGGCACCCGAGCAGTTGGCCGCGGTATCCCCGGAGTCGGCCGCGAGCGCGGCGCCGGTCGACACCCGCAGCGACATCTACGCGCTCGGGGTGATGCTGTGGGAGTTGCTGACCGGGGTCCGTCCGTTCGAGGATGCCCCCTCAGCCGGGTCACAGGTGTCGCCGGACGAGGTGCTCGCGATCCGGCGTCGCGGGGTCGATCCCGATGCCAGGGCCCGGCTCCCGGACGACTGCCCGGCCGCCCTGCGCCGCGTCCTGATGACGTCCCTCGCCTTCGATCCCGCCGACCGATGGTCGAGCGGCCGCAAGCTGGCACGCCAGTTCGCGCTGTGCCTGGATCCCCACGCCCGCGACCTCGTCGATCCGCGTCCGGGGAGTTGGCGGTCGACGCTGTCGCGGTGGTCGCTCCCGATCCTGCTGGCCGCGATCGGCATCCCGAACCTGCTGGCCGCGGGCTACAACTACTACTACAACAAGGCGCTGATCATCTCCGCCCTCTCACCCGAGGCCCAGAACCATCTCGAGCAGGTTCACCTGCTGGTCGGCGGGCTGGCCTTCCCGCTCGGCGCGTTCCTCATCCTCTACTGGTGCCGGCTCGCGCTGAGCGTCCCGCGCGGCCTGCGGATGGGGCAGCGGTACGACCCCGAGGTCCTGGCCAGGGCGCGCACCGCGACCCTGAACCTGGGGCACCGCGCCGTCGTGGTCGCCTTCGTGCTCTGGGTGGTGGCCGGGGTCGGCTATCCGATCGCCCTGCAGGCCGCGGCGGGCGGCATTCCGCCGCAGGCCTATTCGCACCTGATCGCCTCGCTCGCGGTCTGCGGGGCCGTTGCCGTCGCGTACCCGTTCTTCATCCTCACCTTCTACGCGGTGCGCTGCGTGTACCCGATCCTGTTGTCGCACGGGGAGATCGGCAGCGCCGACGGTGCCGACCTGCGGGCGCTCGGCCGGATCACCACCCGCTACGTCGCGGTGGCGGCGTCGGTCCCGCTGGTGGGCGTCGCCGGACTCAGCTTCGTCGGGGCCGAGCCCGGCAACGCGGTCAACGGGACCGTCCGCGCGCTGTGCATCGGCGGCATCATCGCGTTCATCGGTGTGTACCAACTGTTCCGGTGGATCGAGGGCGACCTGCGGGCCCTGACCCGGGTGGTCTCCCTCGGCGGCGCCCGCGGCTACGCCGCCGAGATCGAGGCGCCGGAATCCGTCCAGACGCCCCGGTACGTGCGTCCCGTCAGCGCGCCAGCTGTGCCCAGAGGAACGAGAACGTCAGCGCCGTCTTGAACGCCAGCTGGGCGTTGTCGGACGCACCGCCGTGTCCGCCCTCGATGTTCTCGTAGTACCAGGTGCGGTGCCCCTGTTCCTCGAGTCGCGCCGCCATCTTCCTGGCGTGGCCGGGGTGCACCCGGTCGTCCCGCGTCGACGTCGCGATCAGGATCGGCGGATACGACGCCTCCGCATCGGTGTTCTGGTACGGCGAGTACCGGGAGATGTACTCCCATTCGGCGGGGTCGTCGGGGTCGCCGTACTCCGCCATCCAGGACGCGCCAGCCAGCAGCAGGTGATAGCGGCGCATGTCCAGCAGCGGCACCTGGCAGACGATGGCGCCGAACAGCTCCGGGTAGCGGGTGAGCATCACACCCATCAGTAGCCCGCCGTTGCTGCCGCCCTGGGCGCCCAGCTGGGCGGCGGTGGTGATCCCGCGTTCGACGAGGTCCCGCGCGACGGCGGCGAAGTCCTCGAAGACCTTGTGCCGTCCGGCCTTCAGCGCCTGCGTGTGCCACTCGGGCCCGTACTCGCCGCCGCCGCGGATGTTGGCGACCACATAGGTGCCGCCCCGCTCCAGCCAGGCCAGGCCGGTCGCACCGCTGTACGTCGGGGTCATCGAGTTCTCGAAACCGCCGTAGCCGTACAGCAGGGTCGGCCCAGGGGAGGCGTCCCTCCCGCGCACCACGAAGTAGGGGATCCGGGTGCCGTCCTCGGACACCGCGAAGTGCTGAGCGACCGTGAGCGAGTCCGCGTCGAAGAACGACGGCGCCTGCTTGAGCACCTCGATCTGCTCGCCGACCGTGCCGTGCAGCAGCGTCGCGGGCGTGAGGTACCCGCTCGAGTTGAGGAAGAACTCGTCGCCCTCGACCGGATCCACGTCGAGCACGTCGGTGGTGGTGAGCTCGGAGATCCCCTCGAGGGGCAGGTCCGTCCAGCCGCCGGGGCCCGGCGTCCGCACCCGCAGGCGGGTCTGCACGTCGGACAGCGTCACCAGCAGGAGGTGGTTGCGGGTCCACACGTACTGCTCGAGCGAGGTGTGGGCGTCGGGCTCGAAGAGCACGGTCAGGTCGCGAGATCCGGCGAGGTAGTCGTCGTACCTGGCGGCCAGCAGGGTGCCGGCCTGGTACTCGTGCCCGGCGACGGACCAGGCGGACCTGGTGCGGATCAGCAGCCACTCCCGATGCACCGAGACGCCGGCATCCTCGGGCGTCTCGATCCGCACCAGGGTGCCGTCCTCCATCAATTGGAAACGCCTGGAGTTGTAGAAGTCGATGGACCGCTCGACGAAACTGCGCTCGAAACCGGGGGTGCGGTCGTACCAGGCGGACACCGCGACGTCGGTCTGCTCGCCCTCGAACACGGTGACGGCCTCGGCGATG
Source organism: Rhodococcus maanshanensis NBRC 100610 (assembly GCF_001894865.1). Lineage (GTDB taxonomy): Bacteria > Actinomycetota > Actinomycetes > Mycobacteriales > Mycobacteriaceae > Rhodococcus_G > Rhodococcus_G maanshanensis. The sequence goes on along the minus strand of NZ_BCXA01000011.1, from coordinate 82,939 downwards.
TCGGTGCCGCGGGTCCAGCGCTTGGCGACCCTCGGGTAGCCGGAATCGGTGAGCGAGCCGGGTCCGAGGTCGGTGCCGACGTACACCGTGTCCACGTCGATCCAGCTGATGTCGGTCTTGGCCTCCGCCAGGAAGAAGCCGCCGTCGGACGGTTCGACCCAGCGGCGTCGCTCCAGATCGAATTCGCGGGTCACCGTGGCGTCGGCGCCACCCCTCGACAGGCTGACCAGTGCGCGCTCCTGGCCGGGGCGCAGCACCTGCGCGCCGGACCAGACCCAGTTCTCGCCGTCGCGCTCGGCGAGCTCGTCCACGTCGACCAGCACGTCCCAGTCCGGGGCGTCGGTGCGGTACTCGGCCATCGTCGTCCGTCGCCAGAGGCCGCGGACGTGCGCGGAGTCGCGCCAGAAGTTGTAGAGGTACTTGCCGCGGAGCCGGACGTACGGGATGCGGGCGTCGGTGTCGAACACCGCCCGGATCCGGCCCTGCAGGTCCTCGAACCCGGCGTTCTCGGTGAATTCGCCGGTGGTGCGGTCGTTGCGTTCGCGCACCCAGTCCAGCGCGGGCTCGGCGGTGACGTCCTCGAGCCAGAGGTAGGGGTCGTGCAGGTCGGAAGCCATTGCTCATTGATACCCCGGACCGGGAAACCGCGCTGGTATGGCACCCCCGCGGGTGGTAAGAATGACCTCCGGTGTCGACCGGCACAGACCGCGGCCGCGGCCGAGACGAGAGAGTCACAACCATGCCCCCCGCTGCACATCTGCGTTCCCCACGAGCGTGGCAGTCGCTCGCCACCGTGGTCCTGGCGGCCGCCGTCCCGATGGTGAGCACCGGCTTCGTCGCGACGGCGGGGGCGCCGGCACCGGCCGCGCAACGGCCGGACAACGCCTCACGCCTGGTGTCCGACGTCGCCGGCCCCGGCCAGAAGCGATCCATCTCGGTGTACTCCGCGTCGATGGACAAGGAGATCCCGCTCGACGTGCTCCGTCCGAAGGACACCAGCACCCCGGCACCGACGCTCTACCTGCTCAACGGCACCGGTGGGGGCACCGGCAAGGTCACGTGGGAGCAGCAGACGGACATCGCGGAGTTCTTCGCGGGCAAGCACGTCAACGTGGTCACACCGCAGGCCGGATTCGCGTCCTACTACACCGATTGGCTGAAGGACGACCCCGTTCTCGGGCGCAACAAGTGGACGACCTTCCTGACCAAGGAACTCCCGCCGATCATCGATGCGCACTTCGGCGCGAACGGGGAGAACGCGATCACCGGGATGTCGATGTCCGGGACCTCCGTGCTCAGTCTCGCGATCTCGGCGCCCGGTCTCTACAACAGCGTCGCCTCCTTCAGCGGATGCGCGATGACGAGCGATCCGGTCGGCCAGCGGTATGTCGAGCTGGTGGTGGAGAACCGGGGCAAGGGCAATTCCGAGAACATGTGGGGGCCGAAGTCCGGGCAGGGTTGGAAGGACAACGACCCGTTCGTCAATGCGGAGAAGCTCAGGGGCGTGCCGATGTACATCGCCAGCCGCACCGGTGCACCCGGGCAGTACGACACGTTCGACAATCCCCGAGTCGAGGGCAACCCCGTCGTGCTCGCGAACCAGATCGTCGTGGGTGGGGTCATCGAGGCCGCGACGAACGAGTGCACCCACAGGCTGTCCGACCGTCTCGACGCGCTCGGCATCCCGGCGACATTCGCGTTCGAGCCCACCGGATCGCACTCGTGGGGCTACTGGCAGGACGATCTCCACAAGGCCTGGCCGATGCTCGCGCGTTCGATGAACCTGGAGCCGTAGCACCTCCGCGACCCACCGTCACGACGGCGACCACCTAGACGACGAGAGCGGCCCCGCCCCGGGAATCCCGGGGCGGGGCCGCTCTGCGTGGGTCGAGCGAGAACTACAGGCCGATGGACTCGGCGAGCATCGGCCACGACTCGTGCAGGGCGTCCTGCCAGTAGCCCCAGGAGTGGGTGCCTGCGGGACGGAAGTCGAATGTCGCCGGGATGCCCAGCTGGCCGAGCCTGCCCTGGAGGTTGTGCGTGCACTGGTTGACCGCGGCCTCGATCATGCCGCCGACGATCACCTGGTTGGCCAACGTGTCGACCCTGCCGTTGAGGGCCGGGTTCGCCAGGTTGTCGTGGTCGCCGGGCAGGCCGGTCGAGGAGGAGACGAACAGCTTGATGCCGCGCAGCTTCTCGGCGTTGACGACCGGGTCGTTCTCCGGCCAGCCGGGGCCGTCGTACGGACCCCACATGTTGGTCGCCTTGGCGCCGCCGCGGGACTCGACGACCGTGCGGACGTAGAACTTGCCTGCGTCGGTGCTGGTCTCCGCGCAGCCGCTGTAGGCGCCGACGCTCTGGTACAGCTCAGGGGCCGCGATCGCCAGGTTGAGCACCGAGGTGCCCGCCATCGAGATGCCTGCGATCGAGTTGAGGCCGGTGGTGTCGAAGGCGCCGTCGATGATCGGCGGCAGTTCCTTGGTCAGGAAGGTGGTCCACTTGTTGCGGCCCAGCTTCGGGTCGTCCTGCTGCCAGTCGGTGTAGTAGCTGAAGGCGCCGCCGATCGGGGTGACCACGTTGACGTTCTTGTCGGCGAAGAAGTCCATGACGTCGGTCTGCTTCTGCCAGGTGGCGCGGTCCTCGCCGCCGCCCGCGCCGTTGAGCAGGTACAGGGTCGGGCGGGGTGCGCTGGTGTCGGCGGGGGTGATCACCTCGACCGGGATCACCTGGTCCATCGCCGCCGAGTACACGTACGCGGTCACCTTGCGGTCGGAGTTCTTCTCGATCCGCTCGAGCTTCGATCCGGCATCCGATGCCGCGGCGGCAGGCACCGCGGGCGCGAGGGCCGGGCTCGCCAGCATGGGGAACACGGCGAGCGCGAGCGCCGCCGCGACGAGTCGGCCGCGGGATGTCTGAGGACGCATGCGAGAAACCTTCACTGTTGATCCGTCGGTTCACCGGTCCCTGGCGTTACGGGATTCGGGCAAAACCGACATCGTTCACCTGGCCACGCCGAAAACGGGGCCGTTCTTCTTTGTACCCGACCGCTCCGGCCCCGAGCCACCGCGTCGAGTGAATGCGCAGGTGAGACGGATTTCGCGCGGCGACGCTCGATGCTACCGGCGGGTAACCCGACCATGGCGGGACAGCGAATCGCGGCGGGTCTACCCTGAGCAATCGTGACCTCACACTATGACGTCGTTGTTCTCGGGGCCGGTCCCGGTGGGTACGTCGCTGCTATCCGCGCGGCACAACTCGGACTGAAAACCGCCATCATCGAAGAGAAGTACTGGGGCGGTGTCTGCCTGAACGTGGGCTGCATCCCCTCCAAGGCGCTGCTCCGCAACGCGGAACTCGCCCATATCTTCCACAACGAGGCCAAGACCTTTGGCATCTCGGGAGATGTGAGCTTCGACTTCGGGGCCGCCTTCACGCGCAGCCGCTCGGTCGCGGACGGCCGCGTCAAGGGCGTGCACTTCCTGATGAAGAAGAACAAGATCACCGAGTACGACGGTCGCGGCACCTTCACCGACGCCAAGACCATCTCGGTGGCCAAGTCCGACGGGACCGCCGAGACCGTCACCTTCGACAACGTCATCATCGCGACCGGCACCACCACCCGGATGCTGCCCGGCACCGCCGTCAGCGCGAACGTGGTGACCTACGAGGAGCAGATCCTCACCAGCGAGCTGCCCGGCTCGATCCTCATCGTCGGCGCAGGCGCGATCGGCATGGAGTTCGCCTACGTCCTGCACAACTACGGCGTGAAGGTGACGATCGTCGAGTTCCTCGACCGCGCGCTGCCGATGGAGGACGCGGACGTCTCCAAGGAGATCACCAAGCGGTACAAGAAGTACGGCATCGAGATCAAGACCTCGACCGGCGTGCAGTCGGTCACCGACAACGGCGCCGCGGGCGTCACCGTCACCATGGCCAAGAACGGCAGCGACGAGGTCGAGACCGTCGTCGTGGACAAGGTGCTGCAGGCGATCGGTTTCGCGCCGAACGTCACCGGCTACGGCCTCGAGAGCACCGGTGTCGCGCTCACCGACCGTGGCGCCATCGCCATCGACGAGCGGATGCGCACCAACGTGCCCGGCATCTACGCCATCGGTGACGTCACCGCGAAGCTGCAGCTCGCCCACGTCGCCGAGGCGCAGGGTGTCGTCGCGGCCGAGACCATCGGCAATGCCGAGACCCTCGAGCTGGGCGACTACCGGATGATGCCGCGCGCCACGTTCTGCCAGCCGCAGGTGGCCAGCTTCGGCCTCACCGAGGAGCAGGCCAAGGCGGAGGGGTACGACATCAAGGTCGCGACCTTCCCGTTCACCGCCAACGGCAAGGCGCACGGTCTGGCCGACCCGTACGGTTTCGTCAAGCTCATCGCCGACACCAAGTACGGCGAGCTGCTCGGCGGTCACCTGATCGGTCCGGACGTGTCCGAGCTGCTGCCCGAGCTGACCCTCGCCCAGAAGTGGGACCTGACGGTCAACGAGCTCGCGCGCAACGTGCACACGCACCCGACGCTGAGCGAGGCCCTGCAGGAGGCCATTCACGGCCTCGCGGGACACATGATCAACTTCTGACACCAGCTCCGAGAAGGGGGCGTCCGGCCGTGTGCCGGACGCCCCCTTCTGTCGTTTCGGGCGGAGCCGCCTCAGCGGGCGTCGTAGTCCGCCTGTGCCTCGGTGATCGCCGGCATCCGGGTTTCGACCAGGTGGATCAGGCCGGTCAGCTGCGCCGCCACCTCAGCGCCGAGGTCGGTGAGGCTGTACTCGACCTTCGGGGGGATCGTCGTCAGCACTGCGCGGTCGACGAGCCCGTCCCGCTCGAGGGCCTGCAGGGTCTGCGACAGCATCCGCTCGCTGACGCCGTCGACGCGTCGCCGCAGCGCACTGAAGCGGTAGGGGCCCTCGGCCAGGGCGGCCAGGGCGAGCGTGCCCCACCGCCCGGTGACCGTCTGGATCACCTCCCGAGAGGCGCAGGCGCGCTCGAACACGTCGGCCGCGAAGGCGAGGCCGGGTTCGGATGCCGGCAGGTCGGGGTCGGTCATGGACGCCAGGCTACTACCCACCGATACCGCAGCGCTAACTCCATGGGTTGCACTTACGAATAATTAGTGCATGATGGAGCCGGACGGTTTGTTTGAAGCGTCAACTCAACTGACTCGCGACACCTAGGAGTGCACATGACCATCGCCATCACCGGTGCCACCGGGCACCTCGGCCGCCTCGTCGTCGAATCGCTGCTGGCGCGCGGTGCCGAGGCGGGCGACCTGGTCGCCGTTGTCCGCGACCCGGCCAAGGCCGCCGACCTCGCGGCGCAGGGTGTGCAGGTGCGCGCGGCCGACTACGCGGACCGTCCTGCGCTCGAGTCTGCGCTCGCAGGCGTCGACAAGCTGCTGCTGATCTCGGGCAGCGAGATCGGCAGGCGGATACCGCAGCACACCAACATCATCGAGGCGGCCAAGGCCGCGGGCGTGGCGTTCGTCGCCTACACCTCCGTGCTCGACGCCGCGAACAGCGCGCTGATCCTGGCGCAGGAGCACAAGGCCACCGAGGAGCTGCTGGCCGCGTCCGGCATCGACCACGCCCTGCTGCGCAACGGCTGGTACTGGGAGAACTACACCAACGACCTGGCCGGCACCGTCGAGCGTGGCGTGCTGGCCGGCGCAGCGGGCGCGGGCCGGGTGGCCGCCGCGGCGAGGGCCGATTACGCCGACGCGGCCGCGGCTGTGCTGCTCGCGGACGGTCAGACGGGCCGGGTCTACGAACTCGGGGGCGACCAGCGCCTGACGTACAGCGAACTGGCGCAGCAGATCTCGGAGGTCGCGGGTGCGCCGGTCGAGTACCAGGACCTCGCCCAGGAGCAGTACCAGTCGATCCTCGAGGGCGCCGGGCTGCCCGCCCCGATCGCGGCGATGCTCGCGGACTCCGACACCGGCGTGAAGACGGGTGCGCTGGACACCACGAGCGGCGACCTGCAGACCCTGATCGGTCGCTCGTCCACCCCGGTGGCGGAGGTCCTTCGCGCGGCGCTGTAGGCGCTCCGCGCCCGTGCGCGGTTGACGAGTCCCTGCACTCGTCAACCGCGCACAGGCGGCGTAGCCGCCTAGTGCATCCCGACCGGTGCCTCGTCGGGCAGGTCGCCCTTCTTCGCGCGGACCAGCACGACGACCAGCGGAGTGATCACCGCGATCAGCGCCGCGGCCCAGCCGAAGACGTGCGCGTAGCCGGAGACCTCGGCGGTGAACGCGTGTTCCTTGAGCGCGCCGATGAACTCCTGCACCGGGGCGGGCAGCGCCGCCAGTTCCTCCGCGGTCGGCGGCACGGCGGTGGCCAGGTCTGCCGGGATCGCGCTCGCCGGGACGCCCGCGGGCGGGGTCGGGGCGGCGTTGGCCGAGCCCCACGCCGACTTCGCGGAGACGTAGATCGTGGTGAACAGCGCGGTGCCGAGCGCCCCGCCGATCTGGATGGTGGCGTTGGCCAGCGCGCTCGCGGCGCCCGCGTCGTGATCCTCGACGCCGATCAGCGACAGGTTCTGCATCGGCACCATCAGCAGGCCGAGGCCGAACCCGAACGTGGCAAGGCCGGGGAGCACGTGCGTCCAGTACGAGCTGTCGACCCCGATCTGCGTCAGCAGCGCCAGCCCGACGGCGGCGACGAGCGGCCCCACGACCATCAGCGGCTTCGGCCCGATCTTGGTGCTCAGCTGGGCCGAGATGCCCGCCGCCATCACGATGAAGATCGCCATCGGCAGCGAGCCGAAGCCTGCGGCCACCGGGCTGAAGCCGAGCACGATCTGCAGGTAGAACGTCAGGTACAGGGTGCCGCCGAGCAGCGCGGAGCCCACCAGCATCGAGCCGATGAACGAGGCGCCGCGGTCGCGATGCCACGGCACCGACAGGGGCAGCAGCGGGTTCTTCGAGCGCTTCTCGACCAGGACGAACAGCGCAAGTGCGATCAGTCCGAGGCCGATGAATCCGACGGTCTGCGCCCCGGCCCAGCCGTGTTTCTCCGCCTGGGTGAAGCCGTAGACGAGGGAGCCGAGCCCGATCGCGATGAGCACGGTGCCGGGGACGTCGTAACTGGTGTCGCCGTGCGCCCTGGTCTCCCGGACGATCGGAGCGGTGAGCGCGATCGCGAAGATCGCGACGGGGATGTTCACCAGCAGGCACCAGCGCCAGTCGACGTACTGGGTGAGGAAGCCACCGAGCAGCAGGCCGATGGCGGCGCCGCCGCCGGAGATCGCGCCGAACACGGCGAAGGCCTTGGCGCGTTCCTTCTCGCCGATGAACGTGGTGGTGAGGATCGCCAGCGCGGCCGGGGCGAGCAGCGCCGCGAACACGCCCTGCAGGGCGCGGGCGGTGAACAGCTGCATGCCGTTCTGGGCGAAGCCCCCGATCGCGGAGGCTGCGGCGAAGCCGGCCATGCCGACCATGAACGAACGCTTACGTCCCCAGTAGTCGGCGACGCGGCCGCCGAGCAGCAGCAGCGCGCCGAACGCGAGCGCATACGCGGTGACCACCCATTGACGGTCGGAGTCGCTGATGCCCAGCTCGACCTGGGCGTCGGGGAGCGCGATCGAGACGATGGTGCCGTCGAGGACCACCGTGAGCTGCGCGAGGGCGACGATGCACAGCACCAGCCAGCGCCGTTCGTGGTTCGGGTTCTCGGTGATCGCGGATCCCGTGAGGCCGCCGTGGACGTCCCGTGTATCAGTGGACATGCTGAATTCCTGCCGTCGGGAGGCACGGACTCGCGTCTCGGCCCAAGAGGCCGGACGCTACCGACGGGCGCGGCCGACGGTCAATCAAAACGGCTGGTCGGGTTGCCATCGTCACATCGGGGCCGTCCCGGCTTGCCGCGGGCGGGCGCGTGTGAGCACGGCTGGGCTACCGGCGGAAGCTGTCCCGGTCCAGGCGCAGCGTGCCGATCGTGGTGGCGAGCATGTCGTACTGGCCGACCAGCAGCAGGAATTCGATCATCCGGCGCTCGTCGAGGTGCGCGGCCAGCGCCGACCAGTGCGCGTCGTCGAGGTCCTTCGTGGCGACCAGCGTGTCGACCGCCGCCAGCATCGCCCGGTGCCGATCGCTCCAGCCGGGTGCCTCCGGCCCGGCCAGCACCCGGTCGAGCAGCTCGGGGGTCACCCCCGCCCGCCTGCCCAGCCGGATGTGGTGGTCCATCTCGTAGTCGCAGCCGCGCAGGTGCGCGACGCGCAGGATGATCAGCTCGGTCTCGTGCCGGGAGATCCGGCCGCCCGGCATCAGTCCCGCGCCGAAGTGCAGCCAGCCGCGGAAGGTGCCCTTGGTGCGGCCGAGCGTGCTGAACAGCTGCGCGTCAGGGGTGCCCGAGACCGTCGACAGCACCCGCCACACCACCCAGTTGATCGGCCCGAGCTGGCGCAGGCCGCCCGGGGTGATCCGCGCGCTCATCGGGCGCTGTCCGAGAGACGGAGCGGCAGCTCGGGTTGCACGGTGGTGTACCTGGTGTGCTCGGTCCGAGCGATGGCCAGCGCCTGCGCCATGTGCGGCTGCGGCCGGAGCTCGACGATCCGCTGCGCCGCCATCCGGCAGTGCAGCAGCCCGCCGACCCAGCCCGGTGCGTAGATCCGCTTGCGGCGCCGCGCGATTCCCTTCTCGAAGGCGGTGATCGCGACCTCGAGCGGGGACATCGCGGTGAACATTCCCGACCACTTGATCTTGTCCGCTGCGGCCGTGTCGAAGCCGATCGAGATCATGTCGGTGTCGATCTCGCCGAGGTACCCGACGCCGACGCGGGTGCCGAGGTGGCGCATCTCCACCCGCAGCGTGTTGCCGAGCGCCTCGGCCGCTGCCGCAGTCGCGCTGTACGCCCCGAGCAGGGGGAGCTGAGCCCCGACAGCTCCGGAGGTGATGATCAGCGCGTACCCGTCGCGGTGGCCGATGTGCTCGCCCGCGGCGCGCAGGGTGTAGTAGGTGCCCATCAGGTTGACGTCGACGATGCGCTGCATGACCGCCGGGTCGCCGCCGAGCATCGGCAGCTGTGCCCCGACTCCCGCGTTGGCGATCACCACGTCGAGCCCGCCCAGTTCGTCGACGATCCCCGCGACGGCCGCATCTACCTGAGTGTGGTCGCGCACGTCGCAGTAGCGCCATGGGGCGTTGCCGCACGCCGTCGCCACCTGTTCGAGCAGTTCACGCTCGAGCCCGAGCAGGCCGACCTTCGCGCCGTGGGCGTGCAGCCGCTTGGCGAGGGCGGCCCCGATGCTCCTGGCCGCGCCGGTGATCAGGACGCGGCGCCCAGCCAGCCCCTCCTCGAGACTTCTTGCCATCGCGTTCCACACCCTCTGTGTCCTTACTCAACGGTAGGAAAAACGCTACACCGGACGCCCCCGAGCGCGGCGCACATTCGCGGTCCGGCGGGCCCGTCGAGCGTGCACCTGTCGGGGCATCGCCCGGGAGCGGGCGACCACAAGTGCACACTCGGCGGACGGCTACTCGCGGATCGCGCGGGCCATCGCGGAGCTGGCCACCGCCTGGCCGGTGCGCTCGACGACCAGGTCCCTTGACCGGATCAGGTGCAGGTGCAGCTCACCGGCCGCGGGCCCCAGATCCCCTGCGAGCAGGCCGCGGACGATCTTCAGGTGTGAGTCGATGGTGGCGCGGACGCGTTCCTGGGTCCACGGGTCGAGCCGACGCACCGGGCGCAGCTTGCTGTGCACCGAGTTCAGCGCCTCCGTCAGTGCCGGATTGCCCGAGGCCTGCAGCAGCGCGGCGTGGAAGGCCTCGTCGCTCGCGATGAAGTCCGGGCCGGGCGCGGGCGGCTCCGCTCGCATCCGGGTCCAGCGCTCGAGCTCGGCGCGCAGGATGTCCTGCGCGTGTTCGAGTCTGCGGTCCTCGATGACCCGGTCGATGCCCCTCAGCTCGACGGTCATCCGGAGCTCGTACAGGCCGTGCAGGTCCTCGAACCTCGGCCGGTAGGGGAACAGCCCGCCGTCCTCCCGGGCGACGAGCTCCTCCGACAGCAACCTGGCCAGCGCCTCCCGCACCGGGGTGCGGGAGACGCCGTACAGCTCGGCGAGGCGTTCCTCGCCTAGCCGGTCGAGCGGGCTGAACCGTCCGCGGACCAGGTCATCGCGAAGCGCCCGGTACACCTGCTCTCCCAGGTGTGAATGTTCCTGACGCGCCCGCGATCTCGCGGCCAAGGTCAGATGGCCATCGCCGCGCGGACGGCGGTCTCCGCGCCGGGCGATCGCACGCCGCGGCCGCCTTCGCCGGTCGAGGTGATCCGCCCGGACTCGAGCACGTAGTAGCTCTGTGCCGCCTGGAGGGCGAAGCCGATGTGCTGCTCCACCAGCAGCACGCCGAGACCGCCGCGGCCGGTGAGCGCGACGATGGTGCTCTCGATCTCCGCGACCACGGACGGCTGGATGCCCTCGGTCGGCTCGTCCAGGATGAGCATCCTCGGCTCGGTGATCAGGGCGCGGGCGATCGCGAGCTGCTGACGTTGGCCGCCCGACAGCAGCCCGGCCCGCCGGGTGAGCAGGCCCTTGAGGGCGGGGAACAGGTCGAGGGATTCGTCGATCAGCGCCCGTCCCCGCTTGCGTCCGTCAGCCACCACCTGCAGGTTCTCCGCCGTGGTGAGCTGCCCGAAGGACTGCTGTCCCTGCGGCACATAGGCCAGGCCGCGGGCCACCCTTGCGCTGGGGCGCAGCTTGCTGACGTCCTCGCCGTCGAACAGCACCTGGCCCGAGTTGATCTTCAGCAGCCCGACCGCGGCCCGGAGCAGGGTGGTCTTGCCCGCCCCGTTGTGCCCCATCACCGCGGCCACCCCGTCGGCGGGCACCTCGACGGTCACGCCGTGGATGACCTCGGTGCGACCGTAGCCGGCGCGAACGTCCCTCAGCTCAAGCATTCTCGGTCTCCTTCGTGGCGGTGGGCTCGGGCTCGGCGGCGGAGGCGGTGCCGAGGTAGACCTGCTGCACCTTCGGGTCGGCCTGGACCTGCTCCACCGTGCCCTCGGCGAGGACCTTGCCCGCGTGCAGCACGGTGACGGAGGTGGCGAACGCGCGCATGAAGTCCATGTCGTGCTCGACGACGACAACCGTTCGCTCACCACCGATGCGCCGCAACAGGTTCCCGGTCTCCTCGCGTTCGTCGTGACTCATGCCCGCGACGGGCTCGTCGAGCAGCAGCACGTCGGCGTTCTGCACCAGCAGCATGCCGATCTCGAGCCACTGCTTCTGGCCGTGCGCGAGGATGCCGGCCGGCTTGTCACGCAGGTGGCCGAGGCCGGTGATCTCGAGCGCCTCCTCGATCCGAGGGCTGACGGAGCCGCGGCGACGGAGCAGGGTCAGCGCGGAGCGGCCCGCGCCCGCCGCGATGTCGAGGTTCTGCAGGACACTCAGCTGCTCGAAAACGCTTGCCGTCTGGAAGGTTCGGCCGACGCCGAGCCGGGCGATCTTGTGCACCTTCTTGCCGATCAGTTCCACACCGGACTTGGCGACCGAGCCGGTCGCGGGCACCAGGCCGGTGATCGCGTCGACCAGGGTGGTCTTGCCTGCCCCGTTGGGGCCGATGAGGAAGCGCAGGTCGCCCTGCATCAGGGTCAGGTCGACCCCGTCGACGGCGGTGAACCCGTCGAACGTCACCCGCAGGTCTCGGACCTCGAGGTACTGACTGGACATGCCGGCGTTGCCGCCGAACGCGGGAGCGCTCGCGTTGGTCATCGGGCCACCTCGAGTTCGGGAAGGGCGTCGGGGGTCTCGTCGCGGGGGGCGTCGGCGCGCGGCCTGCGACGCCGGATCAGCTCGATCAGTCCGGCGACGCCCGCGGGGAAGAAGCCGACCACCACGATGAACAGCAGGCCCTGGGCGTAGATCCAGCCGGAGGGGAAGTTCTCGGACAGGGTGGACTGCGCCCATGCGACGCCGATGGCGCCGAGCACCGGACCGAGCAGGGTGGCGCGGCCGCCGATCGCGACGCCGATGAGGAACGCGATCGAGGGGACGATGCCGACGTCGGCGGGGGAGATGATGCCGACGATGGGGACGAACAGGGCCCCGGCGATCCCGGCGAAGAAGGCCGCGACCACGTACGCGACGACCTTGATGTTCGCCGGGTCGTAGCCGAGGAAGCGGACCCTCTCCTCCTGGTCCCGGACCGCGACCAGCAGTTCGCCGTAGCGGCTGTACATCAGCTGCCTGGTCAGCGCGACGACCAGGAGCAGCACCCCGGCGGCCATGAAGAACAGCATCCGCTTGTTCGCGGGGTCGTTGAGGTTGAACCCGAAGAAGGTGCGGAACCGGTTGAGCCCGTTGCTGCCTCCGATCGACTGCTGGCCGACCAGCAGGATCGCGAAGGCGGCCGCGAGCGCCTGGGACAGGATGGCGAAGTAGGCGCCCTTGACCCGGCGCTTGAACACGCCGAGGCCGAGTACGAACGCGACCAGTGCGGGCACCACGAGGATGGCGAGGACGGTGACCAGCGGCGAGGTGAACGGAGTCCAGTAGCCGGGCAGCTCTCTGATCCCGGCGATCTGCATGAAGTCGGGGACGTCGTTGCCCTTGAGTTCGGCGTCCGCGATCTTGAGGTGCATGGCCATCATGTAGGCGCCGAGTCCAAAGAAGACACCCTGACCCAGGGTCAGCATTCCGCCTCGGCCCCATGCCAATCCGATCCCGACGGCGACGATGGCGAAGCAGAGGAACTTGCCGAGCAGGTTCAGCCGGAAGTCGCTGAGAACCGCGGGTGCGAGGCCGAACAGCACCAGGGCGGCGAGACCGAATCCGGCGAGCGGCCGCCAACGGGTGAGCATGCCGGTCATGCGAGACTCCTTGTCTTCACGGCGAACAGGCCCTGCGGGCGCACCTGGAGGAAGACGACGATGATCACGAACAGGATGACTTTCGCGATCGAGGCGGTCGTCGAGTACTCGATGTAGGAGTTGAGGATGCCGAGGGCGAACGCCGCGATCACCGCGCCCTTGATCTGTCCGAGGCCGCCGACCACCACCACCAGGAACGCGTCGATGAGGTAGGACTGGCCGACCGTGGAGCTGGTCGAGCCGATCAGGGTCAATGCCACGCCTGCCACGCCCGCGAGGCCGGAGCCGATGAAGAAGGTGGTGATATCGGTTCTGCGGCTGGAGATTCCGCTGGTCTCGGCGAGGTCGCGGTTCTGCACGACGGCCCGGATCCGCCGTCCCATCGGGGTTGTCTTGAGCGCGACGGACAGCACCGCGACGCAGACGATGGCGAGGACCAGGATGAAGATGCGGGTCTTCGGGACGACGGCGCCGAGGATGTCGACGCCGCCGGACAACCACTCCGGGGCGACCACGTTGACGGCGGGCGCCCCGAAGATGTCGCGGGCGAGCTGCTGCAGGATCAGGCCGACACCGAACGTCACCAGCAGGGTGTCGAGCGGGCGGTGGTACATCCGCTGGACGAGGGTCACCTCGAGCAGCACCCCCATGGCCCCTCCGACGAGGAAGCCGACGAGCAGAGAGATCAGCAGGGACGCCCCCGCCGTCGAGAACACCTGTTGCACAACGTAGGCGGTGTACGACCCGGCCATGATGAATTCACCGTGGGCCATGTTGATCACGCCCATCTGGCCAAAGGTCAGCGACAGCCCCAGCGCCGCCAGCAGCAGGATCGACCCGATACTCAGGCCGGTGAACAACTGTCCGATCACGACATCCATGTCGAATGTCCGTCCTCTCTACTCTCTGTCGTCGGCTACTCGGGTCGGTTACTTGCTGGCCAGGCTCTCGGCCCACGAGTAGCTGGTCAGGTACGGGTCGGGCTGGATCGGGCTGCCCGAGTCCCAGACGGTGTAGATGAGGCCGTCGGGCCGGATCTCCCCGATGCGGGCGGTCTTGGTGATGTGGTGGTTGTCGCCGTCGATCGTCACGAGGCCCTCGGGAGCGTTGAAGGTGACTCCGTCGGCGGCGTTCTGGATGTCCTCGACGGCAAAGGAGTTGGCCTTCTCCGCGGTGTTCTTCCACAGGTAGACGGAGGTGTAGGCCGCCTCCATCGGGTCGGAGGTGGGCTTGGTGGCGCCGTACTTCGCCTTGTAGGCGTCGACGAACTTCTTGTTCTCCGGGCTGTCGATGGTCTGGTAGTAATTCCACGCGGTGAGCTGGCCCGCGATGTTCTGCGCACCGATGCCCGCCACCTCCTCCTCGGCGATGGACACCGAGACCACGGGCATCTCGGCGGCCTTGAGGCCGGCGTTGGTGTACTCGCGGAAGAAGGCGACGTTGGAGTCGCCGTTGAGCGTGTTGAACACGGCGTCGGCGTCCGCGGACCGGACCTTGTTGACGATCGTGGAGAAGTCGGTTGACCCGAGCGGCGTGTAGTCCTCGCCCTTGATCTCGATGCCGTTGGCGGCGGCGTATGCCTTGATCTCGCGGTTCGCGGTCTGCGGGAACACGTAGTCGCTACCGACCAGGTAGAGCGACTTCACGCCCTTTTCCTTCAGGTAGTCAAGGGCCGGGATGATCTGCTGGTTGGTGGTGGCTCCGGTGTAGAAGATGTTCTTGGAGTCCTCGAGGCCCTCGTACTGGACGGGGTAGTACAGGAGCGAGTTCTTGTCCTCGAACACCGGCAGCATGGCCTTGCGGCTCGAGGAGGTCCATCCGCCGAAAACCGCTGCGACACAGTCGCTGCTGATCAGCTTCTCGGCCTTCTCCGCGAAGACCGTCGGCTCGGACGCGCCGTCCTCGGCGACGATCTCGATCTTCTTGCCCAGCACACCACCGGAGTTGTTGATCTCCTCGACGGCGAGTGCGATGGAGTCGCGGACGGTGACCTCCGAGATCGCCATGGTGCCGGACAGCGAGTTCAGCGAGCCCACCTTGATGGTGTCGCCGGAGGTGTTCACACAGGATTCGGCCGTGCTCGACGCGGCGGTGTCGTCGCCTGCCTTGCTGCCGCACGCGCTGAGCACCAGGCCCACCGCGGCGAGGGCGGCCGGGGCAACGAGGGCGCGCTTGGAGATCGTGGTCCTACGAGAAACGGACATGTACAGCCTTCCTTCGTCGGGGAGGCGGCCGCCGGGACAGCGCGCGCCGCACACCGAACACGCCCTGTATCCGCGATGCGTATACAGGGCTGTATTCGTGTGAGCGCAGACGATATGGGCGCGTTGTTGCGCCTGAATGTCATTGCGTGACTTGTTTGTGTCCCGGATTACCGTCAGGTGAACAGGCGTGCCCGAGCGGCGGTTTCGCGGGCTCGGGCCATCGCCGAGTGTGCAGTTCCCGGGGCATCGGCCGAGTGCGGCGCCGACAACTGCACACTCGGCGGGCGGCGGCGGTGAGGGAGTGGGTTCAGCGGATGAGGTAGGGCGACACCGAGCTGCGGTGCTCGTTGATGTCGAGTTCCTTGCCGAGCGGAGGGAAGGCCCGCTGCGGGCAGTTCATCCGCTCGCACACCCGGCAGCCGGCGCCGATCGGGGTGGCGGCGGCCTGGTTGTCCAGGTCGAGGCCGTCCGCGTAGACGGTGCGGTGCGCGTGCCGGAGCTCGCAGCCAAGGCCGATGGCAAAGGTCTTGCCCGGCTGGCCATATCGGGCCGCGCGGCGCTCGACCGTCCGTGCCACCCACAGGTAGCTGCGGCCGTCCGGCATCTGCGCGATCTGGGTCATGATCTTGCCGGGGTACCCGAACGTCTCGTACACATTCCACAGGGGGCAGGTGCCGCCGCTGGAGGAGAAGTGGAAGCCGGTGGCGGACTGCCGCTTCGACATGTTGCCCGCCCGGTCGACCCGGACGAACGAGAACGGCACGCCGCGCAGCTTCGGGCGCTGCAGGGTGGAGAGCCGATGGCAGATGGTCTCGTAGCTCTGTGAGAAGAAGGCGGACAGCCGCTCGATGTCGTAGCGGAACTCCTCGGCGATGTCGTGGAACTGGGTGTACGGCAGCACCGTTGCCGCGGCGAAGTAGTTGGCCAGCCCGAGGATGGCGAGCGACCGGGACGACTCCGCCGTGAAGTTCCCCTCGTCGACCATCTTGTTCAGCAGATCCCCGCACTCGAGGTAGGCCAGCTCGGCGGCGAACTTGAACACCTTCTGCCCGCCGGACAGGTGCGGGGAGATCTCCAGCACGCGGGACTCGGGGTCGTAGCGGTGCAGCACGCCTTCGCCGAGGTCGATGCGCTGCACGATCTGCACATCGTGCACGTTCTCGAGCCGCCTGGCGATCTCGCCCGCGACGTCGCCGCGGTGGAAACGCATCCGGGCGGTGAGCTCCTCGGCGGCGGTGTCCAGCTCGTGCAGGTAGTTCTGCCGTTGATAGAAGTAGTCCCGCACCTCCTCGTGCGGCATGGTGATCGCCCCGCTGCCGCTGCCGTCGCTGTACCGGTCCTCGGTGGCCGCGGCCAGCTGCGCGGTGGTGTTGCGGTAGCGGCGGTGCATGTTCACGATGGCCTTGGCCAGGCTCGGGTGCGCGGACACCATCTCCGCGATCTCCTGGGCGTCGGAGTCGATGCCCATCTCCTGGTCGAGCGCGACCTCCCGAAGCTCGGCGATCAGCCGGGTGTCGTCCTGCGAGGAGAAGAAGGTGGTGTCCACCCCGAAGACCTCGGTGATCCGCAGCAGCACGGGGACGGTGAGCGGCCGCACGTCGTGCTCGATCTGGTTGAGGTAGCTCGCCGAGATCTCCAGCGTCTGGGCCAGGGCGGCCTGGCTCATGGCTCGCTCGGTGCGTAGCTGACGCAGTCGCGCGCCGACATAGGTCTTCGCCATTTCTCCAGGTTACGAGGGGTGTCGGGGGTTGGCAACAACGGGTTCGCAGGATTAGCTCCGCGCGAGGGGATGGGCGGGGCGGGAGGAAACGCGACGCGCTGCGACACTGTGCCGATGACGAACGACGTGCCCGCAGGCCTCGAGGCCGGGGCGAGCCTGGTCACCGCGATGCTCAGCCCCGTCTCGGGTGGACTTGTGCGCACGTGGACCGAGGACGGGACCAGGCTGTGGAGCGTCGACGATCCGGACGGGCTCAGCGAACTGCTGGGACGCGGGCTGATCGCGCGCACCTCCGTGCCAGACGATCGGTTCCGTGAGACGGTCCTCCTCGACGCCGCGGCGGGCACCATGCTGGTGCTGGAACGCATCCCCGGTTCCGCCGAGAACACCGAGGGAGCCGGGCGTTCCGGCTCGGCGACCCGGTCCGCCCCGAGCGCAACCCCTGGACCGACCTCGACGACTTCCTCGCCGCCGCCGCGGCGTCCGCCGTCGAGCGCGACGAGTACTGGGTGGTGGAGCTCGGCGGCTGGGCTGCGCCGCACGAGCCGTACTGCTTCTTCGGGGTCGTCGACGACGAGGGGGAGCGGGTGGCGGTGATCGAGACGGCGCCGGTGCCGCGGGACACCGGGGTCTGGCCGGAGGTCCCCGACGACGGCAGGCCCGGCACGTCGGTGTCCTCGCCCGCGTCGGAGGACACGATCGAGGCCGCGGGGATCTTCGCGGTGACCGCCGTCGAGTCCTGGGGCGTAGCGCCGTGGGACGTGGCGTTGACCTTCGGGCACAGGGCGCCGTAGTCGGCCCCGCTCGGCGACCTCGGCGGACCGGGGTCGCTCAGTTGCACGCCCGTTCCTGACCGCCTTCCGACCCTCATCTCGCCCGGCCGCCGACACCGCGGTCTCGTGGCTGTGCGCGGATTCCGTTGTCTATCAGTGGAATTCGCGGTGAAACGGTGACCGTTCGTGCGTAGCTCACCGTGGGTGAGTGGATCCCACACCTTGGGTGGGTTCATCTCCCTCCGCCAATGGCCCAATCTTATTCATGTCACATCGAGCACAGAAAGGAGGGACAGGAAATGCGTCGAATCAAGTTCACCGTCGCCGCGCTCGTCGGCTTTGTGCCGCGAAAAGCGCCGGGCATGTACGAATGGTCCTGACAATGCGTAACAGTGCGGGCGGTCGATTTGATCGGCCGCCCGCACTTTCATTAGGAGATGTAGATGACACGGCCACCAGTGCTCGGGACATCGCGAGCAGAATTGGCGGAAACGTACGATCGCGGACGGCTGTCCTTTCTGCTCGACGCCGCAGAACTCGGGCCGATCGTCGAACTCTGGCCGGGAACCTTTCTCGTGTCGGGTCACCGCGAGGTACACGAAGTACTCGTCGGGTCGAATCGAAAGTTCTTGTCGACACAGAACTTCCTCAGGAGCAAGGTGTCGGGCGACCTCGGATCCGAATCGGTGCAGCGGTGGATGCGATCGCGGAAGGCGGCATCCGCGGCACTGGCATCGCGCCGGCGTCTCGACGACCACCAGGTCGAGCTCGCCCATGACACGAACGCGATCGTTCGGAGTTGGTTGGGGAGGGCGGTCGGCGAGCGAGAGCTGATCGACACCCTGCAGGTCCTCACCTCCGCATCCATCAGTCGGTACTGCTTCGGAACCCGGGACTTCGACGAGATCCCCTCTCTCGCACAAGAACTTCTCGATTCACTCTTCCCGATCACCGCGAGCCCCTTCGTCCTCCCCAGGTGGTTGCGCTGGCGGCCTTCCGATCTGCGAGTCCGCAGGGCGCTACGCAATCTCGAATCGGCCGTGGCGAAGCTGGCGCGGGCGCCGGGCACGGACGGATTGTGTGATGACCTGCAAAGTGCCGACCTGCCACCCAAAGATGTTGTGCAGATGATCATCTCGACACTCCTGGCCGCGCATGGCGTACCGGCGTCGGCCATCCTGTGGGGGATGGTCGAGCTCGGAGGACGCGGCGCTGTGCAAGAGCAGCTGCGAGGTGAGGGCGGCGAAGGCGCGCTCACGCGCGTGGTGTCGGAGACGCTCCGCCTGTGGCCTCCGTCGTGGATGCTCGGCCGTGACGCGGCAGAGGACATCCCCTTCGGGGACTGGGAGATGAAGAAGGGAAGCGTGGTGATGGTGTCCAGCTGGGTCACCCACCGGGTATCGCCCACCTTCGCGCCGACAGGTGGCGACTTCAGGCCCGAGCGGTGGATCGACGCGGCGCCGCAGCGCGGCGAGTTCATACCGTTCGGCGGTGGGCCGCGATGGTGTGTTGGCGCGAAGTTCGCGGAACGGGAGCTGTCGACGGTCTTGGGCGAGATCGTGCGGAATTCCACCATGCGAATTCAGCTGTCGGGCGCCGAACTGAAAGTGAACGAGCGCCGAACGCTCACCCCCGAGGGCTTCTCCATGAGGTTCTACGACCCGGTCGGCGCATGATCCACGGAAAACTCCGGGCCCGACTTGGGTTCGCCTTCCTCCTCGCCGGCCCCGTCGCGGATTCCGCCATCGTGGTGATAACGGCTGGGCTGGTCATATCGGCCGGGGGAGATGCGGCTCTCCTTTCGCTGGCATTCGGTGCCCGATGCATCGGAATTCTCGGAGCGGGGATCGTCGCAGGAACGTTGGCGGACAGGCTCGACAAACGGGCGATCATTCTCTCGACCTATGCCGGTCGTTGTGCGCTGATCGCCATACTTCCTGCGCTTGCCGGTGGATTTCACATTCTGCCCGTCATGGTCGCATTGGGCGTGTGCAGTGGGCTGTCGCAGCCGGCCGCGACGACTGCGGTTTATCTTTCGGTTCCGCGCGACGATCGGGCCGATCGGCTGGCGGTCTGGCATTCGCTGAGCCTCACCGTGCAAGTGGTTGCGCCCGCGGCGGCGGCGCTGCTGATCTCGGCCACCGGACCAACGGTGTCGGCGTTCCTGCTCGTCGCGGCCGTTGCCATCGGTGCCACGTGCGCATGCGCGGTCACCCCGAGCCCGATGCGAGCCGACCGACCAACGGGGTTCGTCCACGACACGCGTGAGGGCTTCCGGTACCTCAGGGAAACCCACTGGCTGCGGACGGTGATCCTGGTGTCCGCGGCACAAACGGCGCTACCGGTCCCTGCCTGGCTCCTGATCGTCAACGCGGGGTCGAGCGAGCGATGGTTCGCGGGCGCCCAGGGTTACATCATGGCGCTGTTCGCGCTCGGTGGCATCGTCGCCACGAGCCTGCTCGGGAAGCGGATTCCCTCTCGCACAGCGCAGTCGGCGTTGCTGGCGCAGGGGGCGATCTGCGTCGGCCTCGTGGCACTGAGCCTCTATCCACCGTTCTCCGTCATGGCCGTGGTGGCACTGCTCGTCGGCGCGGCGATCCGATTGGGCAGCGTCTGGGCGGATGTCCTCGTGGCGACGCGAGTGCCCGAAGCGATGCTCGGACGGGTAGCGGGATTGGGTGCGACCCTCGCCAATGTGTGCATGCCGGTCGGCTACATGATCGCAGGCGCGCTGCTGGCGCCGCTCGGCTCAGCGGTGACAGCGGGTCTCGCGGCCGCGGTGAGCGCGGCCGTCACGGTCGTCGGTGTCGTGCTGGTCTCGGCGTCTGCACAGGCTCCGCCCGCGCTGAGTCGGCCCGACGCCCGAGGTGTTCACGCGGCGGGATGAGCCCACTTCGGGCCTCGAACGGCGCAGGCGATCATCCGGCGCTATCGTCTCGCCATGCCTTACGTGGAGCGCTCGGGAGACGTGTTCGTCCTCTACCTCGGAACCGAGGGTGAACGGGACGAGGAGAACGCGTTCAATCCGCGATGGCTCGACGAGACCGAGGCGCTGCTCGACGAGGTCGAAGCGAGTCAGGGGCCGGCCGCCCTGGTGACCACCGCGGTCGGGAAGTTCTATTCCACCGGCCTCGACACCGTCTGGGTCGCGCAGAACCTGGGGCAGCTCAACCCGTACATGGATCGCGTGCACGCGCTCTTCGCGCGCGTGCTGACCTTCCCGATGGCGACCGTCGCCGCGATGCCGGGCCACACCTTCGGCGGCGGAGCGATCCTGGCCACCGCGCACGACCATCAGGTGATGCGCGGCGACCGTGGGTTCTTCTGCCTGCCCGGCATCACGGTCGGCATCAGCTACACGCCCGGGGTGCTCGAATTGCTGACCGCGCGGCTGCCTGCGCGGGCGGCGCACGCCGCGCTGACGACCGGTCGCCGATACGGCGGGACCGAGGCGCTGGCCGACGGACTCGTCGACGAGGTCGCGGCAGGGGACGACGTGCTCGCCAAGGCGGTCGGCCGTGCACAGGGCCTGGTGCACACCCGCGGGCGCACACTCGGCGAGATCAAGAGCTCGCTGTACGCGGGCGCCGTTGCCGCTCTCCGTACCCCGTCGGCCAGCCTGGAGGCGCAGGAAGCGGCGGTGACCGCGCAAAGGTGACCACTGAGCGGTGACCCGCGGTCAGGCCCAGGGGTTCTCGCGGGCGAAGACGGTCGGGAAGCTCAGCGCCACGCCGTCCTCGTCGGCCAGTCGCGTGAGCACGGCCATCGTGCGGTCGAGGTCGTCGCCTGCGTAGGGGAGCGCGCGCAGTGGCTTCGTGAGCGGCCGGAAGAAGTCGTCCCAGTGGATCAGCACCGCGCGCCGGGCGCCCACCTCGCGGACGGTCTCGCGCCAGTACTCCTCGACATACCGCTCGGGCTGGATGCCGAGCTGCCCCACCCCGAGGTAGGCCACGTCGGCCCGCCTGCCCGCCAGCGCGCCGGGGACGTACCCGGCGCTGCCCTGCACGAGCAGCGACCTCCCGGAGGGCGGGTGGCCGACGATGATCGACCAGGCCTCGCCGCAGCGATACGCCGAGGTCTTCACCGGCGGGACGACGGGCGCGGTGATCTGGCCGGGATAGCGGTCCGGCGGGCAGTGGTGCGACTCGATCATCGTCACCTCGAACGCGCCGAGCGTCATCGCGGCGCCGGGGGTCGCGACCGCGATCCGGTCGGCGGGCAGCCCGTGGCCGCGCCCGATCCAGGCCGTTGACTCGCCGCCGACCAGCCGGGCACCCGTCCTCTCGGCCACCGCTGGGGAGTCGAGCGCGTGGTCGAAATGGGTGTGCACGGGGATGACCGCCTCGAGCCGGGTGACGGCGGTCCGCGCCAGCGCCGCATCGATCCGCGCCGCGTCGGGCGCGATCCTGCCCAGCGCAACGCGAGCCAGGCCGGGACGGCTGAAGAACCCGTCGGTCATGAGCGCCGACGAGCCGTCGTCGATGAGCAGGCTCGCGACGCCGAGAAACGTGACCGCGAGCCCGTCGGGTGCCGGGGTGAGGTCGAATCGATCCGCGTACCGGTTGATGTCGGGGCGCCCGAGCCGCAGTCTCATGGCCGAAACGCTAACCGGCGGCGTTGCAGGCGGCGCGGACTTCGCCGCGATGGGTGTGAACGAGCATGCCGGTGACCCTCGGGCGACGTGATTGCCCTCACAGCCGGGTCGGGTCGACCGTGATCGGGTGCCTGCGCGGTCCTCGGTCGGGCGGCCGAATCGGCGCGACCGCCGCCGCTCGCGCGTCGCGAACAATCCGCAGGTCGGAACCTACTTGCCGGTAGCTCGCCAAGCTACTTGCCGGTAGCCAAGCGCTCGCTTGGCCGGTCTGAACTTTGCAAAGTTAGCAACCCTGTTTGAAAACCTAGCCAAGATTGGCATTAGCAACAGGTAGACGGCAGTTTTTGCGTATGCCACTCTCGTTAAGTACATACGAAGGGCCTGGCAAGGATGTGAAGCAGTACATCCGTACCGGACCAGCAGATACAAGAGAGTGGAGCCTCGATGTCGACCACCGGCACCCCGAAGACCGCAGCTGAGATCCAGCAGGATTGGGACACCAATCCCCGCTGGAAGGGACTGACCCGTAACTACACGGCCGAGCAGGTCGTCAAGCTCCAGGGCTCCGTCGTCGAGGAGGCCACCCTCGCCCGCCGTGGCTCCGAGATCCTGTGGGACCTCGTGAACAACGAGGACTACATCAACTCCCTCGGTGCCCTCACCGGCAACCAGGCCGTGCAGCAGGTGCGCGCCGGCCTCAAGGCCATCTACCTCTCCGGCTGGCAGGTCGCCGGTGACGCGAACCTCTCGGGTCACACCTACCCGGACCAGAGCCTCTACCCGGCCAACTCGGTGCCGCAGGTCGTCCGTCGCATCAACAACGCGCTGCTGCGCGCCGACGAGATCGCCAAGGTCGAGGGCGACACCTCCGTCGAGAACTGGCTCGCCCCGATCGTCGCGGACGGCGAGGCCGGCTTCGGCGGCGCGCTGAACGTCTACGAGCTGCAGAAGGCCATGATCGCGGCCGGCGTCGCCGGTTCGCACTGGGAGGACCAGCTCGCGTCGGAGAAGAAGTGCGGCCACCTCGGTGGCAAGGTGCTCATCCCGACCCAGCAGCACATCCGCACCCTGACCTCGGCGCGTCTCGCGGCCGACGTCGCGGACGTCCCCACCGTCGTCATCGCGCGCACCGACGCCGAGGCCGCCACCCTCATCACCTCCGATGTGGACGAGCGTGACCGCCCGTTCCTCGACGGCACCCGCACCGCCGAGGGCTTCTACGGCATCAAGAACGGCATCGAGCCCTGCATCGCGCGTGCCAAGGCCTACGCCCCGTACTCCGACCTCATCTGGATGGAGACCGGCGTGCCGGACCTCGAGGTCGCCAAGCAGTTCGCCGAGGCCGTCCGCAGCGAGTTCCCGGACCAGCTGCTGGCCTACAACTGCTCCCCGTCCTTCAACTGGAAGCAGCACCTGGACGACGCGACCATCGCGAAGTTCCAGAAGGAGCTCGGCGCGATGGGCTTCAAGTTCCAGTTCATCACCCTCGCCGGCTTCCACTCGCTCAACTACGGCATGTTCGACCTGGCGCACGGCTACGCCCGCGAGGGCATGACCGCCTTCGTCGACCTGCAGGAGCGCGAGTTCAAGGCCGCCGAGGAGCGTGGCTTCACCGCCATCAAGCACCAGCGTGAGGTCGGCGCCGGCTACTTCGACAGCATCGCCACCACGGTCGACCCCAACACGTCCACCGCGGCGCTGAAGGGCTCCACCGAAGAGGGCCAGTTCCACTAGGAACCCCCGCTTCACCTGCACGACCCGTCCCACCCACCGCGGGGCCCACAGCCCGGGCCCCGCGGTGCGGACGACTCCACTAGACGATGAGGAGCTGACGTGACCAGCGAAAAGATTCAGCGCGTCGGCGTGATCGGCGCAGGCATCATGGGCGCCGGAATCGCCGAGGTGTGCGCCCGCGCACATGTCGATGTTCTGGTGTTCGAGCAGACCCGCGAGCTCGCGGCGGCCGGCCGTGCCCGCATCCTGCGGTCGCTGGACCGCGGTGTGAGCAGCGGCAAGATCACCGAGCGTGAGCGGGAGCAGGCCGCCTGGCGGCTGCGCTTCACCTCCGACCTCGGCGACTTCGCCGATCGGCAGCTCGTCGTGGAGGCCGTCCTCGAGGACGAGAAGGTCAAGAGCGCGATCTTCGCCGAGCTCGACCAGGTGGTCACGGACCCGAATGCGGTGCTGGCCTCCAACACCTCCTCCATCCCGATCATGAAGCTGGGCATCGCCACCAAGGCGCCCGAGCGTGTGATCGGCATGCACTTCTTCAACCCGGTGCCCGTGCTCCCGCTCGTCGAGCTCGTCACCACCCTCAAGACCAGCTCCGCGGTCTCCGAGCGGGCCGAGGCCTTCGCGAGCGAGGTCCTCGGCAAGCAGGTCGTCCGCAGCGCCGACCGCTCCGGGTTCGTCGTCAACGCGCTGCTCGTGCCGTACCTGCTGTCGGCGATCCGGATGGTCGAGTCCGGATTCGCGACCAAGGAGGACGTGGACCGCGCGATGGTGCTCGGCTGTAACCACCCGATGGGCCCGCTGGCCCTGACGGACCTGGTCGGCCTCGACACCGTCAAGTCGATCGCGGACTCGATGTACGAGGAGTTCAAGGAGCCGCTCTACTCGGCTCCGCCGCTGCTGCTGCGCATGGTCGAGGCCGGACTCGTCGGCAAGAAGTCCGGCGCGGGCTTCTACGAGTACGGCGAGAACGGTCGGAGCACGAAGAAAGCAAGCTAGGTAGCTTCACCAGTACGCACCTTCGGCGCCCGTGCGCGATTTTCACCCCTGCCGGGGTACCGATCGCGCACGGGCGCGAAGCGCATCGAGGGAGAGGTCGACACGATGTCCAACAGCGCCGCCACCTACGGCTCCAGCGTCCTGGGGTACCCGAGGATCGGGCCACGACGCGAACTCAAGCGGGCACTCGAAGCGTATTGGCACGGGAAGTCCAGCCAGGCCGAGCTGATCGCCGTCGGCCGGGAGCTCCAGGAGCAGACCTGGAGCGAGCTGGCCGCGACCGGCCTGACGCAGGTGCCAGGCAACACCTTCTCCTACTACGACCACGTGCTGGACAACGCGCTGCTCTTCGGCGCCGTGCCCGGCCGGTTCGCCCCGCTCGAGGGTGAGCTGAACGAACTCGACTTCTACTTCACCATGGCCCGCGGCCGGCCCGACTTCCCGCCGCTGGAGCTGGTGCGGTTCATCGACACCAACTACTACTACCGCCAGCCCGAGCTCGACGAGCGCACCGTGTTCTCCCTGCGTGCCGACGCGCTGATGGACGAGTTCGAACGGGCCAAGGCACGCGGCATCGAGCTGCGCCCGGTCATCCTCGGCCCGGTCTCGCTGTTGCTGCTGTCGAAGGCGAGCGCCGATGCGGTGGACGACTTCTCGGTGCTCGACCTGCTGGATTCGCTGCTGCCGCAGTACGAGGCGCTGTTCGAATTGCTCGCCAAGGCCGGGGCCACCTGCGTCCAGCTCGACGAGCCCGCCTTCACCCAGGACCGCACCCCCGAGGAACTGGCCGCGCTCGAGCGGGCGTACACCACGCTGTCCCATGCGCCGCTGCGACCGCGGATCCTGGTCACCGGCCCGTATGGGAATCTCGGTGAGGCACTTCCGATCCTGGCCGCCACCAAGGTCGAGGCGCTCGGGCTCGACCTGGTCTACGGCAAGGTCGCGGCCGAAGAGCTGGCGAAGATCCCGGGTCTGAAGCGCAAGCGCCTCTACGCGGGCGTCGTGAACGGCCGAAACGTCTGGCGGGCAGACAGCTTCGTCACGCTCACCTATCTGTCCTCGCTCAAGGACGTGATCCCGGATCTCGTGGTCTCGACGTCCTGTTCGCTGATGCACGTGCCCTACGACGTGCTGGCCGAGTGGGACCTCGACGGCGACGTCGCGGACCGGCTCGCCTTCGCCAAGCAGAAGGTCGGCGAGGTGGTCTCGCTGGCCAAGGCGCTCACCGAGGGTCCGTCCGAGCGCTGGCGCAAGAAGCCGACGAAGGTGCATTTCAAGCAGAAGCACGAAGTGCGCCAACGGGTCTACGCCATCAAGGCCGAGGACCGCATCCGGGCGCCGTACGAGGTCCGCCTGCGGGCGCAGCAGGAGAAGCTGAACCTGCCGAAGGTGCCTGCGACGACCCTCGGTTCGTTCCCGCAGACCGACGCGATCCGCCAGGCACGCTACGAGCTCGGACAGGGTCGCCTCGAGTGGGAGGACTACGTCAAGCGGATCCAGGCCGAGATCGAGAGCACGATCCGGCTGCAGGAGGACATCGGCCTCGACGTCCTGGTGCACGGTGAGCACGAGCGCAACGACATGATCCAGTACTTCGCCGAGCTGATGGACGGATTCGCGTCCACCCACAACGGCTGGGTGCAGGCATACGGATCGCGCTGCGTGCGGCCGCCGATCCTCTACGGCGACGTCCGCAGGCGGGGGCCGATGAGCGTTGAGTGGATCGGTTACGCGCAGTCGCTGACCGACAAGCCGGTCAAGGGCATGCTCACCGGTCCGATCACCATGCTGGCGCGCTCGTTCGTCCGGCAGGACCAGCCGCTGCACGAGACCGCGGATCAGTTGGCGCTGGCGATCCGTGACGAGGTGGCCGATCTGGAGGCCGCGGGCATCTCGATCATCCAGGTCGACGAGCCGGCGATCCGGGAGTTGTTGCCGCTGCGGGCCGGCGGTCGCAAGGAGTACCTGGACTGGGCGGTCGACGCGTTCAAGCTGGCGACCGGCGGTGCCAAGCCGGAGACGCAGATCCACACCCACCTGACCTACACGACCCAGAAGTCGGTGGTGGACGCGATCGAGCGGATGGACTGCGACGTGACAGCGATCGTGGCGACCCGCTCGATCACCTGGGTGCTCGACGCCATCAAGGAGCGCAAGCTCACCCACGGCGTTGGACCCGGCGTGTACGAGAGCCGTTCGGCCCGGATCCCGGACATCGACGAGCTCGACGAGCTGCTCACCGAGGCGGCGGAGTCCGTGGAGCTGGACCGACTGTGGGCCAACCCGGACGGCGGCCTCAAGACCAGGCACTACTGGCAGCTCGAGCCGTCGCTGCGGAACCTCGTGGCCGCGGCGCGCCGCCTGCGCCGCAGGGCCGAGAAGGTGGCCTCGGCCGAGTAGCGTTGCACGACAAGGGCTCCGGACCATCAGGTCCGGAGCCCTCGTCATGCGGATGGGGTGTCAGGAACCGAGGCTCCCGGTCCCGAGCGAACCGCTCCCGCCCGAACCGCTCTCGCCCGAACCGGCATCGGCGGAACCCGAGGTCGGGAGGTCGTTGCCGTCGGAGTCGGGGCGGTGGATCCGGACGGTGACGGGCGCCGTGCCGTCGGCCTCGACGGTCACGACGCGAGCACCCGCCGCGGACGTCACCTGGCCGCCGGTGACCTCGCTGACGTATCCGCCGGGGTAGTGCAGGTCGGAGACGTAGATCTCAGTGGGCCGGGCGGCGGCCCGCGGTCGATACGTGTACTCGAAATCGCCTCCCTCCGAGTTGAACCGGAGCGAGACCGGTGTCCCCGCGGTGGCCTGTGGATAGGTCCGCACCAACTTGCGGCCCACCTCACCGAGGAACGGATCGGGGCGGTCGGTCGGCCCGAAAATGCTGCTGTAGTGCCAGTACTGCCACCCGATGAAGCGCTCGTCGGCGCTGGCGAGGGTGCTGGCGAGCACGGTGGGGTCGCCGTCGCCGAACTCGGTCACCACGGTCGGGATGTCGGCGCGCTCGGTGAGTACGTCGATGTTGCGCCAGGTGTTGATCTGCTGCAGGTCGCAGCCGGCGCGCAGTGCCTCCGGCAGGTCGAGGTAGATGGCGAGCTGGCTGGGGATGCAGTAGTCGTGCGGGGCGAAGACGATGTTCGGGTCGCCGATCGCGGGTGTCGCGGGCGGGTTGGCGAGGTTCGTCGGCATCATCTGGTTCCAGGTGACATTTGGCTCCCAGAACACAGGAACCGTCGGATTCGCGGCGCGGACGTGATCGGTGAGCTTCTGCATCGCAGCCTGGTACTTCCGGTCGAAGTCCGGGCAGCCGTTCGGGAAACAGGTCAGGAACGGCGATCCGGGCCACGGCTCGTTCAGCAGCTCGATGCCCATCACGCCCGGTTTGCCGTTCACCTTCGCCGCGAGTGCGCCGAGGGCGACGCCGAGGTGGTCGAGCACGCCGTGCGAGTTGTTCCAGACCTCGTCCCAGCCGAGGTTCATCGTCGGCATCAGGTAGTTCATCGGGAAACCGGGGTTCGGCTCGCCGGGTAGGGGGCGCGCCTCGATGGACCAGGCGGGAAAACCGTTGCCGCCCCATATGCTCGAGAGCCCATCCTGATGGTTGTCGAGCAGGACGTGGATGCCCCGTGCGGCGAGCACGTCGACGGTGCCGGCGATTCGCTCGAGGTATGCGTCGTCGATCCGGTCGCGTTCGGGCATCAGCCCGTCGAACGAGACCCCGAGCCGGACGGTGTTGAACCCGTGTTGGGCGAGCAGGTCTGCATCCCGATCGGTGACAGTGAGACCGTCACCGGGGTTGAGGTACGGCGCGCTCTTGTCGACGTTGTTCACCCCGTGTAGCAGAACCGTGCGTCCGAAGTCGTCGACCAGCGAACGGCCTTCGGTATGGAGCAGGCTTGCGGGTTGTCGCGCGACTTCGTCGGCGGTGGCAATCGCGGGGGTCGAGACGACCGTGATCGCGAGTAGTACGGCGGAGAAACCAATCGTCAGCAGTCTGTGCATGTATCGCCTCCGTGGATTCGTACAGCCATATGGACACATGTCCAAGTGATGTGATCGTAGGGAGGGCCCGCCCGTCGCGCCGCGGTTTCGGGGATCTCGATCACCGGAGCGCTCGACGCCATCAAGGACCGCACGCTCACCCACGGCGTTGGGTCCGGTGTGTACGAGAGCCGTTCGGTGGTGAACGACAAGGGCTCCGGACCATCAGGTCCGGAGCCCTTGTCGTGCTGTGGGGGTGTCAGGAACCGAGGCTCCCCGTCCCGCCCGAGCCGCTCTCACCCGAACCGGCGTCGGCGGAACCGGACGTCGGGAGGTCGTTGCCGTTGGAGTCGGGGCGGTGGATCCGGACGGTGACGGGCGCCGTGCCGTCGGCCTGGACGGTCACGATGCGAGCGCCCGCCGCGGACGTCACCCGGCCGCCCTTGACTTCGCTGACGTATCCGCCGGGGTAGTGCAGGTCGGAGACGTAGATCTCAGTGGGCTTGGCGGACGGGCGCGGCTGGTAGGTGTACTCGAAATCGCCACCGGTCGGGTTGAACCGGAGCTTTCCGGGGACACCGGCGGTGGCCTGCGGGTAGGTGCGAACGAGTTGCGTGCCCACCTCACCCTGGAACGGGTCGCCGCCGTTGTAGTGCCAGTACTGCCATCCGATGTTCCGGCCGTCGGCCCGTGACACCGTGGCCTTCAGGGTGTCGGGGTCGACGTCGCCGAACTCGGTGACCAGCGCGGGTCGGTTGGTGCGGGCTTGCAGGGCCTCGATGTTCCCCCAGGTGCGGTCGTGCTGTGCCGGGCACAGGGCCGCCACCCACCCCGGCAGCCCGCTGTAGATGCTCAGCTGGCTGGGGATGCAGTAGTCGTGCACGGAGAACGCCACGTTGGGATCGGAGATGGGCTGCTTGCCAAGGTTGCTCGGCATCAGCTGGTTCCACGTCACATTCGGCTCCCAGAAGACGGGAACCGCCGCGTTCGCATCCCGGATGTAGGTGGTCACCTTCTCCAGTGCCGCCTGGTACTTCTTGTCGAAGTCCGAGCAGCCGAGGGGGAAGCAGCTCAGGTATGGCGATCCCGGCCACGGTTCGTTCAGCACTTCGATGCCGAGGACCGCCGGCTTGCCGTTGACCTTCGCGGCCAGGGCGGCGAGGGCGGTGCCGAGCTTGTCGAGCACCCCGTTGGTGTTGTTCCAGACCTCGTCCCAGCCCTTGTTCATGCTCGGCATCAGGTAGTTCATCGGGAATCCGGGGTTGTTCTCGCCCGGGGCGGGCCTCGCCTCGATGGACCACGCCGGGAACCCGTTGCCGCCCCACGGGCTGCCGAGGGAGTCCTGGTGGTTGTCCAGCAGGACGTAGATGCCGCGGCTGCCGAGCAGGTCGACAACGCCCGAGAGTCGATCCAGGTAGTCGGTGTCGATACGATCGCGCTCGGGCATCAGTGCGTCGAAGGACACGCCAAGTCGGACGCTGTTGAACCCGTGTCGGGCGAGAACGTCGGCATCGGCCGCTTTGAGCGTGTCCCAGGTGAGGTACGGGGCCTCCTTGTCGACGTTGTTGACTCCGTGCAGAAGCAGCGCGCGGCCGTGTCCGTCGACGAGGGTGCGGCCCTCGACGCGCACCTGACTGACCGGCGTCCGCTGCGGTGGGTCGGCGGCGGCGACCGCGGGTATGCACGCCGCCGCGATTCCGAGTGTGGCGACGCCTATCGCCAGCAATCTACGCATCTGTTTCCTCCAGGGAACGTCGAACCAGGACGTTTGTCCAGATCGCGGAGATGGTAGGGAGGCGTCCGGAGTCGCACAATGGCTTTTGGAAAACTCGGTCCGGCACCTTCGTCCGGCGTTGCGTGGCTCGGGATCTGCCAATGGACCTGTAGACAGGTAGGCATGCTCACCGTTTCCGCCTACGCCGCGACCAGTGCCGACGGACCGCTCGAGAAGGTCGGCATCGAGCGCAGGGATCTCGGCCCGCTCGATGTGCTCATCGAGATCAAGTACTCGGGCATCTGCCACTCCGACATCCACACCGCGCGCAACGAGTGGGGCGGCACCCACTATCCGGTGGTGCCGGGCCATGAGATCGCTGGCGTCGTCACGGCCGTTGGCTCCGAGGTCACCCGGCATCGGGTCGGGGACCGCGTCGGTGTCGGCTGCTTTGTCGACTCCTGCGGCGCATGCGGTGCCTGCGCGTCCGGGGACGAGCAGTACTGCACCAAACGCGTTGTGCAGACCTACAACTCGCGTATCGGTGACGGTGAGTACACGATGGGCGGGTACTCCACCCACATCGTGGTCACCGAGGGGTTCGTGCTCAGCATCCCGGACGGTCTCGCACTCGACGTCGCCGCGCCACTGCTCTGCGCCGGCATCACGCTGTACTCGCCGCTGCGGCACTGGGGTGCGGGCCCGGGCAAGCAGGTCGCGATCATCGGCATGGGCGGGCTCGGACACGTCGGGGTGAAGATCGCCGCCGCACTCGGCGCGGAGGTGACCGTGTTGAGCCAGACGCTGAGCAAGCAGGACGACGGCCTGCGCTTCGGTGCCCACCACTACCACGCGACGAGCGACCCGGCGACCTTCAAGGCGCTGAGGTCGCGGTTCGACCTGATCCTCAACACCGTCTCGGTGAACCTCGACATGGACCTGTACATGTCGACGCTCGCCGTCAACGGGGCGCTGGTGGAGCTCGGTCTGCCCGAGAAGCCGATCCGGGTCAGCGGATTCTCGCTCGCGGCGAACCGGCGCAGCCTGGCCGGATCGATGGTCGGCGGGATCGCCGAGACGCAGGAGATGCTGAACTTCTGCGCCGAGCGCGGGATCGGCGCGGAGATCGAGGTGATCTCCGCGGACCGGATCAACGAGGCCTACGACCGGGTGGTGCGCAGCGATGTGCGCTACCGCTTCGTGATCGACGCCGGGACCTTCTGACCGGGCACCGTCGGGAGCGTCAGACCGGTCAGGCGCGACCGACCCGCGCTGAACGGGTGAGGACCGGCGCCAGGACCCTCGGGTGGAAAATCCGGACCGGCGAATCGATCATGTTGGCCACACGCACGAATCGGACCAGCACCTGCGGATCGCGCGCAGCGAGGGCATGGACCCTGCCGAAGTACCAGTTCATCAAGGGGGTGCCGAACGGCGCATCGCCGTGTGTCCCAGGCCAGTTCATGTCCTCCCCGGCGGCCATCCGCCACGGCGCTTCGAGCCTGCGCGGCACCTTCTTCCGGAAGCGGTTGGCGATTGCATCGAGGCTGTCACCCTTGTGGGCTCCCCGTTCGAGGCATTCTCGCAACGTCATCGCGTCAAGGGCGCTGGTCGTCATTCCCTGGCCGTAGATCGGGTTGAAGCTGCACAGGCTGTCGCCGAGCACGATCAGACCTCCCGGGAAGCGGTGCATCCGTTCGTAATACCGCCGGGTGTTGGCGCGAAACCTGTACCCAACGCTCGGCGTCAAGGGCTCCGCGTCACGCATGAACGTGTAGATGTCGGGTGCTTCGAGGCTGCGCGCGAACTCGAGAAGTCCGTCATCGTCGCGCGGCGGGTGGTCCCCGTTCCAGCCTCCGAGCATGACGATCCATCGCTGACCTTCCACGGGGAACACGACGCCCAAGCGGGTTCCGTGTGGGGGCGTCGGCGCGATGATCAGTGCATTCCACGGGTGCTCCTCGAGCGGCGGTCGGGCGTAGAACCGCGTCGCATAGCCGACATCGACGTCGATGACCGACATCGCCGGTCGTTCGTACCCCATTTCCTCGAGCCAGTGCGGCGTCCGGGAACCGCGACCGCTCGCGTCGACCACCAGGTCGGCGGCGACAGTCTCCTCGGCGGCGCCGGCCCGGTGCGACTGGATCACCACCCCTGTGACCCGTCCGGTATCGGCGGCGAATCGTTTGACGGTGCACCGATCGACGAGACTGACGTTGGAGATCTGGCGAACCCGCCTGCGGATGTGCCATTCGAGGAACGGTCGCGTCTGACAGGTGATGCGGATGCCGCTCGGTACCCGCAGCTTCCACACGCCGCGGTGGTACCAGGCGAAGTCCTTCGTCATCTCGACCTCGGCCGATCCGCCCTCGACCAGTTCGGAGGTGAGGCCGGGGAAGGACTCCTCCATCAGGGTCAGGCCCCGTTTCCAGATGCTGTGGACGTGGCGGCCCTGGGGGACCCCGATACGCGGCTCGGCGTTGTCGACCAGGCGATCCTTCTCGAAGATCGTGACCGTGTCGAAGTGGTCCGCCAGGACGCGGGACGCGAGCAGGCCGGCGATGCTGCCGCCGATGACGACGGCGTTTGTGTGGCGATTCATGGTGATACTCCCGAATACCGGACACCCCCACACTCGTCCGCGAATCCGAACCGGACCAGGACCCTTGGGGTGACCTTCCTGCACCCGAGGGGGAACACCTCGACCCCTGGGGTGGGTGGCGCTCAGTGGGAGACTCAGTCGGTTCGCTGCTGCGCGGTCCGCCGCACCAGTCGCACGAGATCGCCTGCGGGCCCGTCGAGTTGACGGGGAGGGCGCCACACGGCCCGGAGGGTACGGCCGAGTTCGAGGCCGTCGACGTGGATCACTCGCAGCTCACCGGATCTCACCTGCTCCTCGACCGCGAGCGTGCTGAGGACGGCGGGACCAACCCCGCCGAGCACGCTCGTCCGGATGGCGGCGGCACTGCCCAGTTCGAGGATCGGCGACGCGCGCTCGTACTCCTGCAGGGCCAGGTCGAGCGTGGTTCTCGTGCCCGAGCCGGGCTCGCGGACCAGGAGCGAGGTGGCGGCGAGCTCGGCGATGGTCAGCGGCCGACGCCTGCGGGTCCATGGATGGTCGGGGGGGACGACCACGACCAGCTGATCGCGCGCGACGGTGATGCTGTGCAGCGAGGACGGGACCGAGGGGGATTCGACGAACCCGACGTCGCAGGTGCCATCGGTGACACAGTCGAACACCTGGGCCGAGTTCCGGACCTGCAGATGGATCGTCACATCGGGATTCAAGCCCCGAAACCGGCCCAGCCAGCCCGGCATCAGGTGCTCGGCAACGGTCATGCTGGCGCCGATGGTCAGCTCCGCCGAGCGCTCGGCGCGCATCCCCTCGGCCACGTCGAGCATTTGGCTTGCGTCCGCGAGGACCTGGCGTGCCCAGTGCGCGATGACCGTCCCCTGGGGCGTCAGCGTCGAACCGGTCGGCTTGCGCTGCAGCAGGGGCATTCCGAACTGTCGCTCGAGTTGCTTCATGGAACGGCTGGCGTTCGGCTGCGCGATACCGGCGATCCGGCTGGCGGCGCTGAGGCTCCCGTGGTCGTCGACACCGACGAGCAGTTCGAGGACGCCCATCTCGGGCCAACGTCGGGTCATACGCGCATGGTATGCCCATTGCAATTGCCATATCGCATCGATATGAGGTGTTGGCGGATTGACGGCTACCGTACTTAGCTCGGGTAACGGACAGTCGATGCATGAGCAGAGAACTGAGCGGGTCGAATCTCGTTCGCGACCGGGCAGCAGCGGAGATGCCGCCCGTGCGGCCGGGCAACGAGCTGACCGAGGTCCTTCCCGGCATCGCGCTCAGTGTCGTCGGCACGCTGGTCGCGATGGGGGTCGGGCGGCTGGTGCCGACGGTGAGCCCGATGCTGATCGCGATCGTGGCTGGGGCGCTGGTGGCGAACCTGTTCACGATCGCGCCGAGGTTTCGCCCTGGGTTGGCCTTCTCGTCCAAGCGCCTGCTCCGGGTCGGTATCGCGCTGCTCGGGCTGCAGCTCATGTTCAGTGACATCCTCGGGCTCGGCTGGGGCGTCATCGCGGTTGTCGTCGCGATCGTGTGCCTCGGCATGGCCGGGACGATGTACGCGGGCAAGCTGCTCGGACTGTCGTGGACCCAGCGGGTGCTGATCGCCTGCGGATTCTCGATCTGCGGCGCGGCGGCGGTCGCGGCCGCGGACGGGGTCGTCGACGCCCGCGAGGAGGAACTGCTCACCGCGGTCGCCCTCGTGGTCATCTTCGGCACCCTGATGATCCCGGCGATCCCGCTGCTGTCGGGCGTGATGGGGCTCAGCGACCGGGCCGCGGGGATGTGGGCGGGCGGCGCCATCCACGAGGTCGCGCAGGTGGTCGCCGCCGGAGGGGCGATCGGAGGCGCCGCGCTGGCCGTCGCAACCGTCGTCAAGCTCGCCCGGGTGCTGATGCTCGCCCCGGTGATGGCCTACCTGAGCGTGCGCAGCAGGCGCAGGCCTGCCGGTGCCGCCGACTCGGCGCAGCGTCCGCCACTGGTGCCGCTGTTCGTGCTGGCCTTCATCGCCTGTGTGGGCCTTCGGTCGACCGGACTGTTGCCCGGTTCCGTCCTGGCCGTTGCCGGGCTGGCACAGACGGCGCTGCTCACCGCCGCGATGTTCGCCCTCGGTGCCGGGGTGCGCCTGGCGGTCATCCGCGAGGTCGGCCCTCGTCCCTTCGTGCTGGCGAGCGTGTCGACCGTCTGGGTGGCGTCGATCGCGCTGGTGGGTGTCCTGCTGGTGAGCTGACGCCGGGACCACCCCTGGTCGTCGTCCCGATCGAGCGCCATACTCGGTGCATGCCCGGGTGCGTTCGCTGCGGTGGCGGGTGCCCGGGGAGATCCGGGCGCGGCAGGCGAGCGCAGAAGGAGTCGGGGCCATGTCTAGGCAACTCGAGGGTCACCGGGTGGCGATCCTGGCAACAGACGGGGTCGAACAGGACGAGCTGATCGAGCCGCGGCGCGCGGTCGAGGAGGCGGGCGCCGCGGTGACGCTGATCTCCCTCGAGCCGGGGGAGATCCAGGCGTTCCGAGGAGACGTGCAGCCCGCCGACCGGTTTCCGGTCGATCTGGTGGTCTCGCGCGCGAGCGTCGACGATTTCGACGGCCTGATCCTGCCCGGCGGCACGATGAACCCGGACCGGCTCCGGGTCGATGACCACGCGGTCGCGTTCGTCCGGCACTTCGTGCACGTGGGCAAGCCGGTCGGCGCGATCGGACACGGTCCGTGGATTTTGCTCGATGCGGACGTGGTCGGCGGTCGGACCCTGACCAGCTGGCCGAGCCTGCGCACCGACATCATCAACGCGGGCGGGAGCCACGTGAACGAGAAGGTCGTGGTGGATCGGAACCTGGTCACCAGTCGCGGACCGGCGGACCTGCACTGGTTCTGCGCTGCGATCGTCGGCAAGTTCACCCAGATGCCGCAACCGGTCGAGCCCTTCTGACGCCTTGTCGAGGCTCGAGCACCGGGCGTAGCGTCGAACACAAAGGTCGATCCTCGAGTCGAGGAGGAGTGAGCATGTTCCAGAATCTGTTCGCCGACATGAGGCTGAATATGTTCTCTGATCAGATGCGACAGTTCCCGGGGCGGGTGCGTCGATTCCCCGAGAAACTGAGCCTGTTCTCCGAGTGGATCGGCTACGCCCTCGGACTCGTCGCCCTCCTCACGTTCGCGCTGAGCGTGGTAGCGGCGGCATCGGGCTTCACCGGCTGGGCGATCGTTGCGGCCCTGGTCTGCGTGGGCTGTGTGCTGATCGGTTCGAGCATCGTCAGCAGCGCCGTGGTCCACGATCGACGAGTGCACCAGCACACCCCTCGGTTCCCGCTGCCAGGCGGCGACCGCTGGCCCGTGCGATGACGACAAAGGGGACGCCACCGGTCGAGAGGAGTCAGCGATGAGTCTGAACATTTTCGCCGGGTGGGTCGGCTTCGGCGGCGTCCTGCTCACCGCGCTCACCCTGGGGATGTTCCTGGTGGCGGCTGGGTCCGGGCACCCAGGCTGGGCCATCGTCGCGGGGTCAGCACTGGTGCTGGTGATCACGACGGCCGTCGTCGTGGTCGGCGGCACCATTCATCACGATCACAAGCTGGGCCGGGACACGCCGCACTTCCCTTAGAACTCGCGAGCCCCTAGGACTCGGCGAGCCGGGCCTTCTCCACCTCGATGTCGAAATCGGCCGGTGGCCAGTCGAGGTCGAGATTCTCCAGTGCGTCGATGAGCAGTTCGGTGACGGCCAGCCTGCTGTACCACTTGCGGTCGCAGGGCACCACGTGCCAGGGCGCGTGCTCGGTGGAGGTCCGGTCGAGCATGGCCTGGTACGCCTTCTGATACTCCGGCCAGAAGCCGCGCTCGGTGATGTCACCCGGGTTGAACTTCCAGTACTTGTCGGGCCGCTCGAGCCGTTCCGCCAGGCGGGCCTTCTGCTCGTCCAGCGACACGAACATCGCCACCTTGACGATCGTCGTACCGGATTCGACCAGTTCCCGCTCGAACGTGTTGATCTCCTCGTAGCGCGGCTCCCACACATCCGGTGGCACCAGGTTGTGCACCCGCACCACCAGCACGTCCTCGTAGTGGGACCGGTCGAAGACGCCGAGCTGTCCCTTCCTCGGCAGGGCCTTGCGGATACGCCACAGGTAGTCGTGACGCTTCTCCTCGGCGGTCGGGACGCCGAAGGAGGCGTGGTCGACACCCTGCGGGTCCACGTGGCCGATCACGTGCCGGAGCATTCCGCCCTTGCCCGCGGTGTCCATGCCCTGCAGCACCAGCAGCACCGAGCGGGTGTCGCCGGACCTTCCGTTGGCGTACAGCAGCTCCTGGAGGGCGGACAGTCGGGCGCCGCGTTCCTCGAGCAATCGCTCGCCGAGCGCCTTGTCGCCGACGAAGCCCGGGGTGCCCTTGGTCTGGATGTCGGCAACTCGGGTGTCCGGCGTCGCCCGCAGCGCCTCGACCGCGGGGATCTCCCAGTTTTCGACTGGATTCTTCGGAAGCTTGGCCATGTCGTGACTGTAGTCACGGCGCGGCGGGATCGGGCCGCTCTGCCTGCGGCGTTTCGGCCCGGCGACGCAATAGTGGGCGCCGTCACGCCGGGTTAGTCTGACGGTAGGTACCGGATAGTCGAGGTCGGACATGGCATCACAGACGGCGGACACACGCGGCGGTGCGGCCAGGACGCCGCACCGGTCCCGGGTGCTCATCATCGGCGCGGGCTTCTCCGGGATGGGCATGGCGATCCAGCTGCTCAAGGCGGGCCGCTCGGACTTCGTCATCCTCGAGAAGGCCGACGAGGTCGGCGGCACCTGGCGGGAGAACACCTATCCCGGCTGCGCCTGCGACGTGCCGTCGCACATGTACTCGTTCTCCTTCGAGCCGAACCCCGGCTGGTCCGAGCTGTGGTCCGGACAGGAGGAGATCTTCGCCTACCTCCGCGGTCTCGCCGACAAGTACGGGCTGCGGGCCAAGACCCATTTCGGGCGCACCGTCGACGGAGGGTACTGGGACGAGACGGAGAACCGCTGGCACGTCCGGACCGAGGAGGGCGACGACTACGTCGCGCAGTACCTCGTCGCCGGCGTCGGCGCGCTGCACGTCCCGAACGTCCCCGACCTGCCGGGGATGGCGGACTTCGGCGGTGTCGCGTTCCACTCCGCCCGGTGGGACCACGGCTACGACCTCGCAGGCAAGCGGGTGGCGGTGATCGGCACCGGCGCCAGCGCCGTCCAGTTCGTGCCCGAGATCGTCGACGCGGTGGCCGACCTGCAGCTCTACCAGCGCACCCCGGCGTGGGTGGTGCCCCGTAAGAACCTCACGATCGGCACACGGATGCGGCGGGTCTTCGGCCTGGTGCCGCCGGTCCGGAGGGCATTCCGCGACGGCATCTACTGGGTGTCGGAAGCGTTGGCGATCGGACTCAACGGCCACTCGAATCTGATGCGGCCGCTGGAGCGGATCGCGAAGAAGAACATCGCGCGCAGCATCGCCGATCCGGCGCTGCAACGGAAGCTCACGCCCGACTACCGGATCGGGTGCAAGCGAATCCTGGGGTCAAGCGACTACTACCCGGCGCTGGCCAAGCCCAACGTCGAGATCATCAGCGAGGGCATCGAGCGGGTCACCGGGTCTGGCATCGTGGCAGGCGACGGCCGGGTTCGCGAGGCGGACGCCATCATCTTCGCGACCGGCTTCCACGTGACCGACGGGTTCGACAGCGTGAACCTCGCGGGCGTAGGCGGGCGGGAACTGGTGCCGCACTGGAACGAGCACGGCATCCAGACGCACCTGGGGATCACCGTGGCCGGCTACCCGAATGCCTTCTTCCTGCTCGGCCCCAACACCGCCCTCGGGCACAACTCGGTGGTGTTCATGATCGAGCAGCAGATCCGCTACGTGCTGGCGGCGATGGCGCTCGTCGACCGCAGCGGCGCGGAGGCGATCGCGGTGCGGCCGGAGGTGCAGGACCGGTTCAACGAGGACATCCAGGCCAAGCTGTCGAAGGGCGTGTGGACCAACGGCGGCTGCGTCAGCTGGTACCTCGACGCCAAGGGCGTCAACCGCACCATCTGGCCCGGGTTCACCTGGCAGTACTGGCTGCGCACCCGCAGGCTCGACCCGTCCGATTTCGAGTTGGTCGGGACCGTCGCGGAGACCGCCGCTGCAGTCGTCGAGACCACCGGCTGAGGTCCGACGGTTGGTAATATCCTGATCATGGATCGGTAACCAACCGAATCCGGATATGCGCCCGCCGATGCGGGCGCATTGTCGTGCGTTCCCGAGTCCGCGATGCCGAAGGAGCCAGGCTTGCCGTCGACGCCCAGCGAAGCGGAGCCGCTCGTCGCGGTGCTCGAGGAGGCGCCCGCTCGGCGTGGACGGCCGCCGCAGCCGGGGTTGTCCGAGTCCAGGCGCGATCAGATCGTGTCCTCGGCGATCGAGGAGTTCGCCGAGCGTGGCTACGAGGCCACGACCGCCGCGCAGGTGGCCAAGCGCGCGGGCGTCGGCCTCGGCACCGTGTACCGGTACTTCGACAGCAAGCGCGAGATCCTCGACCAGGTGATGGACCGCTGCCTGCGGGAACTGATCGACGTCGTCGACGCGCCTGCGCTGCTGGAGCCGCCGGAGACGCTGGAATCGCTGATCGGCCGGATTCGGGCCCTTGCCGACGCGCTGTTCGGGTTGGTCGAGGACTCCCCGAACGTCCTCAAGCTCCTGATGGTCGAGGCCAGCGCGATCGAGGACGAGTTCGGCCGCCGGGTGATGCGTGGTGAGCAGGTGTTGGCCGGGCTGGTCGCGGAGGTGCTCGAGCACGGGATACTGGGCGGCTGGCTGCGCAAGGACCTCGACACGAACGCGGTCGGGCATTCCATCATCGCCATGACCTGGCCCGGTCTGCTGCGCGGATTGCGGGTGGGCCAGTGTGCCGCGGACCGGGCGCGGTACACCGACACGATCGTCGCGCTGGTGTCGTTCGGTCTGTGCCGACCGGGTGCGGACGGGCAGGCGAGGTGACCGACGGCGTTGGTGCCGACGACAGGGCCGCGGGCGGCCGCAGTGCGGAGAGACGCCGCGAGCTGATCCGTGCGGCCGCGCAGGTGTTCGTGGCGGATGGCTATGCGAACTGCGGTGTCGCCGACATCGTGGCCGCGCTCGGCGTCGGCCACGGCACCTTCTACAACTACTTCACCAGCAAGCGAGACGTCCTGGACGCGGTGGTGGACCGCGGTTTCGAACTGATCAGGGAGCGGATCGTCGATGACGCGCTCGGGCGGTCGGCGGACCTCGACGAGTTCTTCGACCGGTACCGGCGCATCGTCGATCGGCTGCACGAGCTGGTACGGCAGGAACCGGAACTGATCCGCTTCGTGGTGTTCGAGGCGCCGTCGATCGATCCGGTGCTCATCGACCGGTTGCTCGGGGTGTTCGGGCAGTTCGGCGACGTCGCCGCGGAGTTCCTCGCGTCCGGGGTGCGCCGCGGAGACCTGCCCGGCGCCGTCGACCTCGAGGTGGCGGGCGAGGCGATCGGCTCGATCCTGCTCGCCTCCGCGGTGTTCCCGCTGCACGGGCCCGCAACGGCAGAGGACCTGGCGGCGCCGCTCGTCGACTTCCTGCGTTCGGGCATCGGCGGGCCGGTTGGGGCCGAGCATTAGGCCGCGAGACGAGGCCTGTTCCCGGCCGTGCTGGCCGGGAACAGACCCGTCATCGAGTGCCGGTTGTCAGGAGCCGAAGAGAGAGCCGACGCTTCCGCTGGAGCCGTCGCCGCCGGCGCCGAGATAGCTGACGACGATCCCGGGGCCCTTGGTGTAGTAGCCGCCGGATCCGAGGGAGCCGTTGTAGTCCATGCCCGTGGTCAGGGTGTTGCCGCGGGAGCAGTCGTCGCCGACCTTGTAGCTGACGCTGAAGACGGGGGAGGAGCCGGGCTGGTTCCGGACGATCCAGTCGTTGGGGGCGAAGTCGACGCTGACGAGGGGGTCGCGGCCGGGCACCGAGCCGTCGTCGACCTGTGGGTCGAGCGGGGTGT
This sequence comes from Rhodococcus maanshanensis NBRC 100610, assembly GCF_001894865.1. GTDB lineage: Bacteria > Actinomycetota > Actinomycetes > Mycobacteriales > Mycobacteriaceae > Rhodococcus_G > Rhodococcus_G maanshanensis. The sequence continues at coordinate 41,848 of NZ_BCXA01000011.1, read as the reverse complement.
TGTTCATCTTGGCGGAGCCGGGGACGTACTTCAGGCAGGCCGCGTGCCGGTCCTTGATGTTGTAGAGGTGTTCCTCGGTCGAGTTGGTGCGTTCGAACTTTGTGGTGATCGTGATGATCTCGCCCGGGTTGGGGGTGGAGTTGGTGACGGTGCGGGTGAAGTGGGAGTACCAGTCGTCCCAGGCGACCGTCGCGGGGGCTGCGCCTGCGACGCCGGAGCCGAGGAGGGACAGTACTCCGAGCGCGGCGGTGGTCGCCGCGCCGACGGCGACGCCGCGCCGGGTGGTTCGAGGGGCCATGGTGATGTCCTTGTGGTCGGTGTGTGAGGCTGGGCTCCGGCGCCGTGTTGGCGTGGCGCCGGAGCCCGACCTCGGGTCAGCGTGTGCCGGTTGTCAGGAGCCGAAGCCGCCGAGGAGGGAGCCGAGGCTGCCGGTGTCGAGGCTGCCGTTGCCACCGCCACCGTCGCCGGGTGCGACGGTCACGGACGCGTAGCCGGAGGAGGCGTTGACGGTGCCGTTGCCGGAGTAGTCGGCGGTGATGGTGCGTTCTCCTGCGGCGTTGGGCGTCCATTGCAGGGCGGCGGTGCCGTCGGCGCCGACCTGGGCGGTCCCGATCGTGGCGCCGCCGTCCTTGAACGTGACGGTGCCACCGGCCGCCGCGGGGTCGACCTTGGCGGTGAGGGTGGTGGCCTTGCCGACGGTGGCTCCGGTGACCGGGTTGACGGTGGTGGTCGACACCGTGTTCGCGCTGACGGTGACCGCGGGGCCCTTGGTGCCGTAGTTGCCGCTGCCGAGTGATCCGCCGTAGTCCATGCCCGTGTTCAGGGCGGTGCCGCGGGCGCAGTCGTTGCCGACCTTGTAGCGGACGCTGAAGGTGGGGGATCGGTGGAAGCCGGGGCGGTTCTGGACGACCCAGTCGGTGATGCCCCACGAGGCGCGGACAAAGCCGGTGCCGTTGCCCTCGTCGACCACGACCTCGGGGTCGAGGACGGGGTACTCGTTCTCGCCGATCATCTTGGCCGAGCCGGGGACGTAGGTCAGGCAGGACGGGTGCCGGTCCTTGACGTTGTAGATGAACTCGTCGACCCAGCTCGTCCGCTCGAACTTGGTTGTGACCGTGATGGTTTCGCCCGCGTCGGGGGTGGTGTTGCTGACGGTGCGGGTGAAGTGGGAGCTGCCGTCGTCCCAGGTGATCGATCCGGGGGCGGCGCCGGCAGTGCCTGCACCGAGGAAGGCAAGCGCGCCGAGCGCGATGGTGGTCGCAGCGCCCGCGGCGACGCCGCGCGCGATATGTCCTGAAGTCATGGGTGATCCTTGGGTCGCTGGTGCGCGGCCGTCGACATCGAGGCCGCGGTGGGGGCCGAGTACCCGGCGCCGCGGCGGTCGCGGCGCCGAGCACACCGGGACTAGCTGCCGTTCTGGATGACTCGGGTGATGGTGTCGCCGAGGACGTCGCTGACCGAGCCGGTGGAGCTGAGCTGGCCCTCGCTGGAGCCGAGGCCGGCGCCGTCCGTGCTGCCGAGGGCGGCCTCGCCTGCGTTCTTCTCGCGGACGGTGAAGCAGGCGTTGAGGTTGTCCCGTCGGATGCCGACGCCGACGGTGCCGCCGACATCGATGCCGCCGCTGGTGATCTGGACGCCGGTTGCGGCGCCATTCGGGACCTTGTAGGTGAACTCGGCGGTCACCGAGTTGCCCGAGTTGACGAACCATCCGGTGCTGTTGACGCTCCAGCCGCCGTCGCCGGTCACCACCGGGCTGACGTCCTCGGTCTGTTGGCCCTGGAGGAAGTGGTAGGAGGTGACCTTCGCCGAGACGGGCTTGCCGAAGCCGGCAGGCGGGTAGTCGCGGATGGCGTTGACATACGGGTTGCCGATGCCGGTGGTGCCGACCTCGATCTTGTAGGTGACGTTGGTGCCTGCGGCGGCTTCCTTGACGGTGACGCTCTTGTCGTAGGTGTGGGTCACCCACACCGTGCTGGCGTCGTTCTTGGTGGTGTGGCTCGACTGGTTACAGGTCGGGGCGGCGTTCGCGACACCGGTGCCTGCCATCAACAGGCCGGCAGGAAGGGCGGTGGCGGCCGCGAGGGCGGCGACGCGGCGGACGGTGTTCGAAGACATGTTCTCCCTACTTCTCGCTGATGCGGTCATGACTGGGTGGTGGCCGCGCGCTCTGCCCGACGCAGGGCTTGTCCTGGCGTCGCAGTTACCTGCGCCCACCCCCGGAGTTGCGAACCGTCAGCTCAGCGATTTCATGAAGTTCGCGATCGAGATGGCGCTCCCGATTGCACCGAGGACCGTGAGGATGGTTCCCATCGACTTCTCCTTGAAAATGACCCTGAATTGACGCGGTCGCAACCAGGGTGCGGTTGCGACCGTGACAATTTCTACCATGTCGATCATTGTTGCGGCGGTGAAACGCCAAACAAATCAAGCGGGTTCAACTCGCTTGGTCGAGAGCTCATCGGGGGCTCGCGCAGCTGAAGTCTGGGGCGTGTGGAGATGGTGCCGTCAGCAATCCCTACAACTTGCATCTGACCAGTTCAGGGCCGTTCGAACGTCCTCGATCTCGGCGTCGCTGCCGTTCGGCTCTGCGGCTGGGACGCCGGGTTGGGGTGATTCTCGGTATTGGCGGCGCGGCTCATCAGATAAAAGCGGACCAGGCATTGTTTTCGGTGCCGGTTCCGGAATTCATCAAGTGTTCTCGCGGCCGTTGATTTGGCGGATCTACCCTTCTGTGAAGGGGGGATTGCGGACGGCCTTTTATCACGAGAGTGATAAAATTGACAGTTTCGTATGCCGGTTTCCGTACGGCGGGTTTCAGTGCTGGGTCACGCGATAGGCCCCCGTGGTGTTCCCGGTCAGCCGCCACCCACCGTCGACCCGGGTCAGGTCGAGATCTGCGACTCCGCTGGTGTCGAGGTCTGGTTGTTCGGTGCCCGGGTACCAGGCTTCGAGGCGTCCGGTGCCGGTGCCCGCGAACCCGTTCGAGGTCACCTCGGCAAGAGCGCCGGGGGCGGCCCGCGGGTAGGCGCGCGAGAGCGGGCGGGCGAAGCCGTCGACCAGGCCGAGCTGCAGGCCCGAGGGACAGTCGATCTTGTTCAGGTTGCCCTGAGGTTTATGGGTGTTGCCGTCGCGGACGGCGTGCGGATCACCGCAGGCTTGGGTCCAGGACCACCAGGCCCCGCCGATCCGGTGTTTGTTCATCGCATCGACGAAACGGTCGACCTGGTCGGCGTCGGCGCTCGGGTCGCCGAACCAGCCCCACTCGCCGGTCCACAGCGGGGCCCCGTAGCGCGCGGCACCGTCGAGCGCCAGCCGGAAGCCGTCCTCGATCGAGGGGATGTCGCTGCTGACGTTGATCGAGCCGCTGTAGAGGTGGGGCGAGAACACCACGAGCGGATCGTCGAGGTACCGCGGAGGCGGCAGCGCGTCGACGCCGAATGCGGACCAGATCGCGCTCGGTTCGAAGAACACCAGGTGCGGGAAACCGCCCTGCTCAGCCTGCCGGATCGCCGCGATTGCGCGCTGGTAGTACCGGCCGATCTGGTCGGCGGCGGTGACGGGGTCCCGCAGTCCTGGGTTGGGCTCGTTCAGCAGGTCGTAGCCTGCGACCGCGGGTTCGTCCGCGAACCGGGCGGCCAGTCGCGCCCAGGTGTTGACGAGGTGGCCCTGGATGCCCTTGGCGTCGTCGTAGAAGTTCTGGAATGAGCGGGCGACGGCGGGCGAGGTCTCGCGGATCCCGCCGAGGGTGCAGGTGCTCCAGCCGTCGGTGAGGGTGGCCCAGGCCGGGGCGCCGTCCCATCCGACACCGGGCTTGAGCGGCGACGGGCAGGCCACGCCCTCGGGCGTGCCGACCGCCTTGCCCCAGGCGTCCTGGTGCATGTCGAGCACGGTGTAGATGCCGTGGTCCGCGGCCTCGCGGACGGCCTCGCGAATCCGGGCCACGTAGGCCTCGTCGAACGCGCCTGGCGTGGGTTCGAGGGCGGACCACGCCACGGTCAGCCGCGCGACATTGAAGCCGAGCGACGCCATCCGGGTGAAGTCGGCGCGTTCGAGCGGCGCGGTGGCGGGGAGCGAGGGGTCGTTCTGGGCGTAGTCGTTGAGTTGGTTGACGTTCGCCCCGCGCAGCAGCACGGTCCGCCCGGTCACGTCGGTGATGGTGCCGTCGGTCACCGTCACACGGGGGAGCGTCCAGTCACTCGCGGGCGTGGCGGCGGCCTGAGCGGGCATCTGTAGCGCCACGGTGGCGGCGACGAGCACGGGCGCCGCCACGATGCGCAGGAGAGCGCGACCGCGTGACCAGCTCATCCTTCACCCTCCATCGTGCGATATTTGCACGTCCACGGAATCCTAGGGGCGAGGTGCGCCGGACAGAAACAACCAATTTCGGTGAATCGACAAGCTGTGCTTGTCAGTACGGGATGAGCGTCGGCATCGTGCGGTCGTCGAAGTCCGGCTCGCTCAGTCTCGCGACGAGGTCCGGGCGGGCATCGCGTACTCGGCGAGCGGTTTCGATGAACGAGTGGACCAACGCCGAGTCGGTGTCGCGGTGACGGGCCACCGTGACCTCGTTGGGGGCGGCGTCGGCGATCGGCACCGCCGTCACCCCGGGATAGGGCACCCACCGGGCGGCCGCGGTCGTCACGACGATTCCGATGCCGGCCGCGACCTTCTGATACTCCTCCAGCAACGTGGTCGAGCGGGAGACAACCGGCGCGGGTGTCCCATCTCGATGCTCGTCGAGTTCCCAGTACGCGTTCCATGCCGGATCGGTGTTGGCCGCGCCGAGCAGGGGCTCGCAGAGGAGCTCGCTCGCGCGAACCGCGGCGCGATTGGCGAGCGCGTGGTCGGTCGGGAGTGCCACCATGAGCGGCTCGCTGAACAGGTGGACGAAATCGATGCCGTCCGTGGAGATCGGGCGCCGCACGAACGCCACGTCCACCGACCTGTCGTTCAGTCCCGCCGAGGGGTCGTCGTAGTTGAACTGACGCATCTCGATCGTCACCCCGGGGTGCCGATCGCGGAACGCGGAGAGGATCGGCTCGGTCAGGATCAGCGCCGCGCCCTCGCCGAACCCCAGCACCAGGCGCTCGTTCTCGGTGCGCTGCATCGAGCGCGCGCGCTCGGCCGCGGCATCCATCGCCGCCAGCGTCGCGGCCGCGTCCTCGAAGAACGCCGCTCCGGCCGCGGTCAGGGTCACGCTGCGCGTGGTCCGGGTCAGCAGCACCACGCCCAGGCTCTGTTCCAGTTGTTTGATCTGCGCGCTCAGTGCCTGCTGTGCGATGTGCAGCTTCTGTGCGGCGCGGGTGAAACTGAGCTCCTCCGCGACGGCGACGAAGTACCTCATCTGACGGGTCTGCAACTCCATGGCGCAAGAGTGTAGGTCGGCCGGGCCGGGGAGCAGGCGCGAACGATCAGAGCAGGCCCTCGGTGTCCTCCATCGCGGCGAACGGCCGACCCGACCTGCCCTCGATCATGTGGCTGCCCCACAGGTCGATGGAGGACACCGTCGCGATGCCCGAGCCCTCGGGGGTCTCGATCTCCAGCTCAGCGCCTGGCCCGACCCTCACGCCGTCGGGCATCGACTCCGCGAGCTTGCGGACCCGACCCTGCCAGAGGTAGCGACCGCTGATCGGCTCGAAATGGCCGACCAGCTGGACGTCGAGCGCGAGGGTGGGGTGCGCGCCGACGGTGACCAGTGCCCTGCCGGAGTAGCCGTCCGGTTCGCCGTGGTCCTCGCCGGTGTCGGCGCTGAAGTCGCTCACCCCACCAGATTACCTGTTACTTCAGGTAACACAAGACTGTGTCAGAGGCCCTCGGGTGCGTCCCCGCGGAGCAGCGGGTGCGGATTGGCGTTGAAGCGGGCGGGGGAGCCGGCGACCTCCGCGATCCCGGTGATGCCGCCCCAGGTCATCATCGTCAGGTAGTCGATCAGGTTCTCGGCGGTCATCGACTTGTTGGAGATCCACCAGTGGGTGGCGAGCTGAACGGCGCCGACGATCCCGTAGGCCCACGGCAGCGACCCGCCGGAATCCATCTCCATCAGGCGCAGCCGCTCGCCGAGGACGGCGGAGAGCAGCTCGGCGATCATCCGCTCCGATTCGGCGACGACGTCGCGGTTGCCGCCCGCGCTGTTCGCCATCACGTAGAGGTACACCTCCGGATCGGAGGCGACCGTCTCGACGTACGCGGTGATCGCCATCCGCGCCAGCTCGTACTCGTCCATGTCGCTGCCGATCGCGGCGTACATCCGCGGCGCGAGCACGGTCTCGACGTAGCGCATCATGGTGGCGCTGGTCAGGTCGTTCTTGTCGTTGAAGTACCGGTACAGGACGGTCTTGGAGACGCCGATCTCGGACGCGATCTCGTCCATGCCGATGTCACGCCCGCGCACCCGGATGGCCGCGATGGTCCCGTCGACCAGTTCCTCGCGGCGCGCGATCTTGTGTTCGCGCCACCGCCGCTTGCGGCCGTCCGGCTTCTCGGTCTTGGCCTCGGTCTCGGTCTGATCGGGGTCCTGTGCTGTTGGCACTGAGTTCTTGGGCACTGGGTTCGCCACATCCGTTCGGTTGATCTCCTGCACAGTTTAGGCGGGGGGTAGGGAGAGGACCGACGATTGCCCCGGCGTGGCCCGGAGATTCGGCACAATGGGCATGGTGCAGTTGCTCACCGTCGATGACGCCGCGAAGAAGCGGGACCTCCGCCGGATGAAGGCCCTCGCCACGGGGTTCCTCGTCCTGGCCACCGTGGTGTACCTGGTGTCCCGTTGGCAGGAGACCAAGGGTGCCCCGGAATGGGTCGGCTACGTGCGGGCCGCGTCCGAGGCAGGCATGGTCGGCGCGCTGGCGGACTGGTTCGCCGTGACCGCGCTGTTCCGGCATCCGCTCGGGCTGCCGATCCCGCACACCGCGATCATCAAGAAGAAGAAGGACCAGCTCGGTTCGAACCTGAGCAGCTTCGTCGGGCAGAACTTCCTCGCGCCCGACGTGGTGTCGCAGAAGGTGGAGGCCGCGCAGGTCCCGCTGCGGGTCGGCACCTGGTTGGCCGAGCCTGCCCACGCGACGCGGGTGGCCGCGGAGACGGCGACGATCCTGCGCGGATTCGTCTCGGTGCTCCGCGACGAGGACGTCCAGCAGATCATCGACAGCACGATCGTCCGCAGGCTCGCCGAGCCGGCCTGGGGGCCGCCGATCGGCAAGGTGCTCGCGGAGTTGATCAAGGAGAACCGCCAGCTGCCGCTGCTCGACCTGCTCGCGGAGCGGGCCCACCAGTGGGCGCTCGGCAGCCAGGACACGATCGACCGGATCATCGATCGGGACAGTCCGGCCTGGTCGCCGAAGTTCGTCGACGCGCTGCTCGGCGAGAAGATATACAAGGAACTCGTGGAGTTCACCTGGAAGGTGCGCTCGAACCCGGAGCACGAGGTTCGGCTGGCCGCCAACCGCTTCCTCGTCGACTTCGCGAACGACCTGCAGAACGACCCGGCGACCATGGCCAAGGCCGAGAAGGTCAAGGCGGAGATCATGGGGCGCAAGGAGGTCACCGGTGCCGCCGAGGCGGCGTGGAAGGTGGCCAAGCGGATGATCCTCGAGTCCGTCGACGACCCGAACAGCACGTTGCGGGCCAAGACCCGCGACACCGTCATGCGGCTGGGCGAGCGGCTGCGCGACGATGCCGAGCTGCGCACCAAGGTCGACGGCTGGCTCGACAGCGGGGTGCGGTACATCGCCGCGAACTACACGGAGGAGATCACCGGTGTCATCACCGACACGGTTGCGCGCTGGGACGCGGAGGAGGCCAGCCGCAAGATCGAGCTGCAGGTCGGGCGGGATCTGCAGTTCATCCGGATCAACGGCACCGTGGTCGGCGCGCTCGCCGGGTTGACCATCCACACCGTCTCGCAGCTGCTGTTCACCTGACCGTAGCCCGCTGCTAACAAGAGTGCTTGCAATAGTTAGCACGCTCCCGTACCGTGGGAATCACCCACCAGGTAGGGAGTGTGATGTCCGACGAAACGCCCGCCGGCGACAGTGCCGGTGACGTGGCCGCCAGGGTGGTCAGCTCCGCGGCACAGGACATCGGCAGCTTCATCAAGTCGCAACGGGAGGCCGCGCAGGTGTCGTTGCGGCAGCTCTCGCAGCTCGCCGGCGTCAGCAACCCCTACCTGAGTCAGATCGAGCGTGGGTTGCGCAAGCCCTCGGCAGAGGTGCTAGGGCAGATCGCGAAGGGACTCCGCGTGTCCGCGGAGGTGCTCTACATGCGGGCTGGATTTCTCGAAGATCGCCCAGCCAGTCCGGTGCGGGACGCCCTGCTCTCCGATACCTCCGTCACGGAGCGACAGAAGCAGGTCCTCCTTGAAATCTACGAATCGTTTCGGCGCGAGAACAACCCGCGTCTCGACCCCCAGCCCGAAAAGGAGAACCAAGAATGACTGAACTCAAAGGTCTCGACAGCGTGAAGACCCCGTTGTACGCCGCCGTCGGCGCGGGCGACGTGGTCGTCCAGGCCGTCGCCGACGTCGTCGCGCAGGTGCGTTCGCGCGCCACCGCGAACGGCGAGGAGGCCCTCACGGTCGACGCCGCCCGCGAACGCTTCGAGAAGCTGACCGGCGACCTCACCGAGGGCGTCGAGAGCCTCCGTGAGCGGCTGGCGGGCCTGCCGTCCGAGCTGCCCGAGGAGCTCGCCGAGCTGCGCGAGAAGTTCACCGCCGAGGAGCTGCGCAAGGTCGCCGAGGCGTACCTGAAGGTCGCGACCGACATCTACACCTCGCTCGCCGAGCGTGGCGAGGAGACCGTCGAGCGCCTGCGCAAGCAGCCCGCCGTCGAAGAGGGCATCGAGCGTGCCGAGTCGGTGCTCGGCGATGCCGCCACCCTCACCGAGGAGGCCCTCGGCACCGTGGCCCGTCAGACCCGGGCCGTCGGCGAGCAGGCCGCGAAGCTGGCCGGCCGCGCCGCGGAGCGCATCAGCGATGTCGCCGACGAGGTCAGCGACGCCGTGACCGAGGCGGGCGAGAGCGTCGCCAGCCGCTTCGTCGGCGCGGGCGAGAAGGCCGAGTCCACCACCAAGACGGCCGCGGCCAAGGTCGACACGGCCGCCACCAAGGCGCCCGTGAAGAAGGCCCCGGCCAAGAAGGCTCCGGCCAAGCCCGCCGCCGCGAAGCCCGCCGCGACCGCGACCGCGGCCAAGGCTCCGGCCAAGAAGGCCCCGGCCAAGAAGGCCACCAGCTGACGGTTCGCACAGCTGAATCGAGTTCGGCCCCCGCACATCACGGTGTGCGGGGGCCGAACTCGTAGGATGGATACATGCCGACCGTCAACGGCCTCACCGGCCTGATCATGCTCGCGCTCCAGCTCGCCGCCATCGCGGCGGGCGTCTTCGCGGTCTTCCACGCGATCCGGCAGCGTACTGACGCCTTCACTGCCGTCGACAAGCTGAGCAAGCCGATCTGGCTTGGCATCCTGCTGGTCGCGCTGCTGGTGCTGCTGCTGCCCTTCGGGATGCTCTTCTGGATGATCGCGGTCGTGGCGATCTGCGTGTACCTGGTCGACGTGCGGCCGCGGGTGGACGAGGTCCAGCGCGGACCGCGCTGGTAGTCGCCGCCGCGACAGGCCGATCGCAGGGAAAATTGTCTGCGAATATCAGTTACATATAACCCTTGACAACAGTCATTCCCGCCACGCATCCTTGAGGTGAGGCGATACCGGCGCGCGTCGCCGGATCCGATGCCGAGGAGTGGCGATGTCGATCATTCACGAACGCAAGGCCGTGAACAGGTCCGGATCACGCCTGGCCAGGGCGGGAGAGCGGCAGGATACGGCGAGCCGTCTGCTCGCCTCGGCGGCCAGGAAGTCCTACGACCCCCTCGTCGAGATCGACTGGGAGGCGCCCATTCCGGCGGGCCTCTACGGCATGACACCGGAATGGTCCAGCCTCTACGGCACCGACCTGTGGGAGTCGATGACCGAGGACCAGCGGATCACGCTCACCACGCACGAGGCCGCGAGCGTCGCGGGCACCGGGATCTGGTTCGAGATGATCCTCATGCAGATGCTGGTCCGCGACATCTACTCGCACGACCCGTCCGAGCCGCACGTGCAGTTCGCGCTCACCGAGATCGCCGACGAGTGCAGGCACTCGACGATGTTCGCCAGGTCGGCGCAGCGTTTCGGCGTCCCGTCGTACCGGCCCAAGCGGTGGATCCGCGAGTCGGCGCGCGCCTTCAAGGCGACGGCCACCGGCTCGCTCGCCTACGGCGGCACGTTGTTCGCCGAGGAGATCCTCGACATGATGCAGCGCGACTTCATGAAGGACGAGCGGGTGCAGCCGATCACCAGGACGGTGAGCAAGATCCACGTCCTCGAGGAGGCGCGGCACATCAAGTTCGCCCGAGAGGAAACCGTCAGGCGCGTCGACGGCATCTCCCGGTTCACCAGGGCACGGATCCGGTTGCTGCTCGGCGTGACCGCCTACTTCATCGTCACCAGCCTGGTCAACGACAAGGTGTACGAGGCCGCGGGCCTGGACCCCAAGCGAGCCCGCGCCGCGGCGAAGGCCAACAAGCACTACCACGACATGCTCCGCGAGGGCAGCGCGAAGACCGTCGAATTCCTGAGCGAGGTCGGGTTGGTCGGCGGGCCGTCGAAGCTCCTGCTGCGCAGGGCGCACATCATCTAGCCCCGCCGAGACCCGGCGCGACGCGGCGCACCGCGCGCCGTCCCGGGGCACCGGCGGTTCCCCAATCGAGAACACACAAGAGACCACGGAGGTGGACAGGTGACGGCACAGTCACGGGGTTCGAAGCGACGGATCCTCGTCGGAGCGGCGGCCGGAGCGGCGATCATCGGGGTCGGCGCGGCCGTGCGCTCCCGTCGGAACAGGTCGAGCGCATCGTTCGTGGCCGAGCCGAACCCCGCGCTGAGCGATCCCGTGCACCGGCCCGAGACCATCACCGCGACCTCGGCGGACGGGCACCCGATCCACGTGGTCGCCTACGGCGATCCCGAGGCGCAGCCCATCGTGCTCAGCCACGGCTGGACCTGCTCGACCGCCTTCTGGCACCCGCAGATCAACGCGCTCGCCGACGACTTCCGCGTCATCACCTACGACCAGCGCGGGCACGGGCACACCGAGCTCGGCCGCCATCCGCTCAGCACCGACCTGCTGGCCGACGACCTGGCCGCGGTGCTCGACGCCGCCGTGACCGGCGACAAGAAGGCCGTCGTGGTCGGCCACAGCATGGGTGGCATGAGCATCATGTCGTGGGCCGGCAGGTACCCGGAGCAGGTGCGGGCGAAGGCAAGCGCGGTGATGCTGGCCAGCACCGCCACCGACAGCCTGGTCGCCGAGTCCACGCTGATCCCGCTCTCGCAGCGGCTGCCGACGATCCCGCCGCCGGTTGGCCGGGTGCTGCTCGGCTGGCGCAGCTCGATGCGGGTCGACACGCCCGCCACCCGCCGAGTCATCCAGTACGCGGCGATGGCGCCAGGGTCGACGCGCGAGGAGGTCGAGTTCTGCACCCGCATCGTGCTCGACTGTCACGGCCGCACCCGCGGCGGCTGGGGTGCCGCGCTGAGCATGCTCGACATCCGCGCCGCGCTGGAGAACCTGACGGTGCCGACCACCGTGCTGGTCGGGACCGCCGATCGGCTCACCCCGCAGTCGCATTCGCGGCGGATCTCGGAGGTCCTGGACGAGGCAGGCCACCTGCAGCGGCTGATCCGGCTGCCCGCGATCGGTCACATGAGCACCGTCGAGGCCCCCGCCCCTGTCAACGACGAGATCCGCCGCCTCGCCCGACTGTGAGCGATCTGCACCCCGACCGGGGTGCAGATCGCGCACGGGCGCGGGGCGCCTAGCTGAAGACGACGGTCTTGCGCCCGTGCACGAGCACCCGGTCCTCCAGGTGCCAGCGCAGGCCGCGCGCGAGCACGAGCTTCTCGATGTCGCGGCCCTGGCGCACCATGTCGCGGACCTCGTCGGCGTGGTCGACCCGGATCACGTCCTGCTCGATGATCGGCCCGGCGTCCAGTTCGGCGGTCACGTAGTGGCAGGTCGCGCCGATCAGCTTCACGCCCCGCGCGAAGGCCTGGTGGTAGGGCCGGGCGCCGACGAAGGACGGCAGGAAGCTGTGGTGGATGTTGAGCGCGCGGCCCGCCCAGTGCTCGCACAGCTCGGCGGGCAGCACCTGCATGAAGCGGGCCAGCACCACCGCGTGCGGATCGTGGGCGTCGACCAGTTCGCGAACCCGGTGGAACGCGGGGCCGCGCTCGGCCGGGTCCTTCGGGAACGGCACGTAGTGGAAGGTCAGCCCGTGCGCTTCCACGACCGGCGCCAGGTCCATGTGGTTGCCGATGACCGCGCAGATGTCCGCGGGCAGCTCGCCGCCGGCGGCACGGCCCAGCAGGTCGTGCAGGCAGTGTGCTTCCTTGCTCACCAGCAGCACCACGCGCTTGCGTTCGGACGAATCCTGCAGCGTCCATTCGGTCTCGGGGCCGAGCTCGGCGGCGACCGCGGTGAACGCGGTGCGGAGTTCGTCGATGCTCATGTCGATCGAGGAGGCGCTCACGGCCTGCCTGGTGAAGAACCAGCCGCTGTCGGCGTCGGCGTGGTACGCGGCCTCGACGATGGATCCGCCGACCTCGGCGAGGAACGTGGAGATCCGGGCAACGATGCCGGTGCGGTCCGGGGTGCCCAGCGAGAGCACGAAACGACGGTCGTCTTCGGTGGCAGGCGAGCTCATGGACTCAGTGTCGCAGGTGCCGGTCAGCGGTCGACGACTGCCGTGGCCACGAGGGTGCCGAGGTCGAGCGTCTCGATGTCGCGCTCGGTCAGCAGCGCAAGGAACTCGAGCCGGATCGATTCGACGGTGCCGGGGTCGAGGCCGGCGAGGGTGCCGCGCAGCACGCTGCCCAGCACCAGTCCCCAGACCAGTTCGGGGGTCGCGGGCAGCCAGTTGGACAGCTCGTTGATCTCGATGGCGGAGGTGCCGAATCCGGCGAGCCAGCTGCTCAGGCTGTCGACGGTGTCGAGCTTGTCGAGTGGGTTGCCTCGGTTGTCCCGGGAACCGGCGTCGAAGCCGGGCACGTGCCGGCCGACCGCGTCGAAGTAGGCCCCGGCGTAGTCCTCGAGGGCGCCGCGGCGCCACGACGTGACGCCGACCTTGCCGCCAGGGCGGACCAGGTTCACCAGCCGGTTAACCGACTCGTCCATGTGCGGGAGGAAGAACACCCCGTAGGAGCTGGCCAGCGCGTCGTAGCCGGCCTCGGGGACCGTGCTCGGCGGCTCCCATTCGGTGGCGTCGGCATGCACGAAGTCGATGTTGTGCATGGCGCGGTCGGACGCGAGCAGCCTGCCCTCCTCCAGCAGGTCGTCCGCGAGGTCGACGGCGTGCACCAGGCCGTCCGGCCCGACCGCGGCGGCCGCGGGCAGCGCCGAGGCGCCTGCGCCGCAACACACGTCGAGCACCGCGTCGCCCGGCCGCAGCCGCAACTGGAAGGTCAGCGCCTGCCCGGCCGGACCCCAGATCTGCGGGGTCAGCCAGGTGAACTCGGCCGCACCGGCGTTGAACACGGCGGCAAGCTCCTCGGCGCTCATACGGACACGGTAGCCGCGGATCCCGTCACCGCGCGTTCACTCCTCGTAGAACGGCTCCGCGTAACGGAATTCGCCCGCGAGGTCCGTGGTGTAGGCGGACAGCGGCCGAACCTGGAAGTGCGAGACCCAGTCCGGGATGCCGGGGTCGATGGCCAGCGTCGACCCGGGCACGAACCCGAACCGCGGGTAGTAGTCGAGGTGCCCGAGCAGGGCGACCAGCGGTTCGTCGAGTGCGTCGGCCGCCCCGAGGACGGCGTGCATCAGTGCCGCCCCGATCCCGTGGCCCTGGTGCTGCGGCGGTACCCCGATCGGCCCGAGGGCGAGTGCCGGGCGGCCTGCGACGGTTGCCCTGGTCAGGCAGACGTGCCCGCGGACCTCGCCGTCGATCTCGGCGACCACGGACAGCGCTGGCAGCCACGCCCCGGACGCCCGCAACCGCGCGACCAGACCGGCCTCCATCGGTTCGTCGGCGCCGGGCGGGATCTGATCGGCGAAGGCGGCGCGGTGCACCGCCGCGATCGCGTCGACATCGGCGGGGAGTTCGCGTCGGATCAGCACCACGGCAGTGTGGCGGGCGGCGCGGTGGCAGCGCAACCGGATTTGTCGCTGTGCCAAGCTCTTCGGTATGCCTGACGCCCCGCTGACCCGAGACCGGGTCGCCCAGATGGTCGACCACACCCTGCTCAAGCCCGAGGCCACGCCCGCCGATGTCGACGCGCTGATCGCGGAGGCCCGCGACCTCGGCGTGTACGCGGTCTGTGTGTCGCCGTCGATGCTGCCGGTGCGGGCCGAGGGGCTGACCGTCGCCGCCGTCGCGGGGTTCCCGTCGGGCAAGCACCACTCCCTGATCAAGGGGGCGGAGGCACGGCTCGCGGTGGAGCAGGGCGCGCGCGAGATCGACATGGTGATCGACGTGGGTGCGGCGGTCGCGGGTGACTACAACGCGGTGCTCGCGGACATCCTCACCGTTCGAGAGGGGATCGGGGAGGCGACCGTGCTGAAGGTGATCCTCGAGTCCGCGGCGCTGTCCGACGAGGCGATCGTCGAGTGCTGCCGGGCCGCCGAGCTGGCGGGGGCGAACTTCGTCAAGACCTCGACGGGCTTCCACCCGGCCGGCGGGGCCACCGCGGCCGCGGTGCGGCTGATGGCAGGCACCGTCGGTGGCAGGCTCGGCGTCAAGGCGAGCGGCGGGATCAGGACCGCGGACGCCGCGCGGGAGATGATCGAGGCGGGCGCGACCAGGCTGGGCCTGTCAGGTACCCGGGCCGTGCTGGACGGGTTCGCGCCGGCCGGGTAGCGCGCCCGCCACCCGGCCGTCGCGAACGCGGCTCAGCTCAGCAGGGAGCAGCCGCCGCCGGTGGCCTGCGCCTCGGGGGAGGCCTCCGGCATCGTGTAGGCGCCGCCTGCCATCGACATCTGCAGTCCGTCGTCGGTGATGGTCAGCGACGTCGGCGACATCCCGAGCGGGAGCGTCTGCAGGCTGGCGCCGAGCACGTCGACGATGCCGCTGACCAGGTCGGTGGGCAGCCCGAGCCCGAGGACCGAGGCCTCGACGGTCTCGATGTCGACCTTTCCGTCCACGACCTGTGGCCGGACGGTCAGCTCCGCGAGCCCGATGACCTGGAACGACAGCGTGCCCCGGGTCGGGTCGGAGGTCACCCCGGAGACCAGCTGCCCGAAGGGCTGGGCCTGGATGGTCGCGAGGATGCCTGCGGTTGACCAGTCCACGTCGGCGGTGGAGCTGCCGATCGTGCCGCCGGTGTCGGTCAGCTTGATGTCGTTGACCTTCGCCGTGACGTGCATGTCCTTGGCGGGGCCGAAGCTGGAGTCGTCGCTGGTGATCTTGATGTACGGGACGTTCTTGTCGACCGCCTGCAGCAGCACGGGCTTCCAGCTCAGATCGACGTCGACCTGGGAGCCGAGCTCGCTCGAGAACTGGTCGGCCATGCACTGCTTGATGTTGTGCCGCACGAAGAGCTCGGCGGCGATCAGGGCCGCGACCAGCGCGGCGATCACGATGAGGACGATCAGCAGGACGCGGTTGTTTTTCGATCCGGGACTCGTGGACCGGTACGAAGTGTTCGCGGGGGAGGCCATTACACGGATTCTTCCCCAGAAGTCTGTGGGGGATCTGAGAACGCGCTGCGAGAATTCCCTGTGATCCACGCCACAGTCGCACGTACTGTGGCGTCATGGACGACGGGGTCGTGCGGCGCCATAGGGAGCGCGAGCGGGGCCTGTTCGAGTGCGCGCGCGAACAGGCCGGGTATTTCACCGCCGGACAGGCGCGCGCGCTCGGCTTTTCGCCGGGGGAGATCGGCCGCGCGCTCGGCGCGGGCGCGTGGGAACGCGTCGACAGGGACCTGTTCCGGTTGTCGCCGTGGCCGCACAGCGACCTGGAGGACGTGGCGCGGCGGTGCGTCCAGTTCCATGGCGCCGTCGTCTCGCATCAGAGCGCGGCCGAGCTGTACGGGCTCGGTCACGTGCACCCGCAGTTCCTGCACGTGACCGCGAGCGCGTCCGTGCACGTCCGGACGGACCGGGTTGCGGTGCACCGCGCCGACCTGGGGCCTGCCGACTGCGAACACACCGGCGCCTTCCTGATCACCACCCCGCTGCGGACGGTGCTCGACCTGGCCGAGGGCGGGGTCTCCCAATGGGTGCTCGACGAGGTGGTCGGCGACGCGCTGGCCATCGGCCGGCTCGACCGCGCGGCGCTGGAGGCAGGCGCGGCGGGGCAGACGGTCCGGGTCGAACGCCGGGTCGGCCGGGCGCTGGCCGCCTGGGCCTGACCCGGCCCGCCGGGTCAGATCAGAACCAGGCGTCCCGCATCTCCAGGGTGGTCCGGTCGAGCGAGGCGAGCAGCGCCAGCTGCGGGCCGGTCCTTGGCAGCTCGTACCGGAAGAAGTACCGGCCTGCCTGCCGCTTGCCGTCGTAGAAGTCGCCGGTCTTGCCCTCGCAGGCGAGCATCTGCTCGAGCCAGATCCACGCGACAACCAGGTGCCCGACCGCCTCCAGGTAGACCGAGCTGTTGGCAAGGGCCGCGTCGACGTCGCCCGACGCGAACAGTCCCGCGGTGACCTTGCCGACCTGGCCGAGCACCTCGTCGAGCTGCTCCGCCAGCTCCGCGAGCTCGCCGCCGGTCTCCGCGGCGTCCGCGATGGTGCGGCCGACGGACTCGCTCAGCAGCCGCAGGCTGATGCCGCCCTGCTGGGTCACCTTGCGGCCCAGCAGGTCAAGGCCCTGGATGCCGTGGGTGCCCTCGTGGATCGGGTTGAGCCGGTTGTCGCGGTAGTGCTGCTCGACGTCGTACTCGCGGGTGTAGCCGTACCCGCCGTGCACCTGGATCGCGAGGTTGTTCGCCTCGAGGCACCACTGCGACGGCCAGCTCTTCGCGATCGGGGTGAGGATGTCGAGCAGCAGCCCGATCCGGTTGCGCGCGGACTCGTTGGCCGCGATGCGCTGCTCGTCGACCATCCGCATGCAGAACATCTCCAGCGCCAGCGCGCCCTCCACGTACGACTTCTGGGCCAGCAGCATCCGCTTCACGTCGGCGTGCTCGATGATCGGGACCGGCTTGGCGCCAGGGTCTTTCGCCGCGACCGGCCTGCCCTGTTCGCGCAGCCGGGCGTAGTCGAGCGACTTGAGGTAGCCGGTGTAGCCGAGCGCGGTCGCACCGAGGCCGACGCCGATCCTGGCCTCGTTCATCATGTGGAACATGTAGGACAGGCCCCGGTTGGCCTCGCCGACCAGGTACCCGACGGCGCCCGCCTGGCCGCCGGGGGTGTGGGTGCCGTCGCCGAAGTTCAGCACGGTGTTCGTGGTGCCGCGGTAGCCCATCTTGTGGTTCAGCCCGGCCAGCGTCACGTCGTTGCGCTCGCCGAGGCTGCCGTCGGACTCCACCAGCAGCTTGGGGACGATGAACAGCGAGATGCCCTTGGTGCCCTCGGGCGAGCCAGGAATCTTGGCCAGCACCAGGTGGACGATGTTCTCGGCCAGATCGTGCTCGCCGCCGGAGATCCACATCTTGTTGCCGAACAGGCGGTAGCTGCCGTCGGGCTGCGCCTCGGCGCGGGTCACGATGTCGCCGAGCGAGGACCCCGCCTGCGGCTCCGACAGGCACATGGTGCCGAAGAACCGGCCCGCGACGAGCGGCTTGGCGTAGGTCTCGATCTGCTCCTGGGAGCCGTGCGCGAGCAGCAGGTTCGCGTTCCCGATGGTCAGCATCGGGTAGGCGGCGGTGCCGACGTTCGCGGCCTGGAACCAGGCGAAACAGGCGCCGGTGACCGTCGCGGGAAGCTGCAGCCCGCCGGCCTCGTACGCCATGCCCGCGCCCATCAGGTCCGCCTTCACGAACGCGTCGAGGGCCTGTTTGGCCTCCGGGATGATGGTGACCTGGGTGCCGTCGAAGCTCGGCTCCTGTTCGTCGCCCTTCTTGTTGTGGGTGGCGAAATGCCGGGTGGCGAGCTGCTCGCTGAGATCGAGCACCGCGTCGAAGGTGTCGCGGGAATGCTCCTGGTAACGGGGATCGTCCGTCAGCGCCTCGACGTCGAGCCATTCGTAGAGCAGGAAGTCGAGGTCTCTCCGCGACAGCAGGGTCGAACGCATTCTCACAGGTCCCTTCGCAGGTGCTTCGGTCACCGACAAGGCTAGATCGCCGGGGCGACCAGCGACCACGGGACCGTCAGCACGCAGTCGCGGAGGCGCCTGCGCGGGACCTCGAGGGGCACGCCCTGCTGCCGCAGCAGCTGGGCGGCGGCCCGCCAGCGCACCCTCGGACCGAACGGGGCGTGCGGGGCCGCCGTCGCCCACGCCCGGTCGGCCGACTGCAGCAGCTCGTACACCGGTTCCCCCGGCACGTTGCGGTGGATCAGGGCCTTCGGCAGCCGTTCGGCGATGTCGCTCGGCCGCTCGACGTCGAACGGGTCCCAGGCGAGGGTCAGCGACAGCGGACGGTCCGCATCGAGCAGGACCCAGGCGCAGCGCCTGCCCAGCTCGTCGCAGGTGCCGTCGACCAGCAGTCCGCCGGGGGCCAGCCCTGACTGCAGCTTGGCCCATGCGCCCGCGACGGCGTCCTCGGGGTACTGGCGCAACACGTTGAACGCGCGGATGAGCACCGGGTTCAGCCCGGCCAGCTCGAAGCCGCCGCGCGCGAAGCTGACGCCGTCGCGGGCCTCGACCACCCGTGCGGGATCGATCTCCAGCCCGACCACCCGGATGTCGCGGCGGACGGTGCGCAGCCGGGATGCCAGCTCGAAGGTGGTGTGGGGGCGGGCGCCGTAGCCGAGGTCGACGACGAGCGGGTCGGCGGCCGAGTGCAGCGTGTCGGCGACCGCGGCCCGGTGCATCAGCCAGCGGTCGCTGCGGCGCAGCCGGTTGATGCCGGTGGTGCCGCGGGTGATGACGCCGTCCGGTTTGGTGGAACCCGGGCTCGCTCCGCGGGTTCCGCTCGGGCGGGACACGACGTTCGGTTTACTGCTCGGCGAGCCAGTCCGCGGTGACCTGGGCTTCTGTGCGGAACAGGTCGACGAGGTTGACCAGCATCAGCTGCTCGAGCTTGCCGCCGACGAAGGGGATGAACACCTTCGCCTCGGACGAGGTCCGCAGCGTGGAGCCGGTGTCGGTGCCGAACAGCGCCATGGTGCCGCTGAGGCTGCCCGGGCCCGCCGGGATGGATGCCGAGTAGGTGCCGGTGACTTCGTCGCCGAAGGCGCTGTAGTGCTCCTTGCGGGTGATCACCATGTCCTTCTTCATCACGGTCTGCGCGATGTCGGGCAGGGTGTCGCGCGGGATGATGTGGTGGAAGACGAGGTCGATGCCGTCGTCGCCGACCTCGAAGCTCTCGACGTGATTGTCGGAGAACTTGCGGAGCTCGACCATCCGCGCTTCCCAGTAGTCCCGGTTCGTCAGGGCGGAGTACACCTTCTCGGCGGGATGGGTGTAGCGGGCGGAGTAGTCGATGCGGCGAGCCATGACCGGCAAGGGTACCGGCTCGCCGCATCGCCGGGCTCATCCGCCCGGGATCACCGCGGTCAGGCGTTGGCGGCGACCCACTCTTCGACAACTTCCTGGTCGCGGCCGAGGATGCCCAGGATCTGGTCGGCGACCATGCCCTCGATGGCGCCACCGATGAGCTTGACGTTCACGTCGACGTCGCCCTCGATGCGGAGGGTGGAGCCCTCGGGGGTGTCGACCAGGCTCGCGGTGCCGGTGGCGTTGATCGGGATGCCGGTGGCGACCGCGCTGAAGGTGCCCTCGGCCTTACCGTCGACCAGGGGACCCCACGCCTCGCTGCGCACGATCGACACGTCGCCCTTGATGACCTTGGTGACCAGGGAGGGGAGCTGGCTGGTGTCGATGGCCTGCGCCAGCCCCACGTCGATGGTGCCCTCACCGGTGGTGAGGTGGTCGAGGGTGAGGCCCTTGTCGGCGCCGTTCTCGGCACGCTGGTTCCAGAAGCGTCCGTCGACGAGCGTGCGGTGCACGATCTCGGCGGGCAGTGAGTAGTTGGCGGTGAACTCAATTCGGCGTGACATGCACCGCAATTTACATTGGTGCCACGCTTGTCACACCTGCCCCATCCGGATCAGCCGTTGGCGGCGATCCAGCCCTCGGTGAACCCGTGCTCGGCGTCGAGGAGTTCGACGACCTGCTCGGCGATGACGGCCTCGATCTTGCCGCCGATCAGCGGCAGCTTCACCTCGACCCGGCCGTCGAGCGTGATGGCGGAGCCGGTGCCCTCGGGAGCCAGGGTGAGCGTGCCGGTGACCTCGCCGGGCAGGCCCTCGACCCGCGCGCTGAAGGTGCCGGTTGCACGCCCGCCGACCAGGGCGCCCCAGGTCTCGGTCCTGGTGATGGTCAGGTCACCGGGGCGGATCTTGGACACGATCGGCGGGAGGTGCTCGGCGGGGATGGCCTGCGCCATCTCCACGTCGATGGTGCCCTCGCCGGTGACCGCATGGCCGAGCTCGGCCCCCTCGCCGCCCACCTCGGCCAGGCGGTCGCGCCAGTACCGCTCGCTGGTCAGGGCCCGGTGCACCCGATCGACGGGTTGAGGGTAGGACGCGGAATGCGGAATGCTGCGGGCCATGTTCGGCAGGCTACCGTTTGACCCCGTGCAGGCATTGAGTGTTATCGCGGCGGATTTCGGGGCCGAGCTGAGTGAGGGCGTGCCGCTGTCGCGGTTCACCACGCTGCGGCTCGGTGGGCCCGGACGGGCGATGCTCACCTGCCGCGACACCGACGCGCTGGTCGGCGTGGTGCGCGCGCTCGACGCGGCTGGCACCCGCACGCTCGTCCTCGGCGGCGGATCCAACCTGGTGATCGCCGACGAGGGCGTCGACGCGGTGGTGGTGCGGGTGGCCAACGACGCGATCCGGCTCGGCCCCGACTCTGTGCTGGCCGAGGCGGGCGCGGTGTGGGACGACGTCGTCGCGCGGACCGTCGAGGCCGGCCTCGGTGGCCTCGAGTGCCTGTCCGGGATCCCCGGGTCCGCCGGCGCGACGCCGGTGCAGAACGTCGGGGCCTACGGGGTGGAGGTCGGCACCCTGCTGCGGCGGGTGCAGTTACTGGACCGCGGGACCGGTGAGGTGCGCTGGGTGACGCCCGACCGGCTCGGCCTCGGCTACCGGACCAGCGTGCTCAAGCACTCGGACGCGGCGCTGGTGCTGGCGGTGGAGCTGGACCTGCGCCCCGACGGCCTGAGCGAGCCCCTGCGGTACCGCGAGCTGGCGAATGCCATGGGGGCCGAGGAGGGCGAGCGCCGCCCGGCGGCGAAGGTCCGGGAGGTGGTCCTCGGGCTGCGCGCCGGCAAGGGCATGGTCCTCGATGCCGCCGACCACGACACCTGGAGCGCCGGGTCCTTCTTCACCAACCCGGTGCTCCCCGGCGATCGGCTGCCGACGGTCCTGGCGGCCATCGCCGCCCGGCTCGGCGACGACGTGCGGGTGCCGCAGTTCCCTGGCGACGCGGGAACCAAGCTGTCGGCCGGCTGGCTGATCGAGCGGGCCGGGTTCACCAAGGGGCACCCGGGGCCGGACGCGGCGGCGCGGCTGTCCACCAAGCACACGCTGGCCCTGACGAACCGGGGGAGCGCGTCGACCGCGGACCTGTTGGCGCTGGCCAGGGAGGTTCGGGACGGGGTGCAGGACGCCTTCGGTGTCAGGCTCGAGCCGGAGCCCGTCACCGTCGGCTGCGCGATCTGACCTGGTCTTCCGCAGGTCGAGCAGTCGGCTGAGGCGCGGGCCACATCGTCCGCGCAGGTACCGTGGCCTGCGTGGTAATCCAGCGTGTTCGGACAAGTAAGGTCCGCGGATTCTCGTCGATCGTCGTGTTGCTCGCGGCGGTCGCGGTGCTCGCGGGCTGCACCATCGGCGGCGGGGACGGGAAGCCGGTGGCGGCGAGCGGACCGGTCGCGGCGGTCACCCAGGTGCCCGCGGCGGGCGCCGAGGACGTCAGCCCGACGGCGCCGGTCTCCGTGACCGCGACGCGCGGCACGCTGCAGGGGATCGCGCTCACCAACGAGGCGGGCAGGCCCGTGCAGGGCGTGCTGTCCCCGGACAAGGCCACCTTCACGGTCTCCGAACCGCTCGGCTACGGCGCGCGCTACACCTGGTCCGGCGGGGCGGTCGGTGCCGACGGCAAGACCGTGCCGGTGCAGGGGTCGTTCACGACGGTGGCCCCGCAGTCGACGATCTCCGCGAACACGAACATCGCCGACGGTCAGCAGGTCGGTGTCGCGGCCCCGATCATCCTCAAGTTCAGCGACCACGTCGAGGACAAGGCGGCGGTGGAGAAGGCACTCACCGTGACCACCAACCCGCCGACCCCCGGGTCGTGGGCCTGGCTGCCCGACGACAACGGGTCTCGCGCGCACTGGCGTCCGCAGAACTACTGGGCGCCCGGCACCACGGTGAACCTCGCGGCCAACCTGTACGGCGTCGACTACGGGGACGGGGCGTACGGCGCCGAGGACCTGAGCCTGAACTTCACCATCGGGCGCAGCCAGATCGTCAAGGCGGACGCCCCGAGCCACCGCATGCAGGTGGTGCGGGACGGCGCGACGGTGATGGACCTCCCGGTCAGTTACGGCGAGGGCAACGAGGACCGCAACGTGACCCGCAGCGGCGTCCACGTGGTCAGCGAGAAGCACGAGGACTTCCTCATGTCGAACCCACCCTTCTACGAGAACGTCCGCGAGCGGTGGGCGGTGCGCATCTCCAACAACGGTGAGTTCATCCACGCCAACCCCGAGACCACCGGCGTGCAGGGCGCGGCCAATGTGACCAACGGCTGCATCAACCTCTCCCTGAGCGACGCCCAGGAGTACTTCGGCACCGCGCTGTACGGCGACCCGGTCGAGGTCACCGGGACCCGGATCGAGCTGTCCGCGGCGGACGGCGACATCTACGACTGGGCGATCGACTGGGCCGCGTGGCAGGAGATGTCGGCGCTGCCCGCCGGTGGCGCGGCGGTTCCGGTCAGCTGACGTCGGCGCCGGAGAGCAGTTCCGCGACCACGGCTCGGATGGCCGGGCTGGCGTCGGCGCTGCGTCTCCACGCTGCCGAGACCTCACGCATGGGCGGGGGTGTAAGGGCGCGGGTGACGAGGTCGTCGCCGAGGGCGGGCCTGGCGAGGCGGGGAACCAGGGCGATGACCGCGCTCGTGGCGACGAGTGACAGCTGGGTCGCGAAGTCGTCGACGAGGTGACGGACATCGGGTTCGCCTGGCTGGTCCGAGACCAGGCGTCGGAACCACTGGTGACAGACCGTGCCGGGTGGACTCGTCACCCAGGCAAGGCCTGCGACGTCCGCACTGGTCAGCGGTTGTCCGGCGGCGGCGAGCGGGTGGGAACGGTGCATCACCAGGTCGCCGAGATCGGTGTGCAGGTGTCGGTGGACCAGCGATGCGGGCAGCCGGGGCGAGAGCCCGTCGGCGTCGTGGATGATCGCCAGGTCCGCCGTGCCCGCCGCGACCGAGTGCAGCGCCTGGTCGGGATCCTGCTCGGTGACCTGCAGGCGCAGGTCGGGGCAGGCGGTCGCCAGGCTCGGCAGGTGCGGGGCCAGCAGTCCCCGGATGGCGGTGGAGAAGGCGGCCACCCGCAGCACCCCGCTCGGGGTGCCGTCGGCGACGGACCGGGCCGCCTCGGCGCAGCGCTCCAAGGACTGGAAGACGTCGGGGGCGGCGTCGAGTAGCGCCTGACCGGACGGGGTCAGGACGACACCGCGCCCGGCGGGCGCGAGCAGCGCGACGCCGATCTGACGTTCGAGCCGTTTGATCTGCTGGGAGACGGCCGAGGCGGTGAATCCGAGCTCGTCCGCTGCCCGGGCGATGGTCCCGAGGGCGGCAACCGACCGCAGCGCGCTCAGGGACCCGACATCGATCATGAAGTCAGGCTACGCATTATTGGCAAAAAAGCATCGCTGGACCGATGTGAACGGGATGGGC
This sequence comes from Rhodococcus maanshanensis NBRC 100610, assembly GCF_001894865.1. Classification (GTDB taxonomy): domain Bacteria; phylum Actinomycetota; class Actinomycetes; order Mycobacteriales; family Mycobacteriaceae; genus Rhodococcus_G; species Rhodococcus_G maanshanensis. The sequence goes on along the minus strand of NZ_BCXA01000011.1, from coordinate 17,812 downwards.
AGGATCGCCCCATGACCGATTCCCGTGAGACAGCGCAGACGTTGTTCGGCTCGAACCTGGTCGCGATGGTGACCCCGATGGGGGCCGACGGCTCCGTCGACCCCAAGGGGGCGGCGAGCCTGGTCGACCACCTCCTGACCACCCGATGCGACGGGATCGTGGTGGGCGGCACCGCAGGCGAGGCGCCCACGTTGACCGCGGCCGAGATGGTCGAACTGGTGTCGGCGGTGGCGGGCAGGGCGCGGGGCCGGGCACGGGTGATCGCGGGCGTCGGCACCTACGACACGGCCGCGAGCGTGGAGCGGGCGCGGCGGGCCGAGGCCGCGGGCGCCGATGCCCTGCTCGTCGTGTGTCCCTACTACTCCCGGCCGACCCAGGCCGGGGTCGTTGGCCACTGCCTGGCGGTAGCCGATGCGACCGACCTGCCCGTGATGCTCTACGACGTCCCGGCGCGGACCGGCATCTCCATGGAGACCGACACGCTGATCGAGCTCGCCAGGCACCCGCGGATCCTTGCGGTCAAGGACGCCAAGGAGGACCTCTTCGACGCCATGACCGTCATGGCCGCCACGTCGCTCGCCTATTACTGCGGTAGCGACGAACTCAACCTGCCCTACCTGTCGATCGGGGCCTGCGGGGTGGTCAGTGTCGTGGGGAACATCGTCGCCGACCGGAACGCGGACCTGATCCGGGCCGTCCGAGGCGCGGATCTCGACTCCGCCCTGGCCATCCAGCGGTCCCTGCTCGGCCTGACCGCGGCCGTGATGCGGACCTCGCAGGGCGCCATCATGGCCAAGGCGGCGCTGGCCGAACTGGGCATCATCGAGCACGCGACGGTCCGCATGCCCCTGCTCGAATCGCCTGCGCCGGACCTCGCCAGACTCCGAACAGCGCTCGCGGAGGTCTGAATTCGAGTTGGAACCGAATCGGCCCGGGCCGTGTCGAGAAGGGGTGACCGGCTGAAGCTGCGGCCTGGTGAGGCTGTGGGCAGCCCGGTGCGGCGGCCCAGACCTGAGGCGCTCAATCCTCGAGGGGCGCGGTGACCCCTAGCGAGAGGGCGCCCATGATCTTCGGGGCTCCCTTCTCGTAGAACATGTCCAGGTCGCGGATATCGAATCCGGCGGCGCGCACGAGGGCGGGGATCTCACGGGTGAGATGACAGCCGCCCGCGACGACCTTCTGGATCGGTTCGAAGCGGTACTGCCAGCGTCGGACCTTCTCGTGCGGGGCGAGCCCGTGTTCGACGAAGTGCAGCGTGCCGCCGGGCTTGAGAACCCGGCGCACCTCGCGCAACGCGGCGTCCACATCGGGGATCGTGCACATCGTCCAGGTGGACAGCGCGCTGTCGAAGGTGTTGTCGGGAAATGGAAGTGATTGTCCGTCCAGGCCGGAGCGTTCGACGGGCACGCGGGAGGTAGCGAGTCGTTTGCCTGCGAGCTTCCAGCCGAGGTCGGCTGGTTCGACGGCGCTGACGGAATCCACGGTTGCCGGGTAGAACGGGACATTGAGTCCGGACCCGAACCCGATCTCCACGACACGGCCGTGCAGGCCGGCGCACACCCGCTGCCGTGACGCTTCGGTGAGCGACATCCCGCACGTGATGTCCACCAGCCGTGGGACGATCTGATCCCCGTAGAACCCCATGACAGCCTCTCTACTCCTCGTGGCTCCCGCCGTCCAGAACCACACAATTCTGCGAGTCGGCCGAATTTGCACGGAACCTGACGGCTCGGCGGCGCGTCTATTGAAGGTAAGCCGTCAGAACTGGGCCCGGCGGGGAGTATCGCGCACACGGGGGTGGACGCAGGTTGCCGAGGTGCAGCCTGTGGCGCATTGATGCTGCTCGGGACAGCTTCGAGGCGGTGGCCGGCGGGGCAGCTGTGGAGGGGTGAGCTGCCCCGCCGGGTTTCTCGTGACCCGGATGGAACCGATCGGGGAGATGCTGCGTCTATCTAGGGTGGACCGGTATCGGTCGGGGCCGATGGGGGGATCTGAGATGTCGTTTTTGCCGAGCCTGGACGAACTGAAGGGGTCGATGGGCGACCTGGCCTCGGGCGCCCTCGACGACCTGAGTGATCTGACACGCGACCCAGGCAACAAGATCATCGACGTGGTGTCCGGCTACGACATCGCCGAGGGCAACCGCGTCGAGGACCGGCAGGAGGCCGGCAACGCCGAGCGTTCCGCGCTCTACGGACGGCAGGACGGTCTCAGGGCCGAGTTCGGTGGCGGGTACGAACCGCCGTCCGTGGTGCCCGACAGCTTCGATTCGATGTCGCACGAGGCCATCAAGTCCGCCGTCGACGCGATGAGCGCGGACCCGATCCGGGCGAGCGCCGAGGGCTGGGCGAAGATCGGATCCTCGCTCGGCGAGGGCCTCGCCGAGTTCAATCAATTCATCTCGAACGAGATCACGGGCAAGTGGGAGGGCGTCGCCGCCGACGCCGCGGTGGCGGCTACCGCGGCCTACGTCGCCGATTCCGACGAGCTCGCGGTGGCGGGCAGACTCGTGGGGACGAAGGTCGCGGAGGCGGCGACCGGTATCTCGCAGGTCAAGGCGACCATGCCGGCCGTCGAGGCGACCTCCGCGCTCGAGAGCCTCGTCAACGTCGCGCTTCCCTCCGTCGGGATGGTCAAGCAGCTGGTGCACGGTTCGGACGAGGCCCGTCAGCAGGCGATCCAGATCATGAAGACCGTCTACATGCCGGTGATTCAGCAGGCCGACACCAACGTCCCGATCTTCCCCCGGCCGGGGGACCACACACCGCCACCGCACCTGACGCCCGACTCGACGTCCGGCGGGCCGGGTATCGGGGGACCGTCCGGCTACAACCCCTCCGGCTATACCGGACCGGGGGATGCGCCGGTCGCCCCGACGCGGCAGGGCGTCGGGAACGATCCCGCGGCCGGGTCGCCCGGCGCCGACCCCTCCGACCCGAACGCGGGCGCGAACCCGCTGTCGCCGGACGGCTCCGGCGCCGACGGCTCGAATTCGCCATTCGCGCAGACCGATCCGTCCTCCGCGTGGACCGCTCCTGCGGCCGCGGGCGGTGCCGACGGGACGGGCAGTGGGCCCGGTACCGGCACAGGTACCGGCAGTGGTGCCGGCACCGGATCGGGAGGGCACGGCGCGGCGGGTTCCGCGTCGGGGCTCGCCGCGGGCGGTGGATCCGGCGCGTCATATGGCGCGGGCGGAGGTCTTGGCACCGCGGGCGGCCTGGGCGGCGCCGGGCGCGGACCGGGCGGCGGGATGGGGATGCCGGGAGCGGCCGGTGGTGCGCCGGGTGCGGGCGGAGCCGGCGGTGGTGCCGCGGGCGCCGCGGGCCGTCCCGGCGCGATGGGCGGTGGCATGGCGCCGGGCGGCGCCCGCGCGAACGGCGATGACGACACCGAGCACAAGACGCCGAGCTACCTGGTCAACGTCGACAACGGCAACGAGCTGGTGGGCAGGCTCCCGAAGGTCGCGCCGCCGGTGATCGGCGGATGAGCGACGGTCGGTGGCGCCTGACGGCCCTCGAGTTCACGGTCCTGTGGGAGCGATTCGGCCGGGACCGCCTGCCGTACCCGTTCCAGTTCCGCGGCACCGCGGCCACGGACGAGGAGTTCCTGGCAGACCGACGGGCGGCCGCGCAGAAGGTCGTGTCGATGCTCGACGAGGGCCTGTACGAGGCGCTGGTCGCCTTGGCCGAGCCCGCGGTCCGGATCGAGCTGTGCGGATTCCGCGGCACCGGGCTCGAGTCGATGATCAGGATGCACGCCGGGATCAGGCAGTCCGTCGCGGCCGTGGCCGTTCAGCTGCCGGGCCCCGACCTGCACGCCGGTGCCGATGTCCTGCTGGCATCCGCTCCCGTCGCGCAGCTGGGAACATTTGTGGCCCAATCGATTCCGCCGGTCGTTCCGGGACGGCGCCGGGGAGTGTCGGTGCCGAGGGTGGTGGCGCCGGTGAGCGGTGGCTCCGTCATGCAGCCGGCGAGCGGGGCCCGCGGAAGCGCGGAGCGGGACGAGTTCTTCCGGCGTCCGCGCACGGGGCTGGGCGAGATCACGGTCTTCGCGGGCCCCGCCTACGACAACCGGCCGACCGGTGACGGCCAGGGCTTCCACTGGATGGACTTCGCCGAGGACGGGCGCTACCTCGTCCGGGGTTCGGACATCGTCAGTGCGCTGCCCGCCCGCGGTGAGGACATCGCCGCCGAGGTTCAGCGACTCGTCGGCGTCGTGAGCGCAGGGGCGGTCGGCCGATGAGACCGACACGGCGCGAACAGGACCGGACCGAGGCGGCCGACGCGCCACCGAGCTTCCGGGACCGGTTCATCTGCCTCGAACTGCGCTTCTCGCTGGGAATCGAGGAGACCACCGGGCGCCACTACCTGGCCATCCCCGCGGCAAACGGCGTCGCGGAGGCGGAGGAGTTCTACGAGATCGACGCGCGGACGCACGAGCGTTTTGCCGCGGACCCGGGGTCAGCGGCCGAGTTCATCCGCCGCTGCAGGAACCGGGAACTGGACGCCCTGCTGATCCTCGACCCGGGGCCTGCCGGCGGCGCCTGAGCTCACCAGCGGTTGCGGACCTCCTCCGCGAAGCCGAGCAGGTTCGCGATCTCGATCCTGCTGCCGTCGTCGAGGACGACGTGACCACTGAACCGCCCGAACACCTGGTGCTGGATGGAGCGCAGCACCAGGAGATCGGTGCTGGCCGCACGGTCGAGGATCGGCTCGAAGGTCATGTCGAACCGGCCGTCGTTGCTGGTGAAGGTCCACGGCGCGCCATCGAAGGTGCCCCGCGGGAGGTGGAAGGTCACCTCGTCCAGCTTGTGCGCGCGACCGTCGACGAACACCATGTTCTCGGTGGCGGCGGAGGTGTCGCCGAAACCGTGGCCGATGTTGAACCCGAACGGCTTTCCGTCGACGAGACCAGACGCCGAGCCCCAGTACCAGGTGTTGTCGTAGGTCCAGACGCCGCGGCCCCAGTCGAACACGCCGAACGCCGACCCCGGGTCGAAGGCGAACGGCCGCCCGCCGACCACGATCTCACCGCTCGCGGACAGGCAGTTGATCTTCTGGTTGTAGTAGAAGGCCTTGGGCGCCTTGTGGAACGGCGTGGCGACGACCATCCGGTCGGGAGCGGAGCCCGCGGAGCGACCGGAGGACACGGCTGGCGGCTGCGCGAGCAGGAGCTCACCGCTCAACCCGCGACCGTCGTCGAACCCCGGGTGGTCGATCTCGAGCAACCGGCCATCCTCGGTGTGCCGGAACGCGATCCGCAGGCCCCTGTGGGAGGCCACCACGTCGCCGGCGTCGGCACTGGCGGGCAACGCCATCGAGCCCATCGGGAAGGGCAGCATCACGTTCTCGGTCACCTCGGCGCGAGCCCCGAGGTCGAGCCACGACACGCCGAGCAGGCCCATGTAGCCGTTGTCCGCGACCGTCAGTGCGAGGCCGACCTCCTGCGTGAGGACGCAGTAGTAGTCCCACTCCTTGATCCGGAACCGGGGCGAGGCGACGGCCCGCCGGTCGTAACGGCGGACCTCCGACGTCGCCCAGCCCGCTTCCGCGAGCCGGCCGCGGTCGTCGAGCAGCGGGCCCGCGGTCAGCCGGTGCTGCACGGCTAGGTCCGCGAGAAGCGTCCGGGGCTGGCCTGATCGCGGGGTTTGATGATGATCTGGTCGAGGTTCACGTGCGACGGGCGGGACGCGACGAACCCGATCACCTCCGCCACGTCCGCGGCGACCAGGGGCGTGATGCCCTCGTAGACCTTCTTCGCGCGCTCCTCGTCGCCGTGGAAGCGGACAAGGGAGAACTCGGTCTCCACCGCGCCGGGGGCGATCTCGGTGAGCCGCACCGGCTTGCCGAGCAGCTCGCCGCGCAGCGTCCGGTGCAGCACCGCCTGGGCGTGCTTGGCCGAGGTGTAGCCGGATCCGTTGTCGTAGGCCTCGAACGCGGCCACCGAGGTGATGGTGACGATGAGGCCGTCGCCGGAGTCGATCAGTTTCGGCAGCAGCGCCTTGGTGATCCGCAGGGTGCCGAGGACGTTGGTCTCCCACATCCAGCGCCAGTCGTCCAGGTCCGCCTCTAGCACCGGGGCCAGGCCCTTGGCGCCGCCCGCGTTGTTGACCAGGACGTCGACCCGCGGCAGGACCGCCGCGAAGGCGTCAACCGAGTCCTCATCGGTGACGTCGAGCTCGAGCGCGGTGCCGCCGATGTCCTCGGCCAGCTTCTCCAGGCGGTCGATCCGGCGCGCGCCGACAACCACGTGAAACCCCTGCGCGGCGAGGGTTCGCGCGGTGGCCTCCCCGATCCCGGAGCTGGCGCCGGTGACGACGGCGACGTTTTCATCAGGCGAAATGGTCATGGCCTCAGCCTAGGCGCCTCCGGCGCCCGTGCGTGGTTGACGGGTCCCTGCACTCGTCAACCGCGCACGGGCGGCGAAGCCGCCTAATCCGCCGCGTATTCGGCCTCGCGTTCGATCCGCTCGATGTCCCCGCCGGGAACCTTGACGGGACCCGGTGTGTAGGTGACCGCGCGCAGCGCGCCGGTGTAGCGGAACGGCCCGCGGCGCTCGCGCAGATCCCACGACACCGGGCCGCGGGCGTCCACCCCGACCGAGATGCCGGTCCACGGGGCCATACCGACCAGCTGCACCTGCCCGAGCAGCGCCCCGGCGGGGGTTCCGTCGACCCGGACGGCGAAGTCCCAGCGCAGCCGCGGCGCAACCGTCGCGGAGACCTCGATCCGGCGGGCGCCCGGCGGTACCGGGCCCGCGTCGACGGCGGCATAGCGGCCGTAGCTGTTCAGCCCGAACACCAGGTGCCCCTCCTCGATGTAGAGCAGGTAGCCGCCCTGCGGGTCGCCGTGCGCCACCAGCACGCCCTCGTCGCCCTCGGCGTATCCGGATCCGCCCAACTCGACGGCGATCTCGAAGTCGCGGAACGCGATCAACTTCGAGGACCGATAGCGTTCCAGGGTCGGGGTACCGGGCAGGAGCCGCACCGGCCGCGACAGCGCCTGCTCCGCGGGCCTCCTGACGGCGAGCGCGCCGCCGGTCACCAAGGGGAACACCGTGTTCGCCCATGCCGCCTCGTCCCAGGCCGCCGCCAACTCCTCGACCTTCTCCGGGAACCGGTCCGCCAGGTCGCGCAGCTCGGTCGGGTCGTTCCGGACGTCGAACAGCTGCCACCGCGGGGCGTCCACGTCCTGGCCCGGGTGCAGCGCGAGCAGCTTCCAGCCGTCGCGGTAGTAGCCGCGGTTGCCGGTCATCTCTGTGTACTGCTCGGTGTGCGCGGACGCTGCGGCCCCGTCGCGCAGCACCGAGGAGGCGTCCACCCCGTCGAACTCCTTGGCCGGCAGTCCGGCCCGCACGGTCGGTGGATCGATGCCGACGAGGGCGAGCAGGGTTGGCGCGAGGTCGGTGACATAGGTGAATTGCTCGCGGATGCCGTTGTCGCCGTCTTGCTTTCGCAGTCCGTCCGGCCACGAGAGCACGAACGGCACCCGCACGCCACCGGCGAAGGACTGCCCCTTGTAGAAGCGGAACGGGGTGTTCGACGCCTGACCCCAGCCCCGCGGATAGTGCACGCCGAGCTTCGCGGTCCCGATGAGTTCCTCGTCGTGCGGCACGTCGCCCACCCAGTCCGGGTCGGTGACGTGTGCGAACTGGGAGAAGTAGGACCGGGTGCCCTCCGGCCCGCCCTCCGCGGTGCCGCCGTTGTCGGAGGTGAACACGACGATGGTGTTGTCGAGCTCACCGAATTCCTCGATGGTGTCGAGGATCCGTCCGATGCTCTGATCGACGCTGTCGACCATGCCCGCGTACACCTCCATGTACCGGGCGAAGCGGCGCTGCTGCGCCGCCGTCAACGAGTCCCATTCGGGCACATCGAATCCGGCCTCGCTGTTACGTGGCGCCTGCTCGGTGCCCTCGGGGAACAATCCCTGCGCCAGTTGGGAGGCGAACCGGCTCTCGCGGAGGACGTCCCAGCCCTCCGCGTAGCGGCCGCGGTACTTCGCGACATCCGCAGGCTTGGCCTGCAGTGGTCCGTGCATGGCGACGTGTGCGAAGTAGAGGAAGAACGGCCTGTCGGCGTCGTGGGCGCGCAGGTCCTTGAGGTAGCCGATCGCCCTGTCGGTCAGATCGTCTGTGAGGTAATAGTTCTCGGGGTACTGATCGACGTCGACCGCGGAGTTGTCCGAGACCAGCTGGTTCGGATAGTAGAAGGAATTGAGGCCCTCGAGGGAACCGTAATACCGGTCGAACCCCCGCTGGGTCGGCCAGGAATCGCGATTCGCGCCGGGGCGCATGTTGGCGTCGCGCACCAGGTGCCACTTGCCGACGGCGTAGGTGGCGTAGCCACCGGCCCGCAGGATCTCGGGCAACGTGAGCACGTCGTCGGCCAGTTCGAGGCGCAGACCGGGGTAGCCGGGGTCGGCGTTGGCGACGAAGCCGTAGCCGGCCCGGTGCGGGTTGAGCCCGGTGAGCAGCGCCGCGCGCGACGGTGAGCACAGCGGGGTGGTGTGATAGTTCGTCAGCCGCACGCCCGAGGCGGCGAGGCGATCGAGGTTGGGCGTGTCGATCTCGGAGCCGAACGGCCCGATGTCGCTGTAGCCCATGTCGTCGATCAACACGACGACGACGTTCGGCGAACCCGGGGCGGCCGCGGGTGCGGGCGCCCAGGACGGGGTCGAGTCGTCGGTGGTGCGGCCGATGCGGCCGGTGAACCCCTCATAGCCCCTGGCGTGCGGCGGGATGGTCATCAGCTCGCGACCCGCACCGGCTGATCGATGGTCGAGTAGTGCGAGGCGTCACCGGTGACGATGCGGCTGCGTTCGCCGTGGACGTTGACCGGGACGTCGCCCGCGAGGGTGATCCGGGTGAGGCGGCGGCGCTGACCGTCGTAGTCGCCGACGGCGTAGTGCTGGGTGGCGCGGTTGTCCCAGATCGCGACGTCGCCGTCCTCCCAGTTCCAGCGGGTGGTGTTCTCGAGCTTGGTGACGCGCGCCTGCAGCAGCTGGAACAGCGCCTGCGACTCGGCGGTGCCGAGGCCGACGAAGCCCTTGACGAAGTGGCCGAGCAGCAGCGACCGCTCACCGGTCTCGGGGTGCACGCGCACCACCGGGTGCTGGGTCTCGTAGTAGGTGGACTGGAACTCCTTGATGTACTCCTCGCCCTTGCTGTCGACGGACGCTGCGGTGCTCGCGGCGTAGTCGAAGAGGTTGGTGTGCGTCGCCCAGAGGTTCTCCACCAGGGCCCTGAGCGGCTCGGGCAGGGTGTCGTAGGCGGCGACGGTGGACGCCCAGGTGGTCGAGCCCCCGTAGGAGGGCAGCACCTCGGCTCGCAGGATCGAGGCCTTCGGGATGCGGTCGACGAAGGTGACGTCGGTGTGCCAGCTGCTGGCAGAGCCGTACTCAGAGTCGATCGGCAGGATCCGCTCGCCGCGGGAGGTGACGGTGGGGTGCGCGGTGGTCGGCTCGCCGAGCAGCTGGGCGAACGCGTACTGGGAGTCCTCGTCCAGGTGCTGCTGGCCGCGGAAGAAGATCACCTTGTGCTCGAGCAGGGCCTGGCGGATCAGGGAGACGGTCGCCGGATCGAGGTCGCCGCCGAGAGTGACGCCGTCGACGCGGGCGCCGATGTGGGCGCCGAGCTTCACGACGGAGGCTCCCGTCGCGGTGGTCCGGGTATCGAAATCGATTGACATGACTAGCCTTTCGTAGTCTGTGCTGGCTCGCTGCGGTACGTGTGTCAGGCAACCAGCGACGGCTGTGGCGGCCAAGGGTTTCCGTCATGCTGATCGCAACCGCCCCCGGATCGTCACCGTCGGCGGGTATTTCCCCTCGGCTGGTGGAGAATTCGGCGGGGTGTTAGCTTGGCGCCATGAACTCCGGCCGGCCTCACCCCTTGCGGGTCACCTATGTGACCGCCGCACTGGGTTCACGCCTGCCCCTGGCGCGGGAACTCTGTTGTTCCCCCCGCGGTATCTGTCGCTAGTCCGCGCTGCCACTCCTCGTACGTCGACCTCCCTGACCTCCGGACGCCCCTGCGGGCGTCTCGGCGGCTGATGTCGCGTCGTTCTCCCAGGTCAGCGCTCGCCCACGCCGTGTAGGTCTGTCCCGTCAGGGACGAAGCGCAAGGAACTCGCGTGTCCATCACCACTTTGTCGTCCGCGGCCGCCCTCACCCGGCCGATCGTCCGTCCTCCCACCCGCGCCCAGATCGTCCCGCCGGAACTGCGGGTGGCCGACACCCCCGCCGCCGCGGTGTTCCGGGTGGCCTGCGCCCGTGGGCCGATCGCCCGTGACATCGCGGCCAAGACCACCGGGCTGTCCACGGCCACGGTGAACCGCCAGGTCTCGGCGCTGCTCGCCGAGGGTCTGCTCCGCGAACGGGGGGATCTCACCGCGTCCGGTGCGGTGGGCCGACCCCGGGTCCCGTTCGAGGTCAACCACGAGCCCTACCTCACCATCGGCATCCACATCGGTGCGGTGGTCACCGGGATCGTGGCCAGCGACCTCCGGGGTAAGGTCCTCGGCGCCGTCGAGGTCCCGACACCGGCCCTCCCGCAGAACCAGGCGCTATCCCAGATCGCGCGCAGTGCAAAGCTTTTCGCCTCGCGATGGCATCGTCGCAGGCCCCTGTGGGTTGGGGTGGCGCTCGGTGGCCGGGTGGACGCGACGACGGGCCGGGTCGACCACCCGCGCCTCGGCTGGCTGGGCGCACCCGTCGGCTCGATCATCGGAGAGGGGTTGGGACTGCCGGTATCGGTCGCAGCGCACGTCGAGGCGATGGCGGCGTCGGAGCTGTTGCTCGCCCCGCAGCGTCCCGGCGACAACGGATCGGACGGGACCAGCCTCTACTTCTACGCCCGCGAGACGGCGGGTGTCGCCGTCACCATCGACGGCCGGGTGCACACGCCCTCGTCCGGCCCCGGTTCGATCGTGCACCTGTCCACCGGCTCGTCGGCGCTGTGCTCCTGCGGTGCCCGCGGATGCCTCGAGGCCACGGTCAGCGACCGCGCGACCATCGCCGCGGCCAGGGAGGCAGGCATCCTCACCGAGACCGACGAACGGCCAGCCATCGCCGCCGTCTACCGGGCGGCGGCCGCGGGATCCATTCCGGCGCACGAACTCCTGGTCGAGCGCGCCCGGGTGCTCGGCCGCACCGTTGCGATGCTGCGTGACCTGTTCAACCCGGACCGGGTGATTCTCGGCGGCCAGGCCTTCACCGAGTACCCCGCGGGCATCCCGCACGTCGCCGAGGCGTTCGCGCGCACGTCGAGCCTGGCCCGCAAGGACATCCGGATCACCGGTTTCGGCAACCGTGTCCAGGAGTTCGCCGCGAGCGTGGTCTCGCTCAGCACCCTCTACTCAGATCCACTCACCTCCATCCGAAGGGTCTTCTCCCAGTGAGCTCCTCCGTCATCCGGTCGTCCGTCGACCGTCGCACCTTCTTCCGCGGCGCGGGTCTGACCGCCGCCGCCATCTTCGGGACCGGTCTGCTCGGGGCCTGCTCCTCCGCGGTCGACGAGCAGCGGGCGGGGGCGGCCACCGGCGCGTCCGGCACGCCGGTGCGCGGCGGCACCCTCAAGACGGGCATCACCACGGACGTGATCCCGGCGACGTTCCTGACCAACACCAGCGGCGCCACCACCGTGATCGGACTGGCGTACGACACCCTCGTCCGCTATCCGCACGACAAGGTGGAGCCGCAACCACGGCTGGCGAAGTCGTGGCAGCTCGCCGCCGACGGGCTGTCGCTGAGCCTGGACCTGCGCGACGACGTCACCTTCCACAGCGGGCGCCCGTTCACCTCGAAGGACGCGGAATTCGCCCTCCGCACCTACGCGGACCCCAAGTGGACCGCACAGCTGCGCAGCACCGCGGCCGCGATCACGGCGTTCGACACCAGCGATCCGCACCGCCTGGTGCTGACCCTCGCGCATCCGCTCGGGAACATCTTCGACCTGCTCGACACCGTGCCGATCCTCGACAGCGAATCCATCGACAAGCTCGCCGCCGGTGACGCCTTCATCGGCACCGGGCCGTTCAAGCTGGTCTCGCGCACTCCCAACAGCGCGCTGGTGTTCGAGCGCAACGAGCACTACTGGATCCCGGACCGCCCGTTCCTGGACCGGGTGGAGGTCTCGGTCATCCCCGACTCGCAGGCGCTGCTCAGCTCGCTCAAGTCCGGTCAGGTCGCGGTGGCGGGTGGGCTGAACTACCGCGACACCGAAACCCTCGGCAAGACAGCGGGATTCCAGGCTGTATCGCTTGAGGGAGCCGAGCTGCAGGTCTACGTGGGTGCGAACGTCACCCATCCGGCGCTCGCCGATGTCCGGGTGCGGCAGGCGATCGCGCACGCGCTTGACCGGGACCGGGTGATCTCGGAGGTGTTCCGCGGCTCGGGCTACCCGGTGAACCTGCCGTGGCCCAAGAGCTCGCCCGCCTACGACGAGGCGAGGAACAAGACCTTCACCCGGGACGCGACCAAGGCGCGGGCGATCCTGGCCGAGTCCGGGATCGCGGTCCCGACCCTGCCGCTGACCTACCAGGCCGGGAACCCCTTCTACGAGGCGACCGCGCAGATCGTGCAGGCGAACCTCGCCGAGGTCGGCATCCCGGTCGAACTCGACCCGCAGGAGAACGCGACCTTCGTCAAGGCACTGATCGGCGGCACCATCCCGGCCCTGTGGGTGACGTTCCATTCGTGGGCCCAGTACGTCCCGTCCACGCTCACCGTCAGTGCCTACCCGTTCAACGCGCTCAAGAACTCCTCGCACTACGAGAACCCGGCCTACGTCGATGCCGCGGGCGCGGCGTGGCGGGTCGCGGACGGCACAGGCGAGGAGGCGAAGGACAGGTACCGGGCCGTCAGCAACCAGTTGCTCGAGGGACTGTTCCTGGTGGAGATCGGCGTGGTGCTCAACCAGCTCGCCGCGGCCCAGAAGGTCCACGGCATCGACTGGACCAAGCGCTCCGAGATCGTCTACACGGACACCTATCTGGCCTGACGGCCCCGACCGAGAGGAGCTCGCATCATGGTGCGATACCTCGCACGCCGGCTGCCGTCGGCCGTGGCGGTGCTGCTGCTGGCCTCGCTGCTGATCTTCTTCGTGCTGCGGCTGGTCCCCGGCGATCCGGCGAGCAGCCTGGCCGGGCCGGATGCCTCCGCGGAATCCATCGCCGCGATCAGGCATTCGCTCGGACTGGACCGGTCGATCCCGGCCCAGTACGTGTCCTGGATCGGCTCGGTGCTGACCTTCGACCTGGGCCGCTCGTACGTGATCGGTGGTCAGATCTCCGATCTGGTCGTCTCCGGTCTGGTCAACACCGTCGTGCTCGCGGTGACCGCGCTGGTGCTCGCCGTGCTGGTCAGCCTGGCCCTCAGCGTCGCGGCGGTGGTCTGGCCGAAGCGGTGGCTGACGAGCGCGGTCGCCGGGTTCAACACCCTTGCCGTGGCGCTGCCGCCGTTCGTCAGCGGAGTGCTGCTTGTCCTGGTGTTCGCGGTGCTCGTACCTGTGCTCCCCTCGGGCGGGGTTCCCCCGCAGGGTTTCTGGGTCAGGCCCGATATCTCGGCGCAGTACCTGCTCCTGCCCGCCGTGTGCCTTGCCCTGCCGGTGGCCGCCGCGCTGACCCGGTTCCTCACCGAGTCGCTGCGCACCGAGCTGAGCCAGCCGTACGTGCTGACCGCGCGGGCACTCGGCGTCTCGCGGTGGAATCTCGTGACCCGCAGCGCGTTGCGCAACGCGCTGCCCACCATGGTGACCGCGCTGGGCCTGCACACCGGGCAGCTGCTCGGCGGGGCGGTGCTGGTCGAGGCGATCTTTGCCTGGCCAGGGATCGGACAGCTCATCGAGCAGGGCATCAGCCGCCGTGACTACCCCGTGGTCCAGGTCCTGCTGCTGCTCTCGGTTTCGGTGTTCGTGCTCGTCCAGCTCGTCACCGACGTCGTGCACGCCTACCTGGATCCGCGGATCCGGATCGGGGGAACCTCATGAGTGTCACCCAGATCGAGGACCCCGCGGTCGCCGACAGGGCACTGCCCGAGCCGGCCCCCGCGCGCCGACACCAGGCGCTCGCCGCGCTCACCCGCGGGCAGGGGCTGCTCGGCGTGGTGCTGGTGGTCGCGGTGGCCACGGCGGGACTGCTGGCCCACTGGATCGCGCCCTTCGGTCCGAACGAGCAGATCGCGGGCGCGAACCTGCTCGGCCCCGGTGCCGAGCACTGGTTCGGCACCGACGAGGTGAATCGGGACGTCTACTCACGGGTGCTGCACGGCATCCGGATCAACCTCGAGATCATCGCGATCGCGGTGCCGATCGGGGCCGCGATCGGAGCACTGCTGGGTCTGGTGTCGAGCCTGCACCCGGTGACCGACGTGATCGCCCAGCGCGCCTTCGACGTGGTCCTCGCGTTCCCCGCGCTGATCCTGGCGATCGCGCTCGCCGCGATCGTGGGATCCGGCGCGGTGACGGTGATCGTGGTGATCGTGGTCGCGGAGATCCCGATCTTCGGCCGGATGACCCGCACCCAGGTGCTGCGGATCCGGGAGTTGCCGTATGTCGAGTCGGCGGAGGTCATCGGGGCCGGTCGGTGGTGGGTGTTGCGCACCCACGTGTTGCCGAACACCCTGGAGCCGTTGGGCGTACAGGTCGCGCTGTCCATGTCGGTGGCGGTGTTCGTCGAGTCCGCGATGAGCTTCATCGGCATCGGTGTCCGGCCCCCGGAACCCTCGCTCGGTTCGATCATTGCCGACGCCGTCCCCAACCTCGACGCCAATCCGGCCTTCGCCATCGGTCCGCTGGTGGTGGTGGCGGCGCTGGTGCTCGGGTTCCTGCTCATCGCCCAGGCGCTCGGATCCGCGCGCCGGGCCTGACGCGCCACGACATCTCAGGAGTAGACGATGACCCAGACAGACCCGATCCTCGAGATCGAGGACCTGAGCATCCGCTTCGGCGCGACCGGTGACCCAGTGGTGGACGGGCTGAGCCTGACCGTCCACCGCGGCGAGATCCTCGCGCTGGTCGGCGAATCCGGCTCCGGAAAGTCGATGACCGCCAAGGCGGTGCTCGGGCTGCTGCCCGACGCCGCCCTGGTGAGCGGGTCGATCCGGCTCGGCGGCGACCAGGTGGTCGGGGCGGGGGAAGACGCCCTCGCCCGGCTGCGCGGGACCAGGGCGGCGATGGTGTTCCAGGAGCCGCAGACCGCGCTGAACCCGGTGCAGAAGGTCGGCTGGCAGATCGCGCAGGCCCTGCGTGCGCACGCGAAGATCGGCCGCGCGGAGGCCAGGGCGCGGGCCGTCGAACTGCTGCGCCTGGTGGAGATCCCGGATCCGGAACGGCGGGTGGACTGGTACCCGCACCAGCTGTCCGGCGGACAGAAGCAGCGGGTCGTGATCGCCCTTGCGCTGTCCGGTGACCCGGACCTGTTGATCGCGGACGAGCCGACGACGGCGCTGGACGTGACGGTGCAGGCGGAGATCCTGGACCTGCTGCGCGGCCTGCGGACCGAGCGGGATACCGCGATCCTGCTCATCACCCACAACATGGGGGTGGTCGCCGACATCGCGGATCGGGTGGCGGTGATGCGCCGCGGCGCACTGGTCGAGGAGCGCGCCGTGCACGAGCTGTTCTCGGCGCCGCGGGAGAAGTACACCACGCAGCTGCTCACGGCGGTGCCGCGGCTCGGCAGCGCCGCGAGCCAGGTCGCCCCGGCGCAGTCCGAGGCGGTCCTGGTGGTCCGCGAGTTGGACGTGGTCTATCCGGCGAGGCTGGGTAACAAGGAGTTCCACGCGCTGCGCGGTGTGGGCTTCGACGTCGGCGCGGGTGAGGTGCTGGGCCTGGTCGGGGAGTCGGGCTCCGGCAAGACGACCCTGGGACGCGCGGCGCTCGGCGTGGTGCGGGCGACCTCGGGGTCGGTCGTGTTCGACGGAACGGATCTGGCGACGGTCTCGCGCCGGGACCTCCGCGGCCTGCGGAAGGGTGTGGCGCTCGTGCACCAGGACCCGGCGGCCTCGCTGGACCCGCGCCGGAGCGTCGGGGATTCCGTCGCGGAGCCGCTGGTGGTGCATCGAGCGGCGTCCGGCGCACTGCTGCGCGCCCGGGTGGGCGATCTGCTCGAATCGGTGCGGCTCTCGCGCTCCTTCGCGGACCGACGGCCGGCCGAACTGTCCGGCGGGCAGCGACAGCGGGTGGCGCTCGCGAGGGCCCTGGTGCTGGCGCCGCGGCTGCTCGTCGCGGACGAGCCGACCAGTGCGCTCGACGTGTCCGTGCAGGCGGAGATCCTCGACCTGTTCGCGGACCTGCGCGAGGAGTTCCGCTTCGCCTGCCTCTTCATCAGCCACGACCTCGCGGTGGTGAACCGGGTGGCGGACCGGGTCGCCGTGCTCCGCGGTGGCGAGCTGGTCGAGATCGGCTCCACGGCAAGCGTGTTCGGTGATCCGCAGCGCGACTACACCCGGGGGCTGCTGGACGCGGTGCCGGTGCCGGATCCCGTCGAGCAGCGGCGGCGGCGGCGCGGCGAGCGGACCGAGGCAGGGTTGGTCGCGGCCGGCTGACCGGACACCCGGTTCACCGAACGCCGAGGCCCGTGGTCGCGGCGTTCGGTGAACCGGGCTCAGGCCATGGCGTCAAAGATGGTTCGGGACCGGGCTGCACCGTGTGCGCGTGCGATGAAGGCGGCCCAGGAGCGGATGTGGGGATACAGCATGAGCAGGTTGCGGCGTTCGATCTCGGTCATGCCGCCCCAGATACCGGACTCGACCCGGTTGTCCAGTGCTTCGGCGCCGCACTGCTGGACGACAGGGCAGTGCCGGCAGAGTGCGGCGGCCTTTCGTTGCTGCGCCGAGCCCCGGACGAACATCCGGTCAGGGTCGGGGATGGTGCGGCAGAGCGCGCTGGCGCTCCAGTCTTCGGGTGCGTCGTAGGCGGACTGGTGGGTATGGCGAAGTGTGTTGATCATTTCGAGACGCTCTTCACTGGGTATGAACAAAAGGTGCGGCGGGCCGGCTCCCCGGGTTGAACGGGTGTCGCGGAGCCGGTGCCGCTGGGCGGGGCGGGGGTCTGTTCTTGTCCGGTGTCGCCGCGAACAGACCCCCGCTTTTGTCCAGCGCTAGTTGCTGGAGCCGAAGCCGCCGGACAGGGAGCCGAGGCTGCCGTTGCCGCCGGGGTTCGTGCCGCCGCTGGGTGCGACGGTGACGGTGGTGTGGGTGGTGGAGGCGTTCGTGGTGCCGTGGCCGGAGAAGTCGGCGGTGATGGTGCGCTGGCCGGTGGTGGTGGGGGTCCACTGGTAGGTGGCCTTGCCGTTGGCGGCGACCTGTCCGGTGCCGAGGACGGTGGTGCCGTCCTTGAAGGTGACGGTGCCGCCCGCTGCTGCGGGGTTGACGGTGGCCGTCAGCGTGATCGCGGTGCCGACCTTGGCTCCGGTGACGGGGGTGATGGTCACGGTGGAGTTGCTGTTGGCCGCGGTCACCGTGACTTGCTGGGTGGTGGTGGATCCGAGGACGTTGTCGTGGCCGGAGAAGGTGGCGGTGATGGTGCGCTGACCGGCCGCGGTGGGGGTCCACTGGTGGGTGGCTTCGCCGTTGGCGGCGACCTGTGCGGTGCCGAGGACGGTGTCACCGTCCTTGAATTCGATGGTGCCGCCGGCTGCTGCGGGGTTGACCGTCGCCGTCAGGGTGGTGGCGGTGCCCTCCTTCGCTCCGGTGACCGGGGCGAGGGTGGTGGTGGAGGCGACGTCGGCTGCGGTCACCGAAACCTGCTGGGTGGTGGTGGATCCGAGGACGTTGTCGTGGCCGGAGAAGGTGGCGGTGATGGCGTGGTTGCCGGC